>DDUM01000064.1:0-81358 GCA_002344795.1 Flammeovirgaceae bacterium UBA2338 | reverse complement strand
TATATAACACTTTTCAACGTTTGAGTTTAACAAGTTGACTGCGCAGCTTTTCTTCTACATTTTTAAGCAGTTCCATCCAGTTGTCCCCAGAATCGGAAGCAAAAGCATCGTTTCCAGGAATGCCAAATTTCATACCCACTGTTTTAGGATTTGTGGATTTTTCACTTTTATCTGTAAAGTAAACATCTACATAATTGACATCCGAAGTATGTCTTTTTAATCTACTAATGGTATCCCTTATACTTTGTTGTAAGTTATCAGAGATGGTAATGTCCACTGCCTGTACATCTAACTTTATACCCTCAAAATTTTCTGTGTAGTTCATACTATAATTTTTAGCGTTCTCGCAAAGATAGTTCCTTTTTATACTTCTCCGCCATTTTCTCCAATACAGGTAGAACTAATTTAGAGTCTAATTCATAGATTTAAAGGTATTTCATATTCCGGTTCTCTTCTACGGAATAGGACATTTCGATAAATTTTCACGCTAAAGAATTTTCTTTCTACTTCAGATTAATTTCATGTTAGTACGGTGTATTCACATAGGCAATGCAGCATAGATACTCTTTTCCTCTTGATAGGAAAGTTAGGCTATTCACTTTCCAAATTTATCCTCTCAATTAAAAATCAAACGATTTACTTCTTCAACCTCATCTGGAGAAATGCTGTGTGGTCGCCCCTCGTGCACCTGCAGGTGTACCTTTGCATTCATTTTTTCCAGGATACTGACACTTTCGTGTACCCGTGCTATCGGTACGTGTGGATCGGGATTTCCCGTGCCAATAAAGATGGGTGTCTCGTTAAAGTTACCGGAATAATTCCCCTGATCTATTTTGTCGCCAATCAGTCCGCCAGTAAAAACCACAACACCTCCCCATTTTTTAGCATGACGTGCAGCAAACTCCAAGGTCAGACAAGCTCCCTGCGAAAACCCCAGGAAGTATATGTTTTCTGTAGTGATCCCTTGTTTCGTTACGTCATCAACCGCTTCTTTCAGTAAATCAAGAGCAGAAGAAAGCCAGGGTTCATTTTGATCAGGAGGCGCCAAAAACGAATGGGGATACCAGGTATTATTGGTTGCCTCTGGGGCGAGTAAGGCGTATTCAGTCACATTTAAATGCAAGGAAAGCCCGAGAATATCACGGGCGCTCGCTCCACGACCATGGATCATGATCAATACTTTCTCGGCTTCTTTTAAAGGCTTGCCTGCCGTTTGTATATTCTTCTTGTGCAAATGGTTTGTCATTTCGTTTGAAGCTCCGGTAGTCCCTTTTCAATCTTATCCCGCATTGCTTTATATCGATCAGGTAATTGCAGTGAACTTCCCAGGTTTTCTACCGTCTCATCCGTTGCAAATCCGGGATTGTCTGTGGCAATTTCAAACAGCACGCCTCCCGGCTCGCGGAAATAAAGCGAAAAGAAATAGTCCCGGTTTATTTTCTCCGTGATTTGAAGGCCTCTTGCTGCTATTTTTTCCCTAAACACCATCAAAGTCTCTTCGTCTTTTACTCGAAATGCCACATGATGATTAGTGCCCCCTGCGTTTAAACCTCTTTGGGCGTCTGGCATTTCCAACAGATCTACTATAGCAGCATTTTCTACAGCATCGGTTTGGTAGCGGTATAAATTGCCTTCCTGCTCCACCTGTTTGTAACCAAACACTTCAGTTAGGATGGCGGCAGTAGCTTTGTTGTTAACCTCGGTCAATGTAACTGTGTGAAATCCTTTGATCGCAACATCGGCTTTAATTTCAGAAGTTTCATATCCTCTTCGCTCATCGTTGTGTTTCGCTTCGATCAAATTGAGCCATAATCCGTCAGGGTCCTGGAAAGCAATGTATTTTTCTTCAAACCTTTCTCTAAGCATTTCGTGGCGGGTATTGAATTTTTTTAAACGAGCTTTCCAGAAATCCAGGCTCCCTCTCGGTACGGAATATCCAATTTCTGTGGCCATACCAGCTCCGTTCTTTCCTTGTCTCACATTTGCCCAGGGGAAGAAGGTAAGTATGGTTCCCGGAGAACCCACCTCATCACCAAAGTAGAAATGGTAGGTCTGGGGGTCGTCAAAATTAACGGTCTTTTTGACCAGGCGGAGTCCGAGGGTTTTGGTGTAAAAGTCGTAATTGCGCTGAGCGTCACCTGCAATGGCCGTGATGTGATGCAGTCCTAGTATTTTGGTCATAAACTTTAAATTAAACCCCTTTTAATTTGAATGTTGGATAAGGAATAAACTCCGTTTCGTCTCCTTCAATTTTATCAAATGACTGTGCCTTCCATTTCTGCTTGGCATCTTCAATGAGTTCTTTACTTGATGAAACAAAATTCCAATCAATAAATCGTTCTTCGGGAAAAGGATCGCCACCAAAAATATAAACGGTGCTATTTTCCTGAATGGTAAACTCACAAAGTGTGCTGTCTTTTGCTACTAATAATTGTTTAGGGTCATAAACATACCCTTCACTTTCAATAGCTCCATTAAGAATATACAATCCCGCTTCACCAAAAAGCTGGTCACCAATGTTAACCGTCTGTTTTGTTTTGCTTTTTATTTCAAGCATAAACAGCATGCTAAAAACAGGAACGGGTGATTTTCTGCCGAAGGCCTCACCCGCCACCAGTTTAAATTGCAAGTCTCCTTCTGTCCATCCTGGAATTTGTTGCTCCTCAATATGAGAAAACTCCGGCTCCATTTGCTCTAGTTCTTTTGGCAATGCCACCCAGATTTGTAAACCGTGCATATACAATGGAGAGTCTCTTAAATACTCGGGAGTTCTTTCGGAATGAACAATTCCCTTTCCTGCTGTCATCCAGTTGACGGCACCTGGCTTTATTTCTACTTCGTTGCCAAGCGTATCACGGTGCATAATGCTGCCTTCAAATAAAAAAGTAAGCGTAGAAAGACCGATGTGCGGATGGGGTAATACATCGAAATTTTCACGCTCATTTAACTTGACAGGTCCCATATGATCTATGTAAATGAAGGGGCCCACCATTCTTTTTTGTCGGAATGGCAATAAACGCCCCACCATAAACTTTCCTATACTGACCGCCCTTTCCTCTATAATCAGTTTGATATTTGACATGATCCGTAAAAATTTAATTTATTGTTTGTCAATTTTGTAATCTTCTTCGTAGAAGCAATCTCTGTATCAAACTTCCCTAAGAGCGATCCAATCTCAAATTCCTCATGCTGTCGATGTGAACTATTTTCGACACACGCTATCCACTTTAAAATTGATATAGAAGGCGCCTTATTTTAAATAGGCAGAATACATCCATACCAATTTTTCCTGCTCTCGAATGTAATCGCTCATCAAAGCATTGGTTCCTTCGTCACCTGTATCTGCGGATATCTCCAGAATTTCTCGTTGAAGGGTAATAATAATTTTTAATGATTCAAGCGTGTCTTTCACATCCTTTATGCCGTCAGCCACCTCTGTACTTTCTTTGACTTTTGCTTCTTTTTGATAGACAGAGTATTTATGGTTGGGGGTGTGACCCAAGGTGCGGATTCTTTCTGCTACTTCATCAATTTTCACAAATAAATTTTCATACAGTTCCTGGAATTTATCGTGCAGTTCAAAGAATTTATCTCCTTTAATGTTCCAGTGATACCCTCTTATATTCTGATAAAAGATCGAATAATCTGCCAGGAGTTCATTGAGCTTTTCTGCAAGTACTTTAGATTTTGCTACATCTAGTCCGATTGAATTTAATTTAGCCATTTTCTTGTTGTTTTAAGATTTATAATTGATTTTATTGTTTGCGATTTAGCGGCTGATGTCAACCAACACCTTTACCTCAGAAGGATCATTAACCAGTGCTTCAAAGCCTTTTTCTACTATCTCATCCAAAGAGATGACACTGGTGATTAGTTTTTCCACCGGCAACCTTCCGCTATTGATTAATGCAATGGTCTGGGGGAAAATGTTGCGATAGGCAGCAGTTCCTTTTATGGTCAATTCCCTCAAAGTATGATTTAAGGCATTGTGAGTTACTTCCTTGGCAAAAAGAGCAACTATGACGGCCGTGCCACCGTTGCGAAGGCTGTTAATGCCAGTATCAAATGAAGCCTGAACACCGGCTGCATCAATAAAAACATCAACACCATACCCCGTCAACTCTTTAATTTTCTGAGGAATATCCTTATCCCTTGCGTCAAACGTGTGGGTAGCCCCTACTTCTTTGGCCTTCTTTAATCTATTTTCTGAGATATCCGACACAAAAATTTGCGAAGCACCAGTAGCCACTGCAACCTGAACCGTTAACAGACCAATAGGACCCGCCCCCGTTATCAATACCGTGTCGCCCATTTTCATTCCACTTTGATGGATGGCATACGCTGCCACAGCGGCAGGTTCTACAATGGCGCCCTGTTCAAAAGTCATTTTGTCGGGCATCTTGTGCACCATATAGTCTTCGACCACCGTATACTTTGCAAAGCCACCGTTGGACGTCAACCCAACAAATCCGAGGGGTTCAGAAAGGTTATATTCTCCCGTAGTGATAAACGGACTTTCAGGATTTCTAAAAATCGGTTCTACCGTCACCCGATCTCCCTTTTTGACATTTGTTACGTTTTTTCCAACCGCTTCAACAACTCCGGAAAATTCGTGCCCAAGGGTTGTTGTTCCCTGATGTCCGTTGAGTGGGTAGGGTTTATCAACCGGAATGAGTTGTGGCCCGTGGGTGTATTCGTGCAAGTCGGAACCGCATATACCCGTAAATTTTACTTCTATCTTTACCTGATTGTCATTTGGAGTGGGAATTTTGGCTTCCTCTACCCGGATGTCTTTCGCTGCGTACCAGCGTGCTGCTTTCATTGTTGCCATCATTCTTCGTTTTTAAGTGTCTTTGAATTAATATTTTTTCCCTATGGATTTTGAAAATGTCACATCACCTTATTTAGATACTGTTATTCTTCCGTATCCAAATAGAACCATTTTTGGTAGTATGCTTTTCTAAATCCCCTTTTACAACCAACTCATTTAATTGCTTTTCACTTTCATCTCTTGGAGTTCCAGAAAGTTCAGAAAACTCTTTTGCAGTGAGCGTAGCGTATTTTGAGAAGAGTGTTTCCCAATTTTTGTTGTATTCACCTTTCGTGGCATTAGGATTCAATTTCAGAATGGCCATTTCGTAAAAAGCATAGGGTCTTGAACCATAGACGATTTCTTTATTACCTGCATCATCTAAAAAGAATGTGGTAGGGAATCCCCTTACGCCCAGCTCTCTTCCTAACTTCAAATCTTCTTCAAACAATGATTTTGCTTTTCCGTTAAAGTCGGTTTTGAACTGCTCAATATTTAACCCTACTTTTTTAGCAGCAGCTTCCATATGTTCCCACTTTGCAATATTTTTCTTTTGCAGAAAAACCATTTCTCTGATTTCCCGAAGAAAAAGAATTGCTTTTTCATTGTCTTGCATTTGTGCTGCTTTAAATGCAATGGACGGAGGATAAGATGAATCCAAAGGATCTTCCAACCATAGGTCTCCGTCAATAGGCATATCGTAATGAACACTCACTTCGTCCCAGTGAGTTGCCACGTCCGATGGTTTTCCAATGCCACCACTGTTGTAACTCCAGTCGGGCAATAAACCTCCCATTCTATACTCTATTTCAATAGCATCACCATATTCTAATTTGAGTTTACGCAATTGTGGTTCTATGCCCCAACACGATGAGCATATAGGATCTGTATAATAAATTACTTTTACGGATTTCTTAGTTGATCGAATAGTGCTCTTTGCCGTTGTGTCTGTGCTTTCATCAGCTGGTCCACACATTCCGGTTTCAATGTCGCATAAAAGCGGATTATCATTTACTGTTTCTTTTTTCATATATTTAGTTTTGATTGTCTTTGAGAAGCGGTGACGCTAAAACAAAGAGAGTTAGTAATGCTAAAAATTTGATTTTAGTACTTTGATAAGTTAGCTTACTTCTTCTGAAGTTGCAAACTCTTCCATTCTTGTGATCAAATCGTTTTCAACGGTATATATCTGAACCCATTTTTGCTTTAGTTCCCTTCCCGACCGTTTTACTCTTTGATGTTCCTGACCTAACACAACAACCATCTTGCCCTCAACAATAAATTGTTGTGGCTCAAAGCTGATGATTTCCGTTTTGTCGAGGATGTTGCTAAAAAATGCTCTCACTCCCTCTTTCTTTTCAAAAGTTCCTGCCGGAATGATTTGGGTACCGTGATAAATCCATACGGTGTTGTCAGAAACTGTTGCAACGAATTTTTCAACATCGCCACTGCTGAATGCAGAGAACATTTTATCAACTACTGCTTTTGCTGAATTTTTCATGTTTCTTTATTAAATGCTATTGTTTTACAAACTGTCCATGGACAACGATGCTTACATCTTTTCCAACACCAGCAGCAGCCGGGTCAAAATCAATATTATAATCAAATCGATTGATGGTCGTTTCGGCTTTCACCCCCAATCTTTCTCCCTGGTCGCTTTTGGCTATTCCACCATATTGCACATCAAAAATCACGTCTTTCGCAACATCCTTAATTGTCAGTTTGCCATACAATAAATAATTGTTGGGTTTGCCTGTGGCCAGGATTTTGGTGCTTTTAAAAGTCATATCAGGAAATTTCTCCACCTCAAAAAAATCAGCACTTCTCAAATGATTATCCCTATCTACCACATTGGTGCTGATACTTTTTACTTTAACGGTAAAGTCAATTTTTGCAGCATTAAGCGCTTCTCCATCAGTAGTTAAGTTTCCGGCATATTCCAAAAACTTTCCATTCACAATACTAATCCCGGAATGTGATATGTTGAAATTCAAGGAGGAGTGATAGGGATCTACTTTCCATTGGGTTTGTGCATACGAGCCAATGGTAATAAAGGTTACTACAAATAAAATCAGTACTTTTTTCATATTCATTTAATTTTTATTACTTATTCATCTTTCCTTTTAAAGCCATCACAACGTTGCTTCTTCTGCTATCAGATCTTACACAGATGTATCTTAAAGCCTCATTTAGGCATTCAATCTTTTTTTTATGATTGTTCTGAAACCCTGGGGTTTTGCCTTTTCAACCCACCTAACAGTCTTTCCGGCTTATTAGTTTGTTTACATATATGATATATGTCTCAGGTGCGACTGACCAAAATCATACTTAATCTAGTGTAATAAGTCTAATTTCGTAGCGAATCAAAAAAATAACTAAACATGAAAAACTTAGTGGGATTAGACAAGAAGAAGGTGGGTAAGTTAGTTGTTGAACTAAATATACTTCTAGCCGACTATGAATTGTTTTATCAGAATTTAAGAGGACTGCATTGGAATATCAAGGGTCAAGATTTCTTTGAATTGCATAATAAATTTGAAGAGTACTATAAGGATGCCTTTACCAAAATTGATGAAATTGCTGAACGAATTTTGACACTTGAAGGAGAGCCTTTGCATACCTATTCCGATTATCTTAAAAATACCAAGATTAAGGAAGAAAGAAATATAACAGACGGAACACAGGGGGTTGAAATTGTAGTAAAAAACTTTTCAACCTTAATCACAAAAGAGCGTGAGATATTGTCTCTGGCCGCAGATGCCAATGATGAAGGTACTTTAAGCTTAATGAGCGATTACATATCTGAAACTGAAAAAACACTTTGGATGTTGAACGCTTATTTGAAGTAACGCTTCAATAGGTCGACAAATGGGTTTTTAACCCTGCTCTAAAATTGTAATAAACTGAATAATCAAAGCCATTAAAGGATGAACACTACACTAAAAGAATTGAAAGACATTGTTTCGGAAAATTGTATTACCATTTTAGTGAACACCCACCGGACAAAACCGGATTATTTAAAAGACGGATTACGCCTCAAAAATCTGATAAAAGAAGCCGAGGGTAAACTACTGACCAACGCAAGTAAACAAGATGCAGCCAAATTGATCGACAGATTAAATAGTCTGGCAAACAAAATAGACCATAGCCACAATCTTGAAAGCTTAATACTTTTTGTCAATAAAGATATTGCTGAGTACACAAGATTGCCTATTGCCGTAAAGGATCGGGCCGTTGTGGATCTCACATTTGTTACCCGAGATCTGGTAAGGGCCATGCACCAGGAAACCAGTTATTATGTTTTGGTTTTAAGTCAGGAAAAAGTAAGGTTAATAGAGGCCGCCAATGACAAAGTTGTTGCCGAAGTTGGTGCTCCCTTTCCAATTTTAAACGAACAATTTGATACCACAGAATGGGTGGACTTATCAAACATGTCTCGTCAAAGAAATCTGCTCACTGAATTTTTTAATCAGGTGGACAAGGATGTCAACAAAATCAGGAGAAATAATCCGCTTCCAGTGTTGATATGCAGCGTGGAAGAAAACTATAACTTGTATTTAAAAATTGCAGATCAAAGAAACAGTATTCTTGATATCTTTTTGAACAAAAATAGGATTGAGAAAAAGGATCATGCGATAGTCAAAGAAGCATGGAAAATGGTTCAGGAGCACATCATCAAAAAAAATAATTCCAGGAAAGTTGAATTAAAAAAAGCTGTGAGCGCCAACCAGTTCCTGTCCGACACCAATGAAATCTGGAGGGCCATAGCACAAGGCAAGATTCAAACACTTTTTATAGAGCAGGGATTATTTCAACCTGCCGTAATGAAAGATGGTGTGATTACTTATGTTTCCGATAGCGAAAGAAACAACAAAGGAGTGATCGATGATATCTATGATGAAATGATAGAGAGAAACATGGGCTTTGGAGGAGATGTGGTTTTTCTCCCCAAAGGAGAGTTGAAAAAATTTAACGGCTTTGGTGCAATAACAAAGCATTGATAAAAATTTGTAAAGGGTTCTAAGAGATTTACTTCAGGTTGAAGTAATCCCTTCTTAGAGAGAAATATTGTTTAACGATTGATAACAAAATCATTATGAAGTCACAAAAAATAGTAATTACAGGAGGAGCAGGCGGCATAGGCATGGCATGTGCGAGAACTTTTAAGAACGAAGAGTTGATCATTACCGACTACTCTCAAGAGAAAGTAGACAAGGCGGTACAAACACTTTCAAAAGAAGGTTTTAAAGCTACAGGCATAGCCTGCGACATTACCAACAAAAAAGACGTGGATAAACTAATCAAGTTTGTGGCTGACAGCGGTTCATTGAAAGCGCTGATCCATACTGCAGGTGTTAGTGGAACAGTGCAAGACTTGAAGAAAGTATATACCATCGACTTGGTGGGTACAGAAATCCTCATCGATGCCTTTTATGATCTGGCAGTTGAAAATTCTGTAGCTGTGTTGTTCTCTTCTATGATGGCGTATACAGTTCCCCCTAATGAAAAATACGATGCTGCACTCGAAAACCCTCAGGCACCTGAGTCTTTTGAGACTGTAAGTCAATTTGTTGATGGTAGTTCGGATATCATGTACAACTTTGCAAAGCGTGGAGTACAACTCCTTTCAATTAAGAACGCAGATAAGTGGGGAAGTAAAGGAGCCCGTATTGTTACAGTATCACCGGGTGTAATTGAAACAGAGATGGCATTGAAGGCGGCAGAAGAACATCCGGAACGAATGCAAGCAATAAAAGAAGCAACGCCCTTGAAAAGAAATGGAACACCAGAAGAAGTAGCCGATGTTGTGCGGTTTTTGGCAAGTGATGCCGCTCGCTTCATTACCGGTTCTGACATTCTGATCGATGGCGGTGTCATTCAAAATATTAAAAAAATGGCTCAGCCTGCTTAATAATCATACATAATAGTAACCAACATTTAATTTATCCTTATGAATACTTTAATTCTAAGACCTTTGTCGGAAGCACTAAAGCTTTGGTACGTACCACTTATAGTAGGCTTATTATTTATAGGTGCCGCAATTATTGCGTTCGTGTCACCTGCAAGCTCGTACCTTGTCTTAGCCATGTTGTTCAGCCTGGGTTTTCTATTTTCAGGAATTTTTGAGATCCTGTTTTCGGTTGTCAATAGAAAGCAACTCGACAATTGGGGCTGGTACCTCGTTTTAGGTATTGTTACGTTTGTTATTGGAGGATTATTATTGATAAACCCGGTGCTTTCCATGGCAGCGCTGGCCTTATATGTTGGGTTTGTTATCCTGTTTCGCTCTATCTCCACTGTGAGCTTTGCTCTGGATGTAAAGCGATATGGAAGCCCTAACTGGGGATGGCTTCTCGCTTTGGGAATATTAGGCGCTCTTTTTGCCATCATTCTGATCTGGAACCCTGTCCTTGCCGGTATGACCATTGTTTTCTGGACAGGGCTGGCATTTCTTTTAAGTGGAATCTTCAGCATCTTCTTTTCCATGCAGGTGAGAAAGCTTCACAAACATTCCGAGAAGATATCATCTGAGTGGAGAGAACGTTATCATGCGCTCCAAAATGATTTAAGGAAAGAACAATTTTGATTTTTTATTGGGGAAATAATTAGTTTAGACGAAATTCTATCTGAATTTCGCTAACAGATGTCCCTCAATCTCTTCCAAGACACAATGTACCTGACCATAATGTTAGAAGTAATTTACTTCATCATTATGGTTTTGGTCATATTAAGAGTACTTCATGATACCCGCAGTGGCGTAAAGGCCCTGGCCTATATCCTTTTTATCGTGTTGATTCCCGTAGTGGGTATGTTTTTCTATTTTTCTTTTGGTATCAACTATCGAAAACAAAAATTATACAGCAGGAAAATCGTCAATGACGAGGCGCTCCGTCAAGAGATACTCACCCTCCTTCATGATTATTCTGAACAGGTATTGCATTCGGGCTTGGTGCTTTCAAAACATCGCAACCTGGTTCGGTTCATCAGTAATTCAACAAACAGTCCGTTAACAGGTAATAATTCCGTACAGCTACTATTGAATGGGGAAGAAAAATTCCCAACCCTATTGAATGCCCTGGAGGCTGCCACATCGCATATCCATCTGGAATATTATATCTATGAAGATGACGAAACAGGGAATTCCATAGCAGACATTTTAATCAAAAAAGCACAACAAGGTGTAGCAGTGCGTTTCTTATACGATCACTTTGGAAGTCATGGCCTAAGTAATGGTTTTATAAAAAGATTAGAAGATGCCGGTGTAGATACCGCTCCCTTTTATCGAATTAAATGGTATGCCTTTGCAAACCGCCTTAACTACAGGAACCATCGAAAAATTATTATAATAGACGGGAAAAAATCATTTATAGGAGGCATTAACATTAGCGACAGGTACCGAAATGACGCAAAATCCAAAAATGGATTGTATTGGAGGGATACCCATTTAATGATCGATGGAAGGGCAACTATTTATTTGCAATACCTGTTCCTTTGCGATTGGAATTTCAGCAGCGAAAACAAACTGCACTACGGAACGGATTACTTTCCGTTAAATTTTGAAACACAAAAAATAGAGAACGAGGTGGTGCAGATTGCGCCTTCCGGTCCAGATTCCAAATTGCCTGTTATTTTCTATTCCATCATGAAGGCCATTGGCTCGGCCAGGGAAAGGGTTTTAATTACGAGTCCCTATTTCATTCCGGGTGAAAGCTTAATGGACGCCCTTATCATTGTTGCGAAAAGTGGTGTTGAAGTTAAATTATTAGTCCCCGGAAAATCGGATTCGAAAATGGTCAACTCAGCTGCACGTTCCTACTACACCGAACTTCTGAAACATGGGGTGCGGGTATTTACGTACGAAAAGGGATTTGTTCATGCCAAGACCATGGTAATAGACGATGATCTGTCGGTAATAGGATCTGCCAATATGGACTACCGAAGCTTCGATCTTAATTTTGAAGTCAATGCAATGCTCTACTCGAAAGAAATTACCGGTCAGCTGCAAAAAGCCTTTGAAGAAGACTTAAAGGAATCGCATGAGATCAATGCCATTGATTGGTTAAAGAGACCCGCGTACAAAATTCTGTGGGAAAAGCTGATTCGATTACTCGCTCCTCTCCTGTAGTTATTTTCTAATTATCGAAGACCCGTATCAGACTTTGAGCAGGTACGGTCCTTTGCTTTTGAGAGCAGGGATTGTTGTCGTTACTGATTTAGCTGTAGCTTTTTATTGGCTTAGAGTCCCTTTCAGGTGACTCTGAGCAGGTGTGAAGGCTAGTACTATGGCTGAGAAATGTGAAATAACCTTAGGTGTTTTGAGGCAAAATAATGGTAAAGGTAGAGCCAAGTCCCTCGTAGGTAGTCAAGTTAATTGAACCCTGTAATTTATCAACCGCATTTCTGACCAGGAACAATCCAAGGCCGGCTCCTTTTGACGTGGGCGTTCCCCTGAAGAACAAATCAAATACGCTTCGCTTCGCTTCACCTTCTTTCTCCGCAGAGTCTCCGCCTCGGGACTCTGCGGTTCATTCATATACTTTTGTCCAGCTTTCCTGTCAGGTCAATATCTTCCATTTCACCATAGTTTGTTACCGGATAAATTCCTTGCTCCCCAGTCCCATAAAATTTGGCCGAACTGTGAATATACGCCTCTGGATCTTCAACTAACAACCATTGTTCTTGTAATGATTATTGTGGATGTAATTAAGTTTTTGTTCTATAAAGTCAGCATCTAAACACTCCTTCCAATCAAAAGATGGCTCAAAAACCTCGTGCTGCTTTCCTCTGGTTCTGTCCGTTAGGTTTACCCAATCACTCAATTCTTTTAGTACATCTATTTTACGCTGCTCTTTTATTTTTTTTACCAGTTCGTAGGCCATGAATCGCTTACCGTTACCCACTATGCCATTCACTTTCTTACCTGTGTTTTTAAATGCGATTATAGCGTGAAGATGATTGGGCATGATCACATACCCATTGATATAGTGACCTTTACATTTTAGATAATCAAACCACCGGTACACAACATCATATCCATTGGTGATCTCAAACAATTTCTTCCACCTAGCACAAGTGATGGTGATGAAATATATTCCATCATTTTCATGAATAGCTCTGCGAACTGGCATGTTTGAAAATACTGAATATCTAAGAATAGATGATATTTTCTATAGCTACATGTAGGTGACTTCCCCAGCCGCAGAGTCCGCCTCCCCGCTGGCCATCCCTCAGAGACTCTGCGGAGAATTAAGGAAGTCGATTAGTTTAATGAGGTCATTTAGTACTCATAAGAGTACAACTTCTATATAAAAAGAAAAGCAACTATCTGAAATTCAAATAGTTGCTCCAATTATTGGTAGTCCGTACGGGAATCGAACCCGTGTTGCCAGAATGAAAATCTGGTGTCCTAACCCCTAGACGAACGGACCTTTTATCAAGTTCTCCGCTAAAGAGCCGCAAAGATATAATTCAAGTACAGATTAACAAAAAAAAGAGGCTTCATATTAACGGTAAAGACAGTAAACGAATCCCCTTCCCGACCGCCAATATCATGGAAAATCAATTAGTTAAAGATATCTAAGCCTTTTGAGTGTTTGCTAAAGGCAGTGCTGGTCAGGTGGGTGTGTTGTCAGAATGAAATGGGGTCTGCTAACCCTCAGAGAACAAACCTTTTTTTATACTTTTCTTATAATGAGCGGAAAAGACATAATTCAGGGTTTTCAGACTAAAGCACCTTATACCGTTGGTTTTAGGGTTGCATAGTTTTATTTTTGCCACTCAATTTTTAACCTATTATATCAATGATAAGAGTTGCAATTAACGGATTCGGACGGATTGGACGCCTTTCATTTGTGGCATTACTCACCAAAAAGAATGTGGAAGTGGTCGCTATCAATGATTTGACGGATACCAAAACCCTGGCTCACCTTTTAAAGTACGATTCAGTGCATGGTCTATTTAAGGGTACCGTAGAAGCCACCACCGACTCGCTCATTGTAAACGGTAAAACCATCAAAGTATCTGCGGAACGCGACCCGGCCAAATTGGCCTGGGCTGCCAACAACGTAGATATGGTATTGGAATCTACAGGAAGGTTCGTGGATGAAGCAGGTGCTGGTGCACATATTGCAGCAGGCGCAAAAAAAGTAGTGATCTCCGCTCCAGCCAAAGGAAACATCCCCACCATCGTAATGGGTGTGAATGAGGGAATATTGAAAGGCGATGAAAAAATCTTCTCCAATGCCTCTTGTACCACCAATTGTCTGGCACCAATGGCTAAAATACTGGACGACAATTTTGGTATTGAAAAAGGTTATATCTCTACTATCCATGCCTACACCTCTGACCAAAGTCTTCATGATTCCCCCCACAGGGACTTGAGGAGGGCGAGAGCAGCCGCAGTAAGCATCATACCTACTTCTACCGGGGCTGCCAAAGCAGTTGGTTTGGTACTACCTCACCTGAATGGCAAGTTGGATGGCATTGCTATGAGAGTTCCTGTGCCTGATGGCTCGCTTACCGATCTTACCGTATTGCTTAAGAAAGAAACTACAAAAGAAGAAATCAATGCAGTAATGAAAAAAGCTGCAGCATCTTCTATGAAAGGCCTTCTTGAATATACTGAAGATCCTATCGTATCTATCGATATCGTAGGCAATCCTCATTCTTGTATTCTCGACTCTTCCCTTACCGCATGCAGTGGCACCTTGGCCAAAGTGGTGGGCTGGTACGATAACGAGGCTGGCTACTCCAATAGGATTGCAGACGTGATAGCGAAGTACGGATAGGGGTTCTGGATGCTGGATCTTGTGATTCTGGGTGTTGTCATCCTATACCCACCGAAAGGCAAAAGCATCTGAAATAGTCATTTTTTGCCCAATGGTTGATCTCAAGAGAGAGTGAGATTTGGCCCGTATTAGGCTAAAGATTCCATTCTGAGCCGCAAACATGTTGTTCATTCAACCTTCGTTTCACAAAAAATAAAGAAACCGATCCCGGTTAATCATATAAATCTGTATCCTCCTTATATACAGGCTGATAGAGATCGGGGTAATAACTAAAATATTCGTAAAAGCCACTTTATCCCCTTAAAGCAATACTTGCAAGGCTTCTTTACGGGTGTATGATTTTCAGTGCATTTGCCGAAATCCTTCACTGCAAATTCCAAAACTTTGTATCATCAAACTTGTATCACCAAAAGCCACCGAATATGAATAGATTAAAAAGCTTATCGAAGGTTTACCAAGGGGGACGGTATTCTGGAAGACATTGGGAAGTAATCATTCTGAGCATAATCATTATCATGGGAATCATTATCTCTAGTATTTTGGAAGCTCAATAATATACTTTAAAGGAAAAATCCTGGCCTTTCCCCAAAAATGGGAAGGGCTTTTCTTTTGCCTTGAAGTCTATAGATTTGTATATGGAATACAGTCCGGAAGTTTTCTTAACGCATCTCGCCCAAACCACTCCGTTTCCATTTCTTGTTCCTATTGAACGCGCTGAAGGCATTTACCTTTATGAACCAGGAGGCAGGCGATACATTGATTTAATTTCAGGTATAGGTGTCACTAACATTGGTCATCGACACCCAAAGGTTGTTCAAGCCATCAAAGACCAGGTAGACAAACATTTGCATGTGATGGTGTATGGAGAATACATTCAATCTGCACCCAACCTGCTGGCGCAAAAGCTGACTTCACTGCTCCCCAAGTCGCTCAACTGCTGCTACTTTGTGAACTCCGGAACAGAGGCCAACGAAGGTGCATTAAAACTAGCCAAAAGGGTTACGGGAAGAACGGGCATTGTCTCTTGTAAAAAATCATATCATGGTAGCACCCATGGATCATTGAGTGTGTCGGGAAACGAAACCAAAAAAAATGCCTTTCGTCCCTTGCTCCCAGATGTTCACTTTATAGAATTTGGTAACCGTGATCACCTTTCGGCTATCAATGACAAAACTGCCTGCGTGATTATGGAGACCATCCAGGGAGATGCCGGAGTGAGAATCCCCACGAAGGCTTACATGAAAGCACTGAAAAGCAAATGCAGTGAGACCGGCACCTTACTCATTCTGGATGAAATCCAGTGCGGGATGGGTAGAGCTGGAAGTCTATTTGCTTTTGAGCAGTTCGATATCGTCCCCGACATACTCACCATCGGAAAAGCCTTTGGTGGCGGACTTCCTATCGGTGCATTCATCGCAGATCAAAAGTTGATGCAATCACTCACACACGATCCGATGCTGGGGCACATCACCACCTTTGGCGGCAATCCGGTATGCTGTGCATCGGCATTGGCCACACTTGAAGTACTTCAGGAGGAAAAATTAATCGAACAGGTAGAAGCGAAAGGGAAGCTATTTGAAAAATATTTGACCCACTCTTCCATAAAGGAGATCAGAAGGGTTGGTTTGTTCTTCGCCATCGACTTTGAATCAGAGGAAAAGGTAAAACGAATTGTGAAAAATGCACTGGAGATGGGTGCCGTTTGTTTTTGGTTCCTCTCCTGCCCCAACAGCTTTAGGATCGCACCACCCTTGACGATAACAGAAGACGAAATAAAGCACTCCTGTGAAATTCTTCTCGCAGCCATTGAGCAATCCTGAAAAGGATTACAGCGGCTTTTCGATAATAATATTGTGATTGGTAAACACACAGATGTCTGCCGCGATGTGCAGACTTTCCTTCACCATTTCTTCAGCAGAGAGTTGTGGTGCATGTTTTTTTAGAGCGAGCGCTGCAGCCTGCGCATACATCGATCCAGAACCTATGGCAGCCACCTGGTTATCGGGCTCTAACACATCACCCGTACCGGAAAGTACAAGCAACTCATCTTTACTGGCAGTAATCATCATGGCTTCCAGCCTTCTGAGGTAGCGATCCATACGCCAGTCTTTGGCCAGTTCAATGGCGGCTCTTTTCATGTTGCCACCAAAAGCATTGAGCTTTTCTTCAAACCTGTCTAGTAAAGTAAATGCATCGGCAGTAGAGCCGGCAAAGCCCACTACAATTTTACCATCCTGTAGCTTGCGCAATTTCTTAACATTACCCTTAGCCACAGTATTGCCCATCGATGCTTGCCCGTCACCACCAATGGCGACTTCACCATTGTGCAATACGGCAAGTATAGTTGTTGAACGAATTTTTTCCATTAAAAGCTTAGACTCAGATTAGAATTCTCACCGGATCTTCCAGCAGCCCTTTCAGGGTTTTGAGGAAGGCTGATCCAACTGCACCATCCACCGCACGGTGATCGCACGACATGGTCACCTTCATTACATTTCCGGGTACAATCTGTCCGTTTTTCACAATCGGAGTTTCCTTTATTCCTCCTACTGCCAGGATACAAGCATCGGGAGGATTGATAATGGCTGTAAACTCTTCGATGCCAAACATACCAAGGTTGGAGATGGTAAAGGTATTTCCCTCCCAATCGCTTGGTTGAAGTTTTTTGTCATGCGCACGTTGTGCCAGGTCTTTTACTTCAGAAGAAATATGAGCCAGTGATTTGTTATCTGCAAATCGAACCACAGGAACGACCAAACCATCGTTGACAGCAACGGCTACTCCAATATGAATATGGTGGTTCTTTCTGATCTTGTCGCCCAACCACGACACATTAACATCCGGATGCTGTCGCAATGTTGCTGCAACTGCCTTTATCACCAGGTCGTTGAAGGAAATTTTAACCGGGGCAATTTCATTAATACTCTTACGTGCTGCAATGGCCTTGTCCATGTTGATTTCCATGGTAAGGTAAAAATGGGGCGCAGTAAACTTGCTTTCACCTAATCTGCGTGCAATGGTTTTGCGCATCTGCGAAAGGGTTACCTCCTCAAAGCTTTCTTCACCTACAACAGATGGCAACACAATAGGCGCCCCAGACTCTTTCTCTTTAGTGGCAGCAGCGCCTGGCTTATAGTTTTCAATATCTCTCTTGGTAATTCGACCATTATCTCCTGAGCCTTCAATCTTACTCAAATCATAACCCAAATCTTTGGCCATTTTCTTGGCCAACGGTGATGCTTTCAACCTGCCATTACTGGAATGAGATGAAGTTGAACTTGATGGTGCCGTTGCACTGGGTAATGGAGCGGGCGCACTTGATTGTTTCTCTTCTTTAGGTTCATCTGCCTGGGATTGTTCAGCTGATTTTAATAACGTCTTCCAGTCAGCATTTTTTTCGCCAACAATAGCGAGCACACCATTCACTGGAATTGCTTCTTTCTCTTTGGCGCCTATATAAAGTACCGTACCCGTGTGATACGACTCATACTCCATGGTGGCTTTGTCTGTCTCTATCTCGGCCATCAACTCCCCGGATTTCACGGTATCGCCTACTTTTTTATGCCAGGCTGCGATCACTCCATCCGTCATGGTATCGCTCATTTTTGGCATCAGTACCAGTTCTGCCTTGATGTTTGAAATATCTATGGGTTCTGCCACCGCTGTATCTTTGTTTTGTGATGTTTCCGTTTGTCCTCCTGCTGCTGCAGTTTTAGTTTGAGATGCGTCTGCTAGCAATTCTTTAAAATCTTCACCTTTTTTACCCACAACTGCCAATACACCATTGATTTGCACTGCTTCCCCTTCTTTGGCACCCAAATGTAAAACAACACCTTCATGAAACGACTCATAATCCATCGTAGCCTTGTCTGTCTCTATCTCTGCCATCAACTCCCCGGATTTCACGGTATCGCCTACTTTTTTATGCCATTTGGCGATCACCCCTTCGGTCATGGTATCGCTCATTTTCGGCATTCGGACTATTTCTGCCATTATTGTTATGCTATTAAATTAGAATCAATTCCTCAAAAATAGCTGTAAAAACAACCATATTCAAATTCAGAAGGGCTACATCAAAAGGGAATATTCCCCAGGATAAACTCGATAACAGT
This sequence comes from Flammeovirgaceae bacterium UBA2338, assembly GCA_002344795.1. GTDB lineage: Bacteria > Bacteroidota > Bacteroidia > Cytophagales > Cyclobacteriaceae > ELB16-189. Next base: position 62,648 of record DDUM01000064.1, on the reverse strand, counting down.
TCCTCCATTATTAAACCTGTTTTCTTTGATGTAAGAAGCCCTCAGTCCCAATTCAAATTGAGGGAGAAACCTCATGATATTGATATCAAAAGTGACCTCGGCACCAATGGAATGATATGAGTCATCATTGGTTCTTTGATATACCAAAGTTGGCTCACCCGTTTTAAACCGATAAAAAAACTGATTGCCTTCTCCTTTTCCATAGTCGTAATACAAATTGGCTTTGATGCGTTGAATATTTAGAAGTGGGCCAATATTAATATCAGGATACCAGATTGGAAGTGCATAATTGGATGAGATGGTGTAAAACCGTGTGTCCTGTGGGTAAGAATACCCTCTTGGTTTTCCTAATCTGTTTCTGAAAGAGTAGGTATTGAGGTTAAAATCAGACAAGCGTTGCTGATACCCTCCACGGAAATAAATCGAGTGATGTTTGAATAGCCCTGGAAAGTAGAAAGCACCTCGCGCTACATACAAGTGTCCTTCAAAATCTCCACCGAAAGCTGTGTTGTATGCCTCTACTGCTACAGACTGTCCATATTTAGAATTAATATCCCGTCTGCTTCGCTTCAATAGGTTATTGAAGCTGAAGGTGAATTGATTGTAGAGTAAATCTCCGTTGCTGGCCTTGTCAATGAAATTATAAGACAACGAATCATTCGCTGGCACCAACCTGCCGTACCCGGATGAAATTACACTTCCATTTTCACTCACCGTATTTTTAAACCCTGAAACCTGCGTATACCCAACAGCATTTCCAATGGACAAACTCCTGCTGTACCTGGAACTGGTAAGAACCAACGGAACTCTGAGGCCTACTGCCCCACCGATCTCTGTCCATTTAAATTCTACATCCCTGCCAAAGACACCATCTGAGCTACTTCTCTTTGCATAGGTAAACGATCCATCAATTATCGGATACATTCCCTGATAACTGACACCCACACCCCAGGCACCTGTTTGTTCATTAATGTCATAGGTATACCCACCACTAATTTCTGTTGTGCTTAAAATGTCTTTGGAGGTAATGCCCAGGTTCGCCTGATAGATTGAATTGGTAAAATAAGGTCCCCATGAATGGGGATTGATCATTCCGCTTGCGCGATGATAGCGCTTACTTGTATACTCAGTAGTTGGAATTGTTTTCATCAACGTTGGTTCCCCTTCTTGTTCCGTAAGCATATCAGCAAATAAACTGGGCTGCACCGTTACTTCTTCTACAGGAATCCAATTTTCCTTTACAAAAGGCACCTTCACCACATCCAACCCATCTCTGGTTTGTTCATTGTACCACATGGTTTTTCCATCTGTTGCCATAGAAGGATTGAACGCTCCGTATTTACTGGATGTAATTTGATAGCGCATTTGCGTGGAAATATTCAGCGCATAAATATTATCAATGCCACTAAAGGGAGAGTTGTATATCAACAAATCATTGACCAATAAAGGATGGCCTACATTCTCGTCACCTGCTTTGTACAATGTTTTCACCATGGAAGATGCGACATCGAATGCCATAATTTGTTTTCCGTCTCTGCTCAATTGAATAAATGCAATTTGTTTACCATCATGGCTCCATCTGGGCATGGTGAGGATATGATTATCCGGGTTTTCTACTTTTTGAATTAGCTCCCCCGAATTGTAATCTAAAATCACCAGGTTGTTCTGATAGGATTCGTCTACGTAAATGGTAGCGACTTTACCTCCATCCGGGGATAAAGCCGCAGCACCGTAGCGTTCATGCCTGGCGATTACTTTGGACTTGCCGGTATTAAAATCATATCCTTTTATAATTGAGTAAGATCTCGTTTGCCAACGTGGATCAAGCCGATACTCATTCCAAACTACCTTATTTGCCGCCACCGAGAGCATTCCTGCATCATTGACGGGGCCAGGCACAAAATGTTTTTTCTCTTCACCATTTTCGGTAATGGTTATCAATTGTGAAAAATCTCCGATACCCGTTTTTAAAGCAACCGTCCTTCCATCGTTTAAGGGTTGCGGATATAGATAATCAGTATAAGCCTTTGACGATCTTGAGTTGATTCTTTCGAACTCCGTAAATGATAGTCCCTCTAGTTGTTGAGTCCATTCTGCCTTTGCCTCCTGCGCCATCTCTTTATAAAGATTTGTAACATATAAGCCAGTCTCTTTTTTAATGGCATTGGAAAAAGTAAAAGGAATGAACGGAACATTCCATGCCCGTTTTGTAATGTCTGCCCACACATTGGGGTTGCCGGTCTTTCTCCTCAGGTACGCCACCATGTGGTAGCCCAATACATAATGATTAGGAACAGCATGTTTATAAGATCTCAGGTATTGTTTATGATAATTGAAATTTCTTTCCTCCAGCAAATTGGTTCGAAACAGCATATCAAATTCTGGTATCCTTCCTCTGCCGCTAGGCGTAAATGCGGTCTCAATAGCCACTGCATCGCCTTCCCAAAACCATTGAGGTACCGCTACAAATGCCATTCCTGCCTGAGCCAACTGTCCGAATAAAAGATGGATGCCCTTATTAAAACCAGTTACACTTTTCTGAAACTGTACGACATGACGGTATTCATGTGAAGAGAGCAGGGTGAGCCATTCGTTGGTGCCAATGAAATTATAATTTTGTGGTGGCATGGCGTAAAACTCCGACCGTCTTGGAGCCAGTGTCACAAATCCATTCGATACAGCTGATTGACTGTGCAGCACCACCGAGATTTTTTTTGGTATTGCTTCAAGACTTTTCGCTTCCGGTTTTCTGATGTGTTCAAGGGTATTGGCTACGCGCTGTGCCTCCCTTTCAAACCCGTAAGGGTAGAGTACTCTAAAGTTATTGGTATTAATCTGATACCATTTCATGCTGGCAGGGCTTGTCTCCTGCACCACCGATTCCTGCCCATAGGCAACCTTTGTCAGGCTTAAGCAGATAATGATACTTAATGCTAAACATACTCTAGTCATCACAATTTCAGATTAAAATAAGGCCATGTAAGCTACATCAGTAACCTGAAAGTACACAGTTCTTTAGGATTAAAATTTCAAATCGATCCTATCTCCAATGGTAGCACCTGTTGTACAATTTATGTTTTATGTAATTTTAGCCAGATGATAAGGTGGATAAAGAAAATGTACAATGAATACAGTGCCTATGTGAAAACGGACTTAATCATGTATGGTGTTTGGATTCTCCTGATCATACTATTCTTTTTTTATATGCTATTAACAGATTAGTCCTGTAAGAGAATCTCTTTTACGTTGTCCTTTATCTTAAGGGATAGTTCATCGGTAGGCAAATCGTTTACATCGTTACCAAAAGGATCTTCTATTTCTTCTGCAATAAGTTCTACACTCAGTAGCACATAAGAAATGAGGATAACTATGGGTACAGTCATGTACCCTGCTATTGTGACAAAACCAAAGGGCAGTGTGAGTATATAGATAAATATAAATTTTTTGATGTACATGGTATAAGAATAAGGTATGGGTGTATTCTTAATCCGTTCGCATGCTCCAAGAATATCTGAAAATTGTTTTAATTCCTTATCGACAATGTATAACTGATTGCCACTCAATTTTTTATCCTTATAAAGGTCATTCACCCGCTCATACAACATAGAAGACAATCGGTTGGGAATATGTTTTACCCCTTTCAATCTGTCATTGAAATTAGCATCAGCCATCTCCAATTCATCCATCTTTACTCCTCTCCGCAAGTGTTCCTTAGTAGAAAAAACAAAATTGGGAATCATTTTGGCAAACCAATTTCTATTATCCGAATCACTTCGATCGAGAAAGGCATTTAGTTTATGCGAAAGATTACGGGTGTTATTGACTAATAGCCCCCAATGCTTCCTTCCTTCCCACCACCTGTCGTATGCCGTATTGGTTCTGAACACGAGAAAAAGTCCAAGAACAATTCCCACCAGAGAATGCATTGCAACAGTACTGTGCAACTCATGCTCCTCTAATTCGTAGACATCAAGTATGATATAACAGAACCCAAAACTGAATAAACCCATGAAGACAATAACAGGGGTCAAAGTCTTCATCACCTGCCTGCTGTAAGAGTGAAAAATCAGTGAAAGCCAGCTTTTGGGGTTATAAGAAATCATCTATTGGGTAATTATGCCCCAATAAACTTATTCACAGCTTCATTTCCAAAGGCATCCGGAATGAAACTTTTCTATTGAAATAATTTTAATAATTGGCAGAAAGTCAACTCCTTAAATTATCTATAAAAATAATCGCCTTCTCCTTATCCGTCCAGAGCACAAATATTGAGCATACTACAACAACTAATGCCATAAAAAAGAGTTGGCCACCATCGCCCTGAATTTCTATACCTAATAATGTCAAATGCATTCCAATTGCACCCAACATCAAAGCAAGACTTAATAATGCGCCCAGCCAGGAAACAGTGGTGATTACCAGTAATACCGAGGCAATAAGCTCCAAAACGCCAACCCCTATTCTACCCCAGGGCTCCAGACCTACTGTGGAAAAAATATAGACAGACTCGGCAGAACCTGAAAACTTAAAAAATAAAGTTTGTAATAATATAAGAGCAGCCATGAGCCTCGCCCCCCAATAGAAGAATGATTTTGCCATATTCCAAATTGGTTATCTATGGATATTATTATCGTCCAGATGAAGACATAACTGATATGTTTAGAATCAATTTAATAAATTAGATCAAATTTATGGTGTATGAAAGAATTAATGATGGATAAAAATATTGCCACAGCAAAAACTTTATCTACCGATTTTTATCTTAATCACGAATACTACGAAGCTGCCAAAGAAAAGATATTTAGCAAAACATGGCAATTTATTGGTGATACAGATCAGGTGAAGGAAGATGGTTCTGTGGCTCCAGTAAACTTATTGGAACGTTATATCAATGAACCATTAATACTTTCAAGAGACAAAACTGGAACCCTCCGTTGTTTATCCAATGTATGTACTCACAGGGGTAACCTGTTAGTAGAAAAATCCTGTCAGGTCAATGACCTCAGATGTAAATACCACGGAAGAAAATTTTCTCTGGATGGAAAATTTCAGTCTATGCCCGAGTTTAAGGAAGTAGAAAATTTTCCCACAAAAGATGATGACCTATCAACCGTACCATTGTTTGAATGGCACAAGTGGTTATTTACATCACTAAACTCCAACTTACCCGCTGACGAGTTCCTGAGGCCAATGATGAAAAGAGTAAAATGGATGCCGCTTTCAGAATTCAAATTCCGACCCGACTTGTCTAAAGCTTATCTCGTTACTTCCAACTGGGCCTTGTATTGCGAAAATTACTTGGAAGGATTCCATATCCCTTTTGTACATGCTGGACTTAACGCAGTTATTGATTACGGTAATTATACCATTGAATTAAATAAGTATTGCTCACTTCAACTTGGTATTGCAAAGAAAGGTCAACCCTCTTTTGACTTACCTAAAGAATCAGTGGACTATGGAAAAAATATTGCCGGATATTATTTCTGGGTTTTCCCCAACATGATGTTCAATTTCTACCCATGGGGATTGTCCCTTAATATTGTCAACCCTATAGCCGTTGACAAATGTAAAGTGTCCTTTCTATCTTATGTGTGGGATGAAAGCAAACTTGACCAGGGGGCTGGATCCAATCTCCATACAGTGGAAATGGAAGATGAGGATATAGTACAAAATGTGCAAAAGGGTATCAGGTCTAGATTTTATAAACATGGACGCTATTCCGTAAAGCAGGAAAAAGGAACGCATCACTTTCACTGCTTAATTAGTGATTTTATGAATAAATCTTAAGATTTAATAGAGTGTATGACTTCAGGGTTAGAAAAAATCCAGATTATCCCACAAATAGCTATAAGGAGTATGTAAGTAACAATAGAAAGAATCCAAATTACAACTCCTTGAATGAAAAATTTAATCTTGTGATCAGAGAACCAGTTAACAAACAGAAAGCCATAATAGCACGGCTCAATGATAAAAACTATATTATTGAAATAAACATCAAAGATGTACCTCCCCATCATATTAATCATAAACAACAACTCTAACTGTCCTTGTGCGTAAAAAGAGGGAACGGAACACTCCAGAAAATTATACCCCTTCTTTCTTACAAACAGCCAAATCCAAAATGTATTCAAAGGAATTAGGGCGAACTTAAACAGCTTGAAATTTTTGGAAACGAAATTGCTAAGTAGTTTGGAAATATTTACTTGTAGCTCGGATTGATTCCCACCTAGAGGTGTGACGTTTTTGGAGAATTCGTAAAAATCAAAGTCTGTCACCTGCATCAACAAGACAGAAAGTGCCACCATAAGAAAGAAATAGCCTACCGGACCAACGTAGGTCACTCTGTTACCTCTAATAAATTCTTTTGATACGAAACCAGGCCTGAACAAAAGGTCTTTGACGGTTCGGGGAAAAATACCATCCAATCCATAAATTCTTGATTGGAAATCCATCCACAAGGATGAAAAACTCAATGGCTTGGTTTCTCGTTTTTGACCACAATGAGGACAGAATTTTGAATCAAATGAGGTGCCGCAATTTGCGCAATTCATCCTGTAATTTAAGAAACTTCCCTTTTATCTATCGAGCCAGTCTTTAAAACTTTGTACGCGTTCGCGTGCCACAATCACGTCATTGTCATCACTGGCTTTTAAAATAAGCTTTAGTCTGCTATTGGAATGACTGATCACATCAATGATACCGCTGATACTCACTATATACTTTCGATTTATACGGCAATATTGAGAAGGGTCAACCAACTCATCGAGCTGATCGAGCGTGAAATCCAGTATATGTTTTCTGTTATCTTTTGTAATACAAAACGTTACTTTATCAGCACTAAAAAAATACAGGATTTCTTCCACATCTATAAAACGTAAATGGTCCCCTACTTTGGTCACGAACCTTTCCTTGTACTTTTTGGTAAGCATTTGCATGGCCACCCCTACCCGTTCCAGCAAAGAATTCTGTGTCTGACCTTGAGGGATCAATGTTTCATATTTTTGAAAAGCCATCTTTAAACTCTTCTCATCAATGGGTTTTAAAATATAGTCGATGCTATTCACCTTAAAAGCCTTGAGCGCATACTCATCGTAGGCAGTGGTAAATATGACAGGGGCGCTAATTTCAATTTTTTCAAAAATCTCAAAACTCAACCCATCAGCCAACTGGATATCCATAAAAACCAATTGAGGTGTGTCATTTTCTGAGAACCATTTTATGGAAGACTTTACTGTATCGATGATTTGCAGGACTTCAATGGAGGAGTTGATCTCCTTCAATAAATTTTTTAACCGAGCTGCTGCCAATGGCTCATCTTCTATGATTAGCACTTTCATCATTCCTCTAATAATATGGGGAGCCTCACAACAAAGTTCTTTTCATCTTTTTCAATTACAATAGGTCGATCACTCAGAAACTCAAACCTCTTCTTAATATTATCCAACCCCACGCCAACAGAATCACTTATCAATTTTGATCTTAGTTGAAGATTATTTGAGATAAACAGATTTGATCCATCCGCATGCAACGTGACTACAAGGGGGTGCTCCTGAGAAACCTCATTGTGCTTGATGGCATTCTCTACCAGCATCTGAATGGCCAAAGGTGGAATGTTTCCCTTCATGGGTTTTAATTCATTTTCAATTTTCAACTTATCTCCAAACCGGATTTGCTGTAAAAAAAGATACGAGTCCAGAAATCTCAATTCCTCATCCAGGCTCACCACCTCTTTATTGCGAGAATCCAAAACATAACGATATACCTCCGATAGCTGTTTGATAAATTTGGCTGCCTTATCCTGATCCTCATAAACGAGACTTGTCAGTGCATTCAAACTATTAAACAAAAAGTGAGGATTCACCTGGTTTTTAAGGCTCTCATAGTTGGCCCTAATACTTTCTTGCTTTGCCTTTTCCGCTTCAATCTCTGCCAGTTTCCAGCTTTTCAAAAAACCGCGCCCATGCATAAATAATGAAATGATAAAGGTTATAATAAGTGTAGAATATTGGAAAATGGTGGTGTCTCCCACATTCAGACCAAACACGTTTTTGTATAGGTAAACCAAACCATATGAAACCAGCACGGTGTAAACGATCATTACAAGCATCCCCACGACAAAACGTTTTACGGGCTCTTTAATCCAATCAATTTTCCTATCAATCAAATCGCTTGCCATGGCATTTCCCAGCCACAAGAAGATCCACATCAGTGAAGAAAAAGAAGCAACTATAAGAAAGGTTGATAATTTTCTATTTGCAGAAGAATACGTAATCAATGTAAGTGCAACACCCGCAGCTATCAGCCATAGCGAAGTAATGATATACCCTCTGAAGTTAGTGGACTTTTTTTCCAATGGATTGTGATTAGGATGATAAGTTACTTTATCTTTTTAATTCAACAAGGCCTTTTTTAATGCATAATACAAAAGCGAAGAATGGTATCCCCGCTTTTGTATTAATAACTATTGGCATTGTTTTACCACCCGCAACGCGGTTTCTTTTCCCCATCGTGGTGCCAGTGGATCAGCTGAAGGTGGAGCATCAAACATGGCTATTGCATTTGAAGCCTTCTCGCACGCGCTTGTTGTAGGCGATTTAAAAAACTGAGCAGTACCAAATTCCATTTGCGCCATTAATGCCATTGCCCGTGGGTTTTCAGGATTAAGCCCCAGTGCTTTTCCAAAAGTTTGCATGGCCAACCCTGAGTACTGTTGCCCTCTCGTTGCCGGATCAACTGTAACGCGCATCATATAAATAAAACCTTCCAACGCAGTGATCTCAGAATCATTCTGCTGGATTACAGATGCCTTCTTTAGTACTTCCGTTGCTTTATCCAACAGTGCATCTCTTTTAGCACCGTCTTCTTCCCGGGTGGACATCATGATATATCCAAAGGAAGCATAGTAGAAGGGTTCCCATTTACTTTTCTCAGCTGTTCCGATGCGCTCAAAAGAATTCACAGCCTGTTGTATTTCCTCTGTTGACTGTGCCTTGTATATGGCCTGGATGTTGGTTTGCATCGCCTGTTTGTATTTATCATTGGCAAACAAGGCAGCAGAACAAAAAGTGAATAAAATTAACATAGATGTTTTCATAATTGTAGGGTTTATAAATTGGGTAATTGATTAACAGATTTATTTTTTGAAATGGTGAAAAATATTCCTAGGAACAGAAAACGTTTTGCTGGTTGACGAATGGCCCGACTCAGGTAATTCCCATTAGTGTCAGGGGTTTCACTATAGTCGTATCCAAAAACATTGTCTCTGCCCAGTACATTGGTAACTGACAAATGAATGATCAGAAAAGGCTTAGGCAGGTACGATAAGTTCATACTTAAATCCTGGTAGGCGGGTGTTCTTCCATTATTAAAAACTTCGCTGTTGGGATTGTTATATGCCCGCGGGCTGCTGTAGGAATAAGTGACTCCCAGTTGTGACTTAATTTCTGAGATGAATTTCTTACCTACTACAGAGAAATTGTGGGTAGAGGCAAAACCAGGAACTGATGCGTTGGGGAAGTCAAGGTAATCGCGTTCTGTATCCAGATAAGAATAGGATACCCAATAATCTAAATTGCGAACCGTTTTATTATCTCTCCAAAACAACTCAAACCCTTGTGCATATCCATTGCCAGCATTGGTAAGTTGCTCAGGGTTGCCATTCATAAATTTGACAAGATTGGAATATCGCTTGTGATAAAGTTCAGCCCTGAAAGTCCGCTGGTTATTAATCACCTGATAATTCAAAATAAAGTGCTCCGCCTTTTCTTCTTCAAGATTTTGATTTACCCTAAGAAATTCATTTTGTGCCACCTGACGGAATTGTCCATAGGCCAATGAAAACTGACCATGGGTAAAGGGCTTATAAGCGATTGAAACCCGTGGATCAACACTTAGTTTTTCCATCAATCCATTGTATTCCGTTCTTACACCCGCACGGGTTACAAAATATTTACTGGCATAGATTTCTGCTTCAGCAAATCCAGTGGTGATAGGCGTGTTGAATGCAATGGTTTGTTGTTTCAATAAGCTATCTAACCGCGAGGCTTCGTAGCTGGATTGAAAATGTTCAACACCAAATTTTAATTCAACGCGATCGGAAAGGGTATTTTCAAAAACAAGTTTGGAGTGAGTTCCCTTTTCTACTTCATCAACAGGACTATTTCCAAAAAGAATATTGTTCTCGTTATAGTTGTACGATAGGCCTCCCTTTACTGACCAGCTATCGTTGAGTGCCTGCAGAAAAGAAGCATTGCCATATCCATAATTATTAGCGTAACCAAACAACTGCTTTTGATTAGGGTTAAGGATGTCACTGTTGTTAAGCTTAAAATCCGAGTGGTTAAAATTTCCAAAAAACTTAACAATTCCATGCTCACCTACCTCTTGTCTAAAGGCTGTGCTTCCTTCAATGGAAGCCGGAGGTGTTATCCAATCTATTTCCTGATTGATCATTCCAAAGTAAGGGCGGATATTCGTGTATTGGATTTTTCCTGAAACGGATGACCTGTCCCAAACCTGGGTGTGCGCCACATCACTCCCTACAGAAAGTAATCCCAAATCGGTTTGATTGAGTTCTGCCTTATCTTTTGAATCAAGAACCAGTGCGGAAGAAAGTGCCTGCCCATACTCTGCGGAATATCCTCCGGTACTAAAGCTGGTTCCCTTGAACATAAAGGGTAAAAAGCGGCCTCTGGATGGCGTGTTGGGCGCAGACGGGCTGTAGGCATTGGCTACCAGCATGCCATCAATAAATGTTTTGGCTTCACTTCCATCTCCTCCACGCACAAACAACCTCCCGCTCTCTCCCACCTTTTGTGTTCCGGGCAAGGTATTGAGTGCGCCAGCAATGTCTGCTGTAGCCCCTGCCGTGGTGGCGATGTCAATGGCTTTTAAAATCGTTCTTCTTTTCTCCTCTCCCGCGGTGAAAGAACCTGCAGAAATGACTACAGCATCCAGTTGGTTGATCTCTTCTTTTAAAGAAACTTTGAGTTGAATGGGTTGCCCACTCAAATTTACTGCCTGACTAAAAGCCTTAAAACCGACAAAAGTGATCGTGATGGTTTGCGCTCCTGTTTCAAGTGTTTCAAATTGAAAAGCCCCTTCTACAGAAGTACTCGTTCCATCATAGGTGCCCTCAATCGATACATTGGCTCCAGGAATAGCCGCTCCTTTTTCATCGGTAACTACACCTGAAATGCTCGTCTGTGCAAATGTGGCGCTGGTGATAAAAAGGAGGAGTATGTGTATTGCCTTTCTCATAATGTTGTGATTACAGTGTAAATATTTGGCCGTCAGGCCGATTCCCTGCAAAAGGTGTTACTGAACTGTAGGATAGCCCGGATGAACTGTCAGAATTGGATTCAACTCACTTGGATTTGTTTTATTCGGGCACAAAAAGGTAATTTGGCTGCCAATTGAAACCCATTCAAAATGAAGCATATCTCCCTTCTCGTTCTCCTCATAGGACTATTCTCGCACCCTCTGTTTGCACAGGATGTCAATAAACTGATCAAGGAAAAACAAGTTGCCAGGATCATCAACACAATTGCCTCCGATGACATGCGTGGAAGATCTGCCCTGATACCGGATGACATTAACAAAGCAGGAGACTTTATTGAAAAGCAGTTTAAAAAAGCAGGCCTGCAACCCCTGCAAAGTTTATCCGGCTACCGTCAGGAATTTCAGAAAATGAAATTGAGCAGAACCAGTCTGAAAGTAATAGTAGCCGGAACAACCATCTCTGAAGATCGCCTTATTCTTTCTTCGGGTGCCGAGGTGATCAATCTAAATTCATCCACACGCATGGATACCATTGGTAAGGGTCAGCCCCTCTTTCCGTCACTTTCTGCCATAGAAAGAAATGGAGGTGACAGAATTGTGTTGGTGGATAAAGCCCATGCCGAGGAATTTAAAACTGCACAGCGTTACCTTAATCGGTCCAAAATTCTTGATCTGGATACAAAAGCAATCGGATCGATCCTTTACATTCTCGATCAGAAAAGACCAAATGATATTTCCGTAAAAGGTACCCAGAGCAAAGAAATAATTACGATGGCCAACATAGTGGGTGTTTTACCTGGCAGGTCAAAACCTGATGAAACCGTTATCTTCTCGGCACATTACGATCACATTGGAATTCAGAAACCTGTTGCCGGTGATTCCATTGCCAACGGTGCCGATGATGATGCTTCAGGGACAACCGCTGTAATCTCATTGGCTAAATATTTCAGCAAGATTAAAACCAATGAAAGGTCTCTGATTTTTGTGGCCTTCACTGCGGAAGAAATTGGAGGCTTCGGATCAAAGTATTTCTCGCAACAACTAGATCCTGAAAAAATAATTGCCATGTTCAACATTGAAATGATTGGCAAACCTTCCAAGTGGGGGCAAAACGCTGCCTTTATTACCGGATTTGAACGAAGTACCTTCGGAGAAATCCTGCAGGAAAATTTAAAAGGAACAGAATTTCAAATCCACCCTGACCCCTACCCGGAACAAAACCTATTCTATCGGTCTGATAACGCCACCCTGGCCAGGCTGGGTGTGCCCGCTCACTCTATTTCAACCGATCAGATTCCCACAGACCCCTATTATCATACTGTAGATGACGAAGTGTCAACATTGGATATGGCTAACATCACTGCTGCCATACGCGGAATCGCCCTCAGCTCGAAAACCATCGTAGAAGGAGAGGATACTCCGAGTCGGGTAGACAAAAGCAAAGTCAACTGATAAAATCAATATCTCATTGACATATCCCGTAAGACTGGCATTCTCCCCGCTTTGGCTTATTTTTGCGCTTTATTTAAGGTAGAAAAGGCACAATGGCGGACTATAGCAAAGAGGAAATCAAGAAAATAGAGGAAAAGTGGCAGCAGAAGTGGCGCGCAGATAAGGTTTATAAGGTCAGCAATGACCCCTCAAAGCCCAAATACTATGCGTTGGATATGTTTCCCTATCCATCCGGGGCAGGTTTGCACGTAGGGCACCCCTTAGGCTATATCGCTACAGACATCGTGGCCAGGTTCAAGCGCGTGAAAGGATTCAACGTACTCCACCCAATGGGGTATGATGCCTTTGGATTGCCCGCAGAACAATATGCCATTGAACATGGTGTGCATCCCGCAATTTCCACTGCAAAAAACATTGAAACTTTTAGGAAACAACTGGACCGAATTGGATTTTCTTACGATTGGAGCCGTGAGGTAAGAACCTGTGATCCTAAATACTACAAATGGACCCAGTGGATATTCCTGCAATTGTTCGACAGTTGGTTCAACCGCAGTCTGCAAAAAGCAGAACGCATTGAGCAACTGATTGCCCATTTCGAAAAGGAAGGAAACAAAAGTTACCCCTTTCCCAATGTTAAATATCGATTACCATCTGGCGGCATTGAATTTAATGCAACAGAATGGAAATCATTTAAAGAAAAAACTCAGCAAGAAGTATTGATGCAATACCGTCTGGCCTACCTGGCGCATACCGATGTAAACTGGTGTGAGGCTTTGGGTACTGTATTGGCCAATGATGAAGTAATTAATGGTGTGAGTTACAGAGGCGGACATCCTGTAGTAAAAAAGCAAATGCGTCAATGGAGTTTGCGCATTACAGAATATGCAGAGCGTTTATTAAAGGGATTGAACGAAGTGGATTTCAGTGAATCCATGAAAGACATTCAACGCAACTGGATAGGAAGAAGTGAGGGGGCGAAAATTCATTTTGACCTCACCCCCAACCCCTCTCCTATAACGATGGATACGAGCCTGCCTGCCGGACATGCGGGGGGTGAGGTCCTCACCGTCTTCACCACCCGGCCTGACACCATCTTTGGGGTCGATTTTATGGTACTTGCACCCGAACATGACCTGGTAAAAAAAATAACAACACAAGAGCACCAAGAAGACATTGAAAAATATTTGGAATATGTAGCAAGCAGATCAGAGATAGATCGTATGGCCGAAGTGAAAAAGATTACCGGCTGTTTTACGGGGGCGTATGCCATCAATCCTTTCAACCAAAGAGAAGTTCCTATTTGGATCAGTGAATATGTATTAGCGGGATACGGAACAGGTGCCATCATGGGTGTGCCCTGTGGTGATGACCGCGATCATCGTTTTGCCAAACATTTTAATATCCCTATCACCAATATTATAGGTGAACATTACAATGGAGAGGAAGCGAATCCTACCTATGAAGCCACTTTGACCAACTCCGATTTTTTGAATGGCACCAAAATGAAAGATGCCATGAAAGTGGTGATCGATAAACTGGTGGAGATGGGAATTGGCGAAAGACAGGTGAACTACAAAATGCGAGATGCCGGCTGGAGCAGACAGCGTTACTGGGGAGAACCCTTCCCTGTGGTGTTCAAGGACGATATGCCTTATGCAATGGATGAAAAGGATCTGCCTTTGGAATTACCTGACACCAATGAATTCAAATCTTCCGGATCAGGCGAAGGCCCATTGGCCAACCTGAAAGACTGGATCAATATTGGTCCCAACGAAAAAAGGGATTCGAACACCATGCCTACCCATGCCGGGGCTGCATGGTATTTCTTGCGCTACATGGATCCACACAATGAAAAGGAGTTTGCTTCGAAAGAAGCGCTGGACTACTGGAACCAGGTGGACGTGTATGTGGGTGGATCAGAACATGCCGTAGCCCACTTATTGTATGCACGACTCTGGACGAAAGTATTGCATGATTTGGGCTATCTGAATTTTGACGAACCCTTTAAGAAGTTAATCAACCAGGGTAAGATTACGGGGGACTCAAGGTTTGTTTATCGGGTTCGTGGAAAAAATCAATTTGTATCGCATGGTCTAATAGATCAATACGAAACAGATGCACTGCATGTTGATGTCAACATTGTTGACGGACTGGAATTGGATACTGAAGCCTTCAAAAAATGGAAACCTGATTTCGCTAATGCAGAATTTATTTTAGAAGACGGCACATACATTTGTGGGTCGGCCATTGAGAAAATGAGCAAGTCTTATTTCAACGTAGTGAATCCTGACTATATCATTGAAAACTACGGAGCAGATACATTGCGTATGTACGAAATGTTCCTTGGTCCATTAGAACAATCCAAACCATGGAACACCAGTGGAATAGATGGCGTGTATAAATTCCTGAGAAAGTTCTGGCACCTGATGCACGATGCGGAAGGCAACGTAAAACTAAGTGATGCCGAACCCACCAAAGAGGAGTTAAAGGTGTTGCACAAAACGCTTAAGAAAATAGAACAGGATGTTGATAATTTCTCATTCAATACCTCTGTGAGCGAATTCATGATTTGCATCAACGAATTGAATACGCTGAAATGCAATAAGCGTGCGGTGATCGAGCCATTGGTGATCGCCCTCTCTCCTTTTGCTCCTCACATTGCAGAGGAATTATGGGAGAAACTGGGGCATTCCGATACGGTACTCAACGCCACTTATCATAAAGTAGAAGAAAAGTATTTGGTCGAAAGCTCTTTTGAGTACCCAATCTCCATCAACGGAAAAGTGAGGGCCAGAATGAATATGGCATTGGATATGCCAAAAGAAGATATCCAAAAACAGGTGATGGCTTCTGAGGTTGTACAGAAGTGGACGGAAGGAAAAACGCCCAAAAAAGTAATAATTGTTCCCGGTAAAATCGTGAATGTTGTACTTTAACGTTTGGTTCTTTGCTAAGAATCCAAAAGTAAGCTAAGCAGAAAGGAATGAAACACAGCAAAATAGTTGGCCTGGGACATTTTGTGCCAGAAACGGTAATTTCCAATCAGTATTTGTCCAATGTGATGGATACGACTGACGAATGGATTACTGAACGAACCGGCATTAAACAACGCAGGTGGATTGATCCTGAAAAAGATACTGTCGCCAATATGGCGGCCAAAGCCAGCCGTATGGCCCTGCAGAGAGCGGGCTTAAAAGAAAATGACATTGATTTTATCGTATTCGCAACCATTACCCCTGATTACTTTTTTCCGGGATCAGGCGTGCTGCTTCAAAGAGAGCTCGGTTTGGACGGGCGAATTGGTGCCCTTGATTTGCGCAATGCGTGTTCAGGTTTTATTTATGGGCTTTCTGTTGCTGATCAGTTTATAAAAACCGGAATGTACAAGACCATTCTTGTGGTAGGTGCCGAAATTCAGTCCACTGCTTTGGACATCACCACCAGAGGAAGAAACACAGCCGTGATTTTTGGCGATGGAGCGGGAGCTGCCATTTTACAAGCTTCAGATCAACCAGGCATTTTATCTACACACCTCCACTCTGATGGAAATTTTGCAGAAGAATTGTATGTAAAAGATCCGGGAAGCAGCCGGCCCCATGCCGAACGACAGCCAGAGCAAATTCTGGATACTACTTCATTCAAAGTAGTGATGAATGGAAGTCAGGTATTTAAACATGCCGTGGTGCGATTCACAGAAGTGATCAATGAAGCACTGACTGCCAACAATATGACTAAAGAAGACATCAGCTTGCTGGTGCCTCATCAGGCTAATCTACGAATCAGTCAATTTATTCAACAAAAAATGGGTTTGCCTGATGAAAAGGTATACAACAACATTATGCGGTATGGAAATACAACAGCTGCCTCTATTCCTATCGCAATGAGTGAGGCATGGGACGAAGGGAAGATAAATAATAATGACATTATTTGCCTTGCCGCATTTGGAAGTGGCTTTACATGGGCATCGGCTTTAATTAAATGGTAAAACCTATTTTATAATGAAAACAACTTCCTACAATCCCAGTCCACTTGAAATAGATATGGCAAACGCCTTACTCATTCTTCAAGGTGAAATCGAAAAGCATATGCAGGACAATAAAATTATCCATGCGGAATCAGATTTAAAGAAAGATAATCCTTCCATCACGTTTAATTTATTAGACAAGGATGGCGATCCCCATGAAATTGTTGTGAAAATTGTGCAAATACCTGATAAATAATAACCATGTCCCCAGAACAAAGATTTGAGAAATTAGGATTGACATTACCTCCATCACCAGACCCACTTGGCGTTTATAAATTGCTACTTATTGATGGAAATCATGCCCTGGTATCAGGACACGGCACATTAAAAGAAGATGGAACCTGGATAGTGGGTAAAGTAGGTCAAGACCTGGATGCAGAAACCGGAAAACTTGCTGCACAACAAGTGGGGCTTGCCATACTCGCCACATTAAAAAAGTACCTGGGAAGTCTGGATCGCGTAGATAGGGTGATCAAATTACTCGGAATGGTTAACTGTGTTCCGGATTTTACACGCCACCCTTATGTCATTAATGGTTGTAGCGAACTTTTTGCCAATGTTTGGGGTGACGACAAAGGCGTGGGTGTACGCAGTGCTGTGGGTGTAAGTTCGCTCCCTGAAGGCATTCCTGTTGAGATTGAGGTGCTCTTCAAACTGAATTAAATCACGATTCTCAGGCACTATTTTTTATAATACCCGTTATTATTCAATAAGTTTGAATAGAATGAGGAATTTGAAAAGAATGAGGAAGTTATTGATTGTGTTACTAATTCCGGTGTTGGGTGTATTTGCTTTTTCATTCACCCCTCCCGCTGATCGCTATTTCGAGATCGCTAAAAACCTGGACATTTTCGCTTCCTTATTCAAAGAAGTCAACGCGTTGTATGTTGACGAGGTAAACCCCAATCAATTGATCCGCACCGGCATTGATGCCATGCTTTTGTCGCTGGATCCCTACACCAATTTTATTGCTGAAGATGAAGTAGAAACTTACCGTACGATGAATACCGGCCAATATGGAGGTATCGGGGCGGTAACCAGGGTAATAGGCAACCGCACAATGGTAACAATGATATACGAAGGTTATCCTGCTGAGAAGAACGGGCTGAAAATTGGAGATGAAGTAGTCAAGATGGACGAGGTGGAACTGGCAAAAATATCCATCGAAGAAGCCAATCAACTGATGCGTGGGCAGGTGGGCACAACGGTAAAACTGGAAGTAAAACGATTGGGTGCACCTGATCTCATCAAATTAGAATTCAAAAGAGAAAAAATAAAAATAAGCAACGTGCCTTATTACGGTATGGTGGGTGCTCATTCTGGTTATATCAAGCTCTCAGATTTCACACCCGATGCCGGAAAAGAAGTAAGAAATGCAGTCGTCAGTTTAAAGGATCAGGGAGCTAAAAATATTATTCTCGATCTGCGTGATAATCCTGGAGGATTACTTTTCGAAGCCGTTAATATTTGTAATATTTTTATTCCTAAAGGAAAAAAAGTAGTTACTACCAAAGGCAAAGTTCAAAACAGCAATGTTACTTATGAAACACTCTCCAACCCTGTTGACCTGGAAATTCCAGTGGCTGTACTTATTAATCGCGGAAGCGCATCGGCTTCCGAAATAGTAGCAGGCACCTTACAGGATTATGATCGGGCAATTATTATTGGAGAAAAGTCCTTCGGTAAAGGGTTGGTACAAATTCCACGACAACTCTCCTACAACTCACAAGTTAAAATCACAACGGCAAAATACTACACACCTACCGGGCGATGTATACAGGTATTGGATTATTCACACCGCAGAGCAGACGGTAGCGTGGGCGCGATTCCCGATTCTGTGAAAAAGGAATTCAAAACAACGAACGGAAGGACAGTGTATGACGGTGGTGGAGTTGATCCCGATATTGTTCTTGATGGCAATGAAGTTTCCTCTTTAACGCAGATGCTTTATCTCAATGGGTATATCTTTGATTTTGCCACATTGTATGCCTCCCAACATGAGACCATTCCCTCAGCACGAGAATTCAAGTTAGCCGATAAAGATTATGAGGCCTTCGTCAATTATGTAAGATCCAAGCAATACAACTACAGGTCGCCTGTGGAAGTTGAGTTAACTGTACTGAAAGAACAAGCCAAGCGCGAACGCTACTATGAGGAGCTTCATCCACAAATCGAGCAAATCGCTGAAATTTTACAAGAAAGCAGAAAGAATGATCTTTATACCTTCAAGGACCAAATCAAAATGCTTCTTGAGAAGGACATCGCTTCCCGTTATTATCTCGAAAAAGGAATAACAGAAGTTGAGTTTAAAAATGACACGGACATTGAGAAATCTGTAGAGGTACTTAATAATACAGCAGAGTACAAAAAAATACTTCGGCTTCCATAAATATTAGGAATAAAAAAGGTCAGTCGATTTGACTAACCTCTTTTAAATTCAAATTAAAATTCTATTTAGCGTAAGAACAATAATTCACGGTACTTCACCAGTGGCCAGTCCTCATCATCTACCAGCAGCTCCAGTTTGTCAACCGCTTTTCTGATTTTATCAAAATACTTCTCTTTGATATCATCGCAATATGCCATCGCTCGTTCATTGGTATCTGTAAGCTTGTTGGCTCGTTTCCTTTCCTCTGTCATCTTATTTACATTCTGCTCGATGGTATCAATGTACCCGCTTATCTTCTTTATGATATCCACTACACCCGTGTTATCAATCCCCAATCCTTTTAAACCATTGGCATTCAGTATCAATTTATTCTGATAAGAGGTAGCTGTTGGAACAATGTGATTAATAGCCAGGTCGCACATAATTCGCGCTTCTATTTGTACCTTTTTAATATATCCTTCAAGCTTAATTTCATTCCTTGCCTCTACTTCTTTTCTATTGAAAACACCGTGCCTCTCAAAAAGTCCAATTGACTTTTCAGATAAATAAGTTTCAATCGCTCGTGGGGTATTCGTGATGTTACCCAAGCCCCGCTTCTCTGCTTCTTTCACCCAGTCATCACTATATCCATCGCCTTCGAACCTTATCGCTTTGGACTCCTTGATATATCTTCTCAGCACGTTAACGATGGCCAATCTTTTCTCCGTTCCACTTTCAATCTCTTTACTTACTGAAGCATGGAAGTCAACCAGTTGGTCAGCCATGATAAGGTTGAGAATTGTCATTGGAGTAGCACTGTTGTCGCTGGAACCAACAGCACGAAACTCAAATTTGTTACCTGTAAAAGCAAAAGGTGAGGTGCGGTTACGGTCGGTAGCATCCAGTATAATTTCGGGAATTTGGTCTATTCCCAATTTCATATACATGTTATCTCCCTTCTCTATTTTTACATTTCCGTTTTTCTCTAACTCATCGAGTACAGTATTCATTTGTTTTCCAAGGAAGGCCGACATGATAGCCGGAGGTGCTTCGTGGGCACCTAGTCTATGATCATTACCTGCAGTGGCAATACTGGCTCTAAGTAGGTCCGAATGTTCGTGAACTGCCTTGATCGCGGTTATAAAAAACGTTAAAAACAAAAGATTGTCTTTGGCATTGCTGGCAGGTGCAAATAAATTCACACCCGTATTGGTCATTAATGACCAGTTGTTATGTTTCCCACTTCCATTAAGACCTGCAAATGGTTTTTCATGAAACAATACCTGAAGATTGTGACGCTCTGAAACACGATTCATCACATCCATTAACAATTGATTGTGATCATTGGCAGCATTCACCTCTTCAAAAAGTGGCGCAACTTCAAATTGACTTGGAGCCACCTCGTTGTGCCGGGTTCTCAAAGGAATTCCTAACTTCCAGCTTTCAATCTCAAAATCCTTCATGAATTTGTACACACGGGTTGGAATCGCACCGAAATAGTGATCATCCAACTGCTGCCCTCTTGCTGGCGAGTGACCAAACACAGTTCTTCCAGTCATCACCAGGTCAGGTCGGGCCATATACAGTGATCTATCCACCACAAAATATTCCTGTTCACATCCTAATGATGCACTTACTGTATTGATATCTTTATCAAAAAACTGACAAACCTTAGTAGCAGCCTTATCAACTGCCTTCAAAGCCTTCAATAAAGGTGACTTTGTATCCAGGGTTTCTCCTGTATAGGAAACAAACACTGTAGGAATACAAAGCGTTTTACCATAAATAAACATGGCAGATGTAGGATCCCAGGCGGTATAACCGCGCGCTTCAAAAGTGCTGCGAATACCACCATTTGGGAATGAAGATGCATCTGGCTCTTGCTGAACCAATTCACTTCCTTTAAATTTTTCTATTCCTGATATAGGATCGAAAAATGCGTCATGTTTCTCTGCAGTTCCACCCGTTAAGGGTTGAAACCAATGCGTATAATGAGTCGCTCCTTTACTCATGGCCCAACTCTTAACCGCAGATGCTACCGCATCGGCCGTTTCAGCATCAATTTTTTCGTGATTTTTAATGGCCTCACTTACTTTTTTAAATACAGCGGGAGCGAGCGAGCCAAGCATTTGTTTCACCCCAAATGAATCTTCTCCAAAATAATCTGAAATTTTAGTGGCTGGGATATCAACTTGGACTTTTGCTCTTTTATTTAATTGACTTAATGCTTTAAAACGTAAACGAGCCATATATGGGTTATTTTTTATCTAATTTTCAGCAAATGTATGTGTTTTCATCTGACACAAGGTAAAATATTACCCACATTTAGAAAAAAAAGATGAATTTTTATTGACACAGGGTCAAAATAGAACCGCATTATCTTGATGAAGGAAATGATTTTACTTCAAGTAAATGCTTAACTATATAGGGGTAAGAAGCTATTTAACTGTCTATAAAAGAGGAGAATTATAGAACCTATCTCCATTTATTTCGTTGATTCACAAAAAACATGGAATTATGATCAATTTCGTTAAAAAAGTGCCCAGATGGCCGAAGATGATAAAATCAGACGCTGCCTATCTGCACAGTTTTAGCAAGGCTGTTCTAAATTTTGAACAGAATATTATGGAGGAACGCCAGTTGATGGATGTTTCTAAAAACAGAAGCACCAGCCTGAGACCAGGATCTCAACTCTAGTTTGATTTTTTTACTGATCCTCCGCTGCTCGAATCTGTATTGGTTTTCATGGGATTGCCTCTGTAGCGAACGTCTCCTCCGCTGGAAGCTCTGGCATCCAACGATTTGGTAGCCGTCACTTTTACTGAGCCAGCACTATTTGCCCTGGCCCTTACAGACTCACTTTCTAGCCGGTAGGCATCTATATCGCCTGCACTACTGGCTTCTGCTTCTAACACCCTGGCTCTTCCTTCAAGTACGATATCGCCAGCACTTGAAACATCTGCTGTCACTTCTGTCGCGTCCAGGCTAATCTCTATTGAAGCTGCACTACTCGCATTTATCGCTATTGCCGATGTTTTGATTGTGCTTGCTGAGAACACGTTTGAAGCTGAGCTTGCTGATATCTTATCCAGATTAACATAAGTGACATATACCTTTACATTGGCTCTTCTGTAGTTTCCATTGGCCATATGGATCTTCAAATACGATCCTGAAATTTCAGTGATAACATCAGATAATGAGGTACCCGTTGTCTCCACCCTTACACTTTCCTTATCTCCTTTTTTTAAGTATACATCAACAGCCTCAGCAGACTTAATACCACTGAACGAGCCCACAGGTCTCACTTCACTGCTCTGAGCCCACAATGGGTTCATCGATGCTAATAATAATCCAATAAATACGAAAATTCTCATATCCAACACTTTTTGCACTAATGACAACGTAACCAACAGAGGGTTGCTTACAAATAATGCCTCTGTAAGGTTTTTTTTACCTTGTTGTGAAAAATTATCCATTTTTACCTAAATTTCAACTTATTACCGTCACAATTAGCGAAAATTAAAACTACTATGATTAAAGAACAGCTGAATATTTTAATCAACCTGGCTGCCAGTGACATGACAGTGGGAGAAAAAGAAGCAAAGATTATTCTCATGATTGGCAAAGCAAACGGGCTCTCAAAAGACGAAGTAGAGGAAATGATGAAAGCGCCAAAACCAGTCGGAGACCTTGGTCGCTTTAGTGAAGATCAAAAATTTGAAAACCTGTATCACTTGATCCAATTGATGAAGGCGGATGGGCAGGTCTTCAAAAGTGAAATCAGTTTTTGCGAAGAGATAGCTGAAAAACTGGGCTACAAAAAAGGTGTTGTAGCAGAGCTCTCATCTCGAATCTACAGCGACCCTACCATAACATCGGATCGCACATTACTCATCGAGAGGGCTCGCAAGTTTTTAAAATAGATTTTACAGTCTTTACTTTTATCAAAAAGCCCCTGAAAACTCAGAGGCTTTTTTATTGTCTAAGGCCTTTACTAAAGTATATAGACAACAAATCAACTTGTGTTATTTTCGACCACCCCTACTGTCTTTCATAGACAATCTTACCATTAACAATAGTCTTTGCTATTTCTGTTGACAGCAGCTCCCCATCGGGTATTGTCATGATGTCCTTGGCAAAGATGGTAAAATCGGCCTCCTTACCCACTTCAATTGAGCCAAGGGACTTCTCCTGAAATGCTCCGTACGCTGCGTCAAGTGTGTATGATCTCAAAGCTTGTTCTCTTGTCATTTTCTGTTCAGGTTCATACCCTCCTTCCGGTTCACCGGCAAGTGTTTGTCTCGTAACGGAGGCATAAAAACTAGCTACCGGGCTAATGGGCTCAACAGGAACATCCGTACCATTAATAATCATTGCGCCTGAGTTCATTAAATCCTGCCATACATAAGTTTCTTCTACAATGCGCTTTTCTCCTAATCGATCAATCGCCCAGGGACGGTCTGATGACAGATGGATGGCCTGCATGGCTGCAATCACTCCCATCTTCCCAAATCTTGGAATATCATCAGGGTGAACATGTTGTGCATGCTCAATTCTAAAACGATGGTCGGCAATCTTATCTGGGTTTTCGTTAAATGCAATTTCATATCGATCCAAAACCTCTCTATTTGCCCTATCTCCGATAGCATGGGAACAAACTTGAAACCCTGCTTTTAAGCCTGCTCTTGAAACACTCAGCACCGTGTCCATTGAAATGGTAGGCATACCATACCATCCAGGTCTGTCTTCATAAGGTTCAAGAAGCCAGGCTCCGCGAGACCCTAAGGCACCATCACAATTAAGCTTAATGGAACGAATGGTTAGGAAATTTGCGCTATCCACCTCTGGTCCTTTGCGAATCCACTCATAAACCAACTCAGGATCACGCCCCGAAATCATTACATACAATCTCGTCTTCATATTGTCGGCAGTCCTGAATTTTTTATACAGCGCTATGTCCTCCCTTGAAGCTCCTGCATCATGAAAACTGGTAATACCTGCCCTGGCACATGCATTCATCGCCAGCTCAAGTGCTTTTGTGTCGGTTTCCTCCGTATTTTCCGGAATGTATTTGCCAATTAAGGACTGTGCCCTTTCATTAAACAAACCGGTAGGGTTTCCCAATTCATCACGAATGATTTCTCCGCCCTCACCTAAGTCTTTCGCCAACTTTTCAACTGACATCTGATTTACACCGGCAATTTGCATGGCTTTGGCATTGGCAAATCCTGCGTGGCCACTGGCATGTCCCAGATACACAGGGTTGTCAGGTGATACTTCGCTCAGTTGATGATGTGTTTGAAAACCATTTACCATTTTTTCCGGCTTTTTGTCCCATTTATCCTGGTGCCATCCTCTTCCAATGATCCATTCACCTGGTTTTGCTTTTCCCACCGCCTCTTGAACACGAGCTACAATCTCATCCCAACTTTTAGTGTCCATCAAATCGATGTTCAGTTCGTTATATCCCAGTCCCATAATATGACCATGCGATTCAATAAACCCTGGGGTCATGGTTTGTCCTTGAAGATCTATCATTTGCGTTTGATCTCCTTTGTACTTCTCTACTTCTGCAGCAGACCCGACAAAAACAATTTTACCAGACGATACAGCTACTGCTTCCACAGTTGGGTTGGTGTCGTCCACTGTATAGATGGTTCCTCCTGAAATAATCATATCGGCTGGAACTTGTTTCTTGCCACACGAGAGCATTACCAGTGCAACTAGTATTATAAATATTTTATTCATAATGATTTACTACTAAAGTTTAAGATGTAATCTAGCGTATCGTATCCGAAAAATAACACCTTTTTGCTCGATTTGGGAATATGAACCCACAATCAATTAAGAAAGATAGGGTATGTCCTTAACTTTGAATAAATAATAGTGCTGATGAAAAAAAGTTTGGTAACCTGCCTATTTGTAACCGTAAGCGTTTGTAGCGCCTTTGCACAAAATGTTGGGCTTTCATTCTCTTACTTTATTCCCAGAAACGGATCCTTCTCCACTCCCATTAGTCCCTTTTCATTGAGAGGTGTTGGTTTCGATCTCAATCGTTTTCTGGCTTTAGAGTCAGGTGTTTCCTTATATAGAATGGCTGGGTTAAATGTGATTGACCTGCCCTTCGAAAGCAACGAATCCCTTACGGGTCCCAACTTTACCATCTTTATTCCAGCAGAACTCGTCTTGCAATTCAAAGGAAAGCAAGCCCAGTTTGATATAAAGGGTGGCGGGTTCTTTTTCTACGGATTCGACCAACGGATCGATTACGGAAACATGGATAGAGCACTACGCCAATACCAGGGGTGGGATATTGCTAATGCCAACTTATCATTTGAAAACAATCCCGGATTGGGTATTCATTTTGGGGCAGAGTTTACTGTTTACGTGACTCGTCAGTTTGGTATATCCCTGGAATGCAACTACCTCAACGGAACGTCCAAATTTCCAATGAAGGGAAATTATTCTGGAGGATTATTAGCTGGGCCCAATCAAACTGTAGATGCCGACTTTCCCGATGCTAAAATTGACTTTACAGGACTGGAGTTTTCGATTGGGTTACTCTTTACCGGAAGGTAACTCTTCTCTCCTTTTGTCCCAGTAATACCAAACCAGTTTTGCATCCGTAAAAGGTGTAGACGATTTTATTTCAGTAAGTGCCTGCTCCGCTATTTCCTTGTCATGAAATTTGCCTGTTGTCCAGTTAAACAATGTATCATTGACTTGCTCTGCTTCCAACCCATAAAAATTTAAGGTTGAAATTGAATCAACAGCTGAGATTGAATCCGTAGTAGAAGTCAACACTACTCTAAAGTAACTGGTTTCAAGGGGTAGCCTGTCGGACTCAGCGATGTTCTTATTTTTTAAAAACAATTTTCTTGAATCTTCCCTGAAAACCCTGAACATATCTTTAGCTGTACTGCTCGATAACAGAAGGGTGTCATTTTCAAATTCTTTTACAGGAAGTATAAAATATTTTTTAGGTACTTCGTTGTTTCTGTACACCCACTCCAATTCATAAGAAGCTTTTTTTATTTTAACTGTAGATACCGAATCGGATATGCCAACCTTTTCCAAATCCACCCACAACATTGCACCACCATCCCTATACCGGGATTGCTGACCTGAAACAAAATTGCCTAAAGAATAAGCAACCAAAGTATTTTTAACCGTGTCCAGTTCCATAGGTTGAATCACATGAGGATGTGCCCCTATTACAAGCATTGCTCCATTTTCAAAACACAGTTTGGCAATTTCTTTTTGTGTGCGGTTGGGTGTGTCCTGATACTCAGCTCCCCAATGCATAAAGACGATAATCGCATCTGTATTTTGTTTTCTGGCTTGCGCCAAATCAGTTTTAATCTGCACGGTATCAATCAGATTGACAATGTTAGGTTTCGTAACCGGAATACCATTGGTGCCATACGTGTAGTTAAGGAGTGAAAACCGAATACCATTTCTTTCAAACACGAGTGGATATTCCACAGCTCTTGAAGCCGAATCCTTAAAAGTACCTGTGTGCGGAATATTCAGATTATCCAACACATCGATTGTTCGCTCCAATCCTTTTCTTCTTCTGTCCAGACTATGATTATTGGCAGTTACCAGCACATCAAACCCAGTATTTTTTAGTTCTTCAGCCAATTCATCAGGCGCACTGAACTGTGGATAACCTTTATGCGGTGGACCTGCGAGTGTTACTTCCAAATTGGCAATGGCTACATCAGCCGACTGAATAATTGGCTTCACATATTGAAAGCAAGCTCCATAATCGTAAGACTTTGATACAGGGTCATATGCAGCCCTGATCTGCGAATCATGCTGCATGACATCCCCAACAAACAGTAATGAAACCCTTGTTGTATCCTGACTCCATAAAAGCGGGGTACAAAAAGCCACTAAAACAAACACTATGATGCTTCTATTTGCCATCCATCTTAATTACACGTTGATCTGCAATCACAAATACATTATCTCCCTTTGACACACACACCCTTACAAAGCCAGTGAATGCGCCAAAGGCCGGTAGTATCGCCTGCTCTTTTCCAAAGAAAAAGCATGGCAGTGTCATGAACTGCTTCCCTTTACCCTTTAACCTCACTCCAGGATGAATATGAGCTGCCAGATTATATTTCTTTTCAGGAATCACCTCCAGTGGCTCATGCGTTAGCAAAAATGGACCCATTTCAAGTTGTTCAAATACTTTTAACTGGCATCTTTTATATTGCAACTCACTCATAATATCATGGTTTCCCCGAACCAAATGAAATTGGGTAGCCGCAAAATGCCTAACTACCTGGCCAAACGCCTCCCATTCTTCATTATATGAACTATGGAAGAGGTCTCCCAGAAATATTACTCGCTCTGGTTGATGCTTATTAATAAGTTCAATAAGTGTTTCAAGATTTTTATTATTCACTGCATTAGGTACAGGAATACCAGATCTTCTAAAATGGTTGGCCTTACCCAAATGTAAGTCAGCCAATACCAAAATTCGTTCCTCAGGTACCCAAATAGCTTTCTGAGGTAACAATTGAAGATTAGTCCCTCTTATTTTAAAAACCTTTTCCCCTACATTGTCCACAAATGCAATTATTTGAATATTTCAGATTCAAATCTCTTAATTTTATTGGGCTTACACCTTATTTGAAAGAAATTTGGAGTTTAATTGTGAGCCCTTTGTTAATAAACAGCTCAACTAATATCTTTCAAGCTGCATGAGTATTTACTTGATTCTGATCTGTGTCCTCTTTTTACTTGCCTTTATTGACTTGATCGTTGGGGTAAGCAACGATGCCGTAAATTTCCTTAATTCAGCCATTGGTTCTAAGGCTGCTTCTTTTAGAACGATACTTATCGTGGCCAGTCTTGGTATACTATTGGGCGCTTCATTTTCCAGTGGCATGATGGAGGTAGCACGAAAAGGCATATTCAACCCTGCTTTTTTCACCTTTGATAAGGTCATGATCGTATTCCTGGCGGTTATGCTTACCGATATCATTTTGCTGGATTTTTATAATACGCTCGGCCTACCCACCTCCACTACTGTTTCTCTTGTCTTCGCGCTGTTAGGTGGTGCCTTGGTTACAGGTTTACTGATCGCTTTCGATAATGGATATGGTCTTGATAAATGGCGTGAAATAATTAATTTTTCCAGTGCAGTCACCATCGTCTCCGGAATATTTTTATCCGTTTTTATCTCCTTCATAGTAGGTGCTATTGTTCAACATGTTTCAAGAATCATATTTACATTCAATCTCGAACGAAATCTCAAAAGATACGGTGCAGTTTTTAGCAGTATCGCAATCACTACCATCATCTATTTTCTTTTTATAAAGGGGGTCAAGGGAAGTACCTTAGTGACTCCCAGACAAATCGACTGGGTTTTGGATCACACCTGGATGATAGTGGTTATATCATTGGCCTTCTGGAGCATGACCATACAAATATTGATGTGGTGGAAAAAAATAAACCCGTTAAAGGCTGTGGTATTGTTAGGTACCTTTTCATTGGCGATGGCTTTTGCCGGCAATGATTTGGTGAATTTTATTGGAGTTGCTGTAGCCGGTTTGATCTCATTTCAAACCTGGACAATTTCTAACATCCCTGCCAATGAATTTAATATGGAAGGGCTTGCACTCGCAGTATCTACTCCATCGTGGATACTTTTCATTAGCGGGATTATAATGGTAATTACACTTTGGACAAACGCCAAAAGCAGGAAAGTAAGTGAAACAGAGGTGTCCCTCAGCCGTCAGGATGAAGGAGACGAGCGATTCAAGGCCAATTTTCTTTCCCGGGCGCTGGTGAGCCTTGCCATTGGTACCGGCAATATAATGGAGACCCTGATTCCTAAACCCTGGCGTAATTCACTTTCCAAAAGATTCACAAAAACCGATGTTGTTAATACCAGTGAAAAAGAGAAACCATCGTTCGACTTGATTCGGGCTTCTGTTAATCTTCTGGTCTCTAGTATCTTGATTGCCTACGCCACTTCAAAAAAACTACCACTCTCCACCACATTTGTCACTTTTATGGTTGCTATGGGAACCTCCTTTGCCGATCAGGCCTGGGGAAGGGAGAGCGCTGTGTACAGAGTTGCTGGAGTTGTCAATGTAATTGCGGGATGGCTAACCACTGCGCTGGTAGCCTTTACCTCGTGTGGTTTCTTTGCGCTCATTATCTACAAAACGGGAATGGTAGGTGTGTTTTCGCTTGTTGCGGTTGCCGCATTCCTGCTTGTACGCAGCCATATCGTATTCAAAAGAAAATCGAATGAGGAAGAATCAACTAACCAATTCCTTTCTGGGGCAGTCGTTAATATTCAGGAGGTAATTGATGAGAGCAAAATTAACACCGTAAAGAACCTGAAAACGGTATTGAAGGTATCTGTTTTCAGTATTAAATCATTAATCAATGAAAATAAAGAGGCGCTGGTAAAGTCCAGGAAAGAAATTAACAAACTGCGTTCGCAGAATGAAAAGCTTCATGACAAAATTATCAAGTATGTAAAGAAAATCGAAAAAGGAAATGTGGCTGCAGGAAGGTTATATATTCTTGTTTTTGATCTTGCACAAGACCTATACCAAAGTGCCCATCTGCTCAATGAAATCTGCGCCAACCATGTTATCAACCTCCATTCACCTCCAAAAAAGAAATACATTAATGCCTTCAATGACCTTATGAAAGATTTGACCACTTTTATAAACCAAAGTGCAGACGATATTGAAAATTTGAGATTTGATCATCATGACGAGTTAGAAAATCTAAAAAACAAACTCTTACAAACGATCAATAAAAAGTTGGATGTAATGGTTACGGATATTCAAAATGATGATCTGGGTAATCGAATGGCATTTTTACAAACAAGAATTTTATTAGAGACTAAAGACATTGTGGCGGTAGTACATCGCATGTATCAGTTGTACTACGAATTCGTTCAACATTCGGTAACCACTACAGAGAAGAAGGATTAAGAGTGATACTGAACCATCATTCGCTTCACTCTGTCCTCTAATTTCTCGGAAGTCAATTTCTCCCGCAGTCGATCTACCATGATTGGGAAAGCAAAGGGTGTAGGCCGCTCAGGGTATTTGATGATTATTTTTTGATGAGCAATCCTATCCAATGATCTTTTTAGCCTCGTTTCTTCCAATTGAAAATCCATTACTTCCTCAAAGGCTTGTAACAATAATAAGTTATGCGCCTCATGATCATGAAACACCTCAAAAAATAATTGGGAGGAAGATTGTAGATGCCTGTCCTTTACCCGCTGCCCCGGAAAGCCCTTGAATACAAGTCCTGCAATAGCGGCAATGTCCCTAAATTTCCTTCTCGCCATCTCTACAGAATTGATACTCGCCTGAATGTCTTCCTGCAAATTATCTATTCCCAGAATATTGGTTTCAACTGCTTCTTCAATCGGTATCTCCTGATCTGACAATAATTCAAACCCATAATCATTCATGGCAATAGAGAAAGTGATGGGAGTGATTCTTGAAATTCGATAAGCCATCAATGCCGCCATACCTTCATGAACAAACCTTCCCTCAAATGGATACATCATCACATGGTGGCCTTCTTTAGAAGTAAGGCATTCAATTAAAAATTGATTTTTCCCGGGGATCAAAGAAAGTGTTTGCTGCAATTCCATCATGGGTTTAAGAAACAGCATTTCTGGATCTAGCTCCTTTCCTTTTTTAAATTCATGAATTGTATAACGGATAAGGTCACCCATTTCTGATGACAATGGCATACGGCCACCTTGCCACGAAGGCACTTTACCGGATTTCTTGTTGCTTTTTCTCACTTGTGCGGTCATATCTTTCACACGCACCAATTCAAGATTTCTTCCGGCAAACCAAAATACATCTCCGGGATTAAGGCTGGAGATAAAGTACTCTTCAATGGAACCCAGTGTCTTGCCTGAGACATATTTTACAAGCAAGGACGTATCTCCAACGATAGTCCCTATCGAAAGCCGATGCCTGTGTGCAATCCTTCGGTTGTCCACCTTAAAAATTCCATTTTCCAGGTTTACTTTTCTAAACTCATCATATGCTGTCAATGCCTCACCACCAGAAGTGATAAATCGTAGCAACCAATTCCAATCCTCTTTCTCAAGAGAAGCGTAGCTGAATGTTCCTTGTACTTCTTTAAATATCTTGTCAGACTCGAAGCCTTCGCTCACTGCAAGCGTGATTAAATATTGTATCAAAACGTCAAAAGAGCGAACATATGGAATTCTCTCCTCAACAATCTTTCGCTTTAACGCTTCACGCAATGCCGCAGCCTCAATAAGTTCAAGTGCATGGGTGGGCAGATAGTAAATTTTGCTGGTTGCACCAGGTTGATGACCGCTACGCCCGGCACGTTGTAAAAACCTCGCCACTCCTTTGGGGCTACCTACTTGTATTACCGTTTCAACAGGACGAAAGTCTACTCCCAAATCCAAACTGGAAGTGCATACAACCGCCTTGATTTTCCCGGCATGCAATTGCTCTTCTACCCAGTTCCTCAAGTCAAGACTGATTGAGCCATGATGCATCGCTATCAGCCCTGAAAGTTCTGGAGCCTTATCCAATAGTTTTTGATACCATATCTCAGCAAAAGAGCGGGTGTTGGTGAAAATTAATGTCGCATTACTCTCCTTGATGATCTCCACCACCTTGTCTAGCAAGTGAATGCCGATATGACCAGTCCATGGTAATTTTTCATGGTCATCAGGCATAATAGAGTGGATCTCAATTTTCTTCTCTATATCAGCTTTGATTATTTTATGGTTCTTTTTAGCAAAATAATTTCCCAGCAATACCTGCATGGACTCGTTCATATTGCCAATAGTGGCTGATATACCCCATACCTTCAGCTCAGTGGCAATATCTTTTAGTCTTGACAAAGCCAATTCTACCTGAACTCCCCGCTTTGACCCCATTAACTCATGCCACTCATCGGTCACTACTACACGTAGTTTTTTGAAATAATTATTGTACCCCTTCTGCGCAATGAGTAAGTGCAAACTCTCCGGAGTGGTTATCAAAAATTGTGGAGGATCCTCTTTTTGTTTTTTGCGTTCAGTCAATGTGGTGTCTCCAGACCGGATGCCCACTTTCCAATCCAATCCCATTTCTACAATGGCCAATTCAGCAGAATACTTTATTTCTTTTGCAAGTGCGCGAATAGGCGTGAGCCAGATGGCTTGTAATCCTTTTTTTGAATTATTCTTATCGGCTAGCGCTTCCAGAATAATGGGAATGACCAAAGAATAAGTTTTACCACTTCCAGTAGGTGCATTAACAATACCGTTCTGCCCATTGAGGTAGTTTTCCCAGGTCTCCAGTTGAAACTGGAATGGCTCCCACCCTTTACTGGCAAACCACTCTTTACCCTTTACAAGCCTGTCTTGCATGCTGCTGACTGTATTCTTAATATTGGATTAATTGAACAATTTAACCAAACCAGTGTTAGTAGTTTGAAATAAATTGACATGGGAAGCTATTCCATTAAAGAACTCGAAACATTGTCCGGCATTAAAGCCCATACCATTAGGATATGGGAGAAAAGGCATAATATCATCATCCCGAAAAGAACAGCTACTAATATTCGATACTATTCTGACGATGATCTAAAGAAAATCATTAATGTTTCTTTACTGAATAATAGCGGGATGAAGATATCAAAGATAGCCCAGATGTCTGATCCTGAACTCAAATCAGAAATAGTACAACTTACCGAGAGTAAAAGTGAAGCCAGTATTTTTATAGATCAACTCGTGGTGTGTATGATTGATATGGAGGAAGGGCAATTTGAGAAACTACACTCCCATCTTATTATGAAGTTTGGTTTTGAAAGAACCATCACAGAAACCATCTATCCCTTTTTGGAAAAAATTGGAATTTTGTGGCAAACAGGAAACATCAGTCCTGCGCAGGAGCACTTCATTTCTAATTTAGTCAGGCAAAAAATAATAGTTGCTATCGATTCGCTCCCCTTTCCGAAGCAAGATGCGCTCAAGGTTGTTCTTTTTCTGCCTGAAAATGAGTTGCACGAGATTGGTTTGCTATTTTACCATTATATAGCAAAAAGCCTTGGTTATAAGACCTTTTATTTAGGTCAGCATTTGCCTTATGTCGACCTCAAACAGGTTTGTACGACTCACCAGCCAGACATAATTATTACCTCAATTATTACCACTCAGAGGCCTCAAAAGATCACAGAATACCTCCAAAACGTTGGTCAAGATTTTCCAGTTGCCCAAATACTTATCGGAGGCAACCCTGATCCCCAATGTATTCCTCGCTTCACCAATGTGAAGGTCATCGAAAGCGCCACCGCTTTAAAGGCTATTTTGGTCGATTCTTAATATTTTGTTTAATTTTTTATCATTTTAAATAAACATAATGTAGATTGATATTGCATAATGGGATTTTTTGTTTAGTTTTACTGCATAAACATTAAACATTATGACAGCGACCGAATTTACCTCACAAATCACTGCCTTAAATGAAACCCTGAAGGGGTTCACCTACAGATTTACTCGTAATGCTGAAGAATCTCAGGATTTGGTGCAAGACACGATGCTCAAGGCATTGACCTACAGAGACAAATTCAGAGACAATACAAACCTTAAGGGCTGGCTGTTTACCATTATGAGAAATACGTTTATCAACAACTACCGAAAAGCCAAAATAGCCAAGACATCGACAGACAATACAAAGGAGCTGTACTATCTTAATGTAGCAGACACCCATACTTTTAATCGCCCTGAAAAATCAATGGAATTTAAAGAAATGTGGGCTAATGTAAACGAAGTAAAGGAAGAGCTTCAAATTCCTTTTAAAATGTACACCACAGGGTATAAGTATCATGAGATTGCGGAACATTTGAATATCCCTATAGGCACCGTTAAAAACAGGATATTCCACGCAAGAAAAGAAATTCAGAAAAAATTGGTAGCGTATAAGTAATTCCTTATCACAATTTAGAAGCGAATGAAAAAAATAGCTGTAATTGGTTCTGGTTTTGCCGGTATTTCCGCTGCCACTACGTTGGCAGCGGAAGGATTTGATGTCACTGTTTACGAAAAAAATGACAGTGCTGGAGGTCGTGCCCGAAAATTTGAATCTGATGGCTTTGTTTTTGATATGGGCCCAAGTTGGTATTGGATGCCTGATGTGTTTGAAAGGTATTTTAATCGTTTTGACAAATCTGTTTCAGATTATTATCATTTAGAAAGGCTCAGTCCCTCCTATCGTATTTTTTTCAACGAAAATGATGTATGGGATCTCCCATCTAAGTTAGAGGACTTGTATCAATTCTTCGAAATGGAAGAAAAAGGAAGCAGCCTGCAACTCAAAAAATTCCTTGACGAAGCCGCCTACAAATATAAAGTAGGGATAGAGGATCTGGTTTATAAGCCTGGCCTTTCCATTATGGAGCTGATGGATCCCATGCTTATGAAAGGCGTATTTAAACTTCATGTTTTGCAATCCATAAGTACCTATATAAGAAAATACTTCAAGTCTCCCAGACTGATACAATTACTGGAATTTCCTGTACTATTCCTGGGGGCAGCCCCATCTGATACTCCTGCTCTCTATAGCCTGATGAATTATGCCGATATGGTATTGGGTACGTGGTACCCAAAAGGTGGTATGAACAAGATCGTTGAGGCAATGGTAACATTAGCTGAAGAAAAAGGAGTAAAGTTCGAATTCAATAGCAATGTGCAATCATTAAACATGAGTAGCACAAAAGTTAATTCAATAACCATTGATGGACATGATAAACCTGTAGACCATGTGATTGCAGGAGCGGATTATCATCATGTGGAACAAGAGTTATTACCGGAAAAATTCAGGAAATACAATGAAGGTTATTGGGAAAGTCGAAAACTTGCACCTTCAAGTTTAATTTTTTATTTAGGAGTTAATAAAAGATTAGACCACCTTCTTCATCACAATCTCTTTTTTGATGAAGACTTTGCCCTACACACCAAAGAGATCTATCAAAATCCGTCATGGCCCACCAACCCACTCTTTTACGTGTGCTGCCCATCAAAAACAGATAGTTCAGTAGCCCCGGAAGGGTATGAAAACCTGTTCATATTAATACCGGTGGCCTCGGGTCTGGAAGATGAGGAAACAACACGCGAGAAATATTTTGAAATAGTAATTAATAGAATTGAAAAATTAACAGGGCAATCAATTGCGACCAATATTGTATACAAAAGGAGCTACGCTCACCGTGACTTTATAGAAAACTATAATTCGTACAAAGGAAACGCATACGGTCTGGCTAACACCATAACACAGACAGCCAATTTAAAGCCATCTATAGTAAACAAAAAGGTTTCTAATCTGTTCTACACAGGTCAACTTACCGTTCCTGGGCCAGGGGTACCCCCCTCGCTGATATCGGGACAGGTTGTTGCGCAAGAACTAATAAAAAGAGAGAAAAGAAAAACCAATTAGTAGTTTCAACCCTTTAATTGTAGATGACACCTAAAGAACTATACGATAAAAATGCCATCAAGTGTTCCAGGCTTACTACAAAGGCCTATAGCACATCATTTTCTTTAGGCATACTATGCCTTCACAAAGAATTAAGAGACCCGATCTACTCTATATATGGTTTTGTGAGGTTTGCAGATGAAATTGTAGATACCTTTCATCATTATGATAAAAAATCCCTTCTGGAAAGTTTTAAAAAGGAGACTTATAAAGCCATTGATGAGAAAATAAGTCTCAACCCAATCTTGCAGAGTTTCCAACTCACTGTACATCAATTCAATATTGATCACATACTAATTGAACAGTTTCTTAACAGTATGGAGATGGACCTCAATGAAAAAACCCACAATCAGAAATCATATGAAGAATACATACTGGGCTCTGCTGAAGTAGTAGGTCTTATGTGCTTAAAAGTATTCTGCAATGGAGATTCAGCCTCGTATGACCAACTTAAGCCAATGGCGATGCGACTCGGTTCTGCATTTCAAAAAATAAATTTCCTCCGTGATCTTAAAGCCGACTATGAGGGAATGGGTAGATCCTATTTTCCCGGAGTTAATTTGGATGTATTTGATGATATTAGTAAAAGCAAGATCGAAGAAAGCATTGCTGAAGACTTTCGAGAAGGGTTTAAGGGCATCCAACAGCTTCCAAAAAAATCCAAATTAGGTGTATACGTAGCTTATCTATATTATTTGTCACTATTCAAAAAAATAAAAAATACTTCCTCCGAATACGTAATGAAGAAAAGAATCAGGATCAGGAACAGGCACAAGTTTTCTATATTGTTTTTCTCTTATATTAAACATCAACTTAACCTTATTTAATTATTTATGGATCATGTGATCTTGGTGAACGAGGAGGACAAGCAAATAGGCACGATGGAAAAAATGGAAGCCCATCTCAAAGGAGTACTTCACCGGGCCTTCTCCGTATTGGTTTTTAATAAAAAAGGAGAGATGCTTTTACAAAAAAGAGCACAGTCCAAATACCATAGCGGGGGTTTATGGTCCAATGCTTGCTGTAGCCATCCCAGGCCAGGGGAAACACTGACAGAAGCAACTAAAAGAAGAATGAAGGAAGAATTGGGTATTGACGCCCAACCTCAATATTTATACAAATTTCAATACAAAGCTGAACTTGTCGATCTGATCGAGCATGAATTGGATCATGTATACGTTTGTGAATTTGATGGAAAGCCAGTAATCAATTTAGAAGAAGTAGAAGATTGGGTTTACGTAGATCCAACTTTGTTGAAAAGCAAGATCAAAGAAAACCCCGAAGAATATACCTTCTGGCTTAAAGAGATTATTAAAAACTACGAGCAACACGTTTAACGTTTTAAAATAGACAAAACAAAAAAGGCTCCCGATGAGAGCCTTTTTTGTTCATGATTTTTCAATAATTAATTCAAGTCATTTGGACGAGAAACACCCGTTCCATAATCAGGATTATTGAACGTGATTGTACCAGGGTACAAGTAAAAATTATTCTCTCTATTTGAAGAATTCAATGATGGGTTCCGGTAGTTGACCCTATTCAAACTATAGCTGTCATCCGGGTAGCCTGATCCTCCTACCAAATTGATAGTCGCTGTACCATTTTCATTGTACGCACTACTTAAGTTAGTTTGATCTCCTAAAGTAATCTCAAGAGTAGCTCCTGAACCACCCAATAATGAAGTGAAGGTTACATTTACTTTGCCATCTGCATCACCCGTGTAGTCTCCACCTGTGCTAAAATTTATATCTTCAATCTCACCATCGGCATTGGTATAAACATAATTGATCACAGCAGTTGTCTGTCCTGTTGGTGCGGGATCGGCAATGGCATAAATCGGATTAACTCCATATACCGGATAATTATTATAGTTATTAAGAATACCGCCACCAGTGTACATTGCAAATAGAGTCTCTATGGTTTCTGTTTTAGGAAGCACCTTAGGGAAGTTAAGTGGATCTGAAGCTAATTTGTTAAAAGCAATCTTCTGGCCTACCAAAATATCGGGGTACTGGACATATACATAAGATCCATACTGGCTTACAGGTACTTTCACTTCATAATTTCCATTGGCATCGGTTGTGGCCATAAAAACCTTGCTTCCATAATTCAAATTACTTCTGAAACGAAGTGTGATTCCTTCAATTGTTTCAGGTGTATCATTGGTTAAATCGGTGTCAATCCTTACCGTTCCTTTAATGGTAGCCAAAGACTCATCTGCCAATGAATAGATTCCTATAGAATACGTTTGTTGTGTAGTGCGGAAATCATCAGAATAGATCTCATCATCATAAGTTAATGAAGTAAAATTTTCCGCAGCTATCGTCAATACGAAACCGCCAAATTTTACACCAGGAAATAAAGCCACACCACTTTCATCAGAAGTAGCCTCCATTTTGCTGCCTCCCTGAATAAAGGTCACCGTTGCACCAGATACGGGAGCCCTTTCTGGTGAACTTTCATTATATACATGAAGTGCAAAGTCAACCAGTTGCTGGGCTTTCAGTGCTTCTTCTTCTGTAAATTGTTCCTTACATGATATGGATAGCGTCATCAATCCTATCATGAGGCCAGCCGTAAACAGTTTAAACTTGTGTTTCATCATTGGTTATTGTTAAAGTAAAGTTGATTTAAAATTTAATTATTAAAGTCCTATTCCAATTGTTACATAAGCAGAGTGAGTACGCAGGTCACCCTGCACGGTGAAAATATCTATATAACTATAACCCTTTTTTACAGGGGTTACTCCATATCGATACCTGAAGTCAATTAGTAGCCGCTTGGTGCCCAAGCTCACTTCTCCGCCAAATCCCCCGGTTATCCCCATTTGAAAAGGTTCGTATTGGCTCCTCTCTTCTCGATAAGCATTGGCAGTAGTAAACGTTTGGTTGTAGTAATAAGTAGTTTGATACACATTGGAAGCACCAAGTGTGTAACTAATGGCTGGGCCCAACACAATGTTTGGCTGGATGTCACCAAATTTTGGTAACCAGTATTTTGCCAATATAGGCAAATCCAAAGTATGAAGCGTTACATCCGAATTTGTAGTGTATAAATCGAATAATGATCCATCAGAGCCAAATCGAGTATCATCTGAAAACCTGACAAAACGCCCCCCCTGTTGCATGTAAGATGGTTCCGCCTGTACTGACAAAATATCAGAAAATCCGTATTCAACAACTCCACCTATCAACAAACCAAGTTTGGCACTGGTATGCGGTTGTTCGTTAGAAAAATTACTTACTGTAGCTCCTATCCTGGCTCCATAGGACAGTCCAGAGCGATCACTCTGATCATCCTGTGCATACACAACATTCACAAGAAATATCAATGATAAAAAAGTAATGGATGTAAATAATTTATACTTCATATTTTATCTTAAAAGTTTCGTCAATTTTAAAGTCGCGCAAGAATATAACAATTAGATAAGTATTCCAATAAACACCAGGTGCATATTGAATTTAATTGATCAATGTTTAAACAAGTAGGTATTTTCATATTTACTGCCTCACAGAAATCACTATATAAACAAAACAATTCTTGTATCCGCGATGTTGTTGTTAAGTAAACAGTAAAATGGATAAAAATCCGTAAATAACTGATAATCACACACTAAAATGTCAATCCAAACCATCAATAAAGTCACTATATTTTGGTTCAGAAGGGATCTCCGGGTTAGCGATAATGTTGCACTTTATTTTGCATTAAAACAGAATACGAATGTGTTGCCCCTATTTATTTATGATAAAAAAATTATTTCCAAACTGGAAGATAAGAATGATTCACGAATAAGTTTTATACACCAAACATTACACAACCTGAAAAGTGAGTTAGAAAAGGTTGGAAGTACGTTATTGGTTGTGCATACCACCCCAGTCAAATTCTTTAAATCACATACCCCAAAAGCAGTCTATGCCAATGAAGACTACGAGCCCTATGCCATACAACGGGATAACAAAGTTGCGCAAGTACTCACTGCTAAAGATGTTCCATTTAAAATCTATAAAGACCAGGTAATCTTTGCAAAAGAAGATATACTCAAAAGTGACGGCACACCTTATACGGTCTTTACTCCGTATAGCAAGAGATGGAAAGCCAAACTTACAGCAAACGATTACAAAGGATATCCCACTAAAAAATATTTTGATAACCTTATCAAGGTCGCACCTCTTTCACTACCAACCCTAAAAGAAATAGGATTTTTACCTACTAAAATTGAATTTCCCCCTCGAATCATCAGGTCATCAGTCATCCAAGACTATCACAAGAGCAGAGACTACCCCGGAATAGCCGGAACCTCGAAACTGAGTGTCCATCTCCGATTTGGAACAATTAGCATCCGGCAGCTTGTGAACGAAGCGGTTATGAAAAATGAAACGTGGCTCAATGAATTAATTTGGAGGGATTTCTACCATATGATTCTATGGCTCTTCCCCAATGTAAATCAGGCCTTCAAACCTGCGTATGATAGAATTGAGTGGAGAAACAATCCGGAAGAGTTTCAGGCCTGGTGTGATGGTAAGACAGGATATCCAATAGTGGATGCAGGTATGCGTGAATTAAATGCAACGGGTTTCATGCACAATAGAGTGAGAATGATTGTAGCCAGTTTTTTGGTTAAGCATCTACTCATCGACTGGAGGTGGGGAGAGGCCTATTTTGCCAGAAAACTGCTTGATTTTGATCTGGCTGCCAATAATGGTGGGTGGCAATGGGCAGCTGGCTCAGGATGTGATGCAGCACCTTATTTCAGAGTATTCAACCCCTACCTGCAAACCGAAAAATTCGACCCGGAGCTGACTTACATTAAAAAATGGGTTCCTGAGTTAGGCACTAATCAATACCCAAAGCCCATGGTGGATCATTCTTTTGCCAGAAAACGAGCCCTGAACACCTATAAAAAAGCCCTTCAAAATAAGTAATTAAAATCAAGAACAATTTGAGTAACCAGGTGTTTGATTGTTGTGAAAATGTACAATCTTAAACGCAAACAGGTGTTGCCTATTACCCTGGAGGAGGCCTGGGAATTCTTCAGCAGCCCAAAGAATCTAGGTAAGATTACACCTTCTGATATGGGATTTGATATTCAATATTTATCGGGCGGAAAAACGACATACGCAGGGCAAATCATTGCCTACAAAATCAAAGTACTACCGGGCATACGTATGAACTGGATAACTGAAATAACGCACGTAAAGGATTTACAATATTTCATCGATGAACAACGCTTTGGCCCTTATAAATTATGGCATCACCAGCATCACTTCAAGGGAACAAAAGATGGTGTAGAGATGATTGATGAAGTTAATTATGTTATTCCTTTTGGGGTATTGGGAAGGCTAGTGCATTGGCTTTTTGTAGGGAGACAGGTAAATGCTATTTTCAATTACAGGCATAAGGTATTGGCATCCTTTTTTGACACCAGGAACAATTTAAGCACCCATTAATAATATATGGATTGGATTACCATTTTAATTTGTGCAGGCATAGTAATTGTCACTTTTCTCTTTTGGGAATTTGTAGCCTGGTTTACGCACAAGTACATCATGCACGGTGTACTTTGGGTGTGGCATAAATCACATCATAAAGTGCATGATCACACTCTAGAAAAAAATGATTGGTTTGCTGTTGTATTCAGTTTGCCATCCATTGGTCTATTTTACTATGCAAGTATAGTGACCTACAACCCGTATTTATTGGCAGTAGGTTTAGGAATTCTTTGTTACGGCATTTTTTATATCATTTTTCACGACTTTATTGTTCATCAACGCATTAAATGGAGACCAAAAAAGAGAAGTCGATATTTAAAGAGAATGATCAATGCACATTATATTCATCATAGTAAACACAGCAAAGAAGGCTGTGAAGCATTTGGATTCTTATACGCACCAAAGAAATACGAGCCAAAGGATTTCAAACTACGCAAAGAGCGAAAGGAGACACAATAGACTTGAATTCAAAATACTTATATCTTATCATCGACCTGGCTGCTGTTTCACTGCCATTCCTTTTTAGTTTCCATCCCAAAGCTAACTTTTCAAAAAAATGGAAATACTTATGGCCAGCAATACTTCTTCCAGGGGTGTTCTTTTTGATTTGGGACGAATGGTTCACCCGAATGGGTATTTGGGGGTTCAATCCAGAATATCTTACAGGTATCTATTTATATAGCTTACCCATAGAAGAAATTCTTTTTTTTATATGTATCCCATACGCATGTGTATTTAGTTATGAGGCTGTTGGCCACTTTTCAAAGAACAAATTCCAGAGATCCACAGCCAATAAGATTACGCTCATACTAATACTGTTATTTATAATTGTTGGTACTATCAACATTCAGCATTGGTATACAGCTACAACATCATTACTGAGCGCACTCTTTTTACTATATATTCACTTTAAGTTAAAGCCTGCTTATCTCACCCAATTTTACATTACCTATCTTTTCATTCTTATCCCCTTCTTTATTGTAAACGGAATACTCACCGGAACGGGCATAGAAGGGCAAGTGGTTTGGTACAACGATACAGAAAACCTTGGTTTAAGATTAGGTACTATTCCAGTAGAAGATATATTCTATGGAATGCTGCTCATTCTTATGAACGTCACCCTGTTTGAATGGCTACAGGCCAGGGATCGCAAGAAATAATTCCTACTGACAAATCATTTCTTTATTTCTATCGAACCAAATCACATTCCAGTTAATAAAAAAGCCGACTCAAAATGAGCCGGCTTTAAATTTAAAAGTAAACTAATAATTAATTAATCAAAGTATTAGCACGTACTTCTGAAATCCCAATAGGAAAGAAAGTAACTGCATTAGCTGCATCACTTGAAGGAATCCAATAAGGAGAATCTTCATCAAACCTGTAATGGTCTGTCAATCTTCTACCTTGA
Organism: Flammeovirgaceae bacterium UBA2338; assembly: GCA_002344795.1. GTDB lineage: Bacteria > Bacteroidota > Bacteroidia > Cytophagales > Cyclobacteriaceae > ELB16-189. The sequence goes on along the minus strand of DDUM01000064.1, from coordinate 20,116 downwards.
AGGTACAAGTTAACTCTACGCTCATGCTTCAAAAGATCCAACGCTGGTACCTGAGGAGTTATTTGATCCCATGGCGTCAAACCATCTTTTGCACGCAAAGCATTTATGTTTGTAGCAAAACCGGCAGTGTTGTTTGCTGCAAGTGCTGCTTCTGCAAGAATCAAATACATTTCTCTATCAGATGTCTGTGTAAAGTCTGGATAGATTGCCGATGTTACAAACTCAACAACTGTATTGTACAATACAGGATCAGGGATACCGTCAATTGGATCCATTAAGCTAATGCTTAGGGCAGGATCACCACTTGAAATATCCTTTACAGTATTACCTGTTGTTGGATCAACAATAATGTAAAGATCTGACAAACGCTGCTCTTTTCTGTCATTTACTTCACTACCAATAGGTAATCCGTTGATGACATCAGGTGTGCTACTGTCCACCTCCAAAACGAAAGAAGCACTACCAGCTGTAGCTGCCTCCGCTGCAAGTGCTGCATTGGCCGCAGTAACAGCAGCAGCATTATTGATCAAAGCTGTAGCTGCATTTCTGTTTCTTGCTTTAGTCCAGGCTTCTTTACTCCAATGCGCTCTTGCTAACATTGCTTGCAACTGCCCAGTCATGGAGGATTGATTTAATGCAATCGCTTTGGTCAAATAACCAATAGCCACATCGTAAAAACCGACCATATTAGCAGGACCAATTGCCGGACCTGACTCTAACTTGTCAGAGATAGCAAAGTCCGAATACATATCTGCTATAGTGATGTACATGGTCGCACCATAAAGATAGGCACGTGCCAACGCCAGTTCATCCCCAGCTATTAACGATCCGTCTGCCTGAAAACCTTCAATTCGAGAGATTACTACGTCAGACCACCATCTTCCTTCTCCAGTATAAAAGAAAGCGGCATCAGTAAACTCATTAGCAAAGTCAGATAGTTGACCAAAGTTAAGTTGCTGCCAGTCATCTCTTGATCCAGACCATACCATCTCATCAGACGAGATAGAGTATGGTGTCAATAGATTACCAATAGCCCGAGTTACAGCTGCCTGCGAACCATTAGCCATGGGCCTTGCTGCAGCAGGATTAGATAAATCGGCTTCTACCAAACTATTTGGGTTTTCTGCATCCAGTAAGTCACTACATGAAAACACAGTAAATGCCAACAATAAGGTTAATACCTTTAACAATTTTGATTTATATATTTTTTTATTTTTCATAGTCCTCATATTTAGAATCCAACTTTTAACGTGAAAATAACTGTTGTTGGAATGGCCCATCCAAATGCTTCAATTCCCTGACCAAAATTTTGATCAGTGTTACTGTTAGCATTTCCATCTCCCCCTCTACCCAAAACGTTGATTTCAGGGTCAGCACCAGAATAGCCTGTAAAGAGAGCCAGGTTTTTAGCAGATGTTGTAAATGATCCGCTTGTCAATCCCAATTTATCAGTAAATGAAGTTGGGAATCTGTATGTTAAACTTAATTCTCTCCACCGTACAAAGTCAGCTTTTTCAATAGTGTTTAATCCAGCGAAGGGAGTTAGGGCAAGAATATCATTTACCCATTCTTCTACAGCTGCAGTTCTCACTTCACCACTATTTTGTGGATTGAAATTAGCATCAACTCCACCCGTATAGTAATCTCTCTCTACACGCGCAGAGTTAGGAAGGTTTCGGCCAATAGTACCATTAGCCTGACGGAAAGCTGCCGTAAGGTTATTTACATAGTAGTTACCAGCACGGTATTCGAAATTAGTCCGTAGCAAAAAATTCTTCCATGTAACAGTACCACCAATCGATCCTTGCCAATCTGGTGTTGTCTTACCCAAGAAATGCCCGGAAACGGATTGTTCTCCTTTTGTAACATAATTGTTATCTAGCATTACAATAGAAGTGGTCGTGGGCAAAGAAGCCCCCGTAGGTAACGATCCTAAATAACTTACAACCTCCGCCCTTGAATCAGGATTTCCATCACTATTATAATCCAATGGCAAGAAGCCATCTGGAACATCAAGCAATTTCACACCAAAGTTGGCTCCTGGAGAATAACCTTCCACCAGGAAGTTTCTGTATCTTGGATAGCTGCCACCCACTTTCACTGGAGGAGCACCACCTAAACTAATCACTTCCTCATTTAAGTAGGCTGCATTGGCAAACAATTCTACTTTAAGGTCACCTGTATTTACTACGGTAGCGTTGATATTCAATTCCAACCCTTTCGCAGCAAGCTCTCCGATGTTTACAAGCTGTGCTCCTCTCCATCCACCAGACGGTGGGAACTGCTGTGCAAAAAGTGCATCATTAACTGTTCTGTCCCAATAAGTTGCTTCAAAGGTCAATTTACCGTCTAACAAACCAATACTTGTACCCACTTCCAACTCTGAAGATACTTCAGGTTTCAAATCAGGGTTACCTAAGTTTTGAGGCCTGATACCAGCACCATTTGTAGAGGCAATCGCTCCGTATGTTGTCAAGGCATCAAATGTCCCTGGCTGAAGGCCAGATTGACCAAAAGATCCTTTGAATTGTAACGTGCTAATAGGGCCTATATTTCCAGGCCAGTAGGGTGCATCAGAAACAACATAAGATGCTGCAATTTTTGGATAAAACTGTGCATTAAAGTTAGAACCAAACGCACTGTGTGCATCCAAACGAGCACCCAGTGTTACAAATATATGATCATTAAACCCTATTTGCTCCTGAGCATATACTCCAGCGTTAACTGTTTCAGCAAAGAATTGGTAAATGTCCTTGTTAGCTCCCGCTCCTGCAACAGCAAAACCTGGGCCTGGGAAAGCCACCCCATTTCCAGAGAAAATATTTGTGGTTTGTTGTATCAACTGCGTACCTAAAATGAAGTCAGATTCTATATTATCGCTGATTCTGTTTGTAGCTGAAGCATTGAACTGCATTGAAGTGGCAATAAAGTCACGATTCGTATAGGCTTTAGAACCATCCGGCTCGCTACCTCCAAATCCATCAATATTCCAACCAAATGGTCTGTAGTTTTCAGAAGCAGAATTGGAGTAATCTACTCCAATAACTCCATCCAAAATTAACCAAGGGATCGGATTATAATTGATGTTTACGCTACCATTATAGTGATTTACTTCCTGAGTAACTGTTTGTTGCATTGACTCATTTACGGTAGCAAAAGCAGCAGTACCCGTTAGGTTATTAGCAGCAACTCTTTCAGGCTTACTGAACTGAGCCAATGATCCTACTGCATAGATATTATTGTTGGTCTGTAATGAAGAAAATGAAGTCTTATTATAACCTGTTACAATATTAATCTTAGTTTTTCCAGATGGAATAATTCCAACATTGGCGTTCAACTGTGCTCTTTTCATCAAGTCTTCAGCCAATGTGGACTGTCCCGGCTTATAGCCCCTGTTCTCCTTACCACCAAAAGGACCGTCTTCGTCATAAAAACGACCATTTACGTAGTATGTAACTGCGTTTGTTCCTCCAGATGCGGAAACTGATGCCTCTGTATTAGTTCCTGTTTCAAACAAATCTTCAGTAAAGGTTCTAGAAACTAATTGATAGGGCACAATATTTTCACCCAGAACAGAGGTCATCGTAGCAGCTTGTGCAGGGGTTCTTGCCCATCCTACATTTGGAGCATAACGTCCTTTTGGATAAGTAATAATACCCTTAGCCAATTTTACGTCAAACTTAGGAGCACCAGTAGCACCTCTTTTCGTGAAAATCTGAATTACACCGTTACTCGCTTCAGTACCATACAATGTAGCAGCAGCTGCACCTTTTAGAATCTCGACACGGGCAATAGACTCTGGATTGATATCATCCAAACGAGATGTACCCCCTCCACCGTTTCCGGCAAATCCTCCAGCACCAAATCCACCGCCATTGTCAATACGAACTCCATCAACAATAATGATTGGCTCATTCAATTGAGACAAACTCGCAGATCCTCTAATCCTGATCTGAGCTCCTTCTCCAGTCAATCCACCACCAGGAATCGAAACCATACCTGGCTCACGACCTTGCAATAAATCAGAAAAGGAAGTGATAGGCGCATTTGATAGCGATTCCGTAGAAATAATCCCGACTGAGTTACCAATCTTTCTTTTTTCCATTGGTCCACCTGTACCTGTTACAACAATTTCGCTCAATTGTGTGACGCTGGTTTCAAGTGCAAAATTCAGTGTTTGGGAGTTATTGTTTACCGTAACATTTTCAGTCATGTTGCGGTAACCAATAAAACTTCCTACAACTCTGTAGGATCCGTTGGGAATATCAGAAATCTGATAAGTTCCATCAACGTTCGAAAGCGTACCTTTTGCAAGAGATGGTATGAAAATATTCACTCCCGGCACCGGATCTCCGGTTTCCGCATCGGTAACAACGCCCGATATCGTGCCCTGGGCCAGGGTGGCGAAGCTTGCAAAGCTCAATCCTACCATAATAAGGAAGGTATTGAACAACTTCTTGTTGTACAGTTTTAACATAGTACTTGGGTTAGAGTTAATAATAAATGACTAGGTGATCATTGTACCGTATTGGTACAATCTTATAGACCGACAGTACTCAGAAATGCTAAGGAATGCCGATAAATTTTAGGAAATAAGGGTTGCTCATTGAAGTAAGATTTAGGTTAGGTTAGTATGAATTTAATAACCAGGGTTGGCTATTACAAACCTGAATAGCCATTATGACAACTTATCGAACGATAATTTAATGTAACGTGATTTTTGGAATTGGGAAAGCAAAAAGAATAACTCGTCTTGGGGGATTACCAATTTCTGCCATTTGAGACCGTATAGCCACAAAATACAACCATACATACCACAAGTGGTAGTATTCTCTCCAACCTGAGGAGAAGAGGCTTTTCCTTAAATAAAAAATTAGATAGGCAGATTTACCAAAGGTATTATTTTATCATTCGATAATGATATTTTGATCTATTCATACCGTAGGGAATGAACTGGGTTTGCTCTTGCTGCTTTGATTGCCTGAAACCCAACCGTGAGCCAGGCAACAGCAAATGCAATCAAACCACTAGCAATAAAAACCAGCGGATTAATGCTAATTCGATAGGCGAAGTCTTGTAACCAATTGCTGGTAAAATAGTACCCTGCGAGAGCAGCTGGAATAAATGAGATCAAAACCAACAAGGTAAATTCTCTTGACAGTAACAGTGTAAGATTCGGAACAGTAGCACCCATAGCCTTTCGGATCCCTATTTCCTTGGTACGCTGCTCCGTTATAAACGCTGCCAAAGCGAAAAGCCCCAGACACGCTATAAAAATAGCAAGCCCTGCGAATACCATAAATATGTTTTTTAACCGTTGCTCAGCCCTGAATAAGGCATCAAAATCCTGATCGAGAAAGGTATACTCGAATGGATCTCCTCCTGCCTGTTGGTTCCATAATTCCTTGAGTGAGGTAATCACTTTTTCAGGAGCCCCAGAATACCGAACCAATAAAAAACTAGATTGTTCAGCAAACGCAATAACCAGTGGGCGTACTTCGTCTTTTAAAGACTCAAAATTAAAATCCTTTACCACTCCGATCACTTTAAGGGTTTGTGGTTCCGGGCCATTAAAACTGATTAGTTCTTCGTTAACCGGATCTTTCCAACCAAATTGTTTTACAGCAGCTTCATTCACAATTATGGCACTACTATCGGTTGGATAGTCTCGTGAAAAAAACCTACCCGCTGCCAATTCAAATTTCAAGACATCAAGGTGATCATAGTCTGCAAAATAGGTACCGGATAGTTGCTCCTGCTCCGACCCCCGCGTCTTAAACACTGTAGTATTATTAACACCAGGAAATGTATTGTTTGTGTAACTCGTGCTCACAACACCAGATATTTGTTGCACACTATTTTTGAAGGCTTGACGGCTGTTCCCCAATTTGCGTGTATTTTGTACGATAACAACATTCTGTTTATCAAGGCCAAGGTTCTTTGATTGCAGGTATTCCAATTGTTGGAGTACAATGGCCGTAGCAATAATTAGAAATATCGAGATGGCAAACTGAACTACAACCAGGGTGCTTCTTACACCTTTGCTTTTCATTCCTGCACGTAGTTTACCCTTAAGTACTTCTACTGCATTGAAGGAGGTAAGGTAAAATGCAGGATAACTTCCGGCCACTAACCCCACAAACAGAACTATTGCAATAGCTCCTATTACTAATTCTAAAGTAAACAGTGCCTCGAAAGAAAGTTGCTTGCCGGATAAGAGGTTGAAATAGGGCATCACCAAATAGGTGAGACCTAAAGCAATGATCATGGCGATAAGACTATAAATCACAGACTCTGCCAAAAACTGCCAAATCATTTGTGTGCGTAAAGAGCCGAGTGTTTTCCTCAAGCCTACTTCTTTTGCCCGACTTGAGGACCTGGCCGTTGACAGGTTCATAAAATTAATGCACGCAATAATCAAAATAAAACCACCAATGAGTGAGAAAATATAGACGTACTTCATTTCACCATTAGGTTCCATGTCATCCTGAGTCGGAGAGTTAAGATGCGTCTCTGCCATTGGATATAAATAATATTTATACTCACCTCCATTTTCTTTGAATTCTTTAAATGTGATACCCAAACCTTGCTCCACCTCTTGACCCACATACTTGGCTACAATATCATCCAATTTAATATTGGTCTCACTCATAGTAATTTGTTCGTTCAACTTCACGTAGGTCTGAAGCGAATTGCCAGTCCAGCCTTCAAAAAGTTGCCCCTTAGCCGTCATGAAAGAAATAATCGCACCATAGTGAAAATGTGAATTTCCCGGAGCCGGAGCCGCTATGCCCGTAACCTTTAAAGCCCTACTATCCGTTCCCATTAAAAGTATCTTCCCTATTGGATCTTCATTCCCAAAATATTTAGAAGCAAACGCTGGTGTTAGCACAATAGAATTGGGCTCCTTTAAAACAGTATTAGGATCACCTTGTATAAGATTGAAGCTGAAAAATTCAAAAAAATTTGAATCTGCGTAAATTATTTCCTTCTCTGAAAAGGATTTATCCTCGTACTTAAAAACGATTGGTAAAGACCTTGGCCATAGTCTCAAGGATGATTCAACACCTGGTATTTCTTCCTGCATGGTCTCTCCTACCGGCCAACTGGAATTAGAGGTATTGAATTCCTGCCCTGCCATTCTTCCGAACAGGCCTACTCGATACATCCTTTCTACATCTTTATGGAACCGATCATAGCTCAACTCATCTGCCACATAGATAAAAATGAAAAGGCAACATGCTATTCCTATGGATAACCCAAAAATATTTATAGCCGAAAAGAATTTGTATTTTAAAATATTCCTTAAAGCAACTTTCAGATAGTTTCTTATCATAGCATTAAAACATTATTATTAATAAATCAGTCAATTAGGAATCCATTTTGTCCTAAGACGCTAAATCTTAGCCACACGTTACAGAGAGACTAAAAAATATTTTACTCGTCCCTTAATGTTTTGGCAGGGTTCATCCGGGCTGCATTGTATGTTTTAAATACAATAGACAGGAATGAAATAAACAACATTAAAAAAACAGAAATCGACAGCGTTGAAATCGTAGCCGCCAGGTAATAATCCCAAATACCACCCATTAGCGTTTTGGCCATAAAGTAACCACCCCAAACACCAAGGACACTTGCAATCAGCAAAATCATTACAAACTCCATATTCACTACTTTGGAGATGTTGGCAATGGAGGCTCCTAGCACCTTCCTTACTCCAATTTCTTTCATTCTTTTAATAATGTTTAACGAAAGCATGGTGAATAATCCTGTAGCAGAAAGAAACAGCGCCACCACGCCAAGAAAAATAAACATTTTAACTATGTTATTATTAACTGTATTTGCCTCTACTATTTCCTCATCCATATATCTACCTCTATACATCTTATTAGGAAACAATTCATTCCATGCACTCTCCATGTACCGATTGATATCCACTATTTTATCAGACGGACCATTTACAACTATATAACCAATCTTATCTTCAGTTCCATATCTAAACATAGTAGGTTCCAATTGATCCCAAAGTCCATGACTATAAATGTCCTTTACTACGCCAATGACATAAAGGCTCACCGTGTCCATCCAAATTACCTTCTTACCAATAGGTTCCTGCCAATTAAATTTTCTTGCCAATCCTTCGGTAACAATTACTGATTCCTTCCTGTCCGTTTCAGAATCCTTTTTAAAGTTTCTCCCCTGTAATAAAGTAATTCCAAGCGTCTCCATATAATCATCACCTACATTCAAAATATCAACTTCAATCTGTTCTTCTCCACTCTTGATAGGATCATTATAATAACTAGAGAAAAAATGATGTTCAGTACCGCTGATAAGTTTGATATCTGAGTTCTTGGCTAACTCATTCTTATATACCTCGAAATCTGCCTGATTTTCAACCCTGGAGTATACCACTCCGCTTTTATTAAAACCTAAATCAAATTCGCGCTGAAATTTGGCATTCTCAACAAATGCAAAACTACAGACGATTCCAACTAATGAAATAGCAAATTGAAGCGTTAGCAAGACTCGGGTAAAAGGATTTGTTCCACCAAATTTTAATTTGCCCTTAAGTATTTCGATGGATTGAAACTTGCTGATATACAATGCTGGATAACTCCCTGCGGCCAGCGCCACAAAGAACAAGGTGCCAACCATAAATAAGGTAAAGTCGGGAGTCCCGAAGTAATTGGTTTGTAGCTTCATGTCTTCCCACAACTCATTAAATGCAGGAATAAGAAAAAACTCTGCCAATAAACCTCCAAGAATCAAAGCCACAAAAGCGATAAATACAGTCTCTCCCATAAACTGCAGTATCAAATGCTTGCGCTCACTGCCCATTACCTTTCTTATACCAATTTCTTTAAGTCGCCCTGAAGAAATCGCGATTGAGGTATTTGTAAGGTTAAAACAGGCAATCAAAAGAATTAATATCCCCATCATGGCAGTACCCGCCACTGCTGCCAATGGGGAGGCTTGCCGTGTCCAGGTACCAGGTACTTCGTTATAACTGTCCCTGACACCCATCCCTTTGAGTGGGTCTAGCTTAAATTCCTTAATGATAAAATCTTCTCTAACGCGGTTATTATTTTCAGTTAGCGGTCTAATTTGACTTTCTACCGCTGCAATGCGCGAAGCATCATTAATCTGAACATACAATTGACTTCTGGATTTCCAGCTGTTTTCGTTGAATTCCGGATCACCACCATCAAACCAATTATCGTACAGAACATAAGAACCCTCAAATCCAAAACTTGAATTTTCTGGTTGATTTTTATAAACCCCTCCGATCACGTATTCCTTTACTTTCCCACTGTCAAGTATTTGAGTCACCCCCTTTCCCACTACTTGTTCCTCATTGAAATATTTCCGTGCCTGCCCCTCACTAATAATAATTGTGCCTTTATCAACCACCGAAGCTCCACTCCCATCAATAAACTCAAATGAGAACATGCTGAACATATCCGGATCAACATATTGAATTCCTTCTGAGAATATCTCATTACCAATTCTAAAATCTCCTCTATCAGGATAATATCTCGTTAATTTATCAATATCAGAAACCGTTTCCTTCATCGCGTTTCCTAATCCGATAGGCACATAGCCGTATGTCGTTGTTTTGTTTTGAAACTCCCGGGTAGAATTGACACGATAAATTGAAGAAAGGTTTTCGTGGTTGGTATCGAAAGAGGAATTGAAATCGTAATTGTAATAAGAAACAATACAGGTGGCCACAGCTATAGCCAAACCAAAAACATTTATGAAAATGTGCAGCTTGTTTTTCATCATGCTGCGCAGAGTAATAAGAAAGTAATTTTTAAGCATGGGGCTTTGGGTTTTGATCTAAGACTATCTATCAGATAAAAGGTTGCACTAACCAGGTAAGTACCTTGCATTACCAAGTATCAGTATCAAAATAAGGCCTTGAACATTGGATCAAGGCCTTATTCTAAACCTAAACCTAAACTAAGAGAACGCATCAGGATGATCAAACCCTGAACTCTTGGTACCACCATTTACTCAACAGTGGCCTTCACATTATACGTGAAAACGCTCTTTAATATTTTCGGTCACTACCTTACCATCAAATAAGTTGATAACCCGGTGTGCATAGTTCGCATCATAGGGGGAGTGTGTTACCATCACAATCGTAGTCCCTTCCTCATTTAATTGAGATAATAATTTCATTACCTCTTCGCCATTGGCAGAGTCAAGATTTCCAGTCGGCTCATCTGCTAATATAACTTTTGGTTTCGCTACAATGGCACGGGAAATAGCTACCCTTTGCTGTTGACCCCCGGATAGTTGTTGTGGAAAGTGATTTCTGCGATGCATGATATTCATGCGTTCCAAAACTTCTTCCACTTTGGTCTTCCTTTCGCTGGAAGGAACCTTTAAATACAACAATGGAAGCTCCACATTTTCAAATACAGTTAGTTCATCAATCAGGTTAAAGCTTTGAAACACAAAGCCTATGGAACCTTTTCTTAATTGTGCACGCTGGCGCTCCGAATACTTTGCCACCTCATGTTCCCCAAAATGATACTCTCCGTTAGTAGGGTTATCCAGAAGGCCAAGAATGTTCAATAAGGTCGACTTACCGCAACCTGAAGGCCCCATGATAGCTACGAACTCGCCTTCCTTAATTTCAAGATTAATGTTGTTGAGTGCGGTGGTTTCTACTTCTTCCGTAGAATACACCTTTTCTAAATTTTTAAGTTTGATCATAGTTTTGTTACAATTAGTTATGGATAGTTATTGATTTAAGTTCGAAAATAAATACTCTGGTTGTTAATAAAAGTTACGCAGCTTATTCCTATTTTTTTATTAGACGCTATAAATCTCAAATAGTTGCATTAATCCAATATTAAAACCTCATTGTTTCCAAAATTCTCGTAAGAGGAGGTGATTACCCTGTCACCGGGCTGTAACCCTTCCAATACTTCAAAGTGTTCCGTGTTTTTTCTTCCCAGCTTTATATCTCTTCTCACCGCACGGCCTCCACCTTCTTCTACTACAAATACCCAATTTCCTCCAGTATCCTTATAAAAACCTCCGACCGGTAACAATAATTCTTCCGAAGATTGTCCTAATTCAATTCTCAACCGCAAAGACTGCCCCCTTCTAATTCCGTCAGGAGTCTCTCCATCAAAATCCATATCTACTTCAAACCTTCCGTTGGTAATTGTAGGATAAATGTAGGTAATGACCAGAGAGTAATCTTTTCCGGCAAAACTTGTAGTAGCATGTAGTCCAGTTGAAATTCTGGGTAAGTAAAGTTCATCAATTGGCACCCTTACTTTATAACTTCCCAAAATATCTACTTGCCCAAGGCGCTGACCCTGGGTTACTGCTTGTCCCACCTCCAGTTGCGGGCGAGAAAGCTGACCTGCAATAGGTGCTCTCAACTTTAAGTTATCCAGGATTTTTCCTACTCCTTCGAGGTTAAGCCTCATCTTAGATTCAGAAGCATCAATATCTTTAAGTTGTGAAATACGATTGAGAGAATCCTTTCTATATACCTCGTAAGTAATCGCTCTGCGCTGAAGATTATATCTATAATCTGCTTCGGTACGTTCAAATTCCTGCTTGGAAATTAATTTTTTTTCAAATAGTGTTTTTTGCCTTTTATATTGTGGCTCTAAAATAGCAAGTTGATTATCTATCTGCGCCAATGCATTTCTTTGTTCCAGGTCATTCCTGGTCAACCCCAACCTGGTATCACGAGAACGGTTAATACTCTCAACCAATTGTGCCTCCTGCTGTAAGACTGAAAGCTCTCTGCTTAGGTTAGTTATTTCCAGAATGAGGTCACCTTTTTTAACCATTGATCCACTTTCCTTTACGATTTGCTTGATGTTACCTCCTTCTATGGCATCCAGGTAAACGGTCCTGCTTGGTTCCACTGTTCCTGTTTGTGGAATAAATTCCTGAAACACACCTCTCTCAACCGTTGAGATAGTTATCTTTTCTGTTTCAACTTTTAGTTTTGATCGCCTGTCGGCAAATAGAAATTGATAGCTCACAAAGAATACCAACAAAGCGATACCTCCATAAGTAGCTATCCGCTTTACTGTCCATTTTTTCTTTTTTAATTGTTTGTCCATGAAATGGCGAAAAGTTTAAATTCTGACCAGCTAATTGCCAACAAACGTGCCAACGCTCAAAAAACAGGTATTGGGTGCTGAAAACCTCAATTTGGAGTGTTTTCACGTCCACAATTGAACGTATATGTTCGTATGCGGACAAAAATGTATTAGATTTATTGGCATATTCAACCCATTAATGGATTTGATGCAACTTATGATTTCGGTATCAATATTGCCTGCCTGCGGACAGGAAGGCCCACTCGCGGACAGGTTCTAGTCGGAACCGTGAAAAAATAAAGATGAAATGGGCCCATTGAAGCTTCACTGAAAGAGATATTATGACTGAAACAAAATCTGGCAAAATTCTAATAGTGGACGATAATGAGGACTTGCTTAAGGCCGCCAAGATGTACCTTAAGCGCCACTTTGCGCAGGTTGACATAGAGAAAAAACCTGAAGCCATTGCCAACCTTATGAGTAATGAGAGTTATGATGTAATTCTGCTCGACATGAATTTCACCAGAGATGTGAGCAGTGGCAGCGAAGGGTATTATTGGTTAGAAAAAATTCTTGAAATAGATCCTTCATCAGTAGTCGTCCTAATAACAGCCTATGGAGATGTGCAAATGGCGGTAAGGGCGATCAAGGCAGGAGCAACAGATTTTGTGCTTAAGCCATGGGAAAATGAGAAGTTATTGGCCACCATTTATTCATCGCTAAGACTAAGGGAGTCGCGCAATGAAATTGAATCATTGCGAATAAAAAATAAGGAAATCAATCAGGCACTCAATGAAAAATTCAGTGATATTATCGGGCAAAGTCAGCCCATGCAAAGAATTTTTCAAACCATAGACAGAGTGGCTCATACAGATGCCAACGTATTAATACTTGGGGAGAATGGTACTGGTAAGGAACTGATAGCGAGAGCCATACATCGTAATTCTTCCCGCAAACACGAATCCTTTATAAGTGTGGATTTAGGATCCATTACAGAAACACTTTTTGAAAGTGAACTATTTGGCCATAAAAAAGGAGCCTTTACAGATGCTAAGGAGGATCGTGCCGGACGTTTTGAGCTAGCCAACAAAGGCACGCTCTTTCTTGATGAAATTGGAAATTTGTCAATGCCACTACAAGCGAAATTACTAGCTGTTTTGCAAAACAGAAGGGTAAGTCGTGTAGGAGCCAACAAAGAGACGCCTGTTGATATCAGGCTAATCTGTGCTACTAATATGCCACTGTACGACATGGTCAAAGAAAATAGATTTCGTCAGGACTTATTGTACAGAATTAACACCATTGAGGTAGAGATACCACCTCTTAGGGATCGGTTTGAAGATATTCCTTTACTGGCTACCCATTATCTCAAACACTACTCCAATAAGTACGGTAAAGGACTCAATAAATTGAGTGACGCGGCCATGACCCGATTGAACAAACACAATTGGCCAGGTAACATACGCGAACTCCAGCATGCTATTGAGCGAGCCGTAATTTTAAGCAACTCTTCCGTTCTTCAACCAGATGACTTTAACTTCAATGTTAACACTAACAAAGAAAGCGAACAGCAATTAAATCTTGATCAATTCAATCTGGAAGAAGTAGAAAAGATTCTAATCAGAAAGGTTTTAAAGAAATATAATGGCAATATTACTCAGGCAGCAGGAGAGCTGGGACTTACCCGATCCTCCCTTTACCGCAGACTAGAAAAATATGGTCTTTAATGATTTCAGATTTCGTGTTGGATTAAGGATAGCACTCATTGGTCTTGTCGTATCACTCATCGTGTTTATGCTATCAAGACCCAACATGGTTTTTGCTGCGGTACTTACCTTTCTTATACTGGCAATTCAATTCTTTGAGCTCTACCGCTTCACTTCACAGACCAACCGTAAACTCACCCGTTTTCTGGAGTCCATCAAATATTCAGACTTTATTTCTGGGTTCACCAGTGATAACCAACTGGGTCAAAGTTTCAAAGAACTCAATGAAGCATTCAACGAAGTGTTGGAAGCCTTTCGCAAGGCGCGATCGGAAAAAGAAGAGCATTGGCAATATCTGAATACCGTTGTTCAACAAGTAAGAACAGGCATACTCTCTTTTGATGACGAAGGTGAAGTACAACTCATAAACGCCAATGCCAAAAAATTTATGGGTGTATCAACTATTCAAAATCTGGAAGAGTTAATTGAAATCAATTCTCGGTTGTACAAAGCAATTTATGATGTTCAACCTGGTAAAAGTATCCTTTACAAGGGAAGCAGCGATTTACTACTCACCATTCAAGCCACTGAAATGAGGTTACGTGGAGACACGGTAAAGTTGGTAACACTTCAGAACATTCAAACAGAACTTCAACGACAAGAATTGGATGCCTGGCAAAATCTCACAAAAGTATTACGTCATGAAATTATGAATTCCATTACCCCTATTTCATCGCTCACTTCTACACTTAGAGAAATACTCAAAAATGACCTGACCAAAGTAAATGAACATTACGAACTGAAAAATGAAGGGGCTGATGATCTCAAGGAAGGATTGGATACAATAGAAAGCCGAAGTAAAGGCCTGATTAAATTTATAGATGCCTATCGCGAATATACATCACTACCCCATCCCAGCTTTAAGACAGTTCACTTAAAGGATTTAATTAACAAGGTGGAAAATCTTATGCGCAACGAAATCAAGAAATCAAATATTGCGTTTACCACAACCCTTGACTTAGATCACCTCACTGTAGAAGCCGATGAACAAATGATTGAACAAGTGCTAATCAATCTTGTAAAAAATGCAATTGAGGCATGTCAGGAAACTCAACAAGCAAAAATAGAATTAAAAAGCAGATATGTAGATGAACGTGTTCTTATTGAAGTAACAGACAATGGACCAGGGATAATTGGGGAAGCTCTGGATAAGGTTTTTGTTCCCTTCTTTTCCACTAAAAAATCAGGGTCAGGAATTGGATTGAGTTTATCCAGACAGATCATGCAAATGCACAATGGCAGCCTATATGTGAATTCCATTCCCAATGTTAAAACAGTATTTACGTTGCGCTTTTAAGAACACTTAACATTATAAATAAAAAAACCGGAGAAGCATAGCCTCCCCGGTCAAATACAAAACTTTTTACCCTTGTTTTTTATTAATTGTAAGCCTCATTCTGCTTCAAATTAGGATTCGTTTGTACATCCTTGTTAGGAAAAGGAAATACCTGACGATCCGGGTCGCTCAGTGAATAGGTTGCGCTACCTTCAGATCTTGACAAATTGGTAAGCACAGATAGTGCTCTTCCGGTACGGATCAAATCAAACCAACGGTGGCCTTCTGCAAAGAATTCCTTTTTGCGTTGATCCATTATCTCATCCATCAAATCATTCACAGTTGCAGCCGTAGTCGCACCTAACCCCGCACGATCGCGGATCAAATCTATATCGCTTTGCGCACCAGCTATATCCACAGTAGGTCCAAGAATTCTTGCCTCTGCACGAATCAAATACATTTCCGCAATACGGATAACTTGCGTGTTGTTATTATCATTTGCAACTGGCCATTTTGTGGGGTAGTATACTGTCTTTCCACTCGTGGTTGTTCTGGCTGCCGTCATCTTATATCTTACGTCTAATGGGTCGGCAGAAATCTGATTGTAAAAAGCCTCATGAAGGGCTACGCCTCCTCTTGCGCCTAACGCAGCAGGGTAATACCAATTGCGCATTCCACTGCGGTCTGTCAAATTAAATTGAACTTCCAAAACTGACTCAGCAGTATTTCTTTTGTTAAAAATATCAGAGTAAGGTTTTACCAAAGTATAATTTGCATCACTTATTACATCCGTAGCATACTGTGCCGCAAGATTATAATCTTTTAGATACAAATGTACACGTGCAAGCATAGCACGAGTAGTTGCCTTTACCAACCTTCCTCTAAGATCAACTCCAGATCTTGAATCAGGTAAGAGGCTCAAACCAGTTTCCAGGTCCGTACGTGCCTGATCATATGTATCGATCAAAGAAGCTCTAGACGCATAAGAACTTGCATCTATCCCTATAGATGGTGTAGTTCTAATGGCAACTCCATCCGTTCCATATACTCCAGGAACCCCTCCCCAAAACCTAGCCAATTCAAAATAAGCGATACCACGAACTCCGTAAGCTTGTCCCTTAAAGTCATTCTTCAAAGCATCTGACAAGCCTGGCACTTTATCAACATTGGTAATAATGGCATTGCTTATGTCGATTAATCGAAAAAGTATCGAATACAAATCTTCTACCTCTGAATTATCAGGTGTAAGACCAAACTCATCTACGGCAATAAGTGCATCCCATGTATCTATTTGCTGAGAAACATCAGCTGATATATCTGATAGCACCTGTACTCTCCATTCGTACACTCCCTGCAAAATGTTATACATCCCATTCACCGCACCCTGGGCACTATTGGGATCTGCAAAAGCTGCGTCTGTTGAAATTTGAGATCTAGGCTCTTGATCCAGTGTATTACAACTGAAAACCAAAGTAACCAGAACTACTAATGAATATTTATAAATAGTTTTCTTCATGATCGTTGTTTTTAAAATGTGATGTTAACACCGCCCATAAGTACCCTAGGTTGTGGCATTACGGCCAAGTCAGTTCCACTTACGGTAGAGCTGCTATCCACTGTAGATTCAGGATCCAATCCAGTATAGTTGGTGATGGTAAACAAATTCTGGCTGGAAACGTAGAAGCGTAATCTGTTCATTCCAATCTTTGAAGCTATCGAACTTGGTACGGTGTACCCTAATGATATATTTTTCATTCTCAGGTATGAACCATCTTCAACATGACGTGAGGGTCTCAATGTTCCAGAATTATAGTTGACTTTAGCCATTCTTGGGATATCAGTAATATCACCAGGTTTCTGCCAGCGGTCAAGTTGTTGTGAGCTGTAACCAGTGGTTCTTTCTCCACCATGCTCAAAAAAGAAGCGATTATAATTTAAAATTTCATTTCCATAGCTAAATTGAAGCAATGCCATGAAGTCAAAATTCTTCCAGTTCAAAGTGTTTGTCAATCCACCTACAAAATCAGGCTGAGCATTTCCAACAATAAACCTATCTGTACTTGGATCAAAGACATCATCAGCACCTGTATTCCAGATAGCATCTCCAGTTTGTGGGTTTACACCTAACTGCTCATGTACGTAAAAAGAGAACAATGGGTACCCCTGCTCAACTCGTACATAATCACGTGTAAATTGAGTAAAAGGAGCCGGAATATTTGTTAGCTTATTGCGATTTGCGGAAATATTAAAATTAACATCCCAGCGAAGGCTTTGCGTATTAACAGGTGTTGCGCTTATAGCAAGTTCCACTCCCTTATTTTCCATCTCACCATAGTTTTGGAAAAGAGATGAATATCCTGTCGACAAAGGAACTGGAACGGCTAATAACAAATCTTTCGTCTGCTTGTCATAGTAATCAAATGAAACATTGACTTTATTTTCTAAAATAGCCAGATCAACACCAATATTGAATTGGTAGGTTGTCTCCCACTTCAAATTTGGATTTTCTAATTGATTAGGTATAAATCCGGGAGCGTCTCCATAAGCAGCAGGAGCTCCTGTATTATTCAATTGGTTGGTACCTCCGCCACCGCGAAGTCCTCCCGCTTGTCCACCCCACAATCCTCTGGCCTGAAAGTTATTCAATCCATTCTGGTTTCCTGTAGCGCCATAACTTGCTCTTAATTTAAGATCATTTATAGTATTGACTCCACTCATGAAACTCTCATCTGAAACTCTCCAACCCAATGCAACTGAAGGGAACGTTCCCCACTGATTATCCTTTCCAAATCTTGAAGAAGCATCTGCACGAACGTTCAGTGTTAACATATATTTTTTGTTCAGATCGTAGTTTACCCTCGTAAAGAATGAAGATATTCCCCATGAAGTTTCATCAGTACGTGATTGTTGCACGGCAGCAGATGAAATTTGCTTAAAAGCATCTCCAGGAAATTGCTGACCATTTGCTCTTGTTAATGTATTAACTGACTCCTGCAAAGTATTACCTGCTAGTAGGTTGAAATTGTGAGTATTATTTAGATTAAATTGGTAGGTCAATATATTCTCGTTAATCCAGTTATTATCACGTGTTACGTTATTAGTAGCACTACCATTCACAGACTTACCAGCATTTAATTTGGTGTTTGCGTATGAATACTCGTCAACCAGATTGTTATCCATACTCCAGGTGCTTCTGAATGCCAGTCCTGGCATTATCTCATACTCACCATATATACTACCAATTAATCGTTTCGTATTCATGGTATAATCAGTCTCATTGGCTACCGCCACTGGGTTCTCCCAAATAGGCTTGTTATAGGTACCATCAGGATTATAAATTGGAATATCGCTCGGGTAAAAGAATGCAGTGGTCAATGAACCAGAAATATCGTTTCCATTAGCCGAACGATTTCTTGTAGTTGTTGAGTACATCATACTTGTACCAAACTTCAATTTGTCAGTAGCCAAAAAGTCCAAATTCAATCTTCCGCTGGTGCGTTCAAATTTTGAGGGTCTGATTAACCCTTCCTGAGAGAAGTTTGACCCTGAGACCATATATTGAATCTTACCTTCACCACCAGATGCAGAAACATCAATGTTACTTATACTTCCATTCTGGAAAATTTCGTCCAACCAGTTGGTATCCATTGCTGCATCAGGATTTGCAAACGGTGCAACAAAGGGTGGTTGTGGCGTAACTGCATTTTTATCATTCCAATTATTCAAAGCTGCCTCATTTTGAAGTCTTTCAAAATCAGGGCCACTTACTCGAAGTTCATTTGGATCCTTCCATGCTGATGAAGTACCTGCATAAGCGTTAACAGAAATTTTAGCATCTCCTGTTTTACCACGTTTAGTTGTAATCAACACTACACCATTCGCTGCTCTCGCACCGTAAATGGCTGTAGCGGACGCATCCTTCAAAATTTCCATTGAAGCTATGTCAGCAGGGTTCAAATCAGCCAAAGCGTTAGTAGGTTGACCAAAAGTAGTTTGTGCAAGATTTCCTGCCACAATTGGCACACCATCAATAACATAAAGAGGGTCACTTGCTCCCGCACCTCCAATTGAAGTGGATCCACGCACACGTACCATCATTCCACCACCTGGCTCACCAGAGTTGGCAGTCACCTGAACACCCGCAGCTCTTCCCTGAAGCAATTGATCAGGGCTTGGCATTGGAACGTTCTCAATACTTTTAGCATCTACAGAAACAATAGAGCTCGTTAGAGTTTTGCGATCCTGTTCACCGTATCCAACCACCACAACCTCAGAGAGTTGCTTGATATCTTCTTCCAATTGAACATTAATCACCGATTGGCCATCAATATTGACTTCCTTGTTAGAATATCCTATAAAAGAGAATACAATAGCATTATATCCCTCTGGCACTGTAACACGATAACTCCCATCGATATCCGTTATGGTACCTTGGGTAGTTCCTTTCACAACAACGTTAGCGCCAGGTATGCCGAAGCCATCTGCCGCTGCCGTTACTTTGCCCGAGACTTCACGGCTTTGCGCGAACGCAATATTGCCGAAGAGGCCTACAAGACAAAAAAATAGAAGTATACTTTTCTTCATAAGCTTTAGTTAAATGTTTAACTGTTTTTTCAGGGGCGAACATACGCATTCATCCGTGACACTAACTGAATACCATGTAATGCAGTTAAAATTATTATTTCAGTGGTGAACAAACACTGATTAGTGGATACCACTCACGTAAGCAGAAAAAAATGTGGGTTGTGTAATGAAAATTCTAGTAACGGAACGAACGAAAACCTTAATTAACTTTTAGATAAAATTAAAACTGGGTAATTACTACCCATTTAAGTTTTATAAAAATATAGCCCATCTTCAACCTGATATCGTTTAATATCGATTTGTAAAATACGGAAGCCACAAAATATTATTTTGATATTATTCTTAGGACTCTCATTTATAATACAGGGTAAAACCTCAATAGAGCTAAAATTGAATTTTGAGAT
>DDUM01000049.1 GCA_002344795.1 Flammeovirgaceae bacterium UBA2338 | reverse complement strand
AAAGGCCCAATCTCTGAACCTTCCTATATTCTCTTTTCCGGAGTTCATTTACAATCAATCAATTAACAAGCAGCGGATTGTCATTTGTGGTAGTCATGGAAAAACAACAATTACTGCTCTACTCATCCATGTATTGTCCTTCTTCCAACGAAAGTTCGATTATGTCATTGGCGCGCAGCAAGAAGGGATGGAAAACACGGTCAAGCTGACGGACGCTCCTATTATTTTGATTGAAGGTGACGAATACCTGAGTTCACCCCTCGACCCAACGGCAAAGTTTCTTAAATACCATCATCACATGGCCATTATTAGTGGAATTGCCTGGGATCATGCCAATGTATTTGCTTCGAGCGCTGAGTATGAGCAACAATTTGAGCTATTGGCAGATGCATCGCCCAAATGCGGTACACTTATATATAATAGTGATGATAAAGTGGTAGAGAAAATAGCCAAAAAGGAAAGGGTAGATGTTCAGGCAATAGGATACAGCACACACGACCATGTTATTGAAAATGGAGTAGTTTATTTAACAGGTTCCGGCAAAGAGCGCACCCCTATTCAACTATTTGGAAAGCACAATCTTCAAAACATATCCGCGGCTAAAGAATTGCTGAAGAAAATTGGGATAACCAACGACCAGTTTTACAAGGCTCTTCCCAGTTTTAAAGGAGCTGACGGAAGACTTCAGAAGATTTACGCCAATGACTCCTCTACTGTTTACAAAGATTTTGCACACGCACCTTCAAAAGTAAAGGCCTCCACTGAAGCTATAAAAAGTATATTTCCAAAGCGAAATCTTATAGGTTGTCTGGAGCTGCACACTTATAGCAGTCTGAACAAAACGTTCCTACCGGAATACAGTGGTAGTATGAAGGTTTGCGATACTGCACTCGTATATTTCAATCCAGAGAAAGTAAAACAAAAAGGACTTGAAGAATTGGATGCATCGCAAATTAAAGCAGCGTTTAATCACAACAACCTCACTGTCTTTACGGATGTTCAAGCGATGACTGATTACCTGAAATCACTGCCCACAAAGGATACCAACTTGGTGATGATGAGTTCTGGTAATTTTAATGGACTTGATTTGAATCAATTGACTGAAACTCTATTTAATTAAACCTTCTATCCTTCTCCATGAAGTTAAACCTTAAAGTGCCAATTTGCTTTTTCGATTTAGAAAGCACCGGCACAAACATTACCCACGATCGCATCATTGAAATTGCAGTAATAAAAATGATGCCGAATGGAGAAGTGATGAGAAAAACAAACCGAATCAATCCTGGTATTCCCATACCTGCTGAATCATCAATGTTCCATGGCCTCTATGACAAGGATGTAGCGGACAAACCAACCTTCAAAGAAGTGGCAAAAGAGTACGCCCGATTTTTTGAAGGGGCAGATCTCTCTGGTTTTAATATTATAAAATTCGATGTCCCCATGTTGGTAGAAGAATTCTTACGTGCGGGAATAGAATTTGATTATGACCGAAAGAAAATCATTGATGCTCAAAAAATATATCACTTGATGGAAAAGAGAAACTTGAGTGCGGCCTACAATTTCTATTGTAATAAAGACCTTCATAATTCTCATTCGGCCGAAGCAGATACGGAGGCCACCATGAATGTGTTGATTGCTCAAATTACTAAATATGAAAACCAACCAGTAGTAGACACACTCGGCAATGAAGTAGGTGTAATTAAAAACGACATGGAGGCACTGCACAAACTATCTACCTCCAATATGGTAGACCTGGCAGGCAGAATGGTGAGAAATGATAAAGGAGAAGTGGTTATTAATTTTGGCAAACACAAAAACAAACCAGTGCAGCAAGTACTAAAAGACGAACCTTCCTACTACGACTGGGTAATGAAAGGCGACTTTCCGTTGGACACAAAGCGGAAGCTCACTGAAATTAAGCTCAGTAGTTTCAATAAGTAAGCCAGAATCTAGCATCCAGTTTACTTCTTATAATATTGCATCGCCTCAGGTATCCAGCTTTCCAGGTCATGGATTCTGGTTTCGTGCGAAGGGTGTGTAGATAGGAATTCAGGAGGAGCCTGCCCACCACTCAATGAAGACATCCGTTCCCAAAACTTGGGCGCAGCACTTGGATCATAGCCTGCCATTGCCATAAAGATCAATCCAATATGATCTGCCTCGGATTCGTGGCTGCGGGAAAATTTTAGCATTCCAACATTTGTACCCACTCCTACAGCCTGCAAAAAAATATTTTCAGTAGCAGTAGGATTTTGTCCCATGGCTGCACTTAACGTGCCCAGACCAAACTGCGCTATTAAGCCCTGACTCATCCTTTCCCTGCCATGATTGGCGATCGCATGAGCTACCTCATGACCCATTACCACAGCTACTCCCAATTCATCCTGGCAAATAGGCATAATAGCGGTGTAAAAAGCTACTTTACCTCCAGGCATACACCAGGCGTTTACCGTTTCATCATCCTGAATCAGGTTGAACTCCCAATTAAAACCGACCAATTCCTCAGAGGCGCCTTTACTTGCCATGTATTGTTCTACGGCAGTTTTAATATTGTTACCCACGCGTTTTACCATGGCTACTTGCTCCTGATTGGAGGAGAGTTTACTCTCCCTCAAAACCTGCTGATACTGATCAGCAGACATCTGATTAATTTCTGCACTGGAAATCAAACTCACCTGGCGTCTGCCTGTTACAGGAACAGTAGCACAGGAATGCAATAATAATATGCTGGCTAAAAGTAGTGTTGATTTGATCATAATAGTGGTTGAAAGTGAGCAAAGTTACTGCCACAAATCAAAAAAGTGATAAAAAAGCCCAATAAAAAACGTTTTCCCCTATTTATTGTTAATAGCTTTGTAGAAGACCGTACCC
>DDUM01000017.1:16592-20799 GCA_002344795.1 Flammeovirgaceae bacterium UBA2338 | reverse complement strand
ACTCGGCATCTAAGATTGCAATAAGTTCTTCGCTAAGCTTTTCCGATATTGGAAGGAAACATAAAAGGCGCTATTTTAGTAGTGACTTCTGAAAGGTGGCACACGACCACATACATAGGCGTTGGTAGCAATAGGGCCCGGACAAATTTGTGTTTAAAAAAACGGTCGACACTTTACAAACAAAGATTTCCCATGTGGACAAGTTAACGGCTTCGTAGACAACTTGGACTTGAAAAAATTAAAATGTGGGACAGACTAGAAAATAATACAGGCCGACCCTTCGCATTTTTAAGAAGATTGTGCTTCGACTTGCCCCCGCGCATTTGGCACATGCCATAGCCGCGCATCCCGATAGCTATCGGGACCAGCGCGACACCAAAGCTATGGCAAGAGCCAAATTCCACCGCACTTGAGCTGACTCTAAATTAAACAGGCATCCTCAAAAAATATTAGGACAAAATTTGTCCATGATAACTGATTTCATAAATTTGGACAAAATAAGTCCACAATGAGAACAACAACGATTGGGGTCGCGTCACTGGGAGAGCAAATTCGAACACTCCGCGAGCAAGCCAAACTATCTTTAAGGGAAGTCGCTGGCGAAATTGGGATAGACACTTCTTTACTTGGTAAGATTGAAAGAAACGAGAGACAACCAACTAAAGACCAGATAAAGCAGATGTCATACTTCTTTAAAATAAATGAAAAGGCATTGATGAAGGAATTTTTGAGTGATCAATTCGCCTATAAAATGATTGAAGAAGAAGTAGACATTGACACACTGAGAGTTGCTGAAGCAAAAGTTTCCTTTTACAAGAAATCAAAAAGATAATGATAGCTGAGAAAAATCAACTAAGCTTTTTTGAGTTAGAGGTTCACCAGAATAACTATAAGGCCATTTGTTCACAAATTTCTGACAAAGAAAATTTGTCGCCTGATGAATTTGGTCGAGCGATTAAGGAATGGTCTAAAGAAACAGTTCTACAACCAATCAACATTGTTGCTTTGTTTTCAGGTGCAGGTGGTCTTGATATAGGATTCTGTGACGCTGGATTTTCTTTGATTGAATCAGTTGAACTCGAAGAAAAATTTGCTCTAACAATGCAACACAACCAATCAAGCGGAACATATTTTTTGGACGGGAAAATAAAATGTCAGGACATTAGACAATATGAACCAAAAATAAAGTCTCGAATAGATTTTGTAATTGGAGGGCCTCCTTGCCAATCATTTTCTGCAGCAGGACGAAGAGCAGCAGGCGTAGCAGGAACAAAGGACGATAGAGGAAGTCTATTCGAGGAATATGTTAGGGTATTAAAAAAGCTGAAACCTAAAGGTTTTCTATTTGAGAATGTTTATGGTTTACTTGGAGCTGAAAAGGGAGAATCCATAAAGAAGATTGTTAAAGCATTTAGGGAGATTGGATATAATATTTCCTATCGCATTCTTGATGCTGCCGATTATGGAGTTCCCCAGCATCGTGAAAGATTAATTATCGTAGGCTCACGAGACAAAATTTTTAAATTTCCTAAGCCGACACATGGTCCAGATTCATTTGAGGAAATTCCACACTACTCAGCAAAAGAAGCACTACGTAACGTAGCCAAACCTGAAAATGATAGACTTCCTTCAATCAATGGAAGATTTGGTCATCTACTTACTGAAGTTCCTCCAGGACTTAACTATAGTTTCTTCACTGAAAAAATGGGGCATCCAAGTCCAATTTTTGCATGGAGATCAAAGTTTTCAGATTTTCTTTATAAAGCAGATCCATTAAAACCCGTTAGAACTCTGAAAGCATCAGGTGGTCAATACACCGGTCCTTTCCATTGGGATAACAGGCACTTTACAATTGATGAACTAAAACGACTTCAAACCTTCCCCGATAATTACAAAATTCTTGGCAACAGAGCCATTGCTAGTAAGCAAATTGGTAATTCTGTACCGCCTCAATTCGCTAGAATGTTAGCACTAAGTGTTCTTGATCAATTCTTCAATGTTCAACTTCCTTTTGAATTTAGTTATCTCGAAGAAAATGAAAAACTAACATTTAGAAAACTGAAAAGTGAAAGAACTGAACAGTATTTTCAAAAAGCAACATTGGCTTTGGATGAGGCAATCAAAAAACCAAAAAAAGAAATTACTCGGAAAAAGTACAAGGTTGAAATGACTGAGAACTTCAAGATTAAGAGCAACCCAAAATCTGACGTTGAGGTAACATTTAAACCATCCAAAACTAAGTGGATTTTTGAACTAAGTAGAAATGGCAATGAAAAAGAATTGTTTAGAGTCGAATTGAAAAGAACAAAGAATATTCCACTCTTTTTATCGATTGGTGAGGTTCATTTAATATCGAGTAGTAAAATTTTATCGGATTACACTATCCTTTGGAAAATATTCGAACAAGCACTAGCAGAAAATCATGTTAAAGCAGACTTAGTTCAATTAAATGGATATTATCAATACACTAACGACATTTCTTATTCATTTATTCGATTAAATAAGTTTCCTAAAGACAATGTTTGGAAAATGATTGAATTAATCTTGGCTGATCCAACAATTGGACAAATTAAGAACGTAAATAAGTTTGCAGCTAGCTATGAATTAGCAAAAGATGAATTAATTGAAAGCTTACACGAACTACGAAAAATAGGGTTTGAGATTAGAAACAGTAATACAAACTCTGAAATTTTGGAGGACGAGTATTTAATCCCCTATAAATTTCCCACACTGACTCCCTTGAGTGTACAACTTAAAAGATCGTTGCATAATGGCTAAGGAAGAAAAGAAAGAACCTGTATTGTATGTTTTCTCAAATCGCAGCATTTTAGTCAATGATGATGGTTCCGAAAATTTGTTTGACGAAGGACAACCAACAGAAGATGCTAAGAGAAGACTGGTAAAAATTAAGGCAGCGTTAGAGAGTGGTTTCCTTGAGAAACTTATAGATGAGTGTAGAAAGCCTGAAGTTAAGGTGGAGAATATTACGCCCGAGCAGGCGGCAGTAATAGAATCATTAGTAAACTCGGTTACGAGTGAAGTTGGAAGAGCCATTGTTGGCTTAACTATTCTACAGTTAACTGTAAAATCAATTAACCCAGAGCAATCAATTCGACTTCATAAAGGAAGTGCTGGTGCCGATTTTTCATGGAAGGAAGGCGTTCCTATGAGAGTTCTGGACAAAAATTATATCACTCCTGTTCTACGCAAGTATGATCTTCTGCGTCTTAATGCTGACGGATTTATGATGACAAGATCCCTTGCCGAGAATTATCCATACTCGAAACTTTATAAAGCTGCCATTAGAGGCGCAAGACAAGAGTGGCTTGAGATTACAGACAAAGTGGAGAAAGGAGAACTGAATGCTTTAAATGGACTGAAGCAACTTTTAATTTTTTTAAATAATAAATCTGAAGCATTCGTTGAACTTACTGAGAAAGCACTTAAGACATTAAGTAAATTCCTCGAGAAGAAACCATCCTTTAATGATTGCTTCTCAACGGTAACAAAATTCATTGAAACATCCACCTACTCGGCCAGAATGTTTGAAGTTGCAATCCATGCGTTATTTCAGGTTCTTGAAGAAGAGAAGTGTCTTAGTGGTTTTTTAAAGCCATTGTCACAAATGCGTTCTGCAAATAAGAAGCACGGCAACATTGGTGACATCGAATTAACTTTGACTCAAGGCAATATGGATATAATTGAATCTTGGGACGCAAAATATGGGAAAACCTACCTCAGAGACGAGTTAGAGGAACTAAATGACAAATTGAAGTCCCATCCGCAGGCTTCAATAGCAGGGTTTGTTACAGATCAAAAACCAAATTTGAAACC
This sequence comes from Flammeovirgaceae bacterium UBA2338, assembly GCA_002344795.1. Taxonomy (GTDB): domain Bacteria; phylum Bacteroidota; class Bacteroidia; order Cytophagales; family Cyclobacteriaceae; genus ELB16-189. The sequence continues at coordinate 16,965 of DDUM01000017.1, read as the reverse complement.
TGAGATTACTGCGCGAATAGAAGAACTACAACTGATCCATAGTACGGAAATCCAAGTCATGGAATTTAGTGAGTGGGTTAGTTCTCAAATAAAAAAGTATGGACTTAATCCTGATAAAGTTGGAGCAAAATGGCTGACTGCGATCTTAGAATCAATCTGCCAACGAAGAAGAGATATTGCACCAATTGACGAGCCGACCGTTGAGTGGGTGGAGTCGTTCATCACTTGTATTAAATAGGTTGCGAAATTCTATCCTCCTCAGAGTCACTCGTAGAGGACTCTGAGAACTGATAGGTTGCTACCTTATCCCTTCGCTAAGTTTTTCCGATGTTGGAGGGAAACACAAAAGGCGCTATTTTGGTAGTGACTTATG
>DDUM01000017.1:0-16323 GCA_002344795.1 Flammeovirgaceae bacterium UBA2338 | reverse complement strand
TATGGAGGCACACAGCGCATACATTGGCGTTGTGCGCAATATGAAGAAAATGGCGACTAGGAAGAAAATACTGGTAATCGTAAGTTCAATAATCGTTGTTCTTATAGTTGGTGGACTTTTCATTGTTAACCAATTCTTCAGTGCATTTGCTCCACCGAAAATTGAAATCACAACGGAATATATATCGACTAACAGGGACTTTATCAACGGACTGACAATAGAAAAAATACAAGTTGACTCTATGGGACAGAACGGAATACCAGCCAAATACACTGTCTTTTATTGGACAAGCTGCAGTATCGACCACCCAGAAGGCCGCCCACCTGAACCTCCCGATAAAATCTACTTCGACAAAAAAGGAGAATATTGGTGGACAGAAGAAAACGTGGACTTAAAATATATTCATAAAGGGCTCAGGCGAGAATCTTTGGACAACAATAACAGAATACAGGTAAGCATGGGAGACAAAAAGTTTTCGACTTGCCCAATGGAATTTCAAAGAGAACAGTGGTATTTTATTAGAACTTACGACCCAGCAGTGACAGGAATATTCTTCTTCATTGATAAGGATGGTGCAGAACACCAATATGATTTAGCAAGTGGAGTGTCGCCAATTTGAAAGGAAAAATTACTGCGCACAACATGATGATGTATGTGTCATGTGCATCACTGCGTATCTGAGCGATTGTGCTACTAGCCCGCGCTTTTTTTGTTTTGATTTCTAGTGAAGTCAGGATTGCTATTGAAGTCAGCTCTCCCAACCTGACGAGGTATAGATTTATCCTTTCTGAGTTATTCGCAGAGGACGCTAAAAACTAAACGATAGTCTTCTACCTGAAACAGTTCAAAAATCTTAATGACCCCAGGGTGCGCCTGGTGTACTCACTTCTTTGGTAAGATCAAATTTTACTGAAAACAGTCTGTCAGTTCCAATTCTTCGTAGGTTGTAGGTAAAGCTTTTTTCATCCACAGTAATCCACCAAACATTATTGGATGCATAGGGAATTAAATCTGATGTTTCCTGATCTGCAGGAAAAAACTGAATATTAGCTAGCCCTGTATTGGAGCTTGTGCCCCCATATTGTGTAACTTCATCTTCAGTGCCATCCTTAAGCCTGTGGTCGTGTTTTAGGCGAATTAACTTGTCTTCTGTCATCGTAAAAACCCAGGTACGGGACTTATCATCACCAACAAAAAAGGGAATTTTAATGGTGTTTCCTTCACAGGAACGAACATGCATCACTAGCTTTTCTCCCATAAAACCATCTCCTTCTTTTCCACCTGCAATAATTTCTCCGCCATAAGCTTTCCCGCAATGCTTTTGTAAAGTATCCCAAAACATTACTGAGCCAGGAAGTTCTTGAGCCATTACTTGTAGAGGAAATAATACTAAGATTAAAAGCTTTTTCATTATTTATTGGATCATCGTTAAACTACTGACTCAAGACTAACTTACGCGTACAATGCTTCCTTCTGCTCGGTAACCCTATCACTGGAGATGTACTCATCGTAAGTCATCAGCTTGTCGATGTTGCCGTTAGGAGTAAGTTCTACAATGCGCGTAGCGATGGTTTCTGTAAATGTATGGTCATGTGAAGTGAACAACACCGTGCCTGGGAAATCCCTTAATGCGTTGTTGAATGCCTGAATAGATTCCAGATCCAGGTGGTTGGTGGGTTCGTCCAGTATCAAAAGGTTGGCACCCTGTAGCATTACACGCGACACCATGCATCTTACTTTTTCGCCTCCGGAGAGGACATTACATTTCTTAAACACTTCTTCACCGGAAAACAACATCTTACCGAGGAACCCACGGATATATACTTCGTCTTTCTCTTCTTCTGAGAATTCACGCAGCCAGTCAATCAGGTTATCATCAGATTGGAAATAGGCCTCGTTATCATTGGGGAGGTAGGCAGAGGTGATGGTTTGTCCAAACTTAAACTCACCTGACTGTGCCTTTACTTCGCCAGCAAGGATTCGGAATAAGGTAGTGATGGCCAAGCTGTCTTTGCTGAGAAAGGCAATCTTGTCGCCCTTGTTTACGTACAAATCCAGATTGGTAAACAGGGTACGGTCTTCCGCTCTCGCGGTGAGTCCTTCGATCTGCAAGATCTGATCACCGGCTATTCGGTTTTGTTGGAAGATGATGGCAGGATACCTTCTGTTGGAAGGTTGGATGTCGTCAATGTTGATTTTCTCTAATAGCTTTCTCCTGCTGGTCGCTTGTCTTGACTTGGAAGCGTTGGCACTAAAGCGCGCAATGAAGGCCTGTAATTCTTTCTTCTTCTCTTCTGCTTTTTTGTTGGAGCTGGCGCGTTGTGTCAGAGCCAGTTGGCTTGATTCGTACCAGAATGAGTAATTGCCTGTATACAATTTGATGGCTTTGAAATCGATGTCTACAATGTGTGTACACACCGTATCCAAAAAGTGACGGTCGTGAGATACAACGATAACGGTGTTCTTAAATTCTAATAAGAAGTCCTCCAGCCAGGTAATGGTGTGAATGTCCAGGTCGTTGGTAGGCTCATCCAGTATAAGTATGTCAGGGTTACCAAAGATGGCTTGCGCCAAAAGCACACGTACTTTCTGATTACCGCTCAGGTCTTTCATCAGCGAATTGTGGACACTTTCGTCAATGCCCAGACCGCTCAGTAAAGCAGCGGCATCCGACTCCGCATTCCATCCATCCATTTCTGCAAACTCGGCTTCCAGTTCAGAAGCGCGTACACCATCTGCTTCTGAGAAGTCAGGCTTCTCATAAATAGCGTCCTTTTCTTTCATAAGGCTCCACAACTTGGTGTGCCCCATAATCACCGTATCTAAAACGGGTACTTCATCAAACTCAAAGTGATTTTGACGCAAAACAGCCATCCGCTTACCCGGATCAATAACTACCTGCCCTGAATTGGGGTCGATATCCCCTGCAAGGATTTTCAGGAAAGTAGACTTTCCGGCACCATTGGCACCAATCACTCCGTAGCAGTTTCCTCCTACGAATTTGATGTTGACCTGGTCAAAAAGAACTCTTTTACCGAACTGAAGTGAAAGGTTGTTAGCTGCAATCATAAGCTTGTAAAATGAAGCCGCAAAGATACGAATAATCGATCTCATTAACATGTCCGCCTGGAAATTGGATTTTAGTAGTTCTGATGCATTAATTCACCAATTTGGATAATAGGATTGGGGTTGCTTAGTTGCGGTATTCATCGTTTAAGGTGAGAATTATGGAGACGCTTGATATATTAATTGACATACGAAAGATCGTCAGATCCATTAACCTCGAATCAAAGCGAGTGCAAAAGGACTTTGGTATTAGTATTCCTCAGTTATTGTGCCTGGGTCATATAGACAGGGCCAGCAGTAAAGTAGCGACCCACGGTGATTTGATGAAATTGTTAAGCCTCAATTCCAGTACCATTACGGGTATTGTGAACAGACTGGAGAGAAGAGGATTTGCCAAACGACTGCCCAAAACGGGAGATAAGAGGGTCACTTACATCGGTATTACTAAAAAGGGGAGTGAGGTGGTCAGACAGGCTCCTGATATATTGCACGATCAATTGGCCACCAAAATCAAGTCCCTGCCTGAGCCTACTCAATTGAAAATTAAGGAAGCGCTAGACATCATAGTGGATGCTATGGAAATCGAGGAAATGGAAGCTGCGCCACTTATTACTATGAATGACCCCATAGAGCCTTTAAACCCACCTCAAGAGGGGTAGAATTCCTCAATATCCTTGTTTTTAGCCTAAAAAAGCCATACATTTGCATATGTTCTATAGAACATAATAGTCTATAGAATGGTAATCACATCGAAATAGAACGTATTTTTTTAATCACCAAACAAAGTCATGAATTACTCAACAGATGAAATCTCCCTTATGAAAGAGGCGAGTAAAGTAGCTGATTTGCCCAACAAAATTTCTAATACTGATTCCATGGAGGCCTTAGCGGAAATGGAGATTCCAGACCCTAATAAGCAGATGGTATCTGCACGCGACATTAACCACCGCAAATTTCAAGGTGGAGCCTTTTGGCAGCATATTCCTGCATTCAAAGACGTTACCGAGGAGGAGTTTTTGGATACCAAATGGCAGAACAAGAACACAATACATAAGATTGGCAAGCTGCAAGAATTTCTTATCGGCTTAACGTCTGAAGAATTCATCAAGGATGCCGTGAAGGGAATGGATGAAGCACCGATGAATCTTAGATTGTCTCCCTACATTTTGAGTCGAATTGACTGGAACGATCCTTATAATGATCCTTTGCGGATTCAATTTATCCCATTAGGTGCGTCACGTGAGCCGGATCATCCAAGGTTGACATTAGATTCACTCAGTGAACAAGATGATTCCCCGGTTTCTGGCCTGGTGCATCGGTATTTTGATAAAGCGCTTTTCTTACCATTGGACGTGTGTCCTGTGTATTGCCGTTTTTGTACCCGTAGTTATGCGATCGGTAGCGATACGGATTCCGTAGAGAAGGTGAGCTTTAAGCCCGTACCTGATAATTGGAACAAAGCGTTTGCTTACATCGCCTCCCGCCCTGAGATTGAAGACATTGTAGTCTCCGGTGGTGATGCATACATGTTGGTACCTAATCGCATCCGTCAGATCGGAGAGATGTTGCTGAACATTCCGCACATCAGGAGAATACGCTTTGCCACAAAAGGACCTGCTGTGATGCCAATGAAGATATTGACAGACACGGAATGGACGGAAGCACTAATTGACATGGTAGACTTAGGCAGGAGCATGGGTAAAGAAGTGGTGTTGCATACCCACTTTAACAGTGCCAATGAGATCACCAACATCACCAAAGACGCCATGGACTTGCTGTTCAAGCGGGGTGTAACGGTACGCAACCAAAGTGTGATGATTAGAGGTGTAAATGATACTGCCGAAGAAATGATACATCTGGTGCGCAAACTGTCGTACATGAACGTGCAACCATACTATGTGTATCAGCACGATATGGTGAAGGGAACGGAAGAGATGAGAACAAGCGTTGCACAAACGCAGGAAATTGAACGTTCCGTGCGAGGCGTTACAGCCGGATTCAATACTCCGTTATTTGTAACGGATGCACCTGGTGGTGGCGGCAAACGCGATGTGCATAGCTATGACTACTACGATAAAGTAACAGGTATCAGTGTGTACAGAAGCCCAAGTGTGGACGAGGATAAATTGTATTTGTATTTTGACCCTATCAGCTCACTACCCATTGAAGGGCAAAAAATGTGGGAAGACGAGTCGGTACATGAAGACCTGATTCAAAATGCCATCAAGGCATCGGGTTTTGCTCATTTGACTATGGCTGTATAAAAGACTAACGTTTGCACTTACTCGATTATATTATCTTCGCCCTGTACTTTCTTGGGGTACTGGGCGTTGGTATTTATTTTTTCTTTAAGAATGAAAACCATGAGGATTACTTTGTAGGAGGAAGATCCATTTCTTCCTTTCATGTAGGACTCTCCATTGTGGCCACCGATGTAGGTGGGGGTTTTTCCATTGGATTAGGGGGGCTGGGTTTTGTGATGGGGTTGTCAGGAAGTTGGTTGTTGTTTACGGGGCTGGTTGGGGCATGGTTGGCGGCCGTATTTACGGTGCCTAAACTTAAAAAGTTGGATATGACATCTGGTTATTTGACGTATCCTGATTTCCTGAGGGCCAAATACGGAGGTAAGGTGGCCATGTTTGCAGCTGTGATTTCAGGTATTGGTTATCTGGGTTTTACCGGAGGACAAATATTGGCTGGTGCAAAATTGGCTGCGGGAAGTGTATTCTCTGATCTCACTGCTTTTGATCCATTGTCGTTTTCACTTTTTGTAATTGCAGCAGTTATTCTATTGTACACCGTGTTGGGTGGAATTAAAGCGGTGATTTATACAGACACAGTACAGTGGATTGTACTGTTAGGCGGCTTGATGTTTTTGGGTTTTCCATTTGCTTATTACAAACTGGGTGGATGGGAAGTGATCAGTGCAGCATTGCCGGCTTCTCATTTTAGTTTGACTAACGTGTCTGCTGTTACCCTTATCAATTGGTCATTTACGATTATTCCTATTTGGTTTATCGCTATGACTTTGTACCAGCGAGTGTATGCAAGTCCCGATGTAAAGTCAGCGAAACGCGCTTTTTTTATTGCGGGTGTTTTTGAATATCCTTTCATGGCGTTTGTAGGAGTAGGGTTGGGAATGTTGGGGCGCGTGGCTTTTCCTGAGAGTGATCCGGAAATGGCCTTGCCGTTGATGCTCAATCATGTGCTGCCTATTGGGATAACAGGTTTTTTGCTGGCTTCTTACTTTTCTGCTGTGATGTCTACGGCAGACAGTTGTTTGATTGCCTCATCCGGAAATTTCACCAACGATATCATTGTTGGGTTATTTAAGAAAAAGCTTTCGGATAAGTCTGTCATACGGTTGTCGCAATTGATTACCCTAATTGTAGGGGTGTTGGCTCTGTTGCTGGCCAGTACTTTCCAGTCCGTGCTGGATATTGTGTTACAGGCATATGGTTTTATGGTGTCTGGATTATTGGTGCCCACACTGGTGGCTTATTTTTCGAAGAAGACAGATAGCACTGCTGCTGCAGTAAGTATGATTGGAGGTGGGGGCTTTACACTGGTGGCTATTCTGGCCAAGATTGATTTGCCAATGGGCTTGGATCCAACAGTGTTTGGGTTAACTATTTCGGCTGTTCTTTATTATGTAGTTTATTATCTCAGAAAAAATGTTTGATAAAATAGAAAAATTAGAAGGTTCATTAATACAACATGGACCCAACAACGACAGGGTGTACCTGATGAAATTAGCAGAGAAAGATGCGCCTGTTATTATTGATAAACTGCATGATCTTTCTTTGATGAAAAAGTATACCAAAATTTTCGCCAAAGTACCCGGTAGAATGGTAGACGAATTCATTGATAATGATTTTAAAGAGGAAGCGACCATACCTAAGTTCTTTAAAGGAAAAGAGCCTGCTCATTTTGTTTCTCGGTTTATGGGGGCAGCCCGATCATTTTTGTCTTCAGCAAAGAAGCAAAAAATCAGTAAAAACATAGAGGTGGCATTGACTAAGAAAGATCAAAACGGATTGCATAAACCGGATGCAGAGTTTCGTGCTTTGGAACCAGAAGATGCTGGACAGCTTGTCAATTTATATGAGAAAACTTTCAAAGTATACCCATTCCCCATTTTTGATGAGCAATACATTAAAAAAACCATGGATGAAAACATTGATTACTATGGAGCGTTTATGGATGATGAGTTGGTGGCAGCCTCTTCAGCGGAGAAAGATGAAGAAAATAAAAATGCAGAGATGACCGACTTTGCTACTTTACCAAAGCACCGGGGAAAAAACCTGTCCTACTTTTTGCTGAAAGAAATGGAAGAAGAAATGATGGCGCAGGATTACAAAACATTATTTACCATCGCCAGGGCAGAATCAATTGGCATGAATGCCACCTTCGCCCGCACAGATTATGAGTTTGCCGGTACACTCGTCAACAACACGTTAATTGGAGAGGATATTGAAAGTATGAATGTGTGGTATAAGCATCTTTGATGCAGTTGACAGTTGACAAAGGGGCAGTTGACAAAAATTTCCCACTCTTAAAAAAGTTGAGCCAACTGATCTAGCACTCGTGCTTTGTCAACTTAAGAACTGTCAACTTATTTGGCATAATAATATTTTAGTCAGTTGTCAATAGACTAGGGAGAAGTTGAAAAAAATTATCCACTCTCAATATAGTTGAGTCAGCTGAGCTAACACTTGCGTTTTGTCAACTAAAATATTGTCAACTGTCAACTAATTTTACCTTTCAATAATAGCCGCTACACCCATCCCTCCGGCAGTACACACAGAAATCAATCCTCTGCCTTTACCCTTTTGGTTCAAAAGTTTAGCCATAGCACCCATTAAACGAGCACCGGTAGCACCAAACGGATGCCCTAGTGCTACACTGCCTCCTTTTATATTCATCTTGGTTCTGTCAATCGATCCAAGGGCTTTATCCAATCCTAGTTCTTTCTTACAATACTCATCATCCTCCCACGCTTTGAGTGTACACAACACTTGTCCTGCAAAAGCTTCATGTATTTCATAAAAATCAAAGTCCTGAAGTGTTAAGTTGTTTCTTTTTAACAATCGAGCTACGGCTAAAGTAGGAGCCATGAGCAACCCTGCACCGTGTACAAAGTCAACTGCGGCTGCTTCGCAATCGGCAAAGTAGGCGAGTACAGGATGATTATTTTTTGTAGCGTATTCCTCAGTTCCCAAAAACACAGCTGCCGCGCCATCAGTAAAAACAGTGCTGTTACCCGCTGTTAAAGTACCAGAAGGAGATTTATCAAAAGCAGGTTTTAACCTGGCCAGTTTTTCCATACTGGTATCTTCTCTAACAATCGTGTCTTTAGTCGTGTTTTTATAAGGAGTAATAAGATCATTATAAAAGCCCTCTTTGTAAGCCTTTACAGCATTCATATGGCTCACATAAGCCAACTGATCTTGCTCTTCTCTTCCTATATTCCACTCCTTTACCATTTTCTCTGTATGCTGCCCCATGGATAGGCCGGTACGTGGTTCAAATATGGCTGGATAGGAGGGCTTTATATCGCGAAAGTTGATTTTGAGAAAACGTGCTATTCTCTGTGCAGTGGTCTTTGCATTATTGATGTCAATTAGTTTCCAGGCCAATTTGCGCTGAAACATTACAGGTAAGTCGCTATTCGTGTCACTGCCACCACCTATGCCTGATGCTATTTGCCCTGCAGATATTTTTAATGCGATCAGGTTGATGGCTTCCAGACTGGTACCACAAGCGCGTTGCAAGTTGAAGGCAGGTGTATTAGGGTGGAGGCTAGTGCCTAACACCACCTCCCTGGAGTAATTCCACTCAAACGAACTTTGCATCACCGCTCCCAATGCGACATCTCCCAATAACTTACCAGATAGATTGTGTTTATCCACTATCCCTTGTAATGTAGCGATGAGCATATCCTGGTTGGACGTGCGAGAATATTGCTGAAAGGACTTCACAAATGGGATGCGGAGGCTTCCCAGTATGGCGACACGATTATTTTGATTGCGCATATAGATTATTTATAAAGAATCAATTTAGGTCATTTTACAGATTACTGACAAACTCTCTCAAAATTTCGTTCCTCCCTATTACAGTTATTTCATAAAACGATAACTTACATCATGGCACAGACAGTAAAAGCTTTCACCATTGAAATTTCTGAAAGAACAGGCACAGTATCAGGATTAGCAATCATTCCCAAAAATGCGGCAGCCCTTTTGGTTTTGGCGCACGGAGCTGGCGCAGGTATGACACATACTTTTATGGAAGAACTTGCTTTGGAACTTGCCACCCATGGTATTGCAACGCTTCGGTATAATTTCCCTTACATGGAAAAAGGGAGTAGAAGACCTGACCCTCCAGCTGTAGCTGAAAAAACAGTGATAATGGTGTTGGAATTCGCGCATAAAAAATATCCAAAACTACCCTTGTTTGCTGGAGGAAAATCCTTTGGTGGAAGAATGACTTCTCAAAGAGTGAGTAAGTTATGCCCTGAGTTTTTGCAAGGTATTGTGTTTTTTGGGTTTCCTCTTCATGCCATTGGTAAACCTGGAATGGAAAGAGCCGCCCATCTAAACGATATTAATATACCCATGCTGTTTTTGCAGGGGACGAAAGATAAACTGGCAGAGATTGACTTGATAAAAAAGGTAATAAAAAAACTAAAGACAGCAACGCTGGAGCAATTCGAAGGTGCCGATCATTCATTCAAAGTATCAAAACAAAACATACTTCCTGATCTGGCAAGCACCGCATCGGAATGGATGAGAAGATTATCTTAATACCTTACACTGTTTCTAAACTTTGTTGATTGGTATTGCATAGAAGCCTCACATAACTAAAGATTTACCACCTCAATCTTCTGCTTCATCAGTTCCAGGAACTTCCGGAACATTGCTCCGCTTAATTCCAGTGAGGCCGTATTCCGGTTAGGATGAAAACTAACAATATCTGCATCGTACACCACCTGGTCAATGTAAACCTCCACCTCATGAAGGGTATCATTCAGCAAACCAAAAGGTGAAACGGAGCCTACTTCTACTCCCAGCTTTTCACGAAGCGTCTCTGGGTTGGCAAAGGACAGTTTCTTTTCTCCTACGACTTCACTGACCTTCTTTAAATCTGTTGTATGCGTTGCATGGAGTACCACAAGAAAGTAACGCTTGTATTTTTGATTCCTGAGAAACAGATTTTTGCAGTGCAAACCTGGTACATGGCTGCAATGTTTTCCAAGGTCCTCAGCAGTAAATACAGCTACGTGTTCATGCTGTACGTAGTCGATGCCATTGGCTTTCAGGAAGTCTTCAACGTTGGTCATTAGGCGAACATTATGTCTGATCAGAGTCATCTGAATAGGGCTCTGATCTTATAGAATTTTCAATAAAAGTGTGAAGAATTACCATTTGATTGTGCCCCAGTTTTTGTCCGAAGTGGGCAACTAACCACAACGTAAGAAAAATAACTACAAGAACGGGAATGAACCATAACATTGAAGTCGATTTTCCTAGTGAAAGGTAGGAGAGCCCGATAACTCCGATAAACAAAATGGCGACTCCTATAAGGCTGTAAAAAAAGATGAACATTGTCCATACTACTGGTCTGGGGCCATACAATCCACGAAGGGTGCATCCACTTTCCGTTTCTTCAACACTCAAGCTCAACTGGGGTGACCAATAATGCTGATTTTTGTGAGGGATATAGATGGTAGCATATTGTGAGTGTACTTGTCCGGTACACGTGGCACTCTCTTTATCGAGCGCTTGCTTTATTCTGTCCAGTAATTGTTCTGAAGTGTATGAAGTCTCTATCTTAAAGCGAGGACGAACCTGGTATCTGCTTGAGGCCATACTTGTTGGTGGTTGTTATGGTTAGATTATGGACAATTGAACGAATATAAAAAGTCTAATATAAAGGTCTTTGAATTCCGTTATTATGACTTTTATCAGCTATGACAATTAACACTCCACCATTTTAAACCGTAAGACCATGCTGCGTTATTGGGATTACCTTCTCCGGATATGGTTAGAAATTGAAAAGATGGAATATCAACCACTTCGGGTTTGCTTTTGGGTAAGTAAATGTCCTTTTCCCGTTTTCTCCACTCGTATTTCATAGGTAAATCGTTTTGCATTTTGATAGACAATAATAGATGTCATAATTGACAACCCTATGCCAGGATGAAAGGCAAAAAGTGTGGTGTTAACGTAAATCCTTTACAGCAGTTCCTGTGATCTTAATTTTTCCACCAAACGGTAAAGCCGCAGCTTGGTAGATGGTTCTGGCTGGTCTCTTTCCCTTTGGAAATAACTCAATGAACAATTGATTGATAGGAGGAAGGTCTTGTAAGTTCTCAAAAGCAATATCGATAAAGACAATATCCTCTTTTGCGAACCCGGCATTTTTGATGGCAGCAAAGAAATTAGCAAAGGCCAGTTGGCCTTCTTGCTCAATGGTTCCAGACACATATTTCCCATCTGTATTCACCGCCAACTGACCGCTTACAAAGCACATGTTGTTCACCACTACGGCATGACTGATAGGGTTAGACCAGTTGGGAAGTCCTTCTCCTTTTGTGATGTATTTTTTACTGCTCATTTTATCTTAATTATTATTCTCTTGAAATTGATCCTGATTGGGTCTGATCAGGGTCACCTGAAAGGGACTCTGATCTTATAAACTCCTACAACACCCCCTGCATGATATTCCCTACGACCAAGCCGAGGTAATTCCCCACGGCATAGCCCAGTAGGCCTACGGCAATTCCAGGAAGAATTTTGTCGGTATAGCCTCTGGCACTGGCCAATGCCAAAGCGCTGGAAGAACCGCCCACGTTGGCCTGTGAGGCCACCGCCAATGTACCGGCATCGATTTTCATCAGGTACCCTACACCAAAAAGAAAAATACCGTGAATGGCAATGGTGCCCACGGCAAAGTAAAAAACAGCAGGCCCCACAGTAATGATATTGGCTACTACTGATTTGGCTCCATTACTGGCAAGGAATAATAACAAGAGATAGTTGCCCAGCATGGCTCCGCCTGAAATATTTTTTATATAAGGAATCTGTGCAGCAAGTAATACCAGTGTAGTTAGCCAGAGGATTTCCGGCAATGCAGGAATTTGTTTACCCAATGCTTCTGAAATCCAGATGGTGCCAAAGACAACTGTTACCAACACGGCCATATGGGCGATTTTCATTGAACCATCACTTCGGTACAGCGATTGCTCGATGGTATAGGTTTCGTCCTTAGGAAGTTCTTCTAACGTTTCAGTTGCATCTGTTTTTCGCGTGAGTAGGACAGGGGCTGCTAAACATACCACGAGCCATATGGCAGTGATGATGACATCGGCAGCTATACCGGCAGTAAATAAATCTGAATTGGTGTCAAACGCTCTGCCGAGTGCGGCAAAGTTCATTCCTCCACCTACATAAGTACCTGTGAACTGACCAGCCAGTTTGTACGCTTCACCACCAATAGCATCCGCCAGGATATAACTCATCGTCATGGCGCCAAGGGCAGAACCCACGGCTCCCAGTACAAATGCTTTTAACATGGTAGGTCCGGCTTTTTTGATAGAACGGATATCTACACTTAACAAGATCAGCACAATGGAGGCACTTACCCCTTGGGTCATTAGAAAGTCATAAGCTGGGGAGTCTCCCGGCAAAAAGCCGGAGTTGGATAACGCAATGCCAATCAGAATGGCAATGGCGCCTGCACCCAGTTTTTTAAAGGTTTTGTAGCGTTTCTCCAGCCATAGCGAGGCGATCACTGAAAAAGCCAACACAAAGAATACAGCAACCGTATTTGTAACCATAGGGCATAGGATCGGAATGTGTAAAAGGATAAATTGATAAAATTTATCTTTAATTCAAAGGATAGAAAGATACATGGACGCCATTCAGCAATTGAAACGTAAGATCAATGACCTCAACCTTTGGTCAAAGAAAGTGGTATTGAAGCGAAATGAATATCTCATACAACCTGGTGCTGTTGAGAGGCATATTTACTTTATAGATGAAGGCACCATCCGGGCATATATCGAAGACGATGGAGAGGAACAGATCATTCGTTTTGCTTACCGCAATTCAATTTTCACTGCACTCGATTCTTTTTTGACAGGCAAGCCTACCCGGTTTTATTTGCAGGCTATTAAACAATGTAAATTGCAAGGGGTAGAGAAAAAGGATTTTGAGGATTTGATGCATTCCAGTGAAGAGAATACTCGGCTTTATCTTTTGATGCTGCAGGAATTTGTGGTGCAACAGATGGAACGTGAGGTGGATATACTTACCTCATCGCCTGTGGAGCGTTATAAGCGGGTGTTGGAAAGGAGTCCTCATTTATTCCAGGAAATACCCAGCAAACACATTGCTTCATACCTTAGAATGACTCCGGAAACGCTGAGTAGAATAAAAAAATCTTGATTTCAATCAATGTAAATGCTTTGCAATGCACTCAAATTTGTAGAAAAAAAATAATGATGCACCGTACTGATTTGATCAACGATCTCAAAACCCGTACAGAGGAAATAATCCATGGTATGGGTATGTTTACTTCATTGTCGATAGATGAATTAAATCGTAGGAACAGTCCCAACAGTTGGAGTATTTTAGAGTGTTTAGAGCACTTAAACCGGTATGGAGACTTCTATTTACCTGAAATTGACACTCAACTTAATAAAGCGCAAGTTTCTAATAATGAGCTGTTTAATAGCGGTTGGTTGGGTAATTACTTTGCATTGAGTATGCTTCCGGGCGAGAATGGGAAGCTGAACAAAATGAAAACCTTTAAGTCCATGAATCCGATACATTCTCAGTTAAGTCTTGAGGTAATTACCAAATTTTTGGATCAGCAAAAACAGTTGCTACAGTTACTTACTAGAGCGCAGCAGGTAGATTTAAAGAGGGTAAAGACATCGATCAGTATCAGTAAATGGATTAAGCTGAGATTAGGTGACACATTGCGTGTGGTGGTTTACCACAACCAGAGACACATGAAGCAGGCGCGTAATGTTTTATCTGGTGCAAAAGTTAAAGTGAATATTTGATGAGTAGTTTGCCCAGGGGTTTAATAATGAGCAAATTGCAGTTAACTATTAAACATATAGGTAATAAAAAAAATTTTATTAGGTAGTCTTATTCTTGTTGGATGTATGTCGGTCTCTTTGGCCCAGGAAGCAGGTGATCTTCGAGTTGGGGCTGGATTGATTTACGGAACAGAAATAGAAGAGGCAGGTATTAATTTAAATGCTGAGTACTTATTTACTGAAAAGATAAGTGTAGCACCGAGTTATTCTATTTTCTTTACACCTGATCCTGTAAGTTTTAATGTGTTTAACATTGATGGGAGGTATTATTTCTTATCGGGTTCAGCACAGGTTTACGGTTTATTAGGATTCGCCAATGCAACTTCTAAAATTGAGTTTTTTGGAAGCAAATTAAAATCATCTGACAGCGGACTAAATATAGGTGGTGGAGCAGTATTTCCATTGAATGACACCTTTGGTATCAATGCACAGTTGAAGTATTCAACACCGGGTGACGGACAATTGGTACTCCAGGGTGGAATTGTGTATACAATCAAGACGAAATAGTCAATAACGTACTCGTTAAAAAAAGCTTCTGATTAAATTCAGGAGCTTTTTTTATTTGCGGTTTAACTATTTCAATCTTTTTGACGTTATTGGTTATTGATAGTTGTCGCTATCGGCATTTTGTTGAACGTTCTGATTATACAAGAGCAAGAACACCATGCTTATGTTTTACTAAAAGAAAGGAGGTACCATGTCTAGTCCCATGAAAGATTTGTCAATTACACTAAATTCCACAGGTGTGGAGAGTTGAGCAGTTGATTTGTACCTCGTAACAATTTAGTGAAATTGACAAAATTGAATGAGGATTTCGACCGGTGAATGTTTTTTAACATTCGTTCCTGAAAGGGTTGATGGATGCTGCCTGTGAAGCCAGCTCATCAGGGTTTATAAGTACCCGGCCATTTTTGGCCGGGTATTTTTTATTCATTTCGACAAATGGAGGCTGGCGTTCCTTCCTCAGAAAAACGATATTATTAGATTGGTGGCAAATCGGATAGACCAAGTCTTAACACGTGCTCCGCTTCTCTGAGCGATAGCGAAGAGTCTCTACAGGCATGATGAGATTCTTCGGTCGTTCCTCCCTCAGAAAGACGGCTACTATTCAGATTGCTGCTTAATAAATGGTGTTGCGCTTCTCTGAGCGGTAGCGAAGAGTCTCTATTACATTCGGTCGAGCATAATTGAGATTCTTCGGTCGTCCCTCCCTCAGAAAGGCGGCTATTATTCAGATTGCTGCTTAATAAATGGTGTTGCGCCTCTCTGAGCGATAGCGAAGAGTCTCTATAGGAAGGTTGAGATTCTTCCTGCCTGCCATGACTTCGGCAAACGGCAGGCAGGCGGTCGTACCTCCCTCAGAAAGGCGATACAATTCAGGTTTGTGCTAAATCGGATAATCAAGTCTTATAACGTGTTGCGCCTCTCTGAGCGATAGCGAAGAGTCTACATTCGCAGCTTAATTTACCAACTCAATACTTCATCGGATAAGTCAGACCAGGTCGGGTTTATGGTCTCAATTAATTGTTCTTTCCACTTACGTGTCTTTCCTTTTATATAGCGTTCCCGTTCAATTGCCTCCTCTATGTTGTGGAAGTTCTCATAATAGATTAGCATGTTCAGATTATACCTTGCGCTAAAACTTGATGGATTTACTTTTTCCTGATGTTCCATTAATCGAGCTTGCAAGTCTGCAGTTGATCCTACATAGATTGTTGTTCTGTTTTTATTTGTGATTATATATACTCTGCCTCCTCGTACCATCTTAAGATTTATTATTGGTCTATTGAATTTAGGATTATAACTTGATGTGAGTCAAGTTAATTGAGGAGATTCTTCGGTCGTTCCTCCCTCAGAAAAGCGACTAACTAGAAGTACTTGATAAGCTCACAAATCTTTCAAACCAGCTCACGCCTCTCTGAGCGATAGCGAAGAGTCTCTATAGCATTAGTCGAGCATAAGTTGAGATTCTTCCTGCCTGCCATGACTTCGACAAACGTCAGGCAGGCGGTCGTACCTCCCCTCAGAAAGACGGCTACTATTCAGGTTGGTGCTTAATAAATCGTGTTGCGCTTCTCTGAGAGATTGCGAAGAGTCTCTATAGCATTAGTCGAGCATAAGTTGAGATTCTTCCTGCCTGCCAT
>DDUM01000008.1:3924-4362 GCA_002344795.1 Flammeovirgaceae bacterium UBA2338 | reverse complement strand
CGGTGTAAGTAAATAACAAAATGCTTTTTTGTTGGAGCGACCAACACGTCCACGCATTTGATGCAGGTCACTTAATCCAAACATATGTGCCTGGTTAATAATAATGGTGTTGGCATTGGGGATGTCGAGTCCGGATTCGATGATGTTGGTAGAAACCAGCACATCATATTCTCCTTCGATAAACTTCACCATCACTTTCTCTAATCGGTTGCCTTCCATCTGACCGTGTGCAATTCCTATTCGGCTATCGGGCACTAGTTTGAAAATGACATTGGCCACTTGTTCTATATCACTTACTCGGTTATGAACAAAAAACACCTGACCTCCACGTTGTAGTTCATGGTGTACGGCATCACGAATTATCGTCTCTTCATAAGAATGCAACACTGTAGTGACTGGCTGTCGGTTGGGTGGTGGAGTTGCGATAATGCTAAGGTC
>DDUM01000008.1:2988-3578 GCA_002344795.1 Flammeovirgaceae bacterium UBA2338 | reverse complement strand
AGCTTGTCTTTTACCTTGACACCAAACTTTTGTTCTTCATCAATAACGAGCAGGCCCAAATTTTTGAACACAACATCTTTGCTTACCAAACGATGGGTGCCGATTACAATATTTACTTTCCCCTCTCCTACATCCTTTACTATTTGTTTGATTTCCTGAGCCGTTTTAAAACGAGAGATGTATTCTATTTTTAAGGGAAAATTGCCCAACCTCTCAGAAAATGTTCTGTGGTGCTGCATGGCCAGGATAGTGGTGGGAACCAGTACGGCCACCTGCTTTCCTTCCGTTACTGCCTTAAAAGCAGCTCTTATTGCGACCTCTGTTTTTCCAAAACCAACGTCACCACATACCAATCGGTCCATCGGATGGGGCAACTCCATGTCCTTCTTTACATCTTCCGTTGCACTGGCCTGATCGGGAGTATCTTCATATAAAAAAGAAGACTCGAGTTCTGCCTGCAAAAAGCCATCCCCTGCAAATGCATATCCCGGGGCTTGCTTTCGTTTGGCGTATAATTCAATTAGCTCTTTGGCAATGTCTTTGACCTTTTTCTTGGCCTTGGCTTTTTTGCTTTCCCATTCTCCGCTTCC
>DDUM01000008.1:0-2691 GCA_002344795.1 Flammeovirgaceae bacterium UBA2338 | reverse complement strand
GAGTGGATACTGGCGTAGAGTAAATCATCGTCTCTGAATACAATGCGGATGGCTTCCTGTTCTTTGCCATTAACCATCTTCTTCTCAAGACCTGCAAATTTGCCTACTCCATAATCGATGTGTGTGATAAAGTCTCCGGGTTGCAAGGTGTGCAACTCGCGAAAAGTCATCGCTTTTGATTTCGAAAACTTTTCTTTACTGCGATAGCGATGGAAGCGTTCAAAAATCTGATGGTCGGTATAACAACCCACCTTTACCAGGTGATCCACAAAACCCTGACGCAAAGCAAACTCCAAAGACTGGAACTCGAGTGCAGGATTGATCTCTTCAAAAATTTCCTGCAGCCGCTCCAGTTGTTTTGGTTGCTCTGCGGCAATGAAATTGGAATAACCCTGACCTTGAGAATCGATAAGCGCGCTGGCCATCAATTCAAAGTTTTTATTGAATGAGGTCTGAGCAGATGCGCTAAACTCAATAGTGTGTGTGGGCGCTAATTGAAATCGACTGCCAAATTCCAGACAAAGAAAGTCATTCAGTCGAGAAGAAAAATACTCTGGGGTTTCAAAAAGTTGTTCAGGCTGCAACGCAATCTTTGCATTTCCGGTGGCACGCAAAATTTTGTCAAAACGCTGAGAAGCTTTATCAAAACTTTTGGTGATGACATCATTCACTAATTCCACATCCTTGACCCAAATGCGGGTGGAGGGAGAAATGAAATCCAATAAGGAATGTCTCTCCTCCTGGATCAATCTTGTTTGCACATTGGGCATGAGGCTCACCTGATCCATTACCTCCACGGAGAGTTGCGAACCAGGATCAAAGCTTCGAATGCTCTCAACCTCATCGCCAAATAATTCGATACGATAAGGAAGGTCATGCGCAAAGGAGAAGACGTCTATGATTCCACCACGGATGGCAAATTGTCCAGGTTCGTGTACGAAGTCAATTTTTTCGAACTCATAGCTGTTGAAAAAATCTTCAAGGAAAGCACTATCCAGGTTTTCACCTTTTTTAACAACGAAAGTATTGCTGGTCAGAGACTTCTTATTGATGACTTTCTCTACCAGCGCTTCGGGATATGTAACAATGAGTTGTTTATCGGGTTGGCTTGTGATGAGTGTGAGCACCTCCGAACGCATGAGCACATTGGCATTCTCAATTTCGTCATACTCGTATGGCCGCTTGTACGACATGGGGAAAAAGAGCACTTCCTTTTCGCCCAGCAGATGTTGAAGATCGTTCAGAAAGTACGAAGCCTCTTCTTTGTCATGCAGAATAATAAGGTGACTGGATTTTACAGATTTGCATATCGATGCAAAAATGACAGCATCAAGGCTACCGCTGAGGCCCTTTAAATGAATGTTTTCTGGTTTGGACGTACGAATCCTCTCGGCCAGTGTCTGCACCAGGCCATCTGATGAATAAATAGACAGAAAATCTTTCGCCCTCAAACCTTCAAAAAAAATCAGGAGGCAAAGGTATTGAATTGGCAAAGAGTACAAAAAGATTAAAAAAAGCTTTGGATGTTGTTAAATTTTTGATTTTTTTCGTCAAAACGAATTAGTTCAAAATTGAAAAGATTTGAAGATATTATCCGCAAAGAGCGAGAGGCATTGGGTGTTCCTTTGAGAACCGTAGCGGCCTTTCTGGATATCGATCAGGCAATTTTGAGTAAGATGGAAAGAGGCCAGAAAACTGCAACTCGCAAACAGGTCATATTACTGGCAAAATATTATAAGCTAAATGAAAAGGATTTAATCATTGCCTGGCTTTCAGGTAAGTTGGTTGACGAGATCGGGGATGAGCCAGTTGGGTTAGAAGCATTGCAGGTAGCAGAAGAGCAAATTAAATATGGGGCTAAAACAAAGTCTTAACCATGATTTTAAGGATGAAGGGATTACCTTGATAGTAATACTTAGATATGAAACATGGAGAGATTACTGAAAAAATAATTGGTTGTGCCATGCAGGTACACAACCAATTAGGAAATGGTTTTCAGGAAGTGATCTACCAACGGGCGATGGAAATTGAATTTGGAATTCAAAAGATAAAATTTGAGAGAGAAAAAGAGATGTCTATTTTCTATAAGGGTCATGACATTGGAACCCGAAGAGTAGATTTCTTTGTGGGCAATTTGATTATGGTGGAGTTGAAGGCGGTAATCAGACTGGAGGACGTTCATCTTGCTCAGGCTATGAATTATGTGGAGGCTTACAAAATGGAAATTGGGTTGTTAATAAACTTTGGAGCAAGAAGCCTTGAGTTTAAACGAGTACATAATAACAAGATTTTAAAAACTTAAACAGATCAATTTGCTGACATCGGGAATATGATAGGAAGAAAAAAAAAGGGGTCAGATCGAATCTGTGCCCCCGGTGGGCTGTCCCTCGCGGGACAACCAATTGTAAAGATAAGAGAATGAATGAACTTTATTTTACTACAAAGAGTACAAATTCCCTTGATGGCCGCTGTGGTAAAAGCATAATGAAACAAAATCAGAGTAATCGAACCATCCTATAAATCAAGGTAAAGACAATATGCCCACGCTTCACTTCAAAGGAAAAACATTTGTAAACAACCACCACCTGGCGGTGCAGTATCACCAACTGATACCCCGCAAGGAGCTGAGCTTGACCGACAAAGTTTCGCTGCACGACAACCTGATTGTACAGGGCGATAACCTGAAAGCTT
>DDUM01000040.1:7542-32840 GCA_002344795.1 Flammeovirgaceae bacterium UBA2338 | reverse complement strand
TACGCAATATCTTAAACGAACTACCTCTGCACAGTTGAAACAAAAATTTAGCCCAGTTATCCAAAATTCGTTAGACAAAGTAAATGCAACTAAATACTATACCGATCTTGTTAATACATACAACAAGATTCCATTTGTAGAAGATGTCAATCCCGACCTCAATGACTATGCTACTGACAAGGCCATTGAAGGCCTGTTTGTGATGGTGGCAAAAGAAGAGAAAGAGATAAGACAAGATCCGTTGGCGAGAACAACTGATTTATTAAAAAGAGTATTTGCAGCCCAATAATTTTTAAGACAACACATGAATTTATTTAAAAAGCACGAAGAAATAATTAATAATTCCATCAAGGCTTTGCGTGAACGCACCTTTTTTGCGACCTATCCCGAGCATCCATCACCTAAAATCTATGGAGAGACAGCTGATGCCGATGGTCAGACCAAATTTAAAGCAAGCGTTGGAAAGAAGTTTGAGGAATTAAAACAAGAACACCCTGAAGGTTGGGCAGGACAGGAGGAGTCACCTTATCTGGGAGACGGCCTTAAAATAAGTTATCCTACTTTTTCACCAGGTACTTTGATAAGCAGATCGAACAAAGCATTTCATCAATGGAGAAAAGTTTCGGCTGAGGAAAGAGCAGGGATTTTAGTAGAATCGCTGGAAAGAATTAAGAATCGGTTTTTTGAAATTGCCTACGCTACTATGCACACTACCGGGCAGGGTTACATGATGGCTTTTCAGGCCTCCGGTCCGCATGCGGCAGACAGGGCCATGGAGGCGATTGCTGCCGGCTATGAAGAGCTGAAGCGTTTCCCTGCCAAAGCACTTTGGGATAAGCCGATGGGTAAATACAATTTGCAAATCGATAAAGAGTGGAGGGCAGTACCCAAAGGAATTTCTTTGGTGGTGGGTTGCTCTACTTTCCCTACCTGGAACTCTGTAACTGGAATCTACGGAAGTTTGGTGACAGGTAATGCTGTAATAGTAAAGCCTCATCCGGGTGCTATTTTGCCTATTGCGATATTTGTGGCTGAAATTCAAAATGTGTTGGCGGAAAATAATCTCGATCCAAACATCTGCCAATTGGCTGTTGATACATTTGATAAGATGATCACCAAAGACCTGGCACAACATAAAGACGTGAAATTGATTGACTACACGGGAAGCTCTGCTTTTGGGGATTACCTGGAGGCGATTCCCGGGAAAACAGTTTTTACCGAGAAGACAGGTGTGAACTCTGTGATTCTCGATTCAGTTGATGACATTGACAAAGTTGTAGCCAATCTTTCGTTTTCTGTTAACCTCTACAGTGGACAAATGTGTACTGCCCCTCAGAATTTTTATATCCCGGAGGGAGGTATCAAAACTGCGGATGGTGCAGTAAGCTTCGATGAGTTTGCTCAAAAATTTGTGGAAAGCATCAATAGCCTGGTCGACAATCCAAAGGCAGGTCCTTTTGTATTGGGGGCTGTTCAGAATAAGAAAACCAGTGCCAGGGTAGTGGAAGCTGAAAGTCTGCCAGGCAAAGTATGGTTGAAGTCGCGCACGTTTGAAAACCCAATGTTTAAAAATGCACGGGTGGCAACTCCTGTTGTGGTAGAAATCGATGGTTCAAAAAAGGAAATATTCAGCAAAGAACTTTTTGGTCCGATTGCATTGCTTATTAAAACAAAAAATACAGATGAGTCTATTGCCCTGGCCAGGGAAATGGCCATGGAGCATGGAGCTATTTCCTGTGGTGCCTATACAATTAATGATGAGGTAAGGGAGCAAATTGCCGATGAAATGGCGTTGGCAGCCACTCCGGTATCCTTCAATTTAGTGGGTGGCATTTACATGAATCAAAATGCGGCCTTCTCTGATTTTCATGTAACGGGAGGGAATCCTTCAGGTAACGCATCGTTTACCAATCCCGAATATGTCACTAAAAGATTTACGTGGGTAGGACATAGAGAGCCAGTAAAAGGTTAGCAAATTTTCTTGTCCCGAAGCGAGCAAGCATTGTGTCATTGAGAAATGAATTATAACAAAAAACCCTGACGACCTCGCGGTGTCAGGGTTTTAAGGATATGCCACATGTTGTTTCATCATACTCTGGGTTTAGTAAAACGAATTTTTCTGACAGTTTGGTACTCAGAACTGCTAAATCCGAATAACGACTTCACGTACTGTTTGGACCGTTGCCCTACATCATAGAGGTTCTTGTCAAGCTGATAGAACACCTCATTTCTTTTTCTGCGGGCCTCTTGCCAGGATACGGTTGCATCGATCACGCTGCTGTTGTGTTTTTGCAGGTTGGCGAGGTACTTTTTAAGTGACTCGACCATAAGCTCCTGCTCATTGGTTTTGTAGCGGGGTGATGCAGATACTGTTTCCAACAGTTTGGCAAAGTGTGCCACCAGACTGGAGTAATCGGTGCCACGTGCTCTGCGTTTGGTCTTGGGCTTTTCTTCACCTTCCAAAGGGACGGGAGCCCTGTCTGCCATAACGCGTCCGTACATTTTGCGCGACATGGTTCTGGCATCGGCTACGGTTTGCGGCATGGCGCCACCGGCAATCAACGCACTGATGATACGTGTAGTCAGTGGTCTTAGTGTGCCGAAAGCTTGTTCACGCGCATTGGTGGCTACTTCAAAGCCTGTTCGGGCGGTATCTACTTCGCTTAATACAGTTTGTGCCTGGCTCAACAAGGTGGCCATTGCTTTCACCTGAAGGTTTTGGTTTCCGGGGTTGTAAGATCCTCCTAACCCGGTGCAGATGCCCAAGAGCTTCTCAAGGGATTGCAAGTTTTTAACGTTGGACATAATTGATATGGGTTTAAATTGTTTAACATACTTTTATAACGGAAAAACCCTATGAAATGGTTGCGTATTTTTAAAAAATATTTTAAATATTTTTCTGGGTTAGAAATGAAACACCGAAGATCATTATGCGTTATTAGGAAATTCTTATAAAAACGCCTTGGGAGGGAGCTCAGGGGTGAGGGGTTGGGGTTTGGTTGCAGGAGGAGGGTGGCTTATCGCAGGAGAGGGACACCTTTTTCTTTTGGGAGGGTGCCTTATGGCTGCTGACTTATGCCTTATGGCAACGGGCTAGTTGTTTATAGCAACAGGCGAGTGCTTTATTGCAACGGATCAGTCCGTTATAGCAACAGGACAAAAGGATATTGCAACGGATCAGCCCCTTATAGCAACTGGCGGATGGCTTATGTCAACTTGCGGGAGCGTTGTTGCACAGGCGTAGTCCTTTATAGCAACTGAAAACCTCCTTGTAGCAGCGGGTGGGTGGGTAATAGCAACACATTAAGGGGGTATCTCTGTACCCCTCACCGTTCTGTCAGGTCGGAAGACCTGACCTCACTTATAAAACCATCCTATAGCAGCGGGTGGATGGGTAATATCAACACATTAGGGGAGTATCTCAGTACCCCTCACCGCTCTGTTAGGTGGGAAGACCTGACCTCACTTAAGGTGGATAGTTAATAACAACACATTAGGGGAGTATCTTTGTACCCCTCACCGTTCTGTCAGGTTGGAAGACCTGACCTCACTTAAGGGCTTACCACCTAGAATTTTTTAAAAAAACCACAACTTAATCGCCATAGCTATTACTGATACAACAAGAATTCGTTTGATCCACTTTTCGCCTGCTCCTACGGACCATCGGCTTGCGTACCAGGCACCAATACTTTGGCCGATGGCCAGGGTTAGCCCTATCGTCCAAATAATTTTATCTCCTATAGCGAAAATGAGAACGGCTGCTCCGGTGTAAAGCAATGCGGCAAAAACTTTGATGTAATTGATTTTTACAAGGTTGAAATTGTTGACATGTGTGAGCATTGCAATGACCATGAATCCTATCCCTGCCTGAAGGAAACCGCCATAAATCCCCAAAAGGAAAAAAAGAATACAACCTATGACCACTCTTGAGGGGGTCAAATTTTCTTCACTGCCCTGTTTTGATGAGGAGCGATTAAATAGGATAGAGATTACCACCACTACCATTACTATAGCAAGTATTCTGTTGAATACAATATCCGAGATGTCAGTAGCTAACCATGCTCCAATCAGTCCGCCAAGAAGGGAAACTCCGGAGAGGTAATAGGTGTAGGGAAGAGGTAACTGCACGCCTTTGCTATGGAATCCCCCTACGGCAAATAAATTTTGAGCCAGAATCGCTACACGGTTTGTTCCGTTAGCGACCGTTCCGGGCAATCCCATAAAAATAAGGATGGGCATAGAGATGAGTGATCCGCCACCCGCCACTGTATTTAGAAAACCAGTGAAGATGCCAACAGCAATATAAATGGGGTACTCAAGCCATGGAGACATGATTCAAAAATTATTTTGCTGCGGCTTACCTCACTTTAGCATTCCTTATCATTCGTGAGAAAAACCCAGGAAAGAACCTTTTGATATGCACGCCAAGTGTCTCCTTTCCTCCGATGTATACTTCGTTTTTTCTACTGGCGATAGCATTGGCAATTTGCCTGGCTGCTTTCGCTACCGGCATGCCGTTGCTTTGGGCATCGTCCATTTTATTCAATTGCGTGCCATCGCCCGTAAGTGCAGAAACAGATATCGTTGTTTGAATGAATCCTGGTGCGATTAGGGTAACCTTTATATTGTTCTTCCACAATTCAGCTCGCAATGAATCAAAAAAACCATGCAGTGCATGTTTGGCTGCGGCATAGCCCGACCTGAAAGGGGTACCGAACTTTCCTGTAAGGCTTGAGATCACAGCAAAATGTCCGCTTTTTTGTTGGATAAGATGTGGCAGTAAATACTTTGTTAAGGCAATGGCACCAAAATAATTGACTTCCATTATTCTTCGGTCTACCTCTAGTGAGGTTTCAATTGCCAAACCTCGTTGACTTATTCCACCATTATTAATAAGTACATCTATCCTGCCAAAAGACTGGATGGCCGCTTCCACACTAAGTTTCAAGGTGTCTGCTGCGGCAAGATCCAAAGGAAGAATTTTGATATTGCTCTGTGCGGAGGAGGCGCAATTCCCTTTTACTTTTTCTAGTGCTTCTTTTCTTCTGGCGGAAAGAACGAGCCGCGCACCTCGTTTGGATAATTCATAGGTTAATGCTTCTCCAATTCCTGAAGAGGCACCAGTCACCCATACTACTTTGTCTTTAAAGTACGCCATTATAGGGTTTCTTTGGATTGTTTGTTTTGTTCAACATAAACCCAAATGGTATAGACTCCCAATGCTGTACCTATTGGAAAGGAAAATAATTTGAAACACCCCAGGATAAGTGCCATTACCAACGCCCATGATTGTTTGTATAAAAGCCCGATTCCTGCAATGATCGCTGGGATTGAAAAGAAGATAATAATAACGGCAGGGAGAAACTGGAAAATGCTTGTGATCAATTCAATAATCACTTCCTGTCCTGGGTCAACCTCACGCATGGCAAACGCGAGGACGGTCGATATAAACATCGACAGACCAAAAATAAATATCATTTGTAGGGCTCCGGAGATAATGTATAGGATGCCCAAAATTCGTTTATGACTTTCCATTGTGTTGGTGGTTGAGGGTGTATAATAAAAAGCTATTTATTCTTTCGTTTGTAAATTACGAAATCAAATGAATAACGATGTTTTTCATCGATAGCATGAGGTTTTCGGGATATCTCCGTCCATTCATCAGATTTGATCATAGGAAAGTAAGTGTCACCCTCTATTTCTGCATTGATTTCAGTGAGATACAGGTAATCCGCTCTTTCCAATGACTGAGCATATATCTGTGCTCCACCAATGACAAAAAATTCCTCTTCCTTATTTTGTAATGCGATCTCAATTCCCTTTTCAATTGAGCTTACTACAATGCATCCGGGTGCTTTAAATTCTTCCTGTCGGGTAACGACTATGTTGGTTCGGTTAGGGAGTGGCTTAAACTTGTTGGGTAAAGAATCATAATTTTTTCTACCCATCAGTACATGATGTCCCGATGTGGTTTGCATAAAGTATTTCATGTCATCAGGCAATTGCCAGGGGAGGTCATTTTCTTTTCCTATTACACGGTTTTTGGCTACAGCGGCAATCAATGATATTGTCATACTAAATTTTATTTCCTCTAAAAAAATCCTTGATGTTCATTCGTTTTTTTCCTTCAGGCTGAAGTTCATCAATACTTAACCAACCATCTTTAGTTTTGAAATGAAGCTCATCTTTTTGATTTGTTAAATAAGTGCTTTCGCTTTTGTGATCATGCGCTATTCGTGACACTTTAAATATTTTGTAGGTTTTTCCGTTGATTTTAGTCCAGGCAGATGGGTAGGGACTCAAGCCTCTCACAAAGTCAATTATCTTTTTTGAGCTTTGGCTCCAGTCTATCTGACAGGTTTCTTTAAAAATCTTTGGAGCATGTTTTACTTCTGCTGTATTATCCTGAGGTAGGGAGGGATAGTCTCCGCTTTCAATAGCTTTCACTGTCTTTAATACCAGAGCCGCTCCTTTTGTCATTAGTCTTTCATAAAGAGTCCCAACAGTATCTTCCGAATGAATAGGTTCCTTCTCCTGAAAGATTATACTTCCAGTGTCAATTTCATGTTTGAGGAAAAATGTAGTTACACCTGTTTCCGTCTCTCCATTGATAATTGCCCAGTTAATGGGAGCAGCACCCCGGTACTGAGGAAGGAGGGAGGCGTGTAAATTGAACGTGCCCAATGAGGGCATTGACCAAACGGCCTCCGGCAGCATTCGGAAGGCGACAACAATCTGCAGATTGGCATTGTAATTCTTTAGTTGTTCCAAAAAATCTGAAGATTTTAGGTTGGTGGGTTGAAGCACAGGAATATTGTTTTCCAATGCGCATTGTTTTACTGGCGATGCTGTTAACTTTTGTCCGCGACCTTGTGGCCTGTCTGGGGCTGTAATGACAGCCACTACATTGAAATGATGATCGATAAGAGTTTGTAAACTGGGTACAGCAAACTCGGGGGTACCCATGAATATGATTCTTAAGCTATTCACAAATTATGTTATTGAAGTTGCAAAGGTTCTTTGCTTTTAGTGATTAGCCAAATTTATCAGTCCCTCAATTTTTTTGGCATATATTTTTTACAAATCGGACAGGATTCCCATTTATGGCCTCTTGCCGGGCAATATTCTCTTCCGAAGTAAATGATCTGCAAATGGACTTTGTTCCACTTTTTTTCAGGGATCAACCGTTTGAGGTCTTTTTCAGTTTGCACTACATTTTTACCATTTGATAATCCCCAGCGATGCGCGAGCCTATGGATATGTGTATCTACAGGAAATGCCGGTATACCGAACCATTGTGCCATCACCACTGATGCAGTCTTGTGCCCCACAGCGGGTAATTCTTCCAGAGCTTCAAATGTATTGGGCACTTCACCATCGTATTTCTCAACCAGAATTTTGGATAATCCTGCAATACCCTTGGATTTCATGGGTGATAGTCCGCAAGGTCTTATGATTTCTTTGATCTCCTCAACGGAGAGTTTCATCATATCATAGGGGTTATCTGCTTGTTTGAATAAAATGGGAGTGGTTTTGTTAATGCGCTCGTCCGTACATTGGGCGGAAAGCAAAACTGATATCAATAAAGTATAAGCGTCTTTATGTTGAAGTGGAACCTCAGGGTTGGGATAAAGTTTGTTTAAAATGGTAAGGATATCTTTTACCTTCTCTGCTTGGGTCATGTTTTCTACTTTGTGTTTAAAAAGTCATTAATCGTCCTCGTTTGTAACGAGGGCTTGTGAATTAATTGTTTGGCACTTTTTACTTGGCTCAATGTAAGCGATTGAATCGCTTTTCTCATTCGTCCTCGTTACAAACGAAGACGATTACGCCTTATATTACACAATGACTCTTACCAAAATTCAATAAGTCCTTGTTTTTAGCGAGTGCTTGTGAATTAATTGTTTAGCACTTTTTACTTGGCTCAATGTAAGCGATAGAATCGCTTTTCTCATTCGTCCTCGTTGCAAACGAGGACGATTAACAACGATTAACACGATTTTACATATTTTATACTACGCTCATTTTTACCAAATTGAATAGTCCTCGTTTATAACGAGGGCTTACGAATTGAGAGCTTTTAGCGCTTTTACTTTCTCAATCTCTCAGTCATATATAATTTTGAGCTCATGTAAGCGATAGAATCGCTTTTCTCATTCGTCCTCGTTGCAAACGAGGACGATTATATACGATTATAAGTCCCTGTTACTAACAGGGACTTATGAATTAATTGTTTTTAAAACTTTTTATATTACGATTACTTTTACCAAACCCTTTTCTCTTCTGCTGTAGTCACAGGCGCTGCTGTATAAATAATCATCTGCATTTCGTACTAAGCCTGCCCTTACAGGATTGTCATGAATGTAATCAATCTTTTCAATTATATCGATGTTGGAATTATCAAGGTCAATGGCATGATTTCCATCAGTCCAAAATTTATAATCTCTGGCCCTGCCTGTCCTTCTTGCCTCAAATGAAAATTTATCTAACAGCCAGTCCCTTCGACTTTCTGGTATTTCCTGGATTGCTTCCACAATTCTTTTTGAAGTAAATTTTTTGAAATCTCTTAGAAAGTCTGACATTCGGTGAGGCAGCCTACATGAGGCAACTAGATGCACATGATTTGACATAATGACCCATGCAAAAAGATCCAGACCCTTGGCCTCCTGGCAAAAGTTTAGTGAGTCAACTATTATGTCTCTGAGTTCTTTGCGACTAAAGGCATCAATCCAGTTGATCACCGTCAGGGTTAAGAAATACTTTGCATGTTGATCTTGTATCAGGTAATTGTCCCCGGCCATATGAGAGGATTTTGTTTTACATAGTCCTCGTTTACAACAAGGACTATTGAATTAAGTGTTTTTAACACTTTTTACTTTACTTATTTAAGCGATAAAATCGCTTTTCTCATTCGTCCTCGTTACAAACGAGGACGATTTACTTGCCAACGAGGACGATTAACAACGATTTGCTTTACCAATTAGCTATTATTTATATATCAAATACTTTTTTCTTTTCTCTTTGAACGTGTTTAATCCTTTTTGCCAGGTAAGCTTGATAGCGCTTTCAGTCATTCCGGCTATAATTTGATCTTTTAATTTATCTGTGCCGGCCAAGGTATTAAAGTACGGTGTGAAAAACTGGTCTTTATCAGGGTACTGATTGTAGAATTCTATCAGGTACTTTAATGAAATGTTGGGCTCAGCTTGTATGTTTCTCAAGTCGAGTCCATAACATTTTTTGTTTTCATGGGGGGGGTGATTCGACACACCCTTAATGCTAACAGGTGTAAATGAAAATGGGTAATCATTCATTTCCGGGTTGCCAATGATTTCGAATGGGGTTTCGGTTCCTCTTCCAACACTCACCACTGTTCCTTCAAATAAACATAAAGAGGGATACCATGTAATGGCATTTTGAGTAGGTAAGTTTGGGGATGGTTTAATGGGTAATGTGTAAGACATATTGTGTGAATAGTTTTTCATCGGAATTATCTCGAGTTCACATTGAATGCCTTCGTTAAGCCATTTTTCACCAAGCATCATTTTTGCCAGTTCACCAACGGTCATTCCATGCGCAATAGGAATAGGGATCACTCCTACAAAGGATTTAAACTCTGATTCTAACATAGGGCCGTCAACAAAACTATTGGGGTTGGGTCTGTCCAGTATCATTACTGTCTTTCCGTTTTCGCCACAGGCTTCCATCATATAATAAAGAGAACTGATGTAGGTGTAAAACCGAACGCCAACATCCTGTATGTCAAAAATTACTACATCTACATTTTCCAGATGAGCTGGAGTGGGCTTTTTGGCACTTCCGTAAAGTGATACAATGGGCAGTTCTGTCTTTTTATCCACGGCATCATTAACTACTTCTCCATCGGCAGCTTGTCCTCTAAAACCGTGTTCGGGCGAAAATATTTTCACAAGGTTTATGCCAAGGCTCATCAATGTGTCTGCCAAATGGGTGTTGCCCACCCTTGAGGTATGATTGACCAGCAGGGCTACTCTTTTGTTTTGTAATTTTGAAACCAGCAAATCGAGCTGCTCGGCACCCAATACTATTTTGTCGTTGGTCTGCCCATCGCAGGCTGTAATACCAATCCATAAAAAAACAGACAACCCAATTATCCTTATCATTTTATAAGTAATTTGCTTGTTGGATACAATCAAAATTAAGCCAATATTTTGAACCTTGGATACTTCATATCAAAAAGGATAAGTCGGGAGCAGAGAGATGGGTTTTCTTCCATTACGCATAAAATTGCTATCGTAAGTATTGCTATAGGCCTGGGGGCAGCCATTGTCTCTTTTTTGATAATGGAAGGTTTTCAAGAGACCATTAAGCAAAAAATTTTTAGTTTCAGTTCTCATATGATTGTGACGCGCTTTACCATGAACAATGCTATGGAGGAGCAGCCTTTCTTCTATAACATTGATTTATATAAGAATTATAAAAAGTATGGATACATCGATCATGTGCAGGAGTACAGCCATAAGGCTGGATTGATAAAAACTGATGATGAAGTTTTGGGTGTGGTATTCAAGGGTGTGGGAAAGAGTTTCGATCTCAATACTTTTAAACAAAATATGGTGGAGGGAGAGTTTCTTCACCTGCCAGATTCTAACTATGCTTTCGAGGCAGTAATAAGCAGAACGATTGCGAATAAAATAAAAGCAAAAGTGAACGATGATATTATTGTTCATTTTTTCCAAAACCCACCACGATTCAGAAAATTAAAAGTGGTGGGTATTTATGAAACTAATCTTTCTGATTACTACGACAGTAAAATTATCATTGGCGATATCCGGTTGATATCAAGACTTAATGACTGGGCAGATAGCGTAGCGGGTGGACTGGAAGTGTTCGTAAAAAATACTGAAGACATTGACAAAGCATATACCACTATTGGAGAGGATATGGATTATGACTTGTACATAGAAAAAGTAAGCGATAAGTATGTGCAGGTGTTTGAATGGCTTGGATTGATTAGCAGGCAGGTAAATATTTTGTTGGTGGTCATTCTTACGGTGGTCTGTGTAAATATGATATCAGTAGTGTTGATACTTGTAATGGAAAGAACTCAGATGATAGGTTTGCTAAAGTCGATGGGAGCCAAGAATGGTATGATCCGATCTGTATTTGTGTATAGCGGTATTCATCTGATTGCTAAGGGATTGTTGTATGGCAATGCGATTGGGCTGGGTTTGTGTTTTGTACAGTACCAATTTCGATGGGTTCAACTCAACCCGCACGATTATTATATGAGCTTCGTTCCCATCAGTTGGGATTGGGGGATGGTGATTATGTTGAACCTGCTGGTTTTCGCTGTAGTAACCCTCGTTTTGCTTGTACCTACAGCAATTGTTTCGCGCATCAGTCCAATTAAAGCAATTCGTTTTGATTAAGGTCTCTCGTATTTTTTGAACCAACTCTCAATCTTGAGTTGAATTACCCCAAAAAAAGCTTCCTTAAAAATACCCACAGAGAGTTTGGATTGGCCTCGGACTCGCTCAGTGAAGATGATGGGTACTTCCGTGAATTTAAATTTAAATTTCCAGACCAGGAATTTCATTTCAATCTGAAATCCATAGCCAGTGAATTTGACCTTGTCCAATGGGATGGTGTTCAATACTTCTTTTGTATAGCATACAAAACCAGCAGTGGCGTCACGGATAGGCATTCGCGTGACCAGGCGCACATAAGCACTTGCAAAATAGGAAAGGAGTACCCGCCCGATTGGCCAATTGACCACATTTACACCCGTAACGTAACGGGATCCAACAGCCATATCATTGCCTCCCTCAGCACAGGCCAGGTAGAGATGGACGAGGTCATTGGGGTCGTGAGAGAAATCAGCATCCATTTCAAGCATATACTCATAACCCTTGTCTAGCGCATATTTAAAACCTGCGATGTATGCCGTTCCAAGTCCTAGCTTCCCTACACGTTGGAGTAAGTGAAGTCGTTTGCGAGATGAGTTGAAATTAGATTGTAAATTCTTTACAATTTCTGCTGTGCCATCAGGAGAGTTATCATCTACAATGAGCAGATCAAAGTCTTTTGGTAGGTTGAAAACGGCTTCAATGATGAGGCCAATATTTTCCTTCTCATTATAAGTGGGAATGATGACGATAGCGTTGCTCACGAAAACCTTTTGGTAAAAAGCAAAACTAATGAAAAGGGTAAGATCGGCCAATTGGGTAAATGCCCGCTTTGGGGTAATTTGGGCCTTATAATCTTGATAAATGATTTTTTGCGATGATGAAAAACAAATGTGTGTTTTTGGACAGGGATGGGGTTCTTAACGAGGACAGCCCTAATTATGCCTATCAATTAGATCAGTTTAAAATATTGCCAGGTGTGCCTGAGGCATTACAACGATTAAAAGACGCAGGATACCTTTTAATAGTTGTGACCAATCAATCTGGTATTGCCCTTGGTATTTATACCCAACAGGAAATGAAAGCTTGCCATAATTATTTACAGGAGACATGTGGAGGGATAATTGATTATTTTTATTTTAGTCCTTACCATCCGAAGGTGACAGAATCGCTCAGCAGAAAACCAGGTGCGTTGCTTTTTGAGAAAGGAATAGCAAGGTTTAACGTTGACCCTCAAGCCAGTTGGATGATTGGAGATCGGGAACGCGACCTGATTCCAGCAAAACAGTTGGGGGTGAAGACTGTCCTGATCAGTAACGAAACAACACCTGGAAGTCCGTGGAATTTTACGGTTCCGGATTTGACAACGGCAACACAACAGATACTTTCAAAGTAATTTTTTATACTGTTTCTGCTTCCTGCATTTTGCTCGCCAGCTTTTTTTGGATTTCGTAAGGAACAGGTGCAAACTCAGCCATTTTTTGTGTAAAGCTGGCGCGCCCCTGAGAAAGTGATCTAAGTGTAGTAGAGTAACGATCCAATTCAGCAAGCGGGGTTTTCACTTTTATTACCTGATAATTTCCTTTGGTGTCCATTCCCATAATAATAGATCTTCGTGTTTGCAAATCACCCATTACTTCACCCATAATTTCTTCCGGCAATACAATCTCCAGGTCATACATGGGCTCCAGTAGTTGTGGCTCTGCATTCATAAAAGCTTCTTTGAATGCCATCATACCGGCAATCTTAAAGGATATATCATTGGAGTCCACAGGATGCATTTTTCCGTCATAGACAATTACTCTTACATCTCTAACATAAGATCCAGTGATTGGGCCTTCTTCCATTTTTTCCATTACCCCTTTAAGT
Source organism: Flammeovirgaceae bacterium UBA2338 (assembly GCA_002344795.1). GTDB lineage: Bacteria > Bacteroidota > Bacteroidia > Cytophagales > Cyclobacteriaceae > ELB16-189. The sequence goes on along the minus strand of DDUM01000040.1, from coordinate 19,584 downwards.
ATAGAAGGAATGAACCGGGCATCAATTACACCACCCACAATGCAGTTGTAAAAGATGAGCTTGCCGCCCCAATCAAGATCAATTTCTTCTTTTCCTCTAATAGAAAATTCTGTGGGGTCGGGCATCCCCTCTTTATATGGTTCAATTTTCAAATAGACTTCTCCAAATTGACCGGCTCCACCAGATTGCTTTTTGTGTCTGTAGTGGGCATCAGCAGGGCGATGGATGGTTTCGCGATAAGAGATTCTGGGTGTGATAAAATCGGTATGCAGTTGGTAAACATTATCGAGGTACCACTTGCATACTGTGAGGTGCATTTCACCCTGGCCTGAAATAATTAATTGTCTTAATTCTTTTGAATATTTGACCAGAAGAGTTGGGTCTTCCTGATGTATCTTGTGCAATACTTCCCCAATCTTTTCCTCGTCTCCTTTGCTGTGTGCAACCACGGCAGTACGAATGCGTGGTTCCGGAAATTCAATGGGGTTGATTGTGATCTCATGCCCTTTTGCATGTAATGTTTGATTGGTATAGGTTCCTTTCAGTTTTATGGTAGCGCCAATATCGCCCGCCACTAATTTATCTACCGGGGTGCGGGTCTTTCCATCCATAATAAATAAATGGGGGATACGCTCCAAAGCACCTGTTTGACTATTGATTAGCTCAGTAGCGGTATTCACTTCCCCGGAGATGACTTTAAAAAACGAAAGCCTGCCTACGTTGGGTTCGAAATGAGATTTAAATACGAACAACACTGTGGGTTTTGAAGTATCAAACGGAACTTCTTTGCCATCTTCGGTAATCTCGGGCTTGGCTTCCTGTGGAGAGGGTGCCACATTGTCAATAAAACTCATCATGCGACCGCTCCCCATATTCTGTTTAGCAGACATGCAAAACACCGGAAATACTTCCCGGTTGATCATACCGGTTTTAAGTCCCTGACGCATTTCATCTTCATCCAGTGTTCCTTTTTCAAAGTAGAGCTCCATTAATTTCTCATCATTTTCTGCGGCTTTCTCTACCAATTCATTGTGCAAACGTTCTGCTTTCTCTTTTTCGTTGGCGGGTATAGGCAATTTTTCCGGCTTGCCGCCTTCGGGAGGAAACCGGTATAGTGTCATTTTAAGGAGATCAATAATTTCATTGAACCCTTCCCCCTGACTGACGGGGTATTGCATTTGTGTTACCGCATTCCCAAAACGTTGCTTTATTCCTCTGAGTGCATCTTCAAAGTTTGCCTGAGGGTGATCTACCTGGTTAATTGCAAAAATGACCGGCTTACTAAACCGGTCTATATAATTCCAAATTAATTCTGTGCCTACTTCCACTCCATGCTTTGCATTCACTACCATTATACAGGTGTCTGCTACACGGAGGGAGGACATCATCTCCCCCACAAAATCATCAAATCCGGGCGTATCAATAATATTGATTTTGTAGTCACGCCACTCGGTGTGCATAGTGGTAGCAAATATGGAGTTCTCACGCTCATGTTCTATATCGTGGTAATCGCTGACTGTGCTTTTCCCTTCTACGGTACCTCTTCGGTGTGTGATACCGGCCTCAAAGATCATGTCTTCCGCTAGAAGGGTCTTGCCACTTTTTGGAGCACCAAGCAGAGCAATATTTTTAATGTGTTTCCCATCAAAGATTTTCATAGGCAATTGTGTTATAGATGAAAAGGAGAGAAATGGGATTTTAATTTAGCTTATTAATTAAAGAATATCAATAACTTCTTTTTCAATTTCTGATTCAGCATTTAGAATGTTATTAGGGTATTTTAGCTGATCAGACCGTTTTCCTATTCAGGAGATTATTCACAATTGTTTCCAAAAATGAACACTATTAATGGGGAGGATCGGCACGGTAATTGTAAATTTGAATGATAGGATTTGCACTATTTTATTTAAAAAATATGAAAAAAATATTTACAGCCTTCCTGCTCACTTTTTCCATTATTGTCCAAGCCCAGAATTTTGAAGGCACAATTACATGGGCTATTAGCTCGGATATCAAGGATGCTAAAATGAAAGCACAAATGGAGCAGGGGCAGCAGCAAATGAGTGATCCTGCTGTGCAGGCACAACTAAAACAGATGCAGGAACAGATGAATGACCCTCAGATGAAGGCAATGATGGAATCTAACCCTCAAATGAAAGCACAAATAGAAAACGCGATGAAGATGGCATCCGGTGGAGGTATGGATGATATGTTTCCTAAAAGTATGGTGGTAAAGATTAAAGACCAGAATACTCTTACCCGAATGGAGGGAGGAATGATGATCGGAGATATTTTGTACCTCAGCGATAAGGGGCAATCTTATCGCGTAGATAGAGATAATAAAATCTATTCTGTGTTGAGCGATAATAACAATAATTCAGGCAATGCAAAGGTTACGAAAACCACAGCGTCTGCTTCAATTTTGGGATATAAGTGTCAAAAATACCAGGTGGAAATGACAGAGCAGGGAAAAAAGATAACCCAATACATATGGGCTACAACAGAATTAAAAGGGATGGATATGAGAAGCATAAGCAATGAAAAAATGAGTAATTCTGCCATCTACAAGGAGATAGATGGTTTCCCTTTGAAAATACAAATGTCTATGCCAGAGATGGAAATGATTATGGAGGCAAAAGAGGTAAAAAAACAATCTTTGCCTACTAGTGAATTTATCATCCCCTCCAACTTCAAGGAAGTAAAAGGAATGATGGGTAATTAGTTTGTTCTTAAAGTATCTATTTCGGCCTCAGTCGGCATATTGAATATATCTTGATTGGGGCTTTCTTCTTTTAGCTGGATATTTACAAAATTCACCTCATATCTTTTTTCACCAATAACGCCATCGCTGTACTTGTGACCCACCAACTTTGTGGGCATGCGTAGCCCGTTGATATCTTTCCAGTCTTCATAGCTTAAGGCATTATAATTTTCATGGGCTTCGCCTGAGTAGTAAGTAACTGTATAGAGCAATTTATCCATCTGTTTTGTTGAAGGATCAATCAATAACTTGTAAGCGTCTTTATCGGCATCACCCACACCTTCCTCAAAGTTTACATTAATCACATTATAGAATTTTCCATTTACCGTAAGCGTATCTTCTGAATAAAGTGCTCCCGGGTCGGATACGATAAAAGGAATGGTTAAAAAGTAGGAATATAAATTGTGATAGAAGCGCGCTGAGCGACCATTGAAAGCATCTTTGTTGGGTGTCACCCAAACTTCTTTACCATCAAATCCAATTTTAAATGAGTCGGCTACTGTTAAATCTTTTCTATTCAAAAGGTCAAGTGTATAATGTTCTGTTGGAGTGGCGTCTCCATCATGGAGCAAATCGTATTCTAATGTTTTAAAGCTTTTCCATTTGTCAAGGCCGCCATGTGCTTTTAGTGTTTCAGAAAAGTAGGGTGGGAGTGAAGCATAATAATCAATTGGGAGATCTTGCTTTTGTTTAGGTGTGCATGAAACGATTAGGAAAATAACTAATGCAAACGAATAGGTTCTCATTTGGAGGGTTTTGATCAAAAATATTATGTTCAAAGTTACTAAACTAACCTTATTAGGTTGTCGGCATTCAGACATTTGCCACTGATCGAGAATCACTGATTTACAGTTATTTAAGCAATTCTTCAGTGAGCTATAGATAGAGGTGATGAAAGTCAACACCCTCAATGATAGTCATCATGGGATAGGTGGAATCCTCCCTTTACATTTAAGTCTAAATCAGAAACGATATGAAAACGCTAGTAAGTTACTTGGCAGTAATCATTGCATTTTCAATGATTGCGGGTCAAGCAGAAGCACAAACCTCCTATAACATTAAGTCAGAAAAAATTACAGTGGCTGGATCCTCCAGTTTACACGATTGGGTGTCTGAGGTAACGAAAGTGGAATGGAGTGGTGTGATGAAGGTGGAGAATAGAAAACTGATAGAGATATCTAAAGTATATGTAAGAATACCTGTAACCGCTATTAAGAGTGATAAGGGTAGAATTATGGACAATAAAACCTATGAGGCATTTGATGATAAAAAACACCCAACAATTTCTTATCAAATGTCAGGCGCCACAATAAGTGGAGATGTGATCAAAGCAACAGGGACATTATCTATGGCAGGTGCTTCTAAGCCTATAGAGATGGATGTTAAGTATAAAATGATGACCAACGGAGATATTCAACTCATTGGTTCTTATACTATGAATATGAGGGATTATAAAATGGAGCCACCTACTGCTGTAATGGGAACGATCAGAGTGGGTGAAGAGATAACCGTGAATTTTGATCTGATGGTATCTCCGGGAAAGGACATTAGTCAAACAAAAAAATAAATGGATTTTACAACTATATCTATTAACGCAAATAGAACTCAACTGCTTAACAACTTAATACTATGAAAACCAATTTTAATTTTTTTAAAGGCATCGCACTCATCGCCACCATAATGGTGGCTGGCATCGCGCATGCGCAACAAGCTTCAATGCAATATTATCGTCCAAACGATAAAAGTGGAATTAATATTTTTGAATCTCCAAAGGGAGAAACGGAAGTATTTGACGGACTTAAGGTACGTGTTGGGGGAGATTTTGCTATGCAATTTCAAGGTTTAAGCCAGAGTAATACCGCTGGAAATTTGGCGGAACTCGGTTCAGACTTTAACCTTCCAACGGCTAATCTAAACCTTGATGTCCAGCTGTATGATGGTATGAGGATGCACCTGCGTACTTACCTTTCCTCTGCACATCACAATGAATCATGGATTAAAGGAGGGTACATGCAAATGGATAAACTTAACTTTATAAAGGAAGGTTTTTTGGAAGACATCATGCAGTACACCACTATTACCATCGGATTGGATGAATTCAATTATGGTGATGCCCACTTCAGAAGATCTGACAATGCCAGAGCCCTTTACAACCCTTTTGTTGGTAATTATATCATGGACTCTTTCTCTACTGAGGCATTCGGAGAGGTAACTGTTCAGAATAAAGGATTCCTGGTAGTGCTTGGTGTAACCAATGGCAAACTAAATCAAAATGTAACTTTAACATCAACTAGTGATAACAAACCCTCTTTCTTTGGTAAGGTTGGATTTGATAAGCAGATAAATGATGACTTAAGGATGAGACTTACCGGTTCATGGTATACTAATCATGGTACAACAACCGGAACATGGCTTTATGGAGGTGACCGAGCCGGATCAAGGTATTATAAAGTAATGAATGTTCCTGCGGATCCCAGTGCCACCCCTCCTGTATCTGCACAGGCTAGTGATTTTGATGGTCGCTTCAATGCACGCTTTACCAAACTCACCGCCATACAGGTGAACCCGTTCATTAAGTTCAAAGGGTTGGAGTTCTTTGGTATCTATGAAGTAGCCGGTGGAAGCAACGAGTTTACTACCCCTACAGCAGATAAAGAAGGTTCATTTACACAAATAGCTGGGGAATTGTTATATCGATTTGGTTCCACAGAGCAATTCTATCTGGGAGGAAGGTATAATACGGTAAGTGGAAAAATGCGCGAAAGTGCTACCGAAGATATGAAGATCAATCGCCTCAATTTTGGAGGTGGATGGTTCCTGACAAAAAATGTGTTGACAAAAGTAGAATATGTAAAACAGAATTATGATGGAAATGCCTGGACTGGATCCAATGCACGTTTCCTTGGTGGAGAGTTTAAAGGTATCTCTTTAGAGGCCATAATTGCTTTCTAGGAAATCATGATATTTGTTAAAGAGTCACTTCCGGTTCGGAGTGACTCTTTTTTTAATTCAAAACGATTTAAAATCTTTAATCTGTTAAGCGGACCCTTTTCGATTTTACTAAATTCGTACTGTAAATGAGAGTGATTGTAATCTGCATCTTGTTAGGGCTAATGGGGTTTACGACAACTCCAGAAGGAGGTGTTCTTGTTCATCGCTTTATTGTTCTGCCTTCAAGTAAGATTACTATTGATGGTAAGACCAATGTTAACTCATTTAGATGTGCCATTACCCAATATGTAGGTAGGGATACACTTGTTCTTCAGGAAGGAGGGAGAAACAAAAAACCATTCTTCAAAAAGGGATACGTAGGGCTTGAAGCGGCTCGGTTCGATTGTGGTGTACAACTGATGACGAATGATTTCTGGAAAACCATTAAATACAAAGAATACCCTGTTGTTTCGATTGAGTTTATTTCTTTTGAGCGCACGTTACAACTCACATCCGGAAATGATATTTTCAAAGGGAGAATGCAGATCTCACTAGCGGGTGTTACCAGACCGTTTGAAATGAATTGTACGATTGAGGTGGAAGAATCAGGGCTTATTCATTTTAAAGGAGGCAGGCAATTCACTTTTTCAGACTTCAATTTAGAAGCGCCATCCAAAATGATGGGATTAGTAAAGGTAGAGAATGAGATCGAGGTCAGTTTTCATTTAGTGCTGTTGCTTGATAAAAATGCGTGAAAAAATTACCTCCTTGCTGGAATTAATTTGACATTAAACGACACTGTGATCTCATCTCCTGTCGATACGGTGCCAAACATGAATGAGGGTGGCTCAATTCCGAAATCACTCATTTTTAATTTCTTTTTTCCTGTGAACAAAAGTGCTTGACTTTCGAGTGGACGGTATGTTGTTTCTATACTGATTGACTTTGTGCTTCCGGCTACAGTTAGGTTTCCTGTACACTCAATTTTTCCAGAACTAATTTTGGATGATGTTAGTGTAAAAGTTATTAATTTATAGGAGTCTGCATTCAGTGCACTGTAGGCATTTTTATCCATGGCAGAATGGCCACTTTTCAAACTTTCACATGGTAAACTTAGAGATAATGAATTGAGTTTGACGGGCAACCCCTCATCGGAAAGTTCAAATTCAACCCTATACTTTCCTTCATCTGAATTCATGGTCCAGGGGTTTAGCGTGGACGTGCCTGATATGGATAAGTACGAATCATCGCTTTGTCTGTAATGAGTTTGAGCAACACTACAGGAGAACGATAAAATTAGTGCAATAAAAAGAGTGTACCTTATGAATCTATTTGGATTCGTCATAGCCCAATACATTCAACATGCTTTGACTGGTTTGCTCTGGCGCAAAAAGTTTAGTTGAAATTTCTCCATCCTCATTCCTGCTAACGAGTACATGTTTTGGGGCGGGTATCAGGCAATGCTGTATTCCGCCATAGCCTCCCAATGACTCCTGGTAGGCACCGGTATGGAAGAATCCGATGTACAGCGGCTCCTCGTCATTGATCATGGGTAGAAAAACTTCGCTAGTATGTGCTTCCGAATTGTAATAGTCCATGCTATCACAAGTCAGGCCTCCCATATTTATTTTGTGATAGGGATCATCCCATTTATTAACGGGGAGAAGAATGTATTTTTGATTCAATCCCCAGGTGTCGGGCATTTGAGTAATAAAAGACCCATTGATCATGTACCAAAGCTCTTTGTCATTTTGGAGCTTTTGATCAACTACAGAGTAAAGTATGGCTCCGCTTTCCCCTACCGTATAGCTCCCAAACTCAGTGAAGATATTAGGTACCGGCACATTATTTTTATCACAAATCCATTTAATGTTTTCCACGATCTGCTCGATCATGTACTTGTAGTCATATTGAAATGTGAGCGACTGTTTGATAGGAAAGCCCCCTCCAATATCGATTGAATCCAGTGAGTCACATATTTTCTTCAACTCACAATATTTAAAAATAAATCGACTAAGCTCACTCCAATAGTAGGCAGTGTCTTTGATTCCGGTATTGATAAAAAAATGCAGCATCTTCAATGATGCTTTATTGCTTTTTTCAATTTTATCTCTGTACAAAGGCACGATGTCGCTGTAACGAACACCCAGACGTGATGTATAAAATTCAAACTTGGGTTCTTCATCGGAAGCAACTCTGATTCCTACTTTAAATGGTTTGTCTACCTTACCTTCATAAGCATCAATCTCAGTGATGGTATCAAGAATAGGGATGCAATTAAATTCCTCATTTAACAGTTTGGAGATCTTGTCAGTATACCCAGACATTTTAAAGCCATTGCACAAGATATAGGTCTTCTTTGAGATTTTGCCCTGCTTGTAAAGACTGCGAACAATAGGAATATCAAAGGCAGAAGAAGTTTCTAAATGCACATCATTTTTAAGCGCTTCTTCCATCACGAAAGAAAAATGGGATGACTTAGAGCAGTAGCAGTAAGTATAGTCTCCTTTGTACTTAAACTTCTCTATGGCATTGTTGAAGGTCGCCTGAACAAACCGAATATTTTCACTAATTCTCGGGAGGTAGGTCAGTTTGAGGGGAGTTCCATATTCTTTAATAATATCCATAAGGGGAACATCATTAAAGAGTAACTCGTTTTCCCATACTTTGAACTCTTTTTGCGGGAATTCAAATGTTTGTTCGATTAGGTCGCGGTAGCTCTTCATTTCACACTAAAGGGGTTTTAGAAGGGTGCAATATTGGGATAATTTTGCCATCTTTACAATTCGAAATTAAATCTGTATGACAGATCGCTTTTCCTGCTGTAGTGCTAAAATTACCCATTCCTTGCCAGATTACTGAAGAGTCTAAGTTAGGCTTTTGAGATAATTTTTAGCAGCAGTAAACAACTTTTTCAATTATTAATTCTATTTAAAGTGAACGATATTAAGATCATCGAGGTAAAGTCGGAGATTGGAGCAGGAACACGTGGCGCAAGTCTTGGAGTAGAGGCAATGAAAATTGCGAGTCTTGACCTTAAATCTGATTTATTCAGGCAATTCGATTCCGTTGAAGTAGAGAATGTTAACGAACTTCTCTATGATGGAGCCGAGCATGCTCACTCAAAATTTATTGATGGTGTACTGATAATGGAGGAGCGCGTTTGTCTCGAAGTGTATGAGACTTTGCTGGATGATCACTTTCCGCTTGTTATGGCGGGTGATCATTCCACAGCCTATGGTACTATTGCAGGTATTAAGAAGGCGTATCCAAAGAAAAGGTTGGGCGTGATTTGGATTGATGCGCACGCAGATATCCATACGCCTTATACTACTCCTTCCGGAAATATGCATGGAATGCCTGTGGCGATGGCTTGTGATATTGACAATCTGGAATGCAAGATCAATGACCCGAAAAATGAAACGATAGAATATTGGGAACAGATTAAAAACGTAGGTATTCCCGGAGCAAAAGTCTATCCTGAAGATTTCGTGTATATAGCTGTGAGAGATTTAGAAAAACCTGAAAATTACCTTATTAATAAATATGGTATGGGGTTTATCACTACTGAGGAGGTAAAGAAAATGGGGGCAACAAAGGCAGCTCAAGAAGCACTTAAAATGCTTGAGCACTGTGATCTGATATACGTTTCTTTTGATGTGGACAGTATTGATTCTCGGTTTTCGACCGGAACAGGTACTCCAGTGCCCAATGGTCTTACTGTAGAGGAGGCAAAGGAACTTAATGAAGAATTGGCGCTGAGCCCTAAACTTTGCGCCTGGGAAATTGTAGAAGTGAACCCTACATTGGATACAGAAAACAGAATGGCTGAAAGTGCGTTTGAAATCATGGAAGCTACTGCAAGAAATATTGCGTCCAGATCTGTTCCACAAGAATAGCTTATTCGTTCTCTTCTAAAATTTTGATGTAGGCTTTTATGGTTGACATCAGGTTTCTTCGGATAACAGGATCTGTAAATATTCTGGGAATACTACTGGGTTGAGAGATAATTCGATACGTGGCCTTAATCTTTGAGTCTGAAATTTTTTGAAAAGTCCAACTTCCCAATAAATTCATTCTTGTTACACCATTGCGCTCCGGAGAAACCACATCATCGGAGGTGCTTTTAAAAGTGATAAAAATTTTGTCATTTTCTTTTTTCTCGATGTAATAAATAAGAAAGTGATCCTGATCGCTTACTGGCCAGGGAATATCGTGATAAGAGTATTCTCGCCATGCGGTATCAGTAGGCAAGGGATAGACCTTGAATTCGGTGACGTGTTTTTGCCAATCCATAATCCTGTCTTCATTCTTTAACAATTGGTATGCTTTCTGAACGGAAGAATTAACAAAGAATTCACCCTTTACTTCTCTGGCATTTTGAGGAGGATCTGAGTCTGGGAAAATGATCCATCTTTCATAAATATGAATGGAATCCTCTGCCCTGACCAGAGAAAATTCATCATCGTTTTGAGCGATGGATTGTAAGGAGAGGAGTATTCCTGCTATTGTACATCCTGCAATTCTTAAACTCAAATTCATACTTGTGCTAAATATCAAAATAATTTTAAGAAAGGTGCAGCGCCCGATTAAACAGTAACTCCATAAACTAGTTTTTATTTGCCTTTTTTTGACAAAAATTTCCCGACTATACTCTTCGATTTTACTTAATTTCGCCATTAATTAATTATAATCCATTGATGATGAGCAAAAACCGACCCATCTCCGAGTTTATCGAAAAAAATTACCTCCACTTTAACGCAGCCGCGCTGGTAGATGCCGCAAAGGGATACAAGGTACATGTAGAAAGTGGAAAAAAAATGATGGTGACCCTGGCTGGTGCTATGAGTACTGGTGAACTAGGAATCAGCTTCGCAGAGATGATCCGACAGGATAAGGTGCACATTATATCGTGTACGGGCGCAAACCTGGAAGAGGACATCATGAATTTGGTGGCTCACTCACACTACAAACGCATACCTAACTATCGCGACCTTACCCCTGAGCAGGAGTGGGACCTTTTACAAAATCACCTGAACCGGGTTACGGATACCTGTATTCCTGAAGAAGAGGCGTTTAGAAAACTACAATCGCACTTATTTAAAGTGTGGAAGGATGCTGAGGATAAAGGAGAGCGACTGTTTCCGCATGAATTTATGTTCCGGATGTTGAATAGTGGCGAACTCGATCAATATCATGAGATTGATCCTAAAAATTCATGGATGATTGCAGCAGCCAAAAAGAATATGCCAATGGTTGTTCCGGGGTGGGAAGACTCTACAATGGGAAATATTTTTGCGTCTTATTGCCTCACTGGAGAATTAAAGGCCTCTACCATGAAGAGTGGAATCGAATACATGGTTTGGTTAGCTGATTGGTACACAGAAAATTCAGGTAAAGACGGAATTGGATTTTTCCAAATAGGTGGAGGCATTGCAGGAGACTTTCCAATTTGTGTGGTACCCATGTTACATCAGGATTTGGGCCGCGATGGTGTTCCTTTCTGGAGCTACTTTTGTCAAATCAGTGATTCAACCACCAGTTATGGATCCTATTCTGGTGCAGTTCCCAACGAAAAAATCACTTGGGGCAAATTAAGTATAGAAACGCCAAAGTTTATTATTGAAAGTGACGCTACGATTGTAGCTCCTCTGATCTTTGCCTATATATTGGATATGTGATATAAACCACTGGGGCGCAAAGGTTCGCAAAGACCATGAACTTAATTTTATACTGTTAAACGGAATTAAAAGATTGATAAATATGCTTTAACTCCGCGAACCTCTGCGTTCTTCGCGGTTTAAACGGCACTTGGCTATAAAAATGAACCTAACCCAGTTATTAAAATCAAAAATTGAGGAGGCGATCAGTTCGCTTTTTAGTGCTTCTGCGGACAGTATCCAGCTTCAGCCTACTAACCCTGAATTTGAAGGTTCCCATACCCTTGTTTGCTTTCCTTTAACCAGAATTTCAAAAAAGAAACCGGAAGAAACAGCATCATTAATTGGGCAATGGCTGATGGACAACACTGATCTGGTCAACCAATATAATGTAGTGAAGGGGTTTTTGAATCTTGTGCTTGACGACAAAGTATGGGTGACCGTTTTTCAAGACATACTCAATGAAAATAATTACGGAGTAGTACCAGCCACAGGCATGGAAGTAATGGTGGAGTACTCTTCGCCCAATACGAACAAGCCCCTTCATTTGGGACATTTAAGAAATAATTTTTTGGGATGGAGTGTGGCTTCCATTTATGAGGCCATTGGATATAAGGTACACCGGGTACAAATAATTAATGATCGGGGTATTCATATTTGTAAATCCATGGCGGCATGGCAGCTGTTTGG
>DDUM01000040.1:673-7179 GCA_002344795.1 Flammeovirgaceae bacterium UBA2338 | reverse complement strand
CTTGTAGCACAAGGTATGGATAAAGAGCAAGCTGAAAAGGCCGCCCCCATTATGAAGTTGGCAGTGGACATGCTGCAAAAATGGGAACAAAAGGAGCCGGATACTATTTCGCTCTGGAAAACAATGAACGGTTGGGTGTACGATGGTTTTGAAACTACGTACAAACAGATGGGGGTACATTTTGATAAGCTATATTTTGAATCAGAGACCTATTTGTTGGGTAAAGAGGAAGTATTGAAAGGAGTTGAGCAAGGTGTCTTTTTTAAGAAAGAGGATGGCTCTGTTTGGGTAGATCTTACAGAGGATGGATTAGATGAAAAGGTCCTGTTGAGATCAGATGGCACTTCTGTGTATATGACACAGGATATAGGTACAGCAATACTTCGGTTTCGGGATTTTCCAAAAATATCAAAGCAGGTTTATACCGTAGGTAATGAGCAGGAATATCATTTTAAAGTTTTGTTTTTGATTCTTGCTAAATTGGGATACGCATGGGCAAAAGAATGCTATCACTTGTCTTATGGCATGGTTGACCTTCCCTCTGGCAAGATGAAATCGCGGGAAGGCACTGTAGTAGATGCAGACGATTTGATGATGGAAATGATCACTGAGGCGGAAAAGCAAACACGTGAGTTGGGCAAGATTGATGAAATGGAGGATGAGGAGGCCAGCACACTTTTTGAAATGATTGGCATTGGAGCACTTAAATTTTACTTATTGAAAGTTGATCCAAAGAAGCGGATGATGTTTAACCCTAACGAGTCCATTCAGCTGCAGGGGCACACAGGGCCATTTATTCAATACACACATGCGAGAATTCGCTCAATAGTGAGAAAAGCGGCAACCATGAATCTAGAGAATGGCCTCGCCAATATTGATTTACTTCTTCCCAACGAACAAAAATTAATTGGCCTTCTTTCTATCTATCCTGATCGACTTCAGGATGCGGCAAGGGATTATTCGCCCTCTGTCATTGCGAATTACGCCTACGACCTGGCCAAAGAATACAATCAGTTTTATCAATCTATTCCTATTTTCTCAGAGAGCGATAAACAAAAGCTGAGTTTACGTGTTGCTTTGTCTGAAAAGGTAGGAGAGGTGCTCAGTAAGGCAATGGGACTTTTAGGAGTAAATGTTCCTGAAAAGATGTAAGTCTAAATTCATTCCGAGGCGGGATGTGAAACTTTAAGCGTAAATAAATGTTTAGGTTATTATTAGTGTCATTGGGTATTTTGGTTTTAATAGCTGTATTCATGTTATCATCATTGTTTGGTTCAAACGTTTCTGCGCAGGACGGGGCTGCCTCTTTTTACGACTTTAAAATGAATTCTCTGAGTGGCGAAGAGATTGATTTCTCAAAGTACAAAGGGAAGAATGTTTTAGTTGTCAATACCGCCTCTAAGTGTGGGTATACGTATCAATATGCAGATCTGGAAAAACTACACGATCAGTTGGGTGATAAAGTAGAGATATTGGGCTTTCCTGCCAATAATTTTTTATGGCAGGAACCAGGAACCAATGAAGAGATAGCAGCCTTTTGTGAGAAGAATTACGGGGTGGAATTTCAGATGTTTGAAAAAATATCTGTGAAGGGAAAGGATAAGCATCCTCTGTATCGTTGGCTGGAGGCAAAATCAGGAAAATCTCCTTCCTGGAATTTTAACAAGTATGTAATCAACAAAAACGGAGAGGTAGTAGGATTTTTTCCCGCTAAAATAAGTCCACTCGATGATGATATTCTTTCGTTGCTCCGTGAAGAGTAGCTTAGATGTGTTAAATTTGCTGCATGCATGCCAAAGCCTGGATAGCTGCCTTTAGACCAAGGACATTGCCTCTTGCTTTGTCATGTATTGGTATGGGTACTTTTCTGGCGGCATCGGTGGGAGCATTCCAGTGGGATATCTTCTTGCTCTGTGCCAGCACCACCGTCTTGCTACAAATACTTTCAAACCTGGCCAATGATTATGGCGATACTGTTAACGGTGCTGATCACGAGGGAAGAGTAGGGCCTGTGCGAGCTGTTCAGTCGGGGGATATCACTAAGGAATCTATGAAAAAAGCACTGATTGTTTTTGTGGTGCTTTGTCTTATAAGTGGTGTATGGCTATTGAAGGTATCTCTAGGTGGAAACCTGGAAGCTATTTTATTTTTCTTTGGGCTGGGGATACTTAGTATTTTAGCAGCCATCGCCTACACTGTAGGAAGAAAACCCTATGGTTATGTAGGGATGGGTGATTTTTCTGTTCTTGTATTCTTTGGAATAGTTGGGGTGTTAGGCTCACTGTATTTGTTTACGAAATCCATCAGCTGGGATCACTTGTTGCCTGCAATGAGTTGTGGATTTTTCTCTATGGGCGTGTTGAATATTAATAACATTCGCGACATAGAATCAGATAAAAAAGCGGGCAAATTTTCTTTACCAGTAAGGATTGGGCGGGACAATGCCATAACCTACCATTGGTTATTAATAATCGGAGGATTGACATGTGCTATTGTCTTTACAGTTATTAATTACACTAATCTATCACAGTTACTCTTTTTAATAACCATTCCATTTTTTATAATTAATGGAATTTCTGTTGCAAAAAAACCATCAAAAGAATTGGATCCTTATTTGAAACAAATGGCACTCTCGACCTTGCTATTTGTAATCCTTTTTGGAGTAGGTGCCCTTTTGAGCTAATTTTGGATATTATCAGCTCGTAATATGACATCAATCATATTTTTCATTGATTGCAATCAGCAGCAATATTATGAGATCAGATTACTTTTGATTGCAACCAAAAATTCCTTAAGATGAAAAAGATATTAGTGCCATGCGATTTTTCTGATTCAGCAGTTCAGGCATTCAAATTTGCTGTAGAAATCGCCAATCAGAGTAAGGGTGAAATACTGTTACTTAACGTGGTAGAGCTTCCGGTCATTCATGAAAATGTAATGATGCCTACATTTTCTTTTGAGGACACTTTTTTGAAAGAAATGAAGGAGCGTGCAGATAAGGATTTCAACAAAATGAAAACCAAATGGGCTAAAGAAGGGCCTAAAGTTTCTACTTTTGTAGAATACGGAGCGCCTACACCTATCATAAGTCAGTTTGTAGAAAAAAAGAAAGTAGATTTGGTTGTGATGGGGACGAAAGGAGCCTCTGGTCTAAAAGAATTTTTTGTAGGATCCAACACGGAAAAAATAGTCAGATGGTCGCCCGTTCCTGTTATCTCAATTAAGAAATCAGTGAAGGTATCTTCAATTAAAAATATTGTTTTCCCAAGCACACTTCGTGCTGATGAAGAGAAATTAACAATGCGAGTGAAAGCATTGCAGGCTTTTTTCAAAGCAAAACTGCATGTAGTGAATGTTAATACTCCTGCTAATTTTAGAACAGATGTAATAACGCGCCAGCAACTGAAGGACTTTGCTGAACGTTTTATGCTAAAAGATTATACACTGAACGTTTATAACGATCTTAATGAAGAATTGGGTGTAGCCAATTTCACCAAAGAGGTAAAAGGAGATATGGTAGCTATGGCTACCCATGGGCGCAAAGGACTGAACCGCTTAATGAGTGGAAGTATTGCTGAAGATGTAGTGAACCACATCGAATGCCCAATTTGGACATGGAAATCAGCCTGAGTTCTGGGCTAGTGTAAGCTATTTTATTTCATGCAATCCAATCAATTAGCAATAGAAGATAAGCTTAGTAAACATCAAAAGGATACATGTTTTCATTGTGGTCAGCCTTGTAAGGAAGGCGATTTTTTGACTGATGATAAATCTTTCTGTTGCTATGGGTGCAAAACGGTTTACGAGATACTCAATGAAAATGACCTTTGTGAATATTATAATTTCGAATCAAGCCCGGGAGTTAGATTAGAGATTGATAATGACGAAACCTATACTTATCTGGATAATCCTGAGATATCCTCCAAGTTGCTGCTTTTTGAAATTAATGGAATAAGTCGTGTGCAGTTGTATGTGCCTGCCATTCATTGTATTTCATGTATATGGTTGCTCGAAAACCTGAACAAGTTGAATACGGGGATATTGAAATCAGAGGTAAATTTTGCTAAGAAGACTGTTCTGATTGATTTTAATGCCTCAAAGACATCGCTAAGCAAAATTGCTTCTTTAATAGCATCTACGGGTTACAAACCTCTGATAAGTCTTGATTCGGAAAAGGACACCTCGAAGAGTGTTTATGACAAACAATTGATTGTTCAGTTGGCGGTTGCTGGTTTTTGTTTCGGAAACATTATGCTCCTGAGCTTTCCAGAATATCTGGGGATTGATCATGCAGAGAAAAATTTAAAAGAATTATTTTCTTATATAAATATTGCTCTCGCGATCCCAGTTGTATTTTATAGTGGAAGAGACTATTTTATTTCGGCCTGGAAAAGTTTCAGGCTACGGCAAATCAATCTTGATGTGCCCATTGCCGTTGGTATTTCAGTGCTCTTTATCAGGAGTGTAACGGATATACTACTACAATCGGGCGCGGGATATATGGATTCTTTGGCGGGCCTGGTTTTCTTTCTTCTCATTGGCAGATGGTTTCAGAATAAAACCTATGAAAGTCTGGCGTTTGATCGCGACTACAAATCTTATTTTCCTTTGGCCGTTTACCGGAAAGAGAATGGTGACTGGAAAGCTTGTGTGGTGCATCAGTTGGAAAAGGGGGATCATATCCGCATACGCAATAAGGAAATAGTTCCTGCAGATAGTCTTCTTATCAATGATTCAGCTTATGTCGATTATAGTTTTGTTACGGGTGAAGCGAACCCGGTAAAAATAACTGCCGGTGAGCTGGTTTATGCAGGAGGAAGAATTGTGGGGCAGCCTGCGATTTTAACAGTTACAAAGAAAACGTCACAAAGTCATTTAACCAGTTTGTGGAACAATGATGCATTTAATAAGCCAGAAAACAGAACTTATCAAACGCTTATGGATAGGGTGGCAAAGGTATTCACCTGGTCTGTACTGGGTTTGGCACTTGCTACTGGTTTGTACTGGTATTGGGCAGACGCAAGCAGAGTGTGGCTAATTGTTACTTCAGTGCTCATGGTGGCTTGTCCGTGCGCCTTGGCTTTGGCTGCACCGTTTACTTATGGCAGTATGTTGCGGGTGTTGGGCAATCATGGCCTTTACCTTAAAAATGCTGACGTAGTGGAAAGCATGGCAAATATCGACTCTATTGTGTTTGACAAAACCGGAACGATCACCCATGGTTCTGAAAGTGTTATTTGGAATGGTAATGTCAGTGAAGATGAAATGATGCTTACCAAGGCAGTGGCATCGTCATCTACTCATCCATTGAGTATACTAATAGCCAAGCGTATTCCAGGGGATGAGCTGAAGCAACTTGATCATTATGAAGAGTTTCCTGGAAAGGGAGTTGCTGCACGAATTGGTAACAACGCTGTTCTTCTTGGGTCAGCAATATTTGTGGGTGAAAAAGAAAGTGAATTAGATAACGGAACACGAGTTTATGTTTCCATCAATGGAGTACAAAAGGGATATTTTGAAATTGGCACTTCTGTTCGGCCTGGGATTGAAAAACTACTATCCAGCTTGGGTACCAGCGTAAAAGCTTTGCTTTCAGGAGATAGTTCAGCTGAGGAAAAAAGAATGCAATCAATTTTTACTGCGGATACAATTTTAAAGTTTTCTCAAAGTCCACACGATAAGCTTCATTATGTTTCTGAACTGCAATCGAGTGGGAGTAAGGTGATGATGCTTGGTGATGGACTAAATGACTCAGGGGCATTGAAGCAAAGTGATGTAGGCATAGCAATAGCTGACGATACGGGAGTATTTACACCTTCTTGCGATGGAATTTTAAGCGGTGCACAATTAGAAAAACTGGATGTTTTTCTGGATTTATCAAAATCTGCATTAACAGTTTTAAAGATCAGTCTTGGAATTTCGTTCCTCTACAATGTTGTGGGGTTAAGTTTTGCAGTTACAGGTCATCTCACGCCTCTGGTAGCTGCGATATTAATGCCTATCAGTAGTATCTCCGTTGTTGTATTTACTACCTTCATGGTCAGTATGATCGCTAAAAAGAAATTGTCATGAATATTATAATTCTATTGATTGGCATTAGTCTTACCATTGCCTTATTATTTCTGGCTGGTTTTATTTGGAGCATGAGAAGCGGTCAGTATGACGACACTTACGGACCATCTGTAAGGATGCTTTTTGATGACAAGAAAAAGATCAAAAAGAAATAACCGGGACTTAGGCACGCCAAATACCAGAGTCTAATACCCTTTTTCCCTGGACACAAGATTCAGTAATGGTTTGCCTTCTTTTGCGCGATAATAATTGTCTACAATCTGAGGTGCCACTGAAATAGGGTTAGTCAGGCTGGCAATGTGCGGAGTGACATTGACCCTGGGTTGTTTCCACAATATGTTGTTTCCCGGAAGTGGTTCTTCAGCAAAAACATCCAGGCTTGCGCCTGATAAATGACCTTCAGATATAAGTGCTACCAAATCTTCATCAATAAC
>DDUM01000040.1:0-456 GCA_002344795.1 Flammeovirgaceae bacterium UBA2338 | reverse complement strand
TGCTACCAAATCTTCATCAATAACCTGTTCACCGCGTCCAACATTGATCACGAAAGCATTTTTAGGCAATAACTGAAGGTTTTTTTTGTTAAGTATGCCTTTTGTTTCAGGGGTGAGTGGAAGTACAGAAACTAAAATATCAGCTTTGCTTAAAAATTCCGAAAACTCTTTAGCGCCAGAATAGACTGGTATACCAGAAATTTCCTTACGGGTGCGTGCCCAACCCATTACATCAAATCCTGTTTTACGTAATTCTGTTGCAACTCGCTTACCGATCGCTCCCATACCCATAATTCCTACCTTTACATCTCTGATTCTCAGGTATTCTGATGGTTTCCAGATGGACTCGGTCTGTTTTATTTTAAAAGCATTGAGGTCGCGGAGGTGATTCATGATCAGCGCCAATACAAACTCTGCCATGTCTTGCGCCAGGTATGGATCTACCAGTCGAACGAT
>DDUM01000057.1 GCA_002344795.1 Flammeovirgaceae bacterium UBA2338 | reverse complement strand
TGCGTACTCCTGAAATGAATTGGAATTGAACAGGGCATTCAAATAAGAACTGTTGAGGGTGGTATCCAGAGGAACAAAGTAGTCTGGCATAATTCCTCCACCTCCGTAAACCGTTCGACCATTCACTGTCAGGTATTTTAAGGAGTCATTGAACTTTATACTATCCGCATGAAAAAATTCTCCATGGCTATATCTCTTCATGATATCTCTGGAATACTCCTGATTATCGTCATAAGGTTTTTGAATGGATCGGCCACTCGGAGTGTAATACCTGGAAATGGTCAATCGCAATTCAGATCCGTCATCAAGTACAAACGGAGATTGAACCAATCCTTTTCCATAGGACCTTCTTCCTACAATTAATGCTCTATCATTGTCCTGAAGTGCGCCAGCAACTATTTCAGATGCCGAGGCACTGCCTTCATTGATGAGTACAATGATATCACCCTTTTCAAATTGACCTTTTGCTGATGACATCGCATCCGAATTGTATCGGGTGTCTTTTCCACTGGTGAAAACTATTTTTTCTCCACTGGGCAAGAAATCATCAGCCAGGTCTATGGCCTGATTCATATATCCTCCAGGGTTGCCCTGTAAATCCAGAACCAACTTCTTCATGCCCTCCTTTTTCAATTTTTCCATGGCAGTAAGAAACTCTGAATAAGTAGTTTGTGAAAAACGACTCACTTTTATGTATCCCACTTCATGATCGATCATATAGGAAGCATCAACTGAAAATTGAGGGATCTTATCACGAATGATGTTAAAGCTTATGGGATTAGTTGCGCCTCTCCTCACCACCTCAATTTTTACTTCAGTGCCTTTAGGCCCTTTCAATTTTTTGGAAACATCATTGTTAACTAAACCGATGCCTGCAATATTTTCTCCATCTACTTTTACAATGCGATCACCCGTGCGAAGCCCTACAGCCTCTGAGGGGCCACCACTTAAAGCCGCCACCACAACGAGTGTATCCTGAAAAATGCTGAATTCAATTCCTATGCCTTCAAAATTTCCGCGAAGGTCTTCATTGGCTTCTAACCTTTCTCTTGCAGGAATATAGGCCGAATGGGGATCGAGCTTGGCTAAAATATGCCCAATGGCATCATCTACCAGCTTGTCAGTCTCCGTTTCATCTACATACTCCGTCTTTATCAACGAAAGCACCTCTCTGAATTTTTGCACGTCAGCACCGATATCATCGGATGCAGCGGTCTTATTCAGGCTGGCGCCAATAAGAACCCCGCCAGCAAGGCCAATGCAGAGGATTAAAGGGAGTTTTATCTGATATTTTGAATTATTCGGCTCACTCATGTCAAAAAAATACGGTTAGTAACTTTTAACGTTTTTAACGTTATCAAAGTTTTCAATGTCAAAAAACAGCAAAAAGAGGCTGTTATTCAAATTCTAGGATTATTTGATCCATAATTGATCGGCTGAGGCTTTGGGGATTGTTATATTTACTGCCTGAATGGCAAAAACTACCCTTAGAAATAAACGAATACAAGACTTGGTTAACCAGAATAACGTGCATGCGTATGTGCTTTATTTTTTTGGTATCAAATTCTATGAGTATTCAGAGCAGACACTCGAGCAAGTCTGCCATGATAAAGGGCTACGGGTGGAACATGTAGTACGAGAGTTGGAATCACCCAATACAAATTTTCAGGAGGCGGATCTCCCTCTCTTATCTTATCCAATCGATCTTATATTAGAGTATCTCAAGCATGCTCATTTTATATTCGTAAAACACAAATTGCCTTACATTGCCCGATTGGTGGAGTCATTTAAAGCCAACCATCCAGATTATATAAGTGTAGAAAAGGACCTAAAGGAATTATTCCCTCTCTTTTTAGAAGATTTTATTCATCATATCTATGAGGAGGAAGATACTCTTTTTGGATATATCCGCCTTTTAGAGAAGGCATCTAAGGGAGTCTGTAATCCGTCTCAGCTTTATTATATGTTGGAGAAAAACTCCTTGCAGCGTTTTGCGATGGAGCACGAAGTTCATGATGATGAAATGGTAGGAATCAGGAGGATAACAAATAATTATGCCCTTGGTGAGGATGCTCCTTTGCATGTAAAGGTTATTTATTCAGAGCTGACCTCATTTGAAAAAAGCCTGATGACACATGCCCGAATAGAAAATGAGATTCTTTTCCCAAAAGCCATGATAATTGAAAATCAGGTGAAGAAGATTTTCGGTGAGAAGGTAAAATACAACTAATCATCATCTCCGTTTAAGATTAAAAAAAATTTATGGGTCGCATAATGGCTATCGACTATGGAACGAAGCGAACCGGCCTTGCCGTAACTGATCCAATGAGGATTATTGCTACCGCCCTGGAGACAGTTGAAACAACTAAACTTTTGACCTACCTGAAACAATATTTTGCAAAAGAAAAGGTAGATGAAGTTGTTATCGGCTTACCAAAGCAAATGAATAATACCGATTCGGAAACCGCACCCTATGTGAGGCAGATGGTGGCCAGGCTCAATGAGGCTTTCCCGAACCTACCAGTGAAGTACGTAGACGAACGTTTTACAAGCAAGATTGCATTGAGGGCCATGGTGGAGGGAGGTATGAAAAAGAAAGACAGAAGGGATAAGCAAAACGTGGATAAGATCAGCGCCACGTTGATTTTGCAATCCTACATGGAATCCATGCGTTAGGTCTATAATTGTGTGATTCGAAACCACTCAAAGTCATTGCCCGAACTTGACGAAAGAAAGTCGATAAGTTAATTGCGTTTATAATCACCAAACACTTTTATTGTCAAGCCAAATGACACTTCGGTCATGATCCTGATCGTAGTATCAGAAGTTTAACCCTGATAATTCTGACGGTATCCTTAGAATTCGTCAGCCCACCGGGCAGTTTATGCCTTCTCCAATAGTCTTAATGCATAAACTGGGTTAAATTTGCACGATAATTAGATTTTCAATGGTTTATCCGATCGTTATGTATGGTGACCCTGTGTTGCGCAAGAAAGCACAGGATTTTAAAGAAGGCTCTGAAGAAGTAAAACAGCTTTCTGAAGATATGTTTGAAACAATGTATGCCGCCCAGGGTATTGGTTTAGCTGCTCCACAGATTGGCAAAGACGTGAGAATGTTTGTGGTGGATGGTAGTGTACTTGAGGATGAGCCAGAAATGGAGGGCTTTAAAAAAGTTTTTATTAATGCAGAGATTGTTGAGGAAGACGAAGACCATGAAGAAATGGAAGAGGGTTGCCTGAGTATCCCCAATGTGCGAGAGAAAGTGACAAGACCGTTTTCAATCCGCATCAAATACTTTGACGAAAACTGGAAGGCATATGATGAAGAATATGAGGGGATGAAGGCCCGGATCATACAACATGAGTATGACCATATTGAAGGGGTTCTATTTATCGATTACCTTACGCCACTCAAGAAAAGACTTTTGAAAGGCAAGTTGAATGATATCAGCCGAGGAGATGTGGAGACAGAGTACAGGATTATTGCCCCGCTGAGAAAATGAAAGAGATCCACTCCAGGTTACCAGACATAGGCACTTCCATATTTGCGGTTATGTCAAAGATGGCTCAGGAACAAGGAGCCATCAATCTATCACAAGGTTTTCCGGATTTTAAGGTTTCTGAAAAGTTAATTGAGCTCGTCCATCAGCAGATGAAAGATGGACACAATCAGTACGCTCCCATGCCTGGAGTTCCTTCATTACGCCAAACGATTGCCTCGGTTATCCTTCAATCCTATGGTCACAAGGTAAATCCAGAAACGGACATCACTATTACAGCCGGAGGTACTGAAGCCATCTTTGCCACTATCACCGGGTTGGTGAGCCCGGGAGATGAGGTGATTTTATTTGATCCCTCTTACGATTGTTACGATCCCGCCATACGGTTGAATGGAGGCATTCCTGTTCCTATCAATATCCTACCACCTGATTTTACTATTGATTGGGATCAGGTGAAGAGTAAGATTACTTCACGCACCCGAATGATCATGATCAACACACCCCAAAATCCAAGCGGTGCGGTGCTAAAAGAAGAGGATTTGAAAACCCTTGAGGGTATCGTAAATGACCACGGTATATTGGTGTTAAGTGATGAGGTATACGAACGGATTATTTTTGATCAGTTAGTGCATCAAAGTGTTATGCGGTTCCCTGGGTTAGCGGCCAATAGTATTGCTGTGTTTTCATTTGGAAAGACGTTTCATGCCACCGGTTGGAAGGTAGGTTATACAGTGGCTTCACCGGCAATAACAAACGAAATTCGAAAGGCACATCAGTTCATTACCTTCAGTGTCAATACTCCAATTCAATTGGCTTTGGCAGAATACATGAAAGAACCTGCCCATTACCTTGAGCTTTCAAAATTTTACCAACAAAAAAGGGATTTTTTTCTGGATCAGATTAAGGGATCATCCTTTGAACCAATGGCTTGTCATGGGTCGTATTTTCAACTTCTATCTTATAAAGGTGTTTCCTCTAAATCAGAGGTAGAAATGGCAGAGTGGCTGACCAAGGAGCACAAACTGGCTTCAATACCCGTGTCTGTTTTTTACAAGGACAAGACGGATAATCAACTCCTTCGTTTTTGCTTTGCCAAAGGAGAAGATACTTTAGCAGAAGCAGGAAAAATACTGAACCGTTTTTAAGGGGTAAATTGTTATAAAGGCATTCTCTATATTAGCCAGGGATCGCTTTCTTTGCAGAAGAATTAATTAAGTGTGATGCAGGATCTTAAAATTACAGTTATTCAGTCAGACCTCCATTGGGAAGACATTGACGCCAATTTGGCCATGTTTGAAGAGAAAATTTGGCAAATAAATGAGTCAACTGATGTAATTGTGCTTCCTGAAATGTTCACTACCGGGTTCAGTATGGCTGCGCCTAGATTGGCAGAGCGGATGAACATGCGCACCTTCAAGTGGATGAAGCAAATGGCTGACCAGACTGGGGCACTGGTTTTGGGGAGTTTTATATCATTAGTCCACGATCGCTACTACAACCGTCTGCTTTGGATGGAGCCAGGTGGAAATTTTAAAACTTATGATAAGCGCCATCTGTTTCGTATGGCCGATGAACAGCATGTTTTTTCTCCAGGCGAGAGCCTGTTGATTGGACATTGGAAAGGATGGAGAATTTGTCCTTTGATTTGTTATGACTTGCGGTTTCCGGTATGGAGCCGCAACAGATGGAATGCTACTTTGAAAAAACCAACTTACGATTTGGCGATTTACGTTGCCAACTGGCCTAAAGTAAGGATCAATGCCTGGGATACCTTATTGAAGGCAAGGGCCATTGAAAATTTGTCTTATGTAGTGGGAGTGAATAGAGTAGGCGTTGATGGAAAAGGAATTGAATACAATGGCCTTTCCTCTGTTATCAGCCCTAAAGGTGACGCTGTTTTTACCGTAGAGGGAATGGAGGCCATTAAGACAGTAAGCATCAGTGGCAACTCACTTCTTTCCTATCGCGATAAGTTCCCAACCTTCCTGGATGCTGACGATTTTTCGATAGAGGTAGAGCCCATCCCAGAAGAAGACTACTAGGGACTATTGAAAGAGTTTGAAATGTAGAAATTTTGAGGTGGCAGGTTTCGCTATCCTTAAAATAGCCCTACTTTTGCTGCTTCCTAAAAATCCCTAAACAGCTTATTACCAATGGCATCCAAGAAGATATCAAGGGCACTTATTTCAGTTTATTACAAAGACAATTTAGAGCCGATTATTAATACACTGGCTGCACAAGGGGTTGAATTTATCTCCACAGGAGGCACTCAAACTTTTATTGAAGGACTCGGGTACAAAGTAGTGCCTGTTGAGGAGTTGACGGGTTATCCATCCATTTTTGGTGGTCGTGTTAAAACACTTCATCCGGTAATATTTGGAGGAATTCTTTATAGAAGGGATAACGATGGCGATTTAAATCAGTCTTTGGAGTACAAGATTCCGGCTATAGATTTAGTAATAGTGGATTTGTATCCCTTTGAAGAAACCGTTGCAGCTGGAGGTGCGGAGAGTGAGATCATTGAAAAAATTGACATTGGAGGAATTTCACTGATTCGTGGGGCTGCGAAAAATTTTAAAGATGTACTGATCATTTCTTCAAGAGATCAATATGAGGAGGCATTGAGATTATTTCAGTCGACAAAGTGCCAAACATCCTTGAGCGACAGAAAACACTTTGCTGCGATGGCGTTTGATGTGACTTCGCACTATGATGCCGCTATTTTTAATTATTTTAATAAGGATGAAAGAGTTGAGAGTTTGAAAGTGAGCATCCCTGGCGGAAGCGCCTTGCGATATGGAGAAAACCCTCATCAGCAGGCAGTATACTACGGAGATTTAGAGCAGTTGTTCGAAAAATTAAATGGTAAAGATCTTTCATACAACAACCTCGTAGATGCAGACGCTGCTCTTCATTTGCTTAATGAATTTGAAAACGAAACAGCATTTATCATAATCAAACATACCAATGCTTGCGGTGTGGCCACAGGTAAATCAGTGAAAGAGGCCTATTTGAAAGCCTTACAGGCAGATACTGTTTCTGCATTCGGTGGCGTTTTGTGTACAAATCAGCCGATTGATATTGCTGCGGCCGAGGAGATTAATAAATTGTTTTTTGAGATTCTTATCGCGCCTGATTTCACACCAGAAGCACTGCAATTATTGAAATCAAAGAAAAACAGAAATCTGCTGAAGCAAAAGAAAGATGTAAAGCCTGGTCGTCAGTTCAAGAGTTTGTTGAATGGTGTTATCGCCCAGAACTTTGACGGGCACACGGATACCAAAGAAAACCTGAAGGTGGTAACAAAGAAAAAGCCTACGGAGATTGAGTTGAAAGCAATGTTGTTTGCGGGAAAAATTGCCAAACACACCAAGTCCAATACAATTGTGTTGGCTGTTGACGGTCAGATGCTGTCCAGTGGGGTGGGACAAACCTCCCGAGTAGATGCACTGAAACAGGCGATAGCTAAGGCCAAGAGTTTTGGGTTCGACTTGAATGGAGCTGTCATGGCCTCAGATGCGTTTTTTCCATTTCCTGATTGTGTTGAGATTGCTCATGAGCAGGGAATCAAAGCGGTCATTCAACCTGGTGGGTCCATCAAAGATCAGGACTCCATTGATTATTGTGATGGGCACGATATGACGATGGTGACAACCGGCTATCGACACTTTAAACACTAGTCAATTTCTGTTTGTAAGTTTTCACTCGATTAAACGCTAAAATCACAGTTATATTTGCTTAATTTCGCCCTTCTAGAATAACCACAGTTGTAACACCAATGGGACTTTTTGACTTCTTTACTCAGGATATTGCCATTGACCTTGGCACGGCAAACACGCTAATCATCTACAAAGACAAGATTGTAGTGGATGAGCCGTCTATTATTGCCATAGACAAGAATACCAATAAGGTGTTGGCCATAGGTAGGGAAGCCATGCAGATGCATGAAAAAACCCATGACAATATCAAAACCATCCGCCCGCTGAAGGAGGGAGTGATAGCTGATTTCCATGCTGCTGAGATGATGATCCGCGGTATGATCAAGATGATTGATACGGGTAAAAGATTGTTCCCGCCTTCACTTAGAATGGTGATCTGTATTCCTTCTGGAATTACTGAGGTAGAGAAGAGGGCCGTACGTGACTCCGCTGAGCATGCCAATGCAAAAGAGGTATACATGATTCACGAACCAATAGCGGCAGCCATTGGTATAGGGATTGATATTGAGCAACCTGTTGGGAATATGATTGTAGATATTGGTGGAGGTACTACTGACATTGCGGTGATTGCATTGTCAGGTATTGTGTGTGATCAATCCATCCGTATTGCAGGTGATACTTTTAACCGGGATATTCTTGACTATATGCGCAGGCAGCACAATCTTTTGATTGGTGAGCGATCTGCTGAGCGCGTGAAAGTTGAGGTGGGTTCTGCTTTAACAGAACTGGATGATGGGCCTGATGATTATGAAATTCGTGGGCGTGATTTAATGACTGGAATTCCCAAGACAATAAAAATATCTTACTCGGAGGTAGCCTTCGCATTGGACAAGTCAATTTCTAAATTAGAAGAGGCAGTACTAAAAGCGTTGGAGATATCTCCTCCGGAACTTTCTGCTGATATTTACGAACGTGGGATTTATCTCACTGGCGGAGGCGCACTCCTTCGGGGTTTAGATAAACGACTTGCACTGAAAACCAAATTACCTATCCATGTGGCAGATGACGCACTTCGTGCTGTGGTAAGAGGTACAGGACAGGCACTCAAGAATCTGAACCATTTCAAACCTGTATTGATGACTTGATTACATGGAGAGGCTCTTTTACTTTTTTTATCAGTATAGGGCTTTCTTCACATTTTTGGTGTTGGAATTATTTGCCGCATGGTTGATTGTAAAGAACAATCAATATCAAAGCACTAAGTATTTCAATTCGTCAAATAGGCTAGCGGCAAACGTCATTGGCACTACCCAGGGGATAAAGGAGTATTTTTCTTTGAGAAAGATAAATACTGAACTGGCTGACGAGAATGCACAGTTAAGAACCAAGCTAGAGCAACGCAATCAGAGTTTATACACGCTCGAGGTAAGAGAAAGAGTTGATCCGAAAATCATCAATCGATTTGATTTCATCAGTGCAAAAGTGATCAACAACTCGGTAGAACGATTTAAGAATTATATCACGATTGATAAGGGTGCACTGGACGGGATATCTCCTGGTATGGCTGTAATTAGTGCAGCAGGTGCTGTTGGTAAAGTAAAATCGGTATCAGATCATTATGCAGTGCTTATATCTTTGCTCAATACGGATGAGTTTACATCGTCAATAATCAAAAGAACAAATCATTTTGGATCTATAAACTGGGATGGAAAAAATCCACGTTATAGTCAATTAAATTTTATTCCTCGTCATGCCAATCCAACTGTCGGTGACACGGTGGTTACCTCTGGTTTCAATGCCGTTTTTCCTGAGGGTGTTTTGGTAGGCATAATAGAAGAAGTAAGCTTAGGGCCAGAGGCGCAGTTTTATGATTTGAAAGTAAGGCTGGCGCAAGATTTTTCCAGTCTTGCTTTTGTTGAAATTGTACGAAGCAGTCTTTTGTATGAAAAAGATTCGTTAGAAAAAATCACAATCGGAGAATCAAAATGAGCAGAGCAGGCATTTGGCAATTTATATCTTTCTTCATTTATCTGCTGGCGCAGGTTGTTTTGATGAAAAACCTTGTGCTCTTTAATACTGCATTTTGCTTTATCTACATCGCTTTCATTTTATTTCTGCCTATTGAAACCAACAAATTGCTGTTGATGGTACTTGGTTTTGTACTAGGCTTTTTGGTGGATGTTTTTTACGATAGCCTGGGAATACACGCTTCGGCATTGGTGCTGGCAGCATTTGTGAGAAATTTTTGGCTATCTCGCATCACTCCTCAGGGAGGGTATGATGCTGGTGAAGGCCCCACACTGGCTGCCAACGGCCTTCAGTGGTTTATAGTTTATACTCTTCCCATCATCTTTATCCATCACTTTGCGCTGTTTTTTATTGAGGCTGGTGGTTTTGGATTAGTGTGGTACACTCTTTCAAAAGTTTTTTTTAGCACTATCTTTACTTTTCTTACCGTACTGTTACTGCAGTATATGTTACCAGGGCAACGAAGATCATGAACGAAGGGCGGAAAGAAATACTACAAATTATTTTTATTTTGACAGGTCTGGTTTTTTTGGTGAAACTATTCTCCATCCAGGTGCTCGATAATAAGTATGCGGAATTGGCTGATAGCAATGCTATTATGCGTGAAGTAGAGTATCCATTTCGTGGACTTATCTATGATCGAAATAACAAACTTATTGTTTATAACACGCCCGAATTTGATATCAACGTAATTCGAAATGACATTAAGGATTTTGACTCCGCAAAATTTTGTGAAGTTTTTCAAATGTCACGTGAGGAACTGCGCAAGAAGTTTCGGGAAATGCGCGAACGCCAGGAGTACTCGCCATACAAGCCAACATTATTTATTGACCGACTTTCTAATTTAGAATTTGCGAAGGTACAGGATCACCTGGACGAATTTCCGGGGCTGTATGTTCAGGCGAGAACAACACGGTCTTATACAACTGCAGCTTTGGCCAATGCGTTAGGCTATGTAAGTGAAATTTCAAAATCTAAATTGGAGAAGGACGAGACCAAGATTTACAGGCAAGGTGATTATATCGGTCAAAGTGGAATAGAGTCGTTTTATGAAGAGCAGTTGAGAGGAAAACGTGGCGTGAAATTCAAGTTGAGAAATGTTCGCGGCATAGAGAAAGGATCTTTTAAAGATGGTGAATACGATACATTGTCAGTTCCTGGTCAAGATTTGGTAAGCAGCATTGATATCGACTTGCAGCAGTATGGCGAACTGTTGATGAAGGGGAAATCAGGAAGTATTGTGGCGATAGAGCCTGGTAGTGGAGAAATCCTTTCCCTCGTATCAGGGCCATCGTATGATCCTAATCTGCTGACAGGAAGAAACTATAGCTCCAACTTTGTTTTGATCAGCAATGACACTATGAAGCCTTTGTTTACCCGGCCATTGATGGCTCAATACAGACCGGGTTCAATTTTCAAAATTGCTCAGGCAATGACTGCCCTTCAGGAGGGAGTGATCAAACCTGAAACAAGAATTTATTGCGATCGATCTATTATAAGCTGTCACGGCAATCATACCAATGAAGATTTGCGTGGAGCTATTGAGAATTCTTGTAACCCTTACTTTCATGGGGTGTTGAGAAGAATGCTAAATAAGGGAATTTCTGAAGATCCTTATGAAGACACACGTATAGGACTTGAAGAATGGAATAAACACATAAGAAGTTTTGGGTTTGGAAGCAATTTGGGCGTGGATCTACCCAATGAAAAAGGGGGCCTTATCCCTAACGTTGCCTATTATGATAGGGCGTATAACAATCGCCCCTGGAAGTTTTCAAATATTTATTCAATAGCCATTGGTGAGGGAGAGAACCTTGTGGTGCCCATTCAGATGGCCAACTTTACTGCTATTGTTGCAAACAGAGGGTTTTACTACATACCACACTTGATCAAGTCAATAGGGGGAAAGGGCCCCTTACCTCAATACAAGGAGAAGCAATTTACGACTATCGATCCGGCTTATTTTGATGTTGCCGTTGATGCCATGGAGCAGGTGGTAGAGTCAGGAACGGGTCAGTATCGGGCAAAACTTCAGGATATTATCGTATGTGGAAAGACAGGGACAGTACAAAATGACCCCCTCCCGGCTCATTCAGTGTTTATCGCATTCGCACCCAAAGACAATCCTAAAATTGCTGTGTCGGTTTATGTGGAAGATGCAGGGCAGGGTGCACGAGCTGCAGCATCTATCGCCAGTTTGATGATTGAAAAATACCTTATTGGAGAAACGAAGAGACCGCATATTGAGCAGTATGTATTAAATGGGCAATTTTTGTATTGAGAAAAGGCGCTGACATATATGGCAAATTGGATTGGCCCACCATATTTATCTATATGGCGCTGGTCATATTGGGGTGGTTCAATATATATGCTGCGGTATATGATGAAACAGTGAACCAATCTATTTGGGATTTATCTCTCAATTCAGGCAGACAATTAATCTTTATTGCGGCATCAGTAGTGATCATCATGGGTGTTATCATTATTGATATGCGTTTCTATGAAGCCTTCGCTTATGTTGCATTTGGCATAATTATACTCTTATTGATTTTGGTTCCTATTATTGGTAAGGAGGTAGGAGGCAATAAAGCCTGGCTGGGAATCGGTTCATTTGGAGTGCAACCTTCTGAGTTTGCGAAGTTTATTACTGCGCTGGCAGCTGCCAAAATGATTGGCTCAGTAGGATTTAAAATGGATAATCTGAGGAATCAGGTAATGCTATTTGGGCTCGTAGGTTTACCCATGGTTTTGATTCTCCTGCAGAAAGATACAGGAACAGCACTGGTGTTCACATCCTTTATTTTTGTTTTCTTCAGAGAAGGGATGTCTCCTTTTCTGATGATCGTTGGGATATGTGCAGCGTTTATTTTTATCCTTACTCTTCTGATACCCAACCAGCTGTACCTTCATGGAGCAATCCTTATAATACTGGCACTACTTATCATTTTTGGAAAAAAGAAACTCAAACGGATTTCTGCTCTGGTAGTTGGGGCGATAATTGTGATGGGGGTGATAGAAAGTGTGGATTACGTAATTACGGACGTGCTCAAACCCCATCAACAAAACAGAATAAAAGCACTTATCAATCCGGATGCAGATCCTCTTGGTTATGGATGGAATGTCACACAATCCAAAATTGCCATTGGAAGCGGAGGTTTTTTTGGCAAGGGATTTTTAAAAGGCACTCAAACAAAGTTTGATTTTGTGCCAGAGCAAAGTACGGATTTTATTTTCTGTACCATCGGAGAGGAGTGGGGCTGGCTGGGAAGTTTTGTGGTGGTAGTGTTGTTTATGGCTTTGCTCCTAAGGGTTATTTTTATTGCGGAGCGACAGAAGAGCAGGTTTGCAAGGGCTTATGGTTATGGTGTAGTCAGCATTTTCTTTTTCCATTTTGCGGTAAATATTGGAATGACCATTGGTTTATTTCCTGTTATCGGTATTCCTCTGCCATTTTTTAGTTATGGCGGGTCAGCCCTATGGGGTTTTACTGTGCTATTGTTTATCTTATTAAAGTTGGATGCTCACCGGGGACAAGTGCTTCAACGCCTCTGATCAGGCGAATCGCTTCGTCACCATCTCCATAAACTCTTCATATTCTTCCGATTCTCTATCCCAGTTTGAATAATGTGAATCAAGATAGCTTATTGCTTCATCCAACGAACTTAATGAGTCAATTTTGGCAACAGCATTATTGAACAGATCAAAATCTCCATTGAACAACATCTTGGTAAACATAAATTTTTGATTGATCGTCAAGCGGTTTTGAAGATCAGGAATTCGTTGAAAATTATCGGCAACTGTAGTGACAGGCTCTTTTTGAATCTGTTCATTGATGATGGCCCTCGGTGTATTTTGTTTTTTAGGAGGAGTGCTTATGTGTTCCCCTTTACTCTCGTAAAGTTTTTCTGCCTCAAGTGGAAGGACTGCACTTAACTGTTGGATATAGGGCTCCACATCTTCAGGAGTAAAGTTTACTTCTTCCAAAATTTGATCAAGCATGGCAAAGGCTTCATTGCCTGAAATTGACTCCAGCTTTTTCTCCTCTAGTTTTTGAACGAGTCTCTCCAGTGGTCGATGGTTAATCTTAATATATTTGATCTCATTTTTCAGCTCAGCGACTTTAATGGTTCCATTACCATTTTTATCCAAGGTGTCCGAATAGAAATCATAGGGATCCAGCACAAGATAAACGGTAAGGCTCACCCCTTTTTTCAGCAAAGGGAGGAAATGGTCTTTGGCAATAGAAATATTGTTAGACAGAGAATTTTGAAATTGGGTAAGGCTGTCTTTAACATCCTGTGCCTCGTAATTAAAATAAGGACTCTTGTACTTGACTGTTTCTTGTTTCCAGGCTTTAAGTAATTCACGGAGAACAAAGAGATTAATTTGTTTTGTTTGGCATAGCTTGAGTATGTCTGCTCCGCTTATTTTTTGATGCTGAGCAAAGTACTCATTGGCTATTTTGGAGGAAAACGCGACACTGTATTCTTCTACTGCTTGTAAACTTATTTTTTCGTCCATCGCTTTTAAGGATTCACTTTATTGACTTTCTTGTAAACGATGGCAAAAGCCATACGTTGCGCCATGGTAAAGATAGTGATAGAAAATCTCGACAGAAAAGAACTGGAGGTGAACAATTCCTCAAAAACAGTATTAAACCACTTGCATGAACATTATTTGGACTGGATGCACGCTTGTGGAGCAAAAGGGCGTTGTACAACATGCAAAATGGTGGTTGTAAATGGAGCGGAAAACTTAAATGAATTCACTTACGCAGAGATTAAATACAAAAACAGAGGTGAGCTGGGACAGAATGAACGGTTGGCGTGTCAGGCAAAAGCATCAGGAGATATTATCATCCGGGTGCCCAATTCCGGGAAACTCCCCCATATGAATTATTCAGATGAGTGATCATACAAAAGGCTAAATTGCAATATGTTCGTTGAACGCTCATTAAACGCCAGGAGCCCATTTTTAAAAGACACAAGGACAAAGGAATGAACCCAAAGATGTATTTCCGGTTATTACTATTACTTTGTTTGTTACCCACTGCGGAAGTATGGTCACAGGAAAGCATTCCGGTGGGCACCTGGCGGGTTCATTTGTCTTTTAATGATTTGAATGCATTGGCGATCGCTCCTAAACAAATTTATGCGACCAACGATGTAGGTATTATCATTTACGAAAGAGCCGACCAGGAGATTTCAATTCTTTCAAAAGCCAATGGCTTGAGTGGTGCTGTAATTTCCGCTATTGCATATGATGAACAAAGAGGACTGCTGTTGATCGCTTTTGAAAATGGGTTGCTCAATATTCTACAGGATAATAAAATTTCTGTTTTTAGTAGCCTGGCCAATTCCTCAGCTATCTCCGGATCCCGTAAAATCAACCATATTACTATTCACAATAATCTATCATATCTCTCAACAGATTTTGGCGTGGTGGTATTTGATTTGGAGAAAAGAGAAGTAAAAGAGACCTATCGTGATTTAAGTGAAACGGGAGAAACCTTGGCGATAAGAGCGTCTGTAGTTTACCAGGATTCAATTTATTTGGCAACGAACAATGGAGTGTTGGCGGGAGCCATCAATGGTTCAACCAATTTGCTTGATTTTAGAAATTGGAAGAGGTATACAATAGGCGCGCTGGTTAACCCCATCGAATCTGTGACAATTTTCAATGATCAGCTCTATGCTGCTATAAATTCCCAGGGCATATTTTTACTTCAAAATGGAGTATGGATCCAACAGACTTATTTGCAAACAGGGATGTTTAAAAAAATATCAGGTTCGTCCGATCAATTACTTATAACAACCAGCGATAAGGTTTGGGTGGTGAATGGGACTGATGTGGAAGAAATTGGAACGGGTTCATTCACCCATCCAGATGAAGCAATAAGTGATACTGATGGGGTGATTTGGGTTGCGGATGGGGCAAGAGGACTACTTTCTGTAAAGGAAGGGGAGCTTAATAACGTGAAGCCTGGTGGACCTTCGTCTAATGCCATGTGGAGAGTTACTTATTCGAAGGATAGGATTGTAAATAGCAAAGGGGGTTTTTCATCTTCACTGCAACCATTGGGAAATATTGCGGGTGTAGATCAATTTGTAAATGGTCAATGGAGCATACTGCCATCTGATTTAAGTGTGGATATTACAGATCAGGGAATTGATGCCAATGCTACTTTTATTTCATCGTTTGGTTTTGGGTTGGAAAAAATCTCCAGTGAAGGATCAATCATTTTTGACGAGTCAAATAGTCCGCTTAGAAAAGCACAGCCTATCGATCAATTGTTGATTCCAGCTATTGAGGTTTCACCTGATGGAGTTTGGGTAGCAAACTATGGAGTATCACCTTCGTTGCACCTGTTATCAAGCTCATCCACCTGGGAATCATTTTCAATAAGTCAGCCACAAGCACAGTTTCCAATTGATATATTAGATCGCAACGGCTTAGTTTGGATGATCATTGATCCTTTAAAGGGGGGCGGGATTGTTGTATTTGATAGGAAGAATAATAAAAGTGTCTACTTGTCTAATGTGGCAGGGAAGGGAGGCCTGCCCTCGTCAATTGTCAGGTCTTTTGCTAATGATCGTGAGGGTCAGATATGGATAGGTACTGATATGGGCGTTGTTTTCTTTTCTAATCCTGGAAGTGTATTGGGTGGCAATGTGGATGCATCAAGACCAATTTTTGAAAATCGGTTTCTTCTCAGAGACGAAACGGTAACAGCGATTGCTGTCGATGGCGGAAACAGAAAATGGTTGGGTACAAACAATGGCGTATGGTTGTTTGATCCTACTGGCGAAGAACTCATTTATAATTTTACTACGGATAACAGTCCCTTGCTTTCCAATAAAATAGTTTCCATAGCAATTGATCCCGTTAGTGGTGAGGTTTTTTTTGGTACAGACAAGGGCTTGTCCTCTTTCCGTGCAACGGCCACATGGAGTACCGACCAATTCATTGACGTAAAAATATTTCCCAATCCTGTGAGTGCCGAGTTTTCCGGGCAGGTGGCGATTAATGGTTTATATACAGATGCTATTGTAAAAATCACTGACATTAGTGGCAGACTGATTTGGCAAACAAAAGCCAATGGGGGCACTGCCATTTGGAATGCAAGACAAGTAAATGGAGATCGCATCAACACAGGAATGTATTTGGTGTTTGCTACGGCAGAAGATGGAACGGAAAGACATGTTGGGAAAATTGCTGTTATTGAATAATGCTTCATAAAACCAAAGGCATCGTCTTTCGCTACATACCTTACGGTGAAACCTCAATTATCGTAAATATATTCACAGCATCATTTGGACTTCAGAGTTACATTGTCAATAGCGTAAGGTCTAAAACAGGAAAAGGTAAGATCGCAATCTATCAGCCGCTTACACTTTTGGATTTGGTAGTTTACCATAAAGAAAATGCGGGAATTTTGAGAATAAAAGAAGCATCATGCACTCATCCATACCATACGATACAGTCCGATCCTAAGAAATCATGCATTGGAATTTTTATCAATGAGGTGTTGAACAAAACAGTGAAAGAACAAGTACACGCTGATGAGTTGTGTAACTTCATTTTCGACTCATTGATCAGACTTGACTCATTGGGTCACGCTGAGAATTTTCATTTGATCTTTTTGATTAAGCTGAGTAAGCATCTGGGATTTGGTCCTTTTGCCAAGATGGAGTTGGGAGCTTTAATGCTCAATGAAGAAGAAGAGAAAATTCTTGACAAGTTGCTTGAAAGCGAATATGAGGATGCTGTAAAAATGAATAATGACCAAAGAAGAATCTTGCTAGATGCTTTTGTAAGATTTTATGGCAATCATATTGACGCCATGGGTTCCATTCGATCAGTGCAAATCTTACGAGAAGTATTAAGTTAACCGATCTCCAGACGAAACCCTACTCCATGATAATTTACAATCTGGATGGAAGGGTCATGTTTGAGATATTTTCTTAGCTTTGAAATAAAAACGTCAAGACTCCTGCCCATAAAATAATCATCATCTCCCCAAATGGATTGTAAAATTTCTTCTCGTTTTAAAATCCTGTCTTTGTTGTTATATAGAAGTTTGAGTATGCCAGCTTCTTTTTGCGTTAGTATTTTTAATTCCTTATGATGAGACAGGGTGACGCTTTTTCCGTCAAATTGGTAAGAACCCATAGAAAAAGACAGCTGGTCTTCCTGAGTGCCTGTTCGCCTTAGAAAAACTTCAATCCGGCAAAACAACTCTTCCATGCTGAAGGGTTTTACAATGTAATCATCGCCCCCACTTTTAAATCCCGCAATCTTATCATCAATTAACCCCTTAGCAGTAACAAACAAAATGGGAATATTTTGATTCTTACTGCGGAAGGATTGAGCCAGAGAAAAGCCATCTTTTTTGGGAAGCATAACATCAAGAATACACAAGTCAAAAGACTGGTTAAAAAATTGTTGATGGGCCTCCTCGCCATCGGTACACAGAGTTACATCATATTGTTTATGGGTGAGATTGTCCTTGATAACAAAACCCAAACCGGGATCATCCTCCACCAACAATATTTTAGGGCTCATACTACAGGGAGAAAAATTTTGAAAATAGTTCCTTTTCCGAGAGTACTATCAAGAGTAATACTGCCTTTATGCGCTTTTACTATAAGTTTCACGTAATTAAGGCCTAACCCAAATCCTTTTACATTGTGCACGTTGCCGGTGGGTACACGATAAAACCGTTCAAATATCTTGTTGTGGTTTTCAGGTGCGATGCCCATGCCATTGTCTTCTACTTCTATGCAGAACATATTTTTTTTATTGTAGGTCCTAACTACAATTTGGGGTTCATTGCTGTTGTATTTAACCGCATTGTCAATCAGATTGTTGATTACATTAGTGAGGTGCAACTTATCTCCAACGATGGTATGTTGTGCTCCATTTAATTTTAACTCAATATTTCCTCTATTTCCAGGAAGGGCAAGAGCGCAATTCTGAACGGCTTCTATCAGTAAATCATTTACATCAAATCTCTCGGTGTGCAACTCAATCTTTTTTTCATCCAATTGTGCCATTTGGAGTACACGCTCAACTTGCTGCTTTAGCCGGTTGCTTTCATTTTCGATTACAGTAGCGTATTTCAACAATCGATCCGGCTCTTTTGAAATACCCGGATTTTTGAGAACCTCACTCGAAATCGCAATAGTTGCAATGGGAGTTTTGAACTCGTGAGTCATATTATTGATAAAATCTTTTTGAATCTCGGAAAGCCTTTTTTGTTTTAGTATGGCCAATAGGGTATACACAAAGAAGAGCACCACTATTAGCAGAACCGCAGAAGAGAAGCCCCAGATGCCCATTTGACTTAATAAATTGGCTTGTAAAAAAGGGAATTGAACTCCGAAATAATAGCCTTCATCCTTCCAGGTAGGAAGGTCGGTAATGCTTGCCATCTTTCTGTCAGACCGTGTGGAAATAAAATTTCCATACACCATACAGTTATCACTACAATCATATACTCCAAATTCGAAATCTGCCGTTATGTTTTTCTTCTCAAATTCATTAACAAGAAGAAACTCCAGCAAACTTATATCAACAACCCCATTGACAGCTACAACGAAATAGTTGGTGGATAATTGATTAACTGGATTGTTGGCAGGGGATGGAGTTTTATTGATTTCGAAAATCTGGGCAGCCACATTTCTTAGGGCCGTATTTACGTCTCTGTTGAATTGATTTTCCCTAATATCAAGGGCACGGCTCACCCAATAGATCTGAGTAACTGCAATGCCAATAATACTGATGGCGGCTAAAATGATTACAATTTTTAATGAATTCCTGCTCACCTTACAAAGTTAAGGAGTATTTATACCCAAATTTAAGTTTAACAAGTCATTAACACTTAATTATCAACTCTTTAACAGCCTTATTTGAACGTATTGTCGATGTTTGTGTGGAGCGGTCTGGGACTCAAAAAGGATTTTTTGTATTTTTGAGTTACAGGTTGGACATTCAGTGTTAGCCTTTAAAAATCTAAAGAAATGAAAAAATTAGGAATTTTAGTTGTGATGTTCTTTCTATCAGCGGCTTGTTTTGCGCAGGTTGCTGCCACTAAAGGTAATGATGCAGGAGCATCAAATATGGCTGTTTTCGGTTGGGAATCGGCAGTCCATGATTTCGGTAAAATCAAACAAGGAGTACCTGTTTCGCATGAGTTTACGTTTACAAATACAGGAAAAACGCCACTTGTAATTACCAATGTTCAGGCTTCATGTGGTTGTACTACACCGGCCTGGACCAAAGACCCAATCCCTCCGGGGGGAAGTGGTTTTATTAAAGCTACTTTCAACGCAGCCGCTATGGGGGGATTTAATAAAACGATAACTGTGATGGCCAATGTAGAAAATGGCTTCAAGCAGCTTTCCATCAAAGGAGAAGTTACTCAGGAGTAATAAAAGAATTAAGATTAATTGAAAAGGCGATGATCATCATCGCCTTTTTTGTTTCAGTTAATCTTCTTCATATCGATCGATGATATGTTGGCTGATCAATTTATACATACGAGCCAGTGATTCGTCATGCTTTAGAAACTCAACATGCTTGTCCAGGATTTCAAAATCACCTCTTTTGGCTGGCCCCGTTTGTGAGTTTTCAGGACCGATGGACAACCCCTTATTGATCGTTTCTGAAATCAACGGTTTTAGCAGATCAAAGCTCAGTTTGTTTTGTTGAAGCAAATCTTTGCCAATGGTCAGCATATGATTGGCAAAATTGGAAGCAAACACAGCTGCAACATGCAGTGCTTTCCTTTCCCTGGAGCTAATCTTTTTTACGTCATTACTGATTTGTTTGGCCATTCTCATACATATCGCTTCTGCCTCTTCGGTCTCAGTTTCTATAAAAATGGGAATGTTTTTGAAGTCAATCTTTTTGGTTTTGGAAAATGTTTGAAGAGGATAGAAGACCCCGATGTGAGGGGTAGCCGCATACCCGAGTACACTCAGGGGTTGGCTACCCGATGTGTGAACGAGTATTGCATCTTCCGGTAATATGATATCCTGTGCAATAGCTTGAATGGCATCATCGGCTATAGCAATTATAAATACTTCTGAAGGACTGGTTGAAAAGTCCAGCGTTGCTTTTACCTCAGCCTGATAGAGTCTTCCTGTAAGTTGTTGAGCGTTTTTAGGATTACGGCTGTAAACTTCTTTTACACTATAACCAATATTATCTAAAGCAGGAGCAAGATGCCAGGCCAAATTTCCCGAGCCGATAAATGAAATAGAGGGTAACGCCATTGTTAATGCAAAATTAATTCAATTAGCTGATTTAATATCACAACAATTGGAAGGCTAATGATTAATTTTTGCAACTTGGAAAATATATAATGAATATGAAATTTGTTTCAGCAGAAGAGGCCATAAAGCTTATTAAATCAGAAGATCGTGTTTTTGTACATGGAAGTGCAGCAACACCTCATCTCTTGCTCAATGCGCTGGCGAAAGCATCGGGTACTTTAAGAAATGTCGAGCTGGTAGCCATCAGTACTTTGGGAAGCATGGAAATTGCCAATAAGAAGTATGAATCCAGCTTTTATTTTAATTCGTTGTTTGTTTCTGATAATGTGCGTGAGGCCATTAATTCAGAGCGAGGTGAATATATTCCTATTTTTCTTAGTGAAATAAACAGGTTGTTTGAGAAACAAATTTTACGGCTAGATGTAGCATTGGTACATCTGTCTCCACCGGATAAGCATGGGTTTTGTTCATTGGGGACTTCTGTTGATGTGGCGCGATCAGCTGTGCTTCATGCGAAGAGAGTGATAGCGCAAATTAACCCTAACATGCCCAGAACTCATGGAGATAGTTTTATCCATGTCAATGAGCTGGATGCATTAGTGGAGTGCAACGATGCTTTACCTGAGGTAATTTATGGAAATCGGATTACAGAAGCAGACAAAGCAATAGGAAAGTTTTGTGCTGGTCTGATTGAAGACCGCTCAACTTTACAAATGGGTATTGGTTGCATACCGGATGCTGTTCTCAAAAATATAGGCCACTGTAAAGATTTGGGTATACATACAGAGATGTTTTCTGATGGAGTGATCGATCTTATTAAAAATGGGGTTGTCAATAATAAATTCAAGAAAAAGCATCCGCATAAAACAGTATCCTCTTTTGCAATTGGCTCTCGTGCATTGTATGATTTCATTGATGATAATCCTCAATTCCAATTTTTAGAAGCTGATTACGTAAACGATGGGAGGATCATACGTTCTAACCCTAAAGTGGTGGCTATCAATAGTGCGCTGGAATTAGACTTAACAGGCCAGATTTGTTCAGATTCGATAGGGTCTTATCACTATTCTGGAGTTGGAGGGCAAATGGATTTTATTCGCGGAGCATCGCTATCGGAACAAGGGAAACCAATAATTGCCTTGAAGTCAACAACCAAGAAAGGGGACTCTAAGATTGTTCCCTTTTTGAAGCAGGGAGCAGGAGTAGTAACTACACGTGCGCACGTTCATTATGTAATTACTGAATATGGAGTTGCCTATTTATATGGTAAGAACCTTCATCAGCGTGCTCTGGCACTTACTAAAATTGCACACCCTGACCATCGTGAACACCTGGAGCAAGAAGTAATCAAACGCTTTGGTAGCAAGAACCATTTTGTAAAGTAAACAAAAGCCAGTTTACCAGTTTAATGGTCAGATGACAGAAAAGTGCTTATTAATACTAGGCGGTCACCTTGAATAATTCTGCAAGCTTTTCAACAGTGTGCTCAATGTCTTCTGGTTTAGTAAATTTACTAAATGAAAATCTTACTGCGCCACGTTTAGAATCGGGGTAGAGGGTGTTGAGTACATGTGAACCAGTGGAAGCTCCGCTCGAACATGCACTTCCTCCAGAAGCAGAGATGCCGATCATGTCCAAATTGAACAAGAGCATTTCATTCTCTTCAGATTCAGGAAAACTTACGTTCAATACGGTGTATAGACTATTATCAAGATCGCCTGATGTACCGTTGAAAGTAACACCTGGAATATTTTCTTTAAGAAGCTCAATCATTCTAGCCTTGAGGCCCTTGATGTATTCAGTATGGTGATCTAAATCTTTGTATGCAATTTCCATTGCCTTAGCAAGACCAATAATTCCAAAAGTATTTTCAGTGCCACCTCTCATGTTGCGTTCCTGCGTACCTCCATGTATAAATGGTTGTATTTTTTTCTCTTTATTGAGGTACATAAATCCGATGCCTTTTGGGCCATGGAACTTATGGGCTGCTCCCGTCATAGCATGGATTTTTAATTTTTTAAGGTCATGGCGATAGTGACCTACAGATTGAACGGTATCGGAGTGAAAATAGCCGTTGTTTTGATTGACTAATTCTGCAACTCGATTTATATCCAGCAGGTTTCCTATTTCGTTATTGGCATGCATCAGCGAAACTAAAGCACCGGGATATGTCTTTAATAATCGCTCGAGATCATTGTAATCTATATTTCCTAGTTCATCAATGTTTACAAGATGCAACTCAATTACCCCTTCTTTGGCGAGCACTTCCAGTGTGTGACTAACGGCATGGTGTTCAATTGCTGAAGAAATGGCATGTTTGATATTGTAAGTGTGAATGCTACTAACAATTATTGCGTTATCAGCCTCCGTTCCTCCTGATGTGAAAATTATTTCTCCTGGTGTACAATTGAGCATTTCAGCAATTCGCTTTCTTCCCATTTCTATGGCAGAGCGCACTTTGCGCCCGTGGCTATGGGTGGAGGAAGGATTGCCAAAGTCCTCAAGAAGAAATGGCCTCATGGCCTCAAATACTTCGGGATCAAGTGGTGTTGTTGCTGCATTGTCTAAATAGATACTCATGACAATTATGATTTAGCGGTAATCAATTTAATATCTTTTATAATTTGTTGCGCCAGCTCGTCAGCCTTTTTTTCTGATTGGGATTCTGCGTAGATTCTTATGATAGGCTCTGTATTGGATTTACGCAAATGCACCCATTCTTTTTCTTTCTCAAAATCAATTTTCACACCATCAATGGTGTTTATTTTTTCCGCCTGATACTTGAATTTAATTTGATCAAGAATATCATCGACATTCAAATTCGGAGTCAGCTCAATTTTATTCTTGGATATAAAATAGGAAGGATAAGAATTGCGTAGCTGGGAAGCTTTTTTACCAGACTTTGCCAGATGTGTTAAAAATAACGCCACACCAATAAGGGCATCTCTACCATAGTGAAAATCCGGAACAATAATCCCTCCATTCCCTTCTCCCCCAATAACAGCCTTTACTCTTTTCATCTCGTTCACTACGTTCACTTCTCCCACAGCGGCAGCGTAGTACTTTCCCCCGGCAGCCTCTGTGACATCGCGCAACGCCCTGGAAGAAGAGAGATTAGAAACCGTGTTTCCTCTTTTCTTACTCAACACATAATCAGCAACAGCAACCAGAGTGTATTCTTCACCGAAAGGCTTTCCGTCTTCTTGTATTAATGCTAACCGATCTACATCAGGGTCTACAACTATACCCAGATCGTATTTGCCTTTTTTTACCAGCGCACTAATTTCTTTTAGATGTTCTGGCAGCGGCTCGGGATTGTGGGGAAACTGGCCGTTGGGTGTACAGTAAAGTTTTTTTATTTTTTTTACCCCCAGAGCTTCAAGCAATTCCGGGATTGCAATTCCTCCGGTAGAATTGACAGCATCCACTGCAATTTTAAAATTGGCTTTTTTAATGACTTTTGCATCAACAAGAGGATATTTTTTTACCAGAGCGATATGCTTCTTGATATAATCCTTCTTTTGCTCATATGTTCCTAACTTTTCTACAGGAGCAAAATCAATATTCCCTTCCTCCACAATTTTTAGAATTGCAGCGCCATCCTCAGCAGAAATGAATTCACCTTTGCTATTCAAAAGTTTGAGCGCATTCCATTGAATGGGATTATGACTGGCGGTAAGGATTATCCCTCCACCTGCTTTTTCCTTGGGCACAGCAATCTCAACAGTGGGTGTTGTGGACAGGCCCAGATCTATGACATCTAATCCCATACCCTGTAGCGTAGCACTCACCAATTGACTCACCATCTCCCCGGAAATTCTGGCATCTCTTCCGATGATTACCTTTTTTCCATTCTGGCTCTTAACCCAGCTACCATAAGCGGCAGAAAACTTAACAATATCGAGGGGAGTAAGCGCCTCTCCGGGTTTTCCTCCAATAGTTCCTCTGATTCCAGAAATAGATTTAATTAGCGTCACAAGCGTAATAAAAAAATGAGATTGCGAATTTAATGACTATAGTGCAGAATCAAACGAATAGACCAAACAGAAATTAGTCCACTGGATTTATAGACTGATAGTGATGGTGTGCTTATTGAGTGCGATTAATTGTAGGGAAGTTGGCTTCAGATGCTTTATCAGGATTAGCACAACCCTCTCCGGCAGTGAGTGTTTTTCCACAGTAGCCGCATGAAGCGCCTTCTTTAACTAACCACGGGCTTTGGGAGGCGCATGTTCCTTTGAATTCCCCATTCTTTAAAAAGATAAGGCGAACGGACATCAACACAAAAAAGAGGCCGATAAATCCAATGGAAAAAAGTAGAACTGTCATCTTTATTAACTTTAAGCAAAAATAATCATCTTAATAACACCAGGTTAATAATTTAAGTTTAATTAAATATGAGAAAGCCCCCTGTTTCACCTGATTTGAATCGTGACGCTAAATTGAAAGCCTTTGACCGGTTATTGACGGTGATGGATGAGTTAAGGGAAAATTGCCCCTGGGATAAAAAG
This sequence comes from Flammeovirgaceae bacterium UBA2338, assembly GCA_002344795.1. Classification (GTDB taxonomy): domain Bacteria; phylum Bacteroidota; class Bacteroidia; order Cytophagales; family Cyclobacteriaceae; genus ELB16-189. The sequence continues at coordinate 20,533 of DDUM01000057.1, read as the reverse complement.
CAAACCCTTGAAAGCTTACGTCACCTTACTATTGAGGAAACGTATGAACTTTCAGATGCGATTCTTGACGGTAACTTGGATGAGATTAAAAAAGAATTGGGTGATCTCATGCTCCATAATGTGTTTTACGCCAGAATTGCCTCTGAAAAAAAGGCATTTGATATGACCGATGTACTCAACTCAATTTGTGATAAGTTGGTCGAGCGACACCCGCACGTATATGGAGATACCATTGCCGAGAATGAAGAGGTGGTAAAGGCAAATTGGGAAAAATTGAAATTGAGGCATGGCAATAAATCAGTTCTGGAAGGGGTGCCTTTATCTCTACCGGCATTAGTGAAAGCAATTCGCATTCAGGACAAGGCCAGGGGTATTGGATTTGATTGGGAGCACAAAGGGCAGGTGTGGGAAAAAATAGAGGAGGAAATGCGGGAATTTAGGGATGAGGTAGAAGCCAAATCATCAGCTGAAGCCAATAGCGAAAAAATAATGAGTGAGTTTGGCGATTTACTTTTTTCGCTGGTCAACTATGCCCGCTTTATCAATATTGACCCCGAAGAGGCGCTGGAACGCACCAACAAGAAATTCATTCACCGGTTTCAATACCTCGAATCAGAATCAGCAAAAGAGGGTAAAAAGCTTGGTGAAATGTCATTGGAGGAAATGGATGCTTACTGGGAGCGCGCTAAAAAATTGTAAAATGAAGTAAACCTTACACTCCTCCAGCTCATGATCCATTTTGACTTTACTTTGTTCAGCAAAAATAAATTTAAGGTGTGAACTGGGATGATAAATTGAAGGACGTAAAAAGCCTACCTCTGTGGGGGTTGCTTGTTTCTATTTTTGTATCCTCCATTGTCCTGATTGTCATTAATTACTACACCCTCAAAACGATGTCATCTGTGAGGGCTTATATCAATGGCGAATCCAATTATTCAAAAGGGGAAAAGGATGCCACTCAAAGCCTTATCTCTTATATGCATACCCAGAACCCTAAAGATTGGGAGGATTTTATTCGCAACATCCGTATACCTCAGGGGGATAGTATTGCAAGAGTCACATTACTTGAAGGAGGATCGATAGATACTGTAAGGGAGGGATTTTTACAGGGGGGTAACCATGTGGAAGATATTGAAGACATGATATGGCTCTTCAATGCATTTAGGAATTTTTCTTTGATGTCAGAACCACTTGCTATTTGGGAGATGGGGGATGCTCTGGTTCACGAGAAATACCTTATCGCAAATGAAATAAGAATGTCAGTTGAGGAGGGAACCATTGAGGCAAATGAATCGAGATTTCTTGCTGCGTTGAACAGGAACAGAGAGGCAATTACACTCAAGGGAAAAGAATTTTCTGAGAGTTTGGGCACTACAGCAAGAGAAATTAGAGATTATCTATTTTACGCAAATACCATAATTATTTTGTTAATTCTTGGCAACGTGAGTGTTTACGCTATGATCATGATTAGGAAACGAAATGAACAGCATAGAGAGCTTGCTAATGCCAATCAGGAGTTGGATAGAATAGGGTATAGCGTGTCTCATGACCTAAAGGCTCCGATTAATTCAATGCTGGGTTTAGTGAATTTGGCGCAAAAGGAACAAAATGAGAAGAAGCTGAAAATCTATCTCGAGATGATGCGATCGACCCTGGAAAAACAAGAGCGTTTTATTAAAGAGATGGTTGCCATTTCAAAGGAAAACCGACAGGTTATTAAAAAAGAAATTGTAGAATTAGATTACCTGATTGAAGAGGTAATTAACGCTCATAAACACATGCCAGTAGCAACTGGTATCAAGTTTTATACACACATTGGTGTTCATCGCGTATTTACTGATCCGCACCGATTGGAGGCTATTCTCAACAATTTGGTCTCAAACGCTATTAAATATCATGACCAAACCAAAGAGGAAAAGACAATTGAGATTAACACTTATTCTGAAAAAGATAAAATCAAAATTGATGTAGTGGACAATGGAATAGGAATTGACAGCAAGGACAAATCGAAAATATTTGAAATGTACTATATGTCGAAGGACAGAGAAAAAGGCACTGGCCTTGGTTTGTTTTTGGTAAAAGAGGCAATTGAAAAACTGGAGGGGGAGATACGGGTAAAATCAGTGAAGGGTGAAGGGTCTACCTTTAGTGTGATTCTGAAAAAGTAATATGATTTAAAATGACTTTACTGTGGGTTAGAAATTTCCCTGGTTGTTATTCACTTTAGTAGAGTCTCCCCAATCGAAGTAATCATCTTCTTTTAACTCAATTTCTTTCTTTTTTATTTTCCCTTTCAGTTTAAAGGCTTCTTTGAGCTCGACTACTTCCTTTTTTAGGTCGCTTACAATTTTTTTCTTAACAGCCTCCTTATCATAGATTACATTGTAGTTATCCGTTGTGCCAACGATTTTTAAGAAAATTTTGGTGCTCCCCGTATTGGTTTCCTCAATGGCACCGAAGGCTTCATCCGGATCAATTTTCTTTTTGCTTCTCAACGGTGCAATTACACGATAATCGATTCGCTGATCAAAAGTATGAGTACCGCTAATTTGAATGGTAGTCACATTACTGCTTACTTCCATTTGTGGGATGTAGACAATTTTGTTTTCGATATGAATGTCATTCTTGAGATCTGCAAAGCGCAAACGATTGAGGTTGTCATCATCCAGGTATTTGTCCAGTTTGTGCATCGGCTCAAAATTATTGAGTTCCCCATTTTTAATGGTGGTGCTAATATTCGCGATCAACGTTTCCTGAAATAGTTTCAGTTTTTCATTCAATGTCATTTCCAAATCTACGTCAGCGAAGGCCTGCCCTTTCAGGTGTTTGTCTTGAATAAACGTTTGCTGGAAGTTGTCAAAAACATAAAAAGCACTGTCGAGATGGACGCCCTTCAGTTTAAATGAACTGATTACATCGATGGCTTTATTATTTTTTACGTCAATGATCCCGTTAAGTGACAAGGCCCCACCCATTGCCTTGAAATCAATATTTCGAGCCACAGCCATTTTGTTCTTAATCAACAGATTACCCGTAATATTCGTGGGACTAAATTTTTTGTAATGGAGAGATTTCACATCACAATTGAAATTGAGATATAAGTCCGGTGAAATGGTGAATAGATAATCGGCTGATCCTTCTTTCCCAAAACCAATGGCAAACAATTGATCCAAATCGATGTAGTCAGATTTTAAATCTGTTTCAATACCTATGGGTTGATTTTCGAAAAGCAGAAAAGTAATGATGTTTTTGAAAAACCCGTTCATTTCAAAATCACTGTTCTCCAGTTTTCCTGAAACCCCACTTAGCGCAAGGTCGTTGTTGGTAAACTGCAAAACGCCATTGAGGTCTTTCACCTGGATGGCTTGTTGGCCAAACTTAAAGTTCAATTCTCGCATATCTACCGAACCATTGGCAATCACCTTTTGAGCAGTGGCTTTTTTCTTGAGCAATGCCGTTTGCCCTTCAAATGCGATGTCGATACCAATGTCTCCGGTAAACTCCTGAAGCTCTTCGATGGGGTAAAAATTGATTATGGATGCAGCATCCAGATCACCTTTGAATACAAATTTCACGTAAGGATTTTCGAAGTTTTGGATTGACAGGTCGGTTTGGAAGGGCCGGTCATTCAAGGTTCCGCTTACATCTTTTAAGAAAAGAACAGCCTCAGTAAGACGGGTAAATGACGGGGTTGCGAATGATCCTTCCATGTTGGCATTTTCAATTCTCGATTTATAATCAGGATGAAAAAGTGTTGCATTCTCGCACCCGAAACGAATAGAGATGGATGGATCTTTGCTCTTACTGATTTCTCCCTTTAATATCATGTTGAAATACACATCGCCATCACTCTCGTATTTTGAGAATCGTTCATTGGTGGGTTCAGGCAGCAGCGACAACAACGTTTGTATATCGGTGTTTTTGCCATTGCAGGTCATATCAATCAGGTTCTTATCCTTAAATTGATAAGTGCCTTCCAATTCAAATTGCGATTCGTGAAGACTGAGCTGGGAAGGGTTGATCAAAAGATTTTTCTCCTTGTCATTGTAAAGTATATCGGCATTTACCTCAAAGCGTTTCATTTTTAGAAAACTGCTGGACTGCACTCCGATTTGCTGAGTGGTTACATCTCCATTCGCTAATATTTTATACAAGTCATTGTCGATCTTTATTGAAGCAACGAGCGATTCACTTGTGAAGGAATGATCTTGACTTCTTTCGAGGTCGCGATAGCTCACTTTGGTGTCAAATAATTTTACATTACGGAGATCAAACCGGATTGTACCATCGCCATTATTATCGGCATTGTGATTCACAATGGTATAGTTATTCACACCATCACTATCAATTTTCAGGTTGGTCTCGCTGTTGCGAATCTGAAGGCCGCGTATTGCATACTGACCTTGCCATACCTCAATTGGATTTAGAAAAAAAGATACTGTTTTGGCAGTCAGCAAAGGATAGTTGCCGCGATGGCTATCCTCAACATAAACATCCTGAAATACAATGGCCAGATTGGGAAAATCGGCCCAGGGTGAAATATCGATTTTGCCGATTTTCACAGGAGTGCTCAGGCTCTTGTTGGCCTCGGTAATAAATTGCTGAATAATGCGATCCTTGAACAAAAATGCCGAGGTAATGGAGGCAATAATGACAGCTCCGAGTGCGAGCAAAAAATAAAAAAGTAAGCGCTTAAGCGTTTTCAATTTAAAAAATGGGTTACTCGCTGGTAAACGCAAAATTCAGCCCAATCTGATTGAAAAACAAAGACTTAAAGAAAGAATAAAAAAATACAGAGGAAAACTGGTGTTTAAAGATACCGATCGGTATCTTTACGTGTGCGCAACCCGGAAATAACTAAAGAGAAGATACTAAAGCAGTCTGGTCACCTGTTTAACACACAAGGGTATAAGGCTACTTCCATTAGTGATATTACAAAGGCCACCGGATTTACCAAAGGGGCTATTTACAGGCACTTTGAGAGTAAAGCTGTACTGGAGATGGAAACCCTAAGCCATTTGTCGATACAGATGTTCAGTTACCTGCGCTCCAAAATAAAGGAGGAAAAGACTGCACCGGAAAAATTGAGGGCCATATTTCAGTTTTTCGAAACGTATATATCGAAACCACCGGTAAAAGGGGGATGTCCTTTGCTCAATGTGGCGATTGAGGTAGATGATGCTCACCCGGCCTTGCGAAAGAGGGCGGTGACCATCCTTGATGTGTTTCGGGATTCCATTGTTACGATTTTAAGTAATGGAATAAAGCACAACCAACTGAAGCCCGATATAGACAAAGAATATTATGCCACACTGGTCATTGCCAGTTTGGAAGGAGCCATTATGATGAGTAAGCTCCGAGGCAATGATGATGATATCATGAGAGTAACGAAGCATCTGGATAAGACCCTTAGTGAAATAGAATTGTAAAAAAATTTTGAACTAACTGATACCGATTGGTATCTAATAAATGACAAAGAAAATTATTCCAAAACTGATAGGCACGTATTTGAATACACTGGCTGCAGTGGCTCCATCTCGTGCCGGTAGGGTTGGCTTCAATGTGTTTTGCACACCCCTGGCGCCACCGGTTAAGCCTCATCATAAACAATTTCTTGAAAAGGCATCACTGTTTACTTTTAAAAGCGGAGGTGTTGACATACAAGGGTATCAATGGGGAAGCGGGCAGAAGAAAATTCTTTTCTTGCACGGATGGCAAAGCCATAGTTATAGATGGAAAAAATATATTGAAGCTTTTTCTGAAGAGGAATACACCTTGTATGCATTTGATGCACCCGCTCATGGCCTTTCTAAAGGAAAGTATGCCAACATTCCAATCTACAGCGAGGCGATAAAGGTATTTCTTGAGCAATTGGGTGCTATGGATACTGTTGTTGCTCACAGCATGGGCAGCTTTTCTACTTTACACTTGCTCTATAATCATCCTCAATTTGATTTAGGCCGCCTGGTTTTATTGGGTTCCCCGGGAGAAGCCAATGACTTCATTTCTTTTTATAAGAATTTTACGGGTCTCAATGACAGAACATTTAAGTACATCATCGATTATTTTAAACAGACTTTAGGCCAGACTCCGGATTACTACTCCGCACCTAAATTTGCCACAGCATTAAAAATACCCGGACTTATTATCCATGATGAAGGAGACGAAGAGGCTCCCTATGCACATGCCCAACGCATCCACACCGCCTGGCCTCAATCTCAATTGATGACCACACAAGGCTTTGGGCATAACCTCAGGGCACCTGAAGTAGTGGAAATGGTGAAGGATTTTGTGATGAAAGAGCAGCTTCAAAAGATTGGAGCCAGATAGGGGGGTACAATTCAGTTAAAATCAGATTTGAGCAACTTTTTTTGTTCAAAAGGAAATCTATTCTAGATTTGCAGTCCCAAATAAAGGGGAGCTTAGCTCTCCCGATAGTTATCGGGAGGTTCAGAGGATCTTAGATTTGGTAATCATATTGTTTTGGGAGCTTAGCTCAGCTGGTTCAGAGCATCTGCCTTACAAGCAGAGGGTCGGGGGTTCGAATCCCTCAGCTCCCACAATCAAAAGCCATCGAAAGATGGTTTTTTTTGTTCGATGAGGTTGCCAAGCTTGCTTGAGCAATCGAAGAAAACAAAAGGGAATCGCGCAGCGAGGCTTTTGATTGTAACTCCCCCAAATGGGATCAACGCAGTTAATCCCTTAGCACCTTTGTTGATGTTCTTGACTTGCTAAGAATTATTCTTCTTATAATGAATTGTAGACCTTCCAGCGGTCTTTGTCTTTTTTAAAGGATAGTCCTTGAGGTAGCCCCTGTAGCTTAGGGCCTTTAAGAGGTTTTGCACTGAAGTGATGCTGACATTTACCCCTTTATTTTTTAAGGCACTAAATACATCTTGAAATGTAAAGCCATCCTGCTGGCTGTCAATGATCTTAAAAATATCTTCTCGGGTGGGGGTGCTTATCAATTCCCGAACTCGGGGAGGTAGTTCATTCATATTCCCAGTCTGATCAATGCCAGCCCGGCATAGATAAACATAATGAGGGAACCCCATACCATAATGCCTAGAAACCAATAATAAGGAATGTTGCATTTGAAAAGCATACACTCTCTTACAAAACCGTTTCCCTTAAGCCTGAGTAAAATGGTCTTAAACATATATAGTCTTAAAATATATACGGGGCTGAAATTGCAAATATTTTTCATTCTTTATTATGCATAGCAATAGGTTTTATTACATGTGTTATCAATCTTTTTTCGGCTACTATCCTTCGAAATGGAGGGTTTAGCCTACAGATTAGTTCATAAGCATATAAAATCTTACTTGGGATAATATTTTGGGTGAAATAATTTTCTATTGGTTACGCTAATCTGGCACTAAACAAACCGTCATGGACCAATCATTCCTTAAAGTAATACTATAAAATTGCTATGGAATAGGCTCAAATGGTCTATGTGATGGACTCGGAATAACCGTTCCGGTATGAACTACTTGGATTAATAAGTAATTTTAAGCTTATTAAACTTCCCAAACTTCCCGTATGTTACGCTCTATTTTAGCATGTTGTATGCTGGTGTCTCTTATTAGCTGTGCTACCAAAGAGAATCCTAACGATTTTATTGATCCGGAAACAGTCATAAAGAATGATGCTTTTAGAGCGTCTGTAAAGACGGGAAACTTCACCAAGCTGAGTGAAGGGTTTACTTATTATGAATTTGAAAACCAGGATGCAGATACACTACTTGTTATGGTTCATGGTTTCTCGGTGCCTTCCTACATTTGGGACTCCACCTACCATGCGGCTTTATCGCGTGGTTATGGTGCATTGCGCTACGATGTATTTGGCAGGGGGTATTCTGATAACCCGGATGTAGTCTATGATGTTGCTCTTTATTCAAATCAGCTACGTGAATTGTTAGATGCCCTTCACATCAATAAAAAAATAAACTTACTGGGTTTGTCCTATGGAGGAAGGATTATTTCTGCCTTTGCATTTCAATATCCGGAACGAATTCAAAATCTAATTTATGTGGATCCCGCTGGTTTCGAAACCATCACTGGTGACGCGGAATATCCAGTCATGGTTTCCGAAGAGGAAATACAGGATTTTAAACAAAGTGAAAGCTATTCCACCATGGCAAGCGGGCAAATGGGAGATTTTTATGATGCCACTCCTTTTGATGGTTGGGATAAGCGTTATGAAGAGATGATGAAGTTCAAGGGATTTGTCAGGGCGTTACTTTCTACCAGAATGAACAGTCCATCATTAGAAAATGAACAGAAAAGAATCTCCGCATCGGGTATACCGGTGTTTGCATTTTGGGGAGAACATGATACCGTGGTTAAATTGGATGAAGTTCGTACTAATCTGATGGAAAGAATTCCAAAAGTTGAATTGTTCGTTTTGCCGAATGCCGGGCATTTACCACACATGGAACAAACTACCATGTTCAATTCAATTTTATTTGACCAAATAATTTGCTGCGCTCACTAATAACTTAAACCAAGATGACATCTTTTGACTCTATACTTTCAGCTCATGGATTTTACAGTACTCCTGGTATTAAGAGTCAGGGATTTATTGCTGTTGAAGGCACGCCTGTTAAAATGCCCGCTACACTCATAGCAGGTGCAAAGCCGGGTAAACGAATTCTAATCACCGGGGGCGTGCATGGTGGTGAATATCCTTGTATTGAAACGGCCATTCAATTGGCAAAAAACATAAATCCTAAAGAAGTAAAGGGGTCGATAGTAGTTATCCATCCCGTAAACGTTCCTGCCTTCTTGGCAAAGCTACAGTATTACGGACCTTATGATGGCAAGAATTTAAATCGTGTGTTTCCCGGGAAGGCAACGGGTACAGTCAGTGAGAGAATTGCCTACGCTGTTCATCAACTTCAGTTAGTCGCTGACTTTTATATTGATTTGCATGGTGGTGATATCCACGAAGCACTTGTTCCGTTTGTTATTCATTCCAATTTAGGCGGAGATCAGGTTGTAGAGCAATCGCGAAAAGCATCTGCTGCATTGGGATTCCCCTATGTAGTAGGATCTGTTTCAGATAATGGCTCTATGGGTGCTGCGGCAAAAGCAGGGACACCAGGTTTTTTGGCGGAGCTGGGTCAGTGCGGAAGATGGAGCAATGAGGAGGTGGAGCAGTATATGGAAGCTACGCGCAATGTTTTGCGATCGCTCGGTGTGCTGGACGGAAAGGTGAATTCAACCGAAGTTACTTATCTGAAAAAGATGGCAGTGATGACTGCTGAGCATGAAGGATGTTGGTATGCGTTTAAAAATCTGGAAGATAAAGTGAAGAAAGGGGAGGTATTAGGCGAAATCAGAGATTTCTTTGGTAATGTGTTGGGAGAATACAAGGCAGAAGAGGAGGGCGTATTGCTTTATGTTGTCACTTCCCTTGCCATTGTGAAAGGAGATCCATTAACAGCCATTGGAGTGATTTAGGAATTTATGTATGACATAAAATAATTAGACATGCGTCTGGCCTTTGTAATTTTCATCCTCTGTTATCAGTCGGCCTTCTCGCAACAAACAGGAGAAGTTGATTACCCCTATCTGGGAATAAAATTCACGATCCCTCCTCAGTGGAAAGGAGGAGAGAGTGGTGATGGTTTTCTTATAATATCAGACACCCAACCTGGATTGATATTTATGGTTCCACATGATGTGAATGACCTTGATATTTTAAAGCAGGAAGCCGAGGCAGGTATTCAGGATGAAGGAGTAGCCTTGCAAAAGTCGGGCGGGTTTGATGAGGTGGGAAAAGGAGGGGTTGGCGCTGAATTTGAAGGCATTATTCAAGGTCAGCAGGCAAAAGCTTATGTGGTGGCAATAATTAATCCTTTTGGTAATGGAGTAACTATTATTTCTGCAACTACAGCAGAAATGTACACAGATGTTTATAAGAAATTGGCTCAGCAGATTGCCATGAGTATTCAGTTTTCTGAGCCCATCGAAGCTCCTGTTACACAAGAGTGGCGTGATGCACTTAAGGGAGCGAAGCTTACCTACATGAATTCAGACTATAGCAGTGGAGGAGTCTCAGTCGGTGGCTATAGTACATACAGTGGTTACAGTTCTCATAGTGAGATAACGCTGTGCGCAAATGGCTACTTTTCATATTACAGTAGCGATAGTTTTTCTGTAGACACCGGAGGAGGATTTGCCAACAGCGCGGGAAATAACAATGGCCAGGGAAATTGGGAAGTGACCAGTAGCGGTAATGGCGAACCTGTTTTAAAACTCCTTTTTAATAATGGGAAGACGCATTCTTACCAACTTAGTTACAAAGACAAAAAAACCTACCTCAATGACACGCGGTACTTCAGAACGTATGATGCAAAATGCAATTAGTGGGGAAATTATTTCTTTAATTTTACAAATTCGAACACCAGTTCCTTACCGTCTCCTGATGTAATAGCTTTAAGGGAATCACCTTTTAATTGGTATTCGATTCTTTTCGGAAAATCGTGCTCGGGATTTTCACAAACGAACCCATCCTCAGCTATAGAAGTGAATTTAAAAAAGACAGGGTTCGGGTTTTCTGGAACATCTGCAACGTAGTACAAAACACCATCCTTCACGACAACCCGAAGGACCTCCACAAATGCGGTGTCTGCACCGCGCAGGGAAACACCCCAACCTTTTAATTCTTCTTTTTCAGTTGCTTCCCATCTTTCATGAGCAGAACGGCCTTCTTTCATATTTATTCTTTCCCATTGACCTTTCAGCCAATTGAGTTTTTCGAAATCCTGACGGAAGGAACCAGGAGAAGAACACGCTATTGTCGTCAATAAAGGAAGACATAAAATCCAATGCTGGTTTTTCATATTTCAATTTACCCTAAAACCATGTGCAGTGTGTCAATATTTGTATAAACAACAATAGTATCTACATTTGGGTAAGCAGTAAATGAATATGGGATTAGAAGAAGATGTTAAGCAGGCAAAATTTACCAACGAACACCAAAAGGTGATGGTCAATATATTGTATACCAGTAGTTGGTTAAATAACAGAAATGCAGCTTACTTCAAAAAATTCAATATTTCTCCGGAACAATTCAATGTGCTGAGAATTTTACGAGGGAGCCACCCCAACCCCATGCGCCTTGCAGATATTGCTGAGCGGATGATAGAAAAGAGCAGCAATTGCACCCGACTGGTAGAGAAATTGAGACTAAAAGAATTGGTAGACCGCCAGTTGTGCGAATCGAACCGCAGGCAGGTGGATATTTCAATTACGACAAAGGGGCTTAAAACGCTTTCTGATATCGATGAAGAGTACGATCAGTGGCTATCCATTCAAAATTCAATATCCAAAGCAGAAGCTATTGAACTCAACAGAATATTGGATAAATTGCGCTCGTAGTATTTTCCTAGAGCTTACGATGACAGAGGATATCGATGTAGAAATGAGCCGTTTTGCTGAAACAACCCTTCAGTTTATCAACAGTACCTCCGGTCATATTTTCCTCACGGGTAAGGCCGGAACAGGAAAAACTACGTTTTTAAAAAATTTAGAAAAGTATACACACAAGCAATTTGCTATAGTTGCCCCTACTGGAATTGCAGCACTCAACGCTGGAGGCGTTACCATTCATTCTCAGTTTTTGTTTCCACTGGGAACATTTCTTCCCGACCGTTCTATTCCACCCGACTTTAATGCGGAAGAGGGATTTTTTACTCAAAATACGTTGGCCAGGAAGCATCCACTCAACAGTGTGAGAAAACAGGTGTTGAGGTCAATTGATCTTTTGGTGATTGATGAGGTAAGTATGCTGCGAGCGGATGTTTTGGATGCGATTGATTACAGATTGCGTTCGGCCAGGGGAAATTTCAGAAAAAGCTTTGGAGGTGTTCAATTGCTACTGATTGGCGATCTCTATCAATTGCCTCCAGTAGTCAGAAGGAATGAAGAGAGTATGCTTCAGCGCTATTATCAAAGCGCTTGGTTTTACGAATCGTTGGCTTTGAAACAGGATGGATTTGTGTATATCGAATTGGATAAAATATTCAGACAGCAGGATGATGTCTTTATTGATATTCTTAACAATTTAAGGAACAATACGCCTACAGAAGCCGATATTGATGTATTGAATTCCCATTATCAAAAGGAGGAGGAGATAAAGGAGATAAAAGAAGTAATTACACTTACCACCCATAATTACAAAGCAGACGAAATGAACAAAACTGCTTTGTGTGAGCTGACTTCTGATTCACATTTTTTTGAAGCTCGAATAGAAGGTGAGTTTCCTGAATCGATGTATCCCGTTCAAGAAAGGCTTGAGTTGAAAGAAGGAGCACAAATCATGTTCATTCGCAACGACAGTGAAAATCAAATGTACTTTAATGGCAAACTGGCAACCGTAAGCAAAATTCAAGGTGACAAGGTAGAAGTTACATTGGCAGAGAGTCACACTTCGTTTGAGTTGAAACGGGAAAGATGGGAGAATAAAAAATATACGATCAACACAAATACCAATGACCTGGATGATGAGGTGGTGGGAAGCTTTTCGCAATACCCGGTTAAGTTGGCCTGGGCCATTACAGTACACAAGAGTCAGGGGCTTACTTTTGAAAAGGCTATTGTAGATGTAGGACAAGCCTTTACGGGTGGGCAGGTGTATGTAGCGCTCTCACGCCTTCGATCTCTTGATGGTTTAATTTTGCGTTCACAGATACACCAGGGAGTGATCAGTGCAGACAATCAGATTGTATCTTTTAGCAAAAACAACAACAAGCCTGATGAGTTGCCGGCTGTGATGAAACAGAAGCAATCAGAATTTATTTCATTTCTTATTGACAGGACTTTTGACTTCAGTGGTTTGGTGAAAGAGATCGGTTACATCTCAAAATCGAAGAAGGAATCTACTTCTTTAAATGAGATCAGCATGAAACCTGTCTTGGAGCAAATTACCGAATCGCTGGAGAACGAAAATGAGAATACGGCAAAATTCAGAGGACAATTGCAAGCGCTTGTTCGCGCCAACGATCATGAAAAACTGCTCGAACGCATTAATAAAGGAAGTACTTATTACAACAACATACTCACAGAGAATGTAAAAATGCTGCTGCTGCATACGGCAGAAATGAAGCAGCACAAGCGAGTAAAAACCTATTTGAATGGTTTAGGAGAGTTGGATCAATTGTTTTCGAAAGCATTGGAGGAGGTGGATAAGTCTCAGCTACTGATTGAGGGTATTTTAAATGACAATCAATCGTTTGATTTTTCGGAGCTGGCAAAGGCACGTCTTGCAGAACGACAGCGCCTTTTGGATGAGATCAAAACTCAATTCCCTGATGCTAAAAAAGGTTCAGGTAAGAAGAAAGGTGGAAGAAAGAAGGATGGCCCAAGTACCTATGACATTACATTGCTAATGTGGAAAGAAGGTAAGGACATTGAAGCCATTGCAAAAGAAAGAGAGTTGGTGCCCGGCACCATTGAAGGTCATCTGGCGAAAGCTGTTCAAACTGGCCAAATTGAAATATTTGATTTTATCAAAGAGGAGGAGGTAAAATTAATTTCTGAGGCGATCGAAGAATTGCCAAAAGAGTTTACCTCGAAGGATTTGTTCGGAAAACTAGAAGGCAAATACAGCTACGCCAAATTGAGGGCAGTGATGAGTTATGTGAATACGAAATCTTAAGGGAAGAACACGGATCAGAAACACTCATCCAACTAATACTTATGGTTGAGTATCATTCAATTCCAGATTTGCAAATGCTTGTAATTCCAGAATCCATTAAAGACTGCATTTACTCATTTCTCAAGGTTTGAGCAGGATTATTTCTTATGATGCGCCTCATTTGGCTGGTAACCGTGAGAATAACAACAGCGAGCATCACACTTACGGCTATTATGAAGGGCACTGGTGTGGCGGGCTGGGGATCCGGATAGATATTTTGAATAAGTATATTGGTTACGAAGAATCCTGCAGGGGCGCCAATCAAGAAGGCGGCCATGAGTATCCATACATAATCCCGACTCATCAATTTGAAAATATGCGGCATCAGCGCACCAAAGACTTTTCGAATACTAAATTCTTTCATCCTTCGGGTAATGTTAAATGACACCAGGCCAAATAACCCAAGACTGGCAAGAATTACAGTAACCCCACTGATAAAGCCCAACAATTTAACGTTGGCGTTATTATCATTATTAAAATTCTCAAAAACCTCGTCTTGAAGAAAACCTTCATAAGGATCATCCGGTGCAATGCCAGACCACGCAGACTTAATTTGATCCTGAGTTTCATTGAGGTGACCGCCCTTAACTTGTACGGTGAGGTAGTGGATATCATCTTCGGGAACTATCCTAAACAAAACTGGGTCTAAATTATTATAGAAGCCCTCGTAGTGAAAATCTTTCACTACGCCAATTACGTATCTCCTTAAACTGTCAAATTCGAAGTACTCGCTAACCGGATTGTCCCATCCTAATTTATCAGCGAATGTTTCATTGATAATGACAGATTCAATTTTATCAGATTGAATGTTGCGATCAAAAAACCGACCTTCTTTAAGGCGAATATTCATCGTTTCCAAATAGTTGAACCCAACGCGAAAATCCACGGTTTCAAATCGCTGTTCATGAAAGACAAATGTGGCTCGTGTATTGGAATAACCGATGTGATTGGATGACCCCGCCATCATTGCAATGTTAGGATTATCAGCTAATTTATCTCTAAGCGCCAGATAGTTGGCTTTATCTCCTACAGGAACAGATAAAATTTGCGAATGATTATATCCCCAGTCCTTATTTTTTAAATATAGACTGTTATCGATGAATACAAATGCACCAACAATAGTCATGAACGCTAATACAAATTGAAGCGTAAGTAGAATTCTGCTGAATAAACTTCGTTGTCCGAATTTTTCCCGTCCACGCATGATGTTAATAGGCGTAAACGATGCGATATAAAAAGCCGGGTAACCTCCTGACACCAAACCAATGAAAAGCAACAGACTACCAAAAAAGAAAAAAACTGCATTTCCTGAAGAAAACGCAAAAGGAATATTCACTGGATAAAGTGAATTAAAACCAGGCAAAAAGAAAATATATGCCAGCAAACAGCCTATAACCAGGGATGCCGCACAAAGAAGAAAATTCTCAAGTAGAAATTGTTGAATGATTTCCTTTTTCTGCCCACCAATCACTTTTCGGATTCCTATTTCTTTTAGTCGGGTCGCTACCGTGGCAACAGACACATTCATATAATTGAAAGAAGCCAGCAACAGGAGTAAGCCGGCAATTACACCAAGGGAAATCAGGCCGGCAGGATTGGCTCCATTAGAAACAGAACTAATAATGTCGGCACTTTCTAGGTTCAATCCCTTTAATGGATAAAATTGAAAATCCTTTATCAACCATTGTGGAGAAGCAGCATTTTGAATTTTTTTATACCCTTCCATCGCCTCAAAGAGTTCGGAAGGTGAATGTGACGGTTTTAGCAGCACAAAGGTGCCATCCGTTTGATAGGCCCAGTCATTGGCTTTCCTCGGTTTCAAGTCTTCGAATATGGCCATGGAAATAAGCACTGAAGGATAGAGACTTGATCCATCTGGTCGTTCTATTACAGCGCCTACCGTAAATTCAATCTTGTGGTCATTGTCAAACTTGATGGATACACTTTGGCCAATTGGATTTGTCTTTCCAAAATATTTTTCAGCCACTTCTTTCACCAAAATGATTTCAGTTTTATTTTCCAAAGATTTTGCATTTCCGCTAAGGACAGGAAAACTAAAAATGTCCATGAACTCCGGATCGACAAACCAAATCCATTCGCTGAATACAGTTTCGTTGTAGCGCAAGGCTCCGTTATTGTATTCTATTCTTGTGGTAGCCTCAACCGAAGCCTGATCTTTGGATAGGGAGGGCCCCAGGAGCATGGGGCTGTCGCTCCAGTTGTCGAGCCGGCCGTCTGTTTCAATCCTGTTGGTAACCTGATAGATCCTGTCCATTTTTTCATGGAAGAAATCAGCATGGGTTTGGTTGTCGATAAAAATAAATGCGGTGATTGCCATGCCCAGCGCAATGGATAAGCCTACAATATTGATGGTGCTGTTCAGGCGGTGACGCAACGCATTTCTGAATCCAACAATGAGATAACTTTTGAACATGATGAACGATTTTGATGGATAACTTTTTTTTCTTCTCTTAATATTGGACCAGCGAAAAAACCGAAAGACATCCCAAATGAATTTTCTATTCGCGCTTGCCTTACCTTCTTTTTGCAGCCGACTTTGATAAAGTTCGTGTGCATCCCCTTGGACTTCCTCTAGCAAGTCGGGGTTACAATACCACTCTAAAAAACGATCAGCCCATTTCGGAGGTGAACTCATCATCAGTAGGTATTGAATTGAAGCGCCACTTTCGGAATTTGATTATAGAGCTGAGAGCGAACCTCATTGGCCTGCTCCAATGCTTTTTTACCCAATGTGGTAAGTGTAAAAAGTCGTTTTCTTCTTCCTCCCCTCTCGGAGGTGGCTCCACCCATCGAGGAATTGATCAATGCTTTATCCTCCAACCTCTTGAGCACAGCATGGACAGCGCTGATGTTTAACTTTCTTCCTACCTGTTTTTCAATTTCATCTTTAATGGCCACTCCATAGGCGTTTTCGTACAATACACCTACGGTTAGCAATATGAGTTCTTCTAATTCTCCTAAATAGGTTCCTTTCATGGGTGTTAATAAGATTAGTTCTACAAACGTGAATATAATTAATATGTTTCATGTTTGTAGACTTGGTATGAAAATTCCTGTGATTATTATTGTATAGACAACAATTGTATGTATCTTTATTTTGGAATTCACGTTTAAACATGTATAAACTTTAAACAGAGGAAAAAATGAAAACAGTATTGCATAAATCAGACACCCGGGGTCATGCCAATCATGGCTGGTTGGACACCCACCACACATTTAGCTTTGCGAATTACTATAATGAAGAAAGGATGCATTTTGGCGCGCTCAGGGTGCTCAATGATGATTTTGTTGATGGAGGCATGGGCTTTGGCAAACATCCCCACGACAATATGGAGATTATATCAATTCCTTTGTCGGGTGATTTGGAACATAAAGACAGCATGGGAAATACAACAGTTATTAAACAGAATGATGTTCAGATTATGAGCGCTGGAACTGGCGTGCAACATTCGGAGTACAATAAAAATAAAGGCGAAAAAGTAAACTTTTTTCAACTCTGGATTTTCCCGAAAGTGAGAGACACCGAGCCCCGATATGATCAAAAAACTTTTGACCCATCAGAAAGAATAAACAAACTTCAGCAGATTGTGAGTCCTGTTGAAACTGATTCTGGTGTTACTATTAATCAGGATGCGTGGCTACACCTTGGCAATTTTGAAAAGGATTTTAGCACCAACTATGCCATTAAGCAAAAAGGAAATGGAGTATACGTATTTGTTATAGAGGGTGATGTCACCATCAATAATCAAAAATTGAACAAAAGGGATGGATTTGGAATATGGGAAACGGATAAGTTTTCGATTACGGCAGATTCCAATTCTGAAATATTGTTAATTGAAGTTCCAATGATATAAAATGATTGACAGATGAAAAACAGATCAGTTGCACGCTTGCTTTATGCACATCAGGTCGATATGGGAGGCATGCCCATTAGGCAGCCTCTACCCACCCAACAAGTGCAGCAAATAGATCCATTTTTATTGTTGCACCATGCCAACATAAAAGTTCCAACTCAAATTGCGCCAGGTAAGGCAGGAGTTGGACCACATCCCCATCGCGGTTTTTCTCCCGTCACTTTTGTTTTTCAGGGTGGCGTGCACCATCGTGATAGCCGAGGCAATAACAGCAATGTATATGCAGGGGGTGTGCAATGGATGAATGCGGGAATGGGTATTATCCATAGTGAACGTCCACCTGATAACATTCATGAAATTGGAGGCAGGCAGGAAATCATTCAGCTTTGGATCAATACCCCCGCAAAGCATAAAATGGATCAGCCAGCATACCATCCGTTATGTGCAGAGCAGGCACCCACCAAAACAAGCGAAGATGGAAAAGTAAATGTTCGTATATTTTCGGGAGAGGTATTGGGAGTGAAAGGCACAATCCCATCCCAGGCCATTGTCAATGCTGCTACGCTTGAATTAAAAAAAGGAGGTAAAATTTCAATCCCTACTCCAACAGATCACAATGCAATGATTTATTTATTGGATGGTAAGTTAAATGTTGATGGATTTGGTCAGGTAGAGGAACTGCACCTGGTTCATTTCAAAAATGATGGAGATGCCATTTCACTGGAGGCATTAGAAGATACACGTATTTTGTTTTTAACAGGAGTGCCACTTGATGAAGAAGTGGTCTCTCATGGGCCTTTTGTGATGAATACACAAACTCAAATTATGGAGGCCATGCGTGATTATCAGATGGGCAAGATGGGAGTGTTGATTGAAGAATAATAGAATGGATAAGGATACTTAAGGGCAAGATAATATTACTGCTAATTTTAATAGCGAAAAACTCCTAAGAGATGAAAATGGGAAGTATTTAAAGAAAAAGTAGTGCTGGATATTTTCCTTGGGCCATCTTATTCATCAGGTAGTGATACATTCGATACAGGAGCTTTTGATGGATTTGGCTTGAGGACTGGGATTTGTTTTGGTATTAAGATCTAATCATTCCTAGAAAAGTAAAAAGGGAGACCATCGGGGCTCCTTTTTTTTGAGCAATTCATTCATAGATTAATTTTATCTTTGAATCATGAGATTGATGCCAGCTGTTCTGATTTTCGCAACCATGTTCCCTTTAATAGCCTTCTCCCAAAAAAAACTTCCCACTTTTGATGTCCAAGGCCATAGGGGCGCAAGAGGCCTCATGCCTGAAAATACAATTCCTGCGTTTATTACGGCACTTGATTCCGGGGTCACTACTGTTGAAATGGATTTAGCAATTACAAAAGATGGTCAAATCATTGTTTCCCACGAGCCGTGGATGTCATCTGATATTTGCCTTGACCCATCTGGTAATGCTTATACTAAAAGAGAAGAAAGGGATTTCAATATTTATGAAATGACTTATGAGGAAGTCAAACAATTTGATTGTGGCTCATTGGGAAATAGCAAGTTCCCGGAACAGGTGAAAATGAGTGTGACCAAGCCATTGCTAAGTGATGTTATTGTGGCGATTGAGGATCATATAAAGAGCTACACTCGTTTTGAGGTGGATTATAATATCGAAATAAAATCAGGTGAGGATGGAGATGGAAAGTTTCATCCTGCGCCAGCAGAATTTTCGGATAGGGTTTACAAATTACTGGATGAATACCTTCCGTTGGATCGGATTGTTATTCAATCGTTTGATTTTCGTGTGTTGAGGTACTGGCATGAAAAATATCCCAACATAAGATTAGCAGCATTGGTGGAGAACAAAAGATCTGTAAAAGCACACCTGGAAGAACTCGGATTCAACCCGAATATCTATTCACCTTATTATCGCAACATCAATCAGGAAAAGGTGATGGAATTGCATGAAAGAAATATAAAAGTCATTCCCTGGACGGTAAACGAAATTTCGGAAATGTTATCATTAAAGGGAATGGGAGTAGATGGTTTTATCACGGACTACCCTGATCGCGCCAAACAGTATACAAATACATTGAACATTGTACCTAAGAACAAGTAGTAAACTCCTGCCTTGTTTCTTATTTCTAAAGAACGAATTCAGTAATCTTGCATACTGAATAAAAAATGATTTTATGAGTAAAAAGTATGATGTATACGGCATTGGTAATGCCCTGGTAGATATTGTAACCGAAGTGGACAACGATTTTTTTGTAAAAAATGAAGTGGAGAAAGGGGTGATGACTTTGGTGGATGAAAAACGTCAGCAACAACTGATGAAAGCCATTGACATGGAGAAAAGCCGAATGTCGGCTGGCGGTTCTGCAGCCAATACGGTAATCGGAGTCAATCAGTTTGGTGGGAAAAGCTATTACTCATGCCTGGTGGCCAAGGATCAACTTGGGAAATTTTTTTTGGAAGACATGAAACGCAATGGTGTGGATACCAATTTAAGCTATGAAGATTGTCCGCAAGGTCATTCGGGTAGATGTCTTGTAATGACAACTCCAGATGCCGACCGCACGATGAACACTTTTTTAGGAATAAGTTCGTTCATGTCCGTTGACCAGATAAATGAGGAAGCCATAATAAGCTCTACTTATGCATACCTGGAGGGCTACCTCGTGTCGAGCCCCAGTGGGATGGAAGCATTATTGGAAACCAAGAGAATAGCCGAAAAAAATAGAGTGAATACTGCTTTGACTTTTTCTGACCCCAACATGGTGCGGTTTTTCTCAAAGAACTTCGAACAAGTAGTAGGCGCAAGTGTTGATCTGCTTTTTTGCAATGAAGAGGAGGCGCTCATGTTTAGTGAGACAGACAATATCCGTGATGCCCGCGAAAAATTGAAACAGGCGGCCAAAAGGTTTGCCATTACACTGGGTGCAAATGGTGCATTAATCTATGATGGT
>DDUM01000080.1 GCA_002344795.1 Flammeovirgaceae bacterium UBA2338 | reverse complement strand
TCCTTAGGCACAACGGGATAGATCACTACAGAGCAGAAAATACTGTAATTCTCCCGAAGGTCCATGGCCATGTTGGCGGCCTCACCTACACCACCCTTAAAGAGTACCGGGGTAACAGGCGATTGGGTGCTCCCCAAATAAAAGCCACGTTCCTTCAATCCAGACTGCATGGCATTGGTAATTTTCCACAAATTCGCCTTTAATTCTGGTTGCGTCCGCAATAACTCAAGCCTTTTGATACCCCCAAGCACCAATGGCATGGGCAGGCTTTTTGCAAAAATTTGGGATCTTACGCTATAGCGCAGATACTTTATTATCCTTTTATCTCCTGCTACAAAGGCTCCAATACTGGCCATTGATTTAGCAAATGTGGAGAAGTACAAATCAATTTGATCCTGAACTCCCTGCTCCTCACCCGCTCCAGCTCCTGTTTTACCCATGGTTCCAAATCCGTGGGCATCATCGACAAAAAGTCTGAAATTATATTTTTTCTTCAGCTCACAAATACCCTTCAGGTTGCCCATATCACCGGACATTCCAAAAACACCCTCAGTTATTACCAGAATCCCTCCACCTGTTTCATTGGCGATTTTAGTAGCTCTTATAAGCTGTTTTTCGAGGTTCTCCATGTTGTTATGTGGAAACACAAATCGTTTTCCCATATGCAACCTCACCCCATCTATAATACAGGCGTGTGATTCTGCATCGTATACAATCACGTCCTTCCTGTCCACCATAGCATCAATTATAGATACCACACCCTGATAGCCATAATTAAGCAACATGGCATCCTCTTTCTGCACAAATTCAGCCAGTTGGCGCTCAAATTCGATGTGATTCAAGGAGTTACCAGACATCATTCTGGCTCCCATTGGCGACCCCATTCCATACTGTACAGCAGACTCACCATCTACCCTTCTTACTTCCGGATGATTGGCCAGCCCCAGGTAGTTGTTCAAACTCCAGTTGAGCACAGTTTTACCATTGAATTTCATTCGTGGCGCTATTTCGCCCTCCAACTTCGGAAAAAAGAAGTAATCATCTGGAAGGTGAGAATATTTAGCCAGAGCTCCAGCCTCCATTTTAAGCTTTTCGAATAAATCAACCATGTATTATAGGGTTAAAAAGTGCCGCAAAAATATAAAAAAAAGTCTATCCTTCACAGTGACTAATCATTCTCTTGGAATTTGATATATCGCTATCTCATAACGACTTCCGTGGATCAAAACCTCCCACTATTAATTGAAAGTCAAAAGCAATTTATTTTTCTACAAACAACTCAAAACAATCAAAAGGCTTTTTACATTAAGTATTGACGATTTTGTCATTAATCATCACCAAAGGGCAAAATTGTCATTCCTTGATGACAATTTTAGGATTAATCCTTAGCATTGCAATTCGAGACCGTGAAACCGATGCATAAAATACAGAAATTATTAGTAGCAAACAGGGGAGAAATTGCCCTACGGGTAATGAGAAGTGCAAAAGAGATGGGAATTGCTACAGTAGCCGTTTACAGTGAAGCCGACCGAAATGCCTTACATACGCGATTTGCAGATGAAGCCATCTGTATTGGACCACCTGCTTCGTCCGAATCTTACCTTAGAATTGATAAAATATTAGCTGCCGCAAAACAAACCAACGCAGATGCTATTCACCCTGGATATGGATTTCTTTCTGAGAATAAAGAGTTCGCCATAAAGATAAAAGAGGCTGGTCTCATTTTCATTGGGCCATCACCCGAAGCAATCGAAATCATGGGCAGCAAGTTGGCAGCCAAAGAAGCAGTGGCAAAGTTTAATGTGCCGTTGGTTCCGGGCACCAGTGAGCCCATTGATGATATTGTGGAAGCAAAAAAAGTAGCCAAAGAAATTGGATACCCTATACTCATAAAAGCCAGTGCCGGAGGTGGTGGCAAAGGGATGCGTGTAGTCGAAGACGAAGCATCTTTTGAAGAACAAATGGATCGCGCCATCAGTGAAGCCAAATCCTCTTTTGGAGATGGCTCCGTGTTTATTGAGAAATTTGTGAGTTCTCCTCGCCACATTGAGTTTCAAATTTTTGGAGACCATGCCGGAAACACCGTACATCTTTTCGAAAGGGAATGCTCCATACAAAGAAGACACCAGAAAGTAATTGAAGAAGCACCTTCTGCTATTCTTACGCCTGAGTTGAGGGCATCCATGGGGGAAGCCGCAATCAACGTAGCCAAATCGTGTGGCTATTATGGAGCGGGTACGGTAGAGTTTATCATGGACGAAAAAATGAATTTCTATTTCCTGGAAATGAATACGCGCTTGCAGGTAGAGCATCCTGTTACTGAAGAAATAACCGGACTTGATTTGGTCAAACTACAAATCAAAGTAGCACAGGGAGAAGACATTCCATTCAAACAAGAAGACTTACACATCAATGGGCATGCGATCGAAGTACGCGTATATGCGGAAGATCCTGCCAATAACTTCTTACCCGATATAGGTACACTTCAAACGTACATTCGCCCGCAGGGACATGGTATCCGCGTAGACGATGGTTTTGAGCAAGGAATGACCATTCCCTTCTACTACGACCCTATGATTGCCAAATTGATTTGTCATGCGGAATCAAGAGAAGATGCGATAGACAAAATGATTCGTGCGATCAATGAGTACGAGATCACGGGGATAGAGACCACGCTTGGTTTTTGCAAGTTTGTTATGGAGCATGAAGCATTTCGTTCTGGTAACTTCGACACCAAGTTTGTGGAAAAATATTTTACACCAGAGGTACTCCAAACAGAAGGCATTGAAGAAGAACGGCAACTGGCGGGGGTATTGGCAGCTACGTTACTCGATCAAGCTAAAAAGAGTGTGGCCGTTCCTGCCCAATCAACAGGACAAAACAAATGGAAGAAAAACAGACTTTAGTGGATGGCCGAAATTAAACCTATTCGTGCCTGGCGCTATAATCCTACCCTGGCCAAATCCATTGATAAACTCACGTCTCCTCTATTCGATGTAGTTTCTGAAAAACAGAGGAAAGTACTTTATCAAAATCCCAATAACAGTATCCATATCTCCGTGCCCCTGGGAGATCATCCCTCAGAAGAAGCTGCCAAAAAGCTTTCTATATGGAAACAGGATGGTGTGATTGTTCAGGACAAGCTGCCGGGCATTTATGTCTACTACCAATATTTTAAACTGGCAGGATCTGCAAAGGAGTTTTGTCGTAAGGGTTTCATTGCGCACGTTCGGGCTTATGACTGGAGTGAAAACGAAATCATGCGGCATGAGAATACGATGCCAAAGGCCGTCAACGACCGGGTGGAGTTATTGGACAAGCTACAAATGCATGCCAGCCCCACACATGGCTTGTACACTGACGAAACATACACACTGGAAAAGTATATGGATGAGGCCATTACCCATCCCATTTATGAAACAGAAGACTATCAGGGAGTACGAGATGTGCTCGCGGTAATTCATGACGCGAAGGCCATCAGGCAATTCATAGGTTTGATAGCCAGTAAAAAAATAATTCTGGCAGATGGACACCATCGTTATGAAGGATCTCTGTCTTACCGTAAGCAGCAAATAGCTGCCAACCCGAATCATACAGGCAATGAAGGATACAACTTTCATCTCATGTACTTTACCAATACGGAGGCTGACGATTTGCGCATACTCCCTACCCATCGCCTTATCAATGGGATTTCGGAGTTCAATGAAGAGGAAGTTTTAGAAAGATTTTCAGAGGATTTTATCATAAAGCCTGTTGAAAGCGCTGATACGATCAACGAAATCATAATGGGTAAAAAGTGGGCCTTTGGTTTGTTGTTTAAAGATAACGCAGTGAAAGTCAGATTAAAGCCGGAATCGTTTTCCAAAATGAAATGGGCTTTTCCTGAAGTAGTAAAGCAGCTTGACCTTACTGTGCTTCATTATTTCATCATTGAAAAAATTTTTGGCATCCCCGGCAAAGAGCAAACGACATCGGATAAAGTAGTCTTTGACAGAAGCTTTACCGACTGCCTTACCAAGGTGATTAAGTCGGAAGCCCAAATGGCAATAATTACTCAGGAGATTTCGATTGAAGAAGTGAAAGCGGTTTGTTCCAGCGGGTTTACTATGCCGCAAAAATCAACTTATTTTTATCCTAAAGTAATTTGCGGGTTTCTTTTCAGTTCAATTAAAGAAGATGAATTTCAAACACCGGCTTATACTGGCTTCTAACAGTCCACGCAGACAATTCCTCATGAAAGAGGCGGGATTTGATTTTACACTTGATAAGCCTGAAGGAGATGAATCGTTCTCACCTTCAATGCCGGTAAATGAAGTACCCGGATTTCTTGCCGAAAAGAAGGCCCAATCAATTGCACACAAACTCAGGGAGGATGAGGTGATTCTCGCCTCGGATACCGTAGTCATTCTCGATGGTCAAATCCTAAACAAACCAAAAGACAGAGTGGATGCAATCGCCATGCTCACTCAGTTATCAGGAAAAACGCATACAGTAATCACGGCTGTGTGTTTGCTAAGCAAGACAAAAAAGGATTGTTTTGACGACAGTACTAAAGTCACTTTTAAAAAATTACGTGAAGAAGAAATAGTCCATTACGTAGATCACTTTCAACCTTTCGACAAGGCAGGTGCCTATGGTGCACAAGACTGTCTGCCTGCCGGAATGAATCCCTGTTCCCAGGAAGAATTGGATTTTTTAAAAAGCATCAAAAGATCAGACCTTGTGAATAAAACGCTAACAAAATCGCAGTCAGGGATTGGTATGGTGGCCATTGACAAAATAGAGGGATCCTATTTTACAGTAATGGGCTTGCCTGTGCATAGGGTATACTCCCACCTGCAACAATTCTAAGTCATTACTTCTTTATACACCTCCATCAACTTATCAGCAATAGGCTTAGGTTCAAATTGCCTGATATATTCTTTGGAGGCTTCGACCATTTTCCTGCATTCGGCAGCATCATTTAATAATCGATCCATAGCAGAGGCCAACTCCTTGTCCTCGTCCGGATCAACATATATTGAAGAAGGCCCTCCCGCCTCTTCCAGACAGGAGCCGCGGGCGGCAATTACCGGAACCCCTGAAGCAATGGCTTCAACGATAGGAATTCCAAAACCCTCAAACCGGGAGGGATAAACAAAAATTTTCGCGGATTGGTAAATTTTTGGCAAGTCATTTAAATCGACATGATGAATGAAATGAACTCTGTCTTTCAAACTCTCCTCTTCTATTAACTTATCTAACTGCTTCTGGTAAGAAGTAGATTTACCTATAAGAACCACAGGAATTTTCTCCTTTGTTTGGGCTGCAGCCCGAAGAAGAAGAAGCGCATTTTTACGAGGTTCCAAAGTGCCTACCGTCAACACAAATTGATCAGGGAGGTTGTACTTTGTTTTCACTTTTTCTATTTCCTCATCAGATGCTTTTATTTTAAAAATAGAATTACATCCTTGATAGATAACCGTTATTCTTTCTTTAGGAACCTTTAGATAGTGCTGTAAGTCACGTGAGGTTTGATGACTAATGGCTATGATCTTATCTGCGGTTTTACAAGCGTTGGTAATTTTTCTTTTATAGATATTTACATCTATTTTCTTATAGAGTTTAGGATATCGAATAAAAATCAAATCATGAACTGTAACCACTGTTTTCAATCCGTTTGGTTTTGAAACCGGCAACTCGTTACTCAATCCATGAAAAACATCCATCCCATCTCTAAATGCAATATTGCCCAGGTTGACAGAACGCCAGAAACTACCAAAGCCAGAACCTTTTACCCATTTTGGAGGCGTTCTCACCAATAGTTTTGGGTTCGTGCGGAACTCGTGAGTTTCCTGATGATCTTTTACTTTGGGACTGTATAAGGTATAGAAATGGTCTGGATAATGCTCCAACAACGCTTTCATCACAAAGCGGCTGTAATTTCCCAGCCCTGTGAAGTTGTTAAACAGGCGTTTAGCGTCAAAACCAATCCTCATCTGTCCTAATTTGGTATTATAAATATAGGGTGAGAAAAGGGATTTGTGAAGCACCAGAGGCTTAAATAGGTCTCCTATGCAAAAGGTGTTTTGAAGTAACCAAAAAAGGCATCTCCCACATCCGTAGAGATGGAATATTAAAATTTTGAGAAGGCCTTTAAGCGTGTGATAAGATTAGTTAGTCCTCTTTGTCTTTTTCATCCTCCTTCTTTTTCATTTGCACAATTTCATCTCCGTCCTTCAAACGTTTTGAAACAACAAGAAATGGACCTGTTACTACTTCTGAAGAAGTGGTTACGCCTGAAATAATCTCAATGTTATCGTAATCACTGATGCCGGTTTTTACTTCAACCATTTTTGCTTTACCGTTTTCGTTAACAAAAACAACAATTTTATCTTCCCGCTTCTGTTGCTTTTTGCTTTCATCCACAACCTGGCGCTCGTTGCTGCCTTCGCTGGCTTTCTCATCTTCCTTTTTATCATCAGGGCTTCTTGTTGTTACAGCAGCAAGAGGCACCGACAATACATCATATTTAGTCTGAGTAAGGATTTCAACATTGGCCGTCATCCCTGGACGAAAAGGATACCTGTTGCCCTCTTTAACAAGATCTGCATAAGAAGACTGAAGGATCAGTATCCTCACCTCAAATTCAGTAATCGCATCTGCAGATTGCTTGTCCTTGGCTGTATTCGCAATATTGGTGACGATCCCCTTAAACTCCTTATCGGTATTGCTGTAGGCATCCACCTCGATCTGCACCGTATCTTTCAAATGCACACGGACAATATCGTTTTCATTCACATTCACCCTCACCTCCATCAAGTTTAAGTCCGCAATCCTCAACATCTCGGTACCCGCCATCTGTGCTGTACCCACTACCCGCTCTCCCTGCTTTACATTCAATTTTGAAATCACCCCCTTCATAGGAGAAACAACTGTTGTTCTCCTTACATTCTCGCGCGATTCCTGCACACTGGCCTCGGTACTTTTCACAATGTATCTTGCGGCTTCAAGAGATTGTTTTGCCGACTCCAGGTCATTTTTCGCAATCTTAAAATTCTGTTGTGCCAATTGCCATTCCGCCTCAGAAATCACTTTTTCATCCCAAAGTTTTTTCTGTCTATTATACTCCTGCTCTGAACGCATGTAGGTAGCTTCCGCTCTTGACAATGAGGCTTTTGAAGACTCAACATTTGCCTTTTGTTGGTTCAAAGTAGCTTCTGATCGCTCTAACTGACTCAACCATACGTCTGGTCTTATTTTCACCAATACCTTCCCCAACTGCACTGAATCACCATCTTCCACATTGAGTTCAATAATTTCACCAGACACCTCTGGTGCAAGCTTCACTTCTGTGACTGGTTGCACCGTTCCGGAAGCACTTACTTTCTCAGTAATAGTAGTTTTGGTTGTCTTGGCTAATTCTACTTCAATCTCCTTTCCCTTTCCAATCCACCCCTGTGATTTTCCCACAGCGATGAAAACAATTATTACTAATACAGCCCCAATAAGGATGTAAATAAGCTTATTTGATTTTCGCTTTTGCTTTGCCATTCGTTCGAATTATAAAATAGAATTAATAATCAACAGGTTTGCCCTGATAGAAATCAAGAATTTTCTTTTTGAAAATAAAGTTGTACTTGGCACGAGCCAAATCAGATTTAGCCTGAAAAAGATCGTTTTCAGAAATTTGATACTCAAAGTAGTTAATAGCACCTAACTCAAATCTTTGCTTGGACATACGGTATGCCTCCTCTCTGGCATTTACCTGCCGCAGAGAGGATGAATAGCTCCTTAAAGCAGCCAGTGCATCGTTGTAAGCAGTTTCAATCGTTTGTCTTAATCCATTCTTGGTCTCCTGAACAGTGATGTCCGCTATTTCTTTATTGATAGCAGCCCGCTGTACTCCTGCCTTGTTTTGCCATCCATTAAAAAGAGGAATAGACAAAGATAGATTGACCTGCTTAAATAGGTTATCCTTAAGCTGATCTTGCTGACTGTATCCTTCCGATACTATTGTTGTGTTTTCCTGCCTGAAGCTATATACTGGTTCATTTGTCCCTGCTACCTGACCTATCTGTGTCTTAGTAAAATCACCAACAGGAACTGCAAATGGTTGGTCAGATGCACTTGAGTAGTTGGATGCTGCTGATCCATTGAGGCTAAGCCTCGGATACAACCCTCCCTTACTTGCCTTCAATGCCAGCTCTGCGCTTTCTACTTTCAGCATAGCGCTTTTAATTTCCGGCATATTCTGCAGGGCCATCTCATAGGCCACATCCGGGTTCGCATCTAAAATCAAATCTTCCAATTCTAAATCAGGCACCTGTACTTTCATAGGTGTAGACCCAGGTAATTGCATCGCTTGCTTAAGTTGTAATAAAGAAAAATTAAGCGCATTTTCCTGATTAATCAAATTTACTTCATTGGTGGCTACCTGTGCTTCCTGGTTGAGTTCATCTCCTTTGGGCAGCCCTCCGACAGCCACTTGCTTTTTGATCCTTTCCAATTGCTGCTGACTGGAATTCAATTGATAATTGGCATTCTCAAACAGCTCCTGATTGAAAATGACATTTACATACAACGTCACTACATTGATGGTCACATCATTTTTGGCCTTTTCAAGATCTTGTTCCGATGCCTGGTAATCTCTTTGACTTTGGCGGAAACTGTTTTGTAGCCGAAGGCCATTAAATAAAGTCAGGGATGAATTTGCTTGTATGTTTATGTTGGATGAATTCCTGTTAACAAATGTGTTGCTAACAGGATTGACTGCACGTCCAAAATTTTGACCGTATGATGATCCTGCATTCAGGGTAGGTAAAAAGGACATCTTGGATTGAAATAATCCTACTTTAAAACTTTCAACATTGTACAACCCCCGCCTTACATTGAGATTGTTATCCAATGCTACTTTTATACATTCTTGTAACGTCCATTCTTTTTCTTCATTTTCATCCTGCCCGAAGGAACTGTACGTGGTTGTAAAGGCTATAAAAAAAATCAATAAAAATCTCAACATACGACTAAGCAATTTCAGGGATATATATCACTTCCTTTACCCAGCTAAGACTATTTAAGTAGGTAAATGTTACATCTTTTATTCCAGAATCCATTTCTATGACCAGACAGGCCATGTCATTTTTTCCTTTGCGGGAAACCGACATGGTAGCGATATTACATTGATCATTGGCTATCACACTGGCAATGAAGGCGATACTTCCTTTTACATCGTCAGCATAAATGATCAGGGTGTGGTTGGAGGTGGTAAAATCAGCCTTAAAACCATTTACTTCTGCAATGTTTACAATTCCCCCTCCTCTGCTTTCACCAAGAATATCAATCTTTCTATCCCCTTTTTTTAATTTCACCTTAATAGAATTAGGGTGAAAAGTAGACGCATTGCCAATTGACTTAAACTGGTATTTAAGACCTGCTTTTTTGGCCAGATCAAGAGAATCCTTGATCCGCTTATCATCTGTTTTAAAATCCTGGAGACCAGCGATTATCGCCCTGTCACTTCCATGTCCCTCATAGGTTCTGGCAAATGAATTATAAAAAGTAATTTCGGCTTCATCGGGGATATTACCCAAAATGGCAACTGCGGCTCTCGCAATCCTTACCACTCCAGCAGTATGAGAACTCGATGGCCCTATCATAATAGGCCCTATCATATCAAAAACACTACTTTTCTCTGGCATAGTATCAATACGGATTTTAGCTTGGGATGGACGACAGATTGGGGTATTTTTTTTCCTCGGTGGCAAAAATAGCAGTTGTAGTGGAATAGCCCTTTCTAAAGGCAGGTTAATTTCTTTTTATCAACCTGGCATTGCTTAGAAATGTGCCATTCCACACCTGTAAAATATAGATACCAGAAGATAGATGGCTCAAATCAATCATAATATTCTCATCCTTCCTTATTACAGGAAACACTATCTGCCCAAGATTGTTTAGCACTTTTATGCTTTCAATATCCAATTGAGCAGAATTTGCCAGGTGAAAAATGGCATCTGAAGGATTGGGGAAAACTTGAATTGAGTTTTGACCTACAAAGTCAACCCGCTCAATAGGAGAGAATGAAATCTTTCCATCAAAGTCCGTTTGCTTTAGGCGGTAGTAAGATACACCTTCAATGGGCTGGTAGTCCATGGTCTCATAGGTGTTTGTTTCATTGGTAGTTCCAACTCCGGCAATTGTTGCTATTGACACCCATTGTTCGGCATCTGAGGATCGCTCAATGTTAAAGTAGTCGTTGTTTAGCTCAGAAGCCGTAGTCCAATTCAATTTTATTGCATCTCTTAACGGACTTGCTTTGAACATCACAAGTTCAACTGGCAAGGGGGAGGAAGCATCGGTATTGCCTAATGTAAAGCGATCTCCATTCTGAAAATTAACATTAGAAAATACAGCAATACCATTTGACACTGAGCCTGCGATTGGTGTCACATCATTATCTGCAAAACCATCGCCATCCCTATCAATCAGAAGTCGAAGGTTAGAACCTAAGGGGCTACCTCCTACTCCACTAAAATCAAAGGAAATTGAAACAGTGCCCACGTCTCCGGTTTCACTCACCCTCCATATTCTACTCAATCTTTCCTGAATAACAGTGCCATCCACAGCCGTACCTACGGCAGTTGTGGAGCTATTCAAAGCGGTGTTATCATGCCCCCACATCAGAAATTCACTATTAGAAAGACCTTTTGGGTTCCACATACGAACTACGCCATTCCCCTTCGCATCCTTATGATAAGATCCATCCGAGGACTGTCCTATACCCGCGACCTCAGCATCGTAATCACCATTAACTGGGTTATCCATGGTATATACATCATTTACTGATAGCGAAACACCGTATTTTGCAGATAAATAATTATTAATAAGAACACGTTGGGCATTGTTCACAAGACTTGAATACACAAATAATTCATGGATAAAGCCTCTTAGCCCTCCGTTGTTAGAAGTTGCATGCCTTCCAATTCTCATTGCAGGTGGAGTAAGATTACCATCTCCATCAGCCAACGAACTCTCCGAAACACCATTGTAAAAGAAATTATACGCAGTGCCATTGTCTCTAGTCATTTCTACCCATTTGATATTGGTATTTATAACTGTTGTTGAAGCTGGCCCTCCAAGTCCAGTTCCGGCATTACTTCTCTTTTGGAGTGTATATACATTTCCCGTAATCGGTTTTAAGGACATTAATTCATTGGTGGCTGTTGTCCGATCCAAAATGTAGTGCCCACCTCCATCATTTATTCCTCCCAAACCTGTTTGGGTATCCTTAAATGTTATAAAATATGTAAGATCACTCGTTCCTGCGATTCCTAAGGATGGGCTGTCAATAAAAAGGTTTCCAGTGAATTGAAGCGCAGGAAATCCGTTGTCCTGCCCTGTCCTGTAAATGGGTCTATTGCCAGCAGTATTTTGAAATGCATTTCTTCCGTTACCTGAATTATCATGCCATCGTTGAACCGTATTTAAATCTGCGGCTAGAGTAATCCCTGCATCTGTATACGCACCCTTATCAGCCATTAACCAAATCTCATTAGTATTTTGATCTCCAACACCTCCCGGACCGGAATTACCAGAAGAAAAATTACCAGTGCCGGTCATAGGAAATCCTCCAGGGCAATTAGTGCTACAAGTCACCGTAAATGAACTACATATTTGATTTAAAGAGGCGCCATTAAAATATTGAATGGTTGGGTCTGGGCTTCCATTTCCAATATTCATAACACCCGTTCCACATAATGTGGCATTGGTGTGATCTATGTAAATATCATCAAAGCCAGTTGACGTATTGTTAATTATGGTTATGCTATTTCCTGATAAAATCAAATCGTCTGTATTACTAAAAGTGGTTGAGGCAGAAACCTCCAGGTAACCCAGATTCACTATATCTTCATTCACATTAAGCGTTCCTCCGGCATCTATATGCGTATATCCTTCCAACATAACTTCTTCAGTAGAAGTGAGTATTCCTCCGTTGGAAATGATAATATCTCCCAAATGATAGAACATGGCATCCCCTGAACCCGTGAATGTGCTTACATTAGATCGATTCAGGTTGTTAGGTGAAATACCACAATATCCATTGTCTGCCACATTGTTAATGGTAATGTTATGCCCAGATCGGATGACCACATTATCCAACATACTTGGGAAGTCTCCCGCTGCAACAGCACCTGAAGATCCGTCTGAGGTTAAACTCCACGATGAGTTCGATTCCCAAGCACCACTGGCAAAGGAGTAGTAAGTCGTTCCAATATTTGAAAAAGTAACAATTTGCCAAGGTGCTTCCGCTGTTGAATTTCCTCCAGTTGTTCCTGTGGCACGTTCAATTAATAAATTTGAATTACTTGTAATTTCATAAGTAAACCAGACGTGACCGACATTATCAGCAGCAGTAAAGCTTGTACTTCCTTGTCTGGCATGATTTCCTGGAGAGATAATTCCTGAAGTAGTTGTTGATGCCGATATAGATGCATTCTGAGTTGTAACAGTAGATGCGAAAGATTGTGTACCTCTTGTGACCGTTGTTGGATCAGTAAACTCTACTACATAGGTGACAAAGTTCATTGTAGCTACATTACCAGTTCGGGTATACGTTACAGTGGTGGCGTTGGTGAGTTCCGTTCGAGGGAGATCAGCAGCGTTTACATTACCGCTTATCGTATGATTACTAATTACCATTGTTTTAGCCAAATTGGTGACAGCTGGTGTTATCGTTGAAGTTCCTGATGTGCTACCTCCGGCTATTGATCCTGTTATCTTCTTTACAATTACATCGTCATATTGAACAACTTGCCAGAATACTTCAGTATAAGTATTTCCCGGGCATACCAACTGTAAATTAGTTGTTGTTGTAAGATTGGCTGAAAAGCTATCATCACTTCCAAATTGAGAGCCGTCATTTCTTCCAGTAGCGATAACAAAACTTTTTGTTAAATCGACCGCAGTTATACCCACAGCTGTATTACCTACGTTGGTTGAGGATCCATGTTGCACAGTAACTCCACTAGCAAACTCAAAGACCTGCCATTTTATTGTAGCTGTTCCTGCGGAGCCATCTCGTTCAAAGTTTAATGTTGTAGTACTTGCTATCTCACCCCCAACAAGAGCATTGCTCGGGCTCGCATTATCAATGGTTATAGAAAAAACCATAAAAGATCTGTTCATGCAAATTCGCTGAATGGGGACACTCACCGAGGTTCCTGTTAACGAGACAGTTCCTGTTTGTTTTCGGAATAACTCTGCACCGAAGACTGACCCCACTACGGAGGATAGTAGCAGAATCATTAAACCTTTACAGCACCAGTTTAAATTCATGCAAGAGTAGAATTAGTCAAATTCATTTAAAAATACACACCTACCACTAGTAAATCAAATGACTAGACAATGAGTAACCACCTCTAGACCATATAACTTGGGTTAAAATAGATAGGAAGTACACCACTCCACAATCTAAAAGTAAGCGCTTTCCTCAAAAATTCAAATCAGTAACATGGTCTAAACACCGCTACACCAAATTGGGAATATCTTTTTTGGTAATCTCATACAGCTTATTGGATTCCTCCTCCTTAAACTTCATAACAAGATTAAGCGCATCCGGCACCACATCGCTGCTTAAAACAATTAATGAACCTTTAACGGCATTCTTAATAGCAAAAGTGATAGCCTCCTTTTCAGAGGGTATAATGGTCACCTTCTTTTTAGGATCCACACTCTTAATCCCTGCGCTTATCATTCCAATCAACTCGTCTGCCGTCTTGCCTCTTAAGTGTTTGTCTTGCCTAATGATGATTTCATCGAACATCTCTGCAGCCACCTTCCCTATTTCGTTATTGTCTTCTTCACGCCTGTCCCCGATGCCTGCAATAATTCCAACTTTAGGAGTGCCTTCCATCTTTTCCACGAACTTTTGCAATGCCCTCAATCCTGCAGCATTATGCGCATAATCCAACATGATTTGAAAATCTTTGAAGGTAAAAAGATTTAAGCGACCTGGCGTTTGTGAGGGTGAAGGAATAAAGGATTCAATAGCAACCTTGATATCTTCTATGGAAAATCCTCTAATATATCCGGCCAATACGGCAGGAAGCACATTTTGAATCATGAAGGCTGCCCTTCCATCGAATGTCAATGGTACATTTACGGCTTTGGTAACCCTCATCTTCCACTCACCTCTACAAATAGTGATGTAGCCATTCTCGTACAAAGCATGTAAACCACCATTACGGGCATGCCTTTTAATATTAGGATTTTTCTCGTCCATAGAGAACAACGCAACATTGCATGTCACTGTCTTTCGCATATCATAAACGCGATCATCATCCGCATTTAGAATTGCATAGCCATCCGGTAAAACTGTTTCTGGTATCACCCCCTTAACTTTTGCCAGCTGCTCTATGGTATGGATCCCTTTAAGCCCCAGGTGATCGGGCGCCACATTAGTTACAATTCCTATATCGCAATGTTTAAATCCAAGGCCTGCCCTGAGCAAACCTCCTCTTGCGGATTCAAGCACCGCGAAATCAACGGTAGGATCTTTAAGCACAAACTCAGCGCTGGAAGGCCCGGTGCAATCACCGGCCATCAGCAGTCTATTCTGAATGTACACGCCATCAGATGTTGTATATCCCACCTTATACCCCTTCATCTTCGCCATGTGAGCGATCAGACGCGTGGTGGTTGTTTTGCCATTGGTTCCTGTTACCGCTATAATTGGAATTCGGGCAGTAGCGCCTGGAGGATAAAGCATGTCTACCACATGTGCTGCTACATTCCGGGGTAAACCCGTGGCAGGTGCCAGGTGCATCCTAAAACCCGGACCAGCATTCACTTCCAAAACAGCTCCCCCTGTATCTGGCAAAGACTGGCCAATGTCAGTAGTCATGATATCAATACCACAGATGTCCAGATCGATAATCTTGGATATTCGCTCTGCCATAAAAATATTGTGGGGATGAACGATGTCTGTTACATCCTCGGCAGTACCCCCTGTACTTAGGTTAGCCGTGTCTTTTAGCTTCAGAAACTCCCCTTTCGGGATTACACTATCTACTGTTAGTCCTTGTTCTTTTAATATACCCAATGTGAGGTCATTGATATCAATTTGGGTGAGTACCTTTTCATGACCGTACCCCCTTCTCGGATCTTTATTTACCTCTTCAACAAGTTGTTTAACGGTAGATTGACCATCTCCAATTACGTGAGCAGGGGTGCGTTTAGCAGCAGCCACTAACTTGTGGTTAATAACAAGAAGTCGATAATCATCTCCAACCACATGCTTTTCGACTATCACGGATCGGGAAACTCTTTTAGCTGCTTCAAATGCTATCAACGCATCTTCCCAGTTGTTGATATTAGTGGTAATGCCTCTCCCGTGGTTACCATCGATGGGTTTGATAACGAGGGGATACTTTACATATTCTACCGCTTCTTTGAGTCCGGCTTCAGTGCGAATGATATCCCCTTTAGGAATAGGCACTTCTGCTTGCTCTAAAAGAAATTTTGTGTCTTCCTTATCACAGGCGATCTCCACACCAATACTACTGGTTTGACTGGTGACAGTAGCCTGAATTCTTTTTTGATTGGCGCCATAGCCAAGTTGGCACAATGACTGTCTGTTTAATCGTATCCAGGGGATACCTCTTCTTTCTGCTTCTTCAATAATAGATCCGGTGCTTGGGCCAAGCCGTTCAGATTCTCTGATTTCCCGCATCTCCTGGATATCTGCATCCAGGTCATATGGCTTGCTGTCAATTAAGGCTTCTGCGATACGTACAGCAGACTTTGCCGCAAATCGGCCCACCTTCTCCTCGATATAATTGAACACGACATTATATACACCCACCTCTCCATACCCTCTTGTTCTTCCAAATCCCACCTCCATTCCTGCCAAAGATTGTGTTTCTAGCGCAATATGCTCAATGACGTGACCCATCCAGGTACCTTCTTCTACACGCTGGAAAAACCCACCAGGTTCACCCACAGAACATCGATGACTATGCATGGTGGGAAACATTTCTTTTAGCCGATCGAGGAAGCCATCAATCTCATTCGTGGGTCGCTGTTCCATTTTCTCAAGATCCAATACCATCACGATAAGCTTGTGTCTTCTTACTGACCAATAATTTGGACCTCGCATCGCGTTGATTTCACGTATCTTCATAATATTGCAAACTTGAAAGTGACCTGATTGATGATTTTCTATAAATATATATTTTGTTGAGAAATTATCTTCAATTTACGGTTTCTAAAAAATTTTAGTAAATGACCGAAGATCGTAGTACTAAAGGTATCCTCATCCCTATTGGAGGAAATGAAGATAAAGGCCTCAATGGGAGTAGCCGGCTCAATTTCA
The DNA here is from genome assembly GCA_002344795.1 of Flammeovirgaceae bacterium UBA2338. Lineage (GTDB taxonomy): Bacteria > Bacteroidota > Bacteroidia > Cytophagales > Cyclobacteriaceae > ELB16-189. The sequence goes on along the minus strand of DDUM01000080.1, from coordinate 25,885 downwards.
CCAAAAAGGGAATACTCTCTCATATCTTACAGGAAAGCAAAGGGAAACATTCAAAAGTGGTTGTGATCCCGATCGCATCCGATATTCCTGACGAGGTGGGACAGAACTATTTAGATGCCTTTGGGAAACTCGGGTGCACAGAAATATCAGTAGTGAAAATTACTCGCAGAAGTCAATCTGACAAGAAGGAGATTCTACAGTTAATTGAACAGGCCGATTGTATCATGTTCTCCGGTGGTAATCAGTCAAGGATTAGTCATAAAATTAAGGACACAGAATTTCATCAAATTCTCATGCAAAGATTTAGGGATGAACCGATAGTGATTGCCGGAACCAGCGCAGGAGCAATGGCCATGTCCTTAGAAATGATTGCTGGAGGTAGTAGTTCAGAAGCACTACAAAAAGGAGCAGTGAAAATGAAAAAAGGGCTTGGCCTCATTCCGGAACTGATCATCGACACTCATTTTGTAAGAAGAGGAAGGTTCGGGCGGTTGGCAGAGGCATTGGCAAAATATCCTGACAAAGTTGGGGTGGGATTAGCAGAAGACACTGGGCTCATCATTAAAAACTGTAATGAATTTAGAGTGATTGGCTCAGGAATGGTGATAGTAATGGACCCGGTAAATCTTACTCACAATAGCTACCAGCAATTAAAAATTGGAATACCCATGTCCATGTCTAACCTGACCACTCATATTCTGGCAAATGGTGATAAGTTCAGGTTAGACAATAGAGAGATAGAAGTACTCCCTCTACATGACGACTTTTATTAGGCTCCTTATTAATAGATTGCAATCAGCTTCTCATCGTTGGCATTCCAGCTTGCACGGTACATACCATCCGTATTAAATGGCATGGCAATATTACCGTTTGCATCTACAGCGACTAAGCCACCATCTCCTCCAATTTTTTTAAGGCGATGATTGATTACATGATCCGCAGCTTCTAGAAGGGACAGCCCTTTGTATTCCATCAGGCAAGAAACATCATAAGCAACCACACCTCTAATAAAGAATTCGCCACTGCCCGTACAAGATACTGCACACGTTAAATTATTGGCATAGTTACCTGCCCCAATCATTGGGCTGTCTCCCACCCTGCCAAACTTCTTGTTCGTCATACCGCCCGTGGAGGTAGCGGCTGCAATGTTGCCTTCAATGTCAAGAGCCACTGCGCCCACTGTACCAAATTTCTTTTCGTCTAATGCTGAATGATCCAACTTTACATCATCAGTACCCTTTACCTGCTGCCACTGTTGGAACCGCAATTCATCAAAGAAATACTCCTCAGGTTCGAACATACAATTCATTTGCCGGGCGAAAGCCATAGCACCTTCACCAGCAAGAAACACATGCCCCGATTTTTCCATGATCATCCGCGCTAGGGACACCGGGTTTCTTACGCCACGAACCATGGACAGTGCACCAGCATTCAAAGTTTTACCATCCATGATGGAAGCATCCATCTCATGCGTGCCCGCTGATGTAAACACCGATCCCTTACCTGCATTGAATAATGGACTATCTTCAAGGTGCTTCACCGCTTCTTCAACTGCACTAATGGCATCTCCATCATTCTGTAACACCAATCGGCCTGCAGTTAAGGCCTCCTCAAGCGCTGCCGCATAGGATTGCTCCATCGCTGGTGTCATGTTTTTTTTGAGAAGTGTTCCTGCTCCTCCATGAATCGCAATAGCTATTTTTTTCAATTTCTTATTTGGTGATGTGACCTAAAAAAACAATTAGCGTAGTAATCAAATTGTATTGAATGCCTGGGTCAAGTCTTCGATAAGGTCTTCTACATTTTCGATCCCTACACTGTATCGAATCAAACTTTCAGGAATTCCTAGTTCTGCTCTTTGAGCTTCTGTTAACTCAACATGGCTTGTGGTTCGCGGGGGGCCTGCCAGCGAACTAACAGAACCTAAACTTGCTGCGAGGTGTACCAATTTTAATTGTGGTAAAAACTTTTTCACTTTGTCATACCCTCCCTTTAAAGAAAAGCTCATCATACCTCCAAATCCTGACATCTGCTCCTTTGCAAAATCATGTCCCTTATGCGTTGGCAACCCCGGGTAGAATACCTCTTCTACTTTAGGATGTGAGCTCAAAAATTGAGCAACTTTCATGGCACTTTGGTTTTGTCGCAGAATGCGCAATTCCAATGTCTTCATTCCTCTGGCTAACAAATAAGCTGACATGGCATGAAGGGATGCCCCAGTGATTTCTCTGTATTGAAATATTCGTTTAATGAGTTCTGTATTCCCGCAGGCTACCCCTCCCATCACATCGGAATGGCCACCCAAAAATTTAGTTGCACTATGTACCACCACATCAGCACCCAACAATATCGGATTTTGGTTGATAGGAGTAGCAAAAGTATTGTCTACAACTACAATTGCCTTTACGGCTTTCGCAGCTTTAATTAGCCTTTTCAGGTCAAGCACTTTGAGTGTAGGGTTTGTTGGCGTCTCTAAGTACACCAACTTGCATCCCTTAGCAATTTCCTCTTCCATTTCCTCATGATGTCCAGTTTCGCAAAGGGTCACACTCACATTGATAGCCGGCAAAAATTCTATAAAAAGTCTGCTTGTTCCTCCGTAGGTATCCTTAATTGAAACCACCCGATCTCCGGGAGCTAATAATGAAAAGAGGGTATTGCTAATGGCCGCCATTCCTGTAGAAAAAGCAATGGCCGATTCAGCATGTTCCAATATCCTTACTTTTTCCTCAAATACCTGGACTGTGGGATTGGTATTTCTACTATAAATATGACCTTCTTTGTTGCCCAAAGCTACTTCATGCCATTCTTCCAGGTCGCGATATCCAAACGTAACACTGTTGACAATAGGAGGCGTGGTGGCTCTCTCATAAAACTCTTCCAATTCACCAGCCCATACTGAGGCAGTTCCATTTTTACTTTTTTGAATATCCATTGTTATTGAGTTAATCTTTTCACCAAAAACTTAAATCTACTACAAATAACAGGATAAGTAAATGAACATTATATTAGAACTTTAGCCTGACATGGCTGAGAAAAACTGTGTGCAGTCCGAAAATTCCCCATCCATACCTGACTAAAAATTCTCAATCCATTATCATTTGAACACTGCAATGAATTGAAATACCAGAACGACAAGTGTAAACGCGTTGCAATAAGGCAAGTCATGTTGCAATAAGGCAAGTCATTTTGAGACACCACTTCTGTATCTCCATGATTTCACCGCTAACGCAAAATAATTATACGGCAATTGGAGCTTTAATACCCGGATGGCATTGGTAATTTACTATCTCAAAATCTTCAAATCGATATTCGAAAAGTGAGTTGGGTTTCCTGCTCATCTTTAATTGAGGCAATGGAAAAGTATCACGGGACAGCTGAGTTTTAGCTTGATCCAAATGATTGGTATACAAATGCACGTCTCCACCCGTCCACACGAATTCTCCTGGTTGCAGATCGCACTGCTGCGCTACCATATGTGTAAGGAGGGCATACGAAGCAATATTAAAGGGTACTCCCAGAAAGTAGTCTGCGCTGCGCTGATACAATTGACAGGAAAGCTTTCCGTCAGCTACATAAAATTGAAACAAGGCATGGCATGGCGGCAATGCCATTTTATCCACTTCGGCTGGATTCCAAGCGGAAACAATATGTCTCCTCGAATCTGGTTTATTTTTAATTTGATCAAGTACTTTTACTATCTGGTCAATGGATTCGCCATTGGGCGCGGGCCAGCTTCTCCATTGGCTTCCGTATACAGGGCCTAACTCTCCATTCTCATCAGCCCACTCATCCCAAATGGAAACCCCATTGTCATTGAGGTATTTAATATTCGTATCCCCATTGAGAAACCATAACAGCTCATATATAATAGAGCGAAGGTGCAATTTTTTTGTTGTCACCAGAGGAAAGCCATCCTGTAAGTTGAAACGCAATTGTCTTCCAAATACGGATAATGTTCCGGTTCCAGTCCGATCGGTCTTTTGAACTCCTGTATCCAAAATATCCTGCATAAGAGAAAGATACTGCTTCATATTAGTGGTGTCTTCTGGTGGTTCTGCAAATATAAGGCTTACCGTTAAAGCCGTTAGCCCTCCCGGCTTGAAAATGACACCCTCTTGTTAAAAAGAAAGGCCTCCCTTGCTCGCACAAAGGAGGCCTTTTAACCAACCCCTCAATCCATCACAACCCTAAACGTTACCTTTTACCTCAACCTCCCTGGATTCTCCATTAATTGTAATCGTTACCAACTTGTCACAAGCACCATCTCCATAATCAATTGTTATCTGACGATTTTCTGTGGTAAGCACCTTTACGCCTGCTACTGCCATGAAAATACGGTTACTAATGGCACATTCCCTTTTGTATACCAACGCTTCGGCAATCTCCATAGTATATGAAACCCCATTTCTATTTGTGCCGGCAGCATTGCCTGTTACATGCCACTCATCATTCAGTGGGTTATTGGCTCTGATCCACTCACGGTTTCTATTGGATTCACGAGTAGCAAACGTTTCATCAGGCCAGGTGGCTTTGCCGCCTTCAACTACGATGTTGAATAATGGATGTTCTTCCACACTACCACTGACATTGGTGACGGTGCGAACACCTTCTATCAAAATGCCATTGATAGTATAATTCTCAAACGTAGTGACAATTGAAGAGCCGGGTAAAAACCTTCTGCCATCATAGGTTATTATAATTTTACCCTTTCTTACATTTCCTCTCTTGTCCTCACAACCATCTCCAAAATCAATGGTAATCACTCCTTTTGGATGAGACGGTGTGCTGTCAACAGCAGGTTCAATTTCTACTGATGCACACTCCAACCTGAAGTCTCCAATTATTATTTTTCTTCCACCAGTTGCCACTTTCCCGCCATCCATCGTTGCATCGTCACTGGCTACGGTCAGCATAGTAAGGTCATCCACATCTTCAAAGTAGGCGTCTGTGACGGCCTCGTTTTCAACACTTACCTCATCTGTTTCTTTGATTTCCAATACTCCACCTTCATCACAGGAAAACAAGGTGAGTAACACTAGAAGTAATCCAAGTGTATATTTTTTCGTTGTTTGCATATAGATATTTGTTTGTTATAATGCGTTAGAGTTCAACTTTCGCCAAAGGTTTAAACAGACTAAAAAATAAATGAGAATCCACCTGCTGTTATATACCGTTACTTTTCTCTTTGGAATCAGCCTTTTGGCCATCCCAACCCAGACAATGGCTCAGCTGAAAATTGCCAAATTGAAGTACAATGGAGGTGGAGACTGGTATGCCAACAAAACTGCGCTACCTAATCTGATTGAATTTTGTAACAAAGAGCTGGGGATGAATCTATCACCCGATGAGGATAATGTTGAAGTAGGAAGCCCGGATTTATACTCCTATCCATACGTGTATATGACCGGACATGGAAACGTGGTCTTCTCACAAGAAGAAGCATTGAATCTAAGAAATTATTTGATTGGGGGCGGTTTCCTGCACGTGGACGACAATTATGGTCTTGATCAATTTGTTCGCATAGAATTGAAAAAGGTATTTCCAGAACTGGAATTAATTGAAATACCATTCGACCACCCCATTTATCATCAAAAATTTAAATTTATTAATGGTCTGCCCAAAATCCATGAACACGATGGAAAACAGGCACAGGGGTTTGGGCTTTTTTATGAAGGGCGACTGGTGCTCTTCTATTCTTACGAAAGCGACCTCGGCAATGGCTGGGAAGACAGAAGAATCCACAACGACCCTGAATCCAAACGCCAGGAGGCCCTAAAAATGGGGGCTAATATCCTCTCCTTTTGTTTTACAAGCAGTTGATTTATAAGCACTTATTCCAAGTGTTGAATAAATATTTTGCTTTTTATAACTAAACATTTAGTTTTACAACGTAATAGATAGTTATAAAACGTAATAGATAGTTACAGGATGAAAGAACTTACCAAAGCAGAAGATCAAATCATGCAGGTTTTATGGGAGCTAGAAAAAGCGTTTGTAAAAGACATCATAGACCAATTGCCAAACCCTAAGCCAGCCTACAATACTGTTTCAACCATAGTAAGAATCCTGGAAAAGAAAGGTTTTATTGGTTATAAGGCCTACGGTAAAACACATGAATACTACCCTCTTATTTCAAGGGAGAATTATACGCAGTTCCATCTGAACAACATGGTTACGGGATACTTCAATGGGTCATTCAACAACCTTGTATCATTCTTCGCCAAGGAAAATAATTTGAAAGTACAAGACATCGACCAACTCGTGAAAGAGCTGGAAAAAATCAAAACCAAAAAACCATGAATGTATTTGTGAATTACTTTCTGGAAGTGAACATTGGTATAGTCTTTTTCTATACAATTTACTGGCTATTCCTCCGCAATGAAAACCAGTTCTCCTTCAAAAGAAGTTTTCTACTGGGCAGCTTGATCGCTTCTCTCCTCTTCCCACTTCTATCAATTGGGAACGTAACTCCTTTTATTCCTACAATAAGTCAGGCTGTACCTGCCACCTGGCTTCCTGAGATTGTTGTATACGGCAATGGAATTACTCCATCCGCAGATAGCCATGAAGGCACTTTCGGTTGGACATGGATTTACTATCTGTACGCTGGAATTGCAATAATTCTTCTTGTGTTATTCTTAATCAGGATAGCATCTCTAATATCGCTTTTTAAAAAATCACGACACTATACATGGAAAACATATACCATTGCTGAGTCTGATGAAATCAATGGCATCTTCTCATTTTTCAATTTCATCTTTCTCAATCCAGCAGACACATTGGAGGAGGATGACAAACAGGAAATGCTAAGACACGAAGAAGTACACATACAAAGGCTTCATTCAATAGATACCATACTGATTCAATTGGTGGGTATTGTGTTTTGGTTTAATCCTATTATAAAGTTTTATAAGAAATCCCTCGTTCAACTACATGAATTTGAAGCCGATGCGCGCTCGGTGAAGGATCATGATCATGATGTAGATCGGTATTGTCACTTGCTGGCGAAAGTGGCACTACAAAATAATGGGTATGTTCTCGCCAACCACTTTACTAATTCTTTTACATTTAAACGAATTGAAATGATGAAAACAATGAGAACTAATATAAAAAACTGGAAGATCGTGACACTTGCCGCAACGCTCCCACTCTTTTTTTTGGCGGTGGCCTGCCAGGATCAGATTGTAAGCGAAATTAATGACACCACCATTTCTCAGGTTGCAGAATTACCCGCAGCAGTAAAAGCAGACATTGCTATTTGGGAAGCCAGGAACCCTGATGGAAAGTATACTTACGTGGAGGGGTCAGATGACGAGATACGTGAAAAATTAAGCAAGTATACCACCCATTCCATATTAAACACCTATCCCTTTCCTGACCGAGGAGTCACTGGTTTGTTATTAAGAGACCTTTCAGTTTTGGATTTAAAAGATCAAGAGGAATTATTCATGATTGTCGAAGACCCTGCAAGACCCAAGGAAGGCATTCAAAAGTTTCAGGAGCAACTATCTGCTCAAATTCAATATCCTGAAGATGCGAAAAAGAAAGGTATTGAAGGAAAGGTATTTGTTGAGTTCGTTGTAGAGAAGGATGGTTCAATCACTGATCCTCTTATACAGCAGGGCGTGAATGAAAGCCTGAACAGTGAAGCACTTAGAGTAGTACGTCTTTCACCAGCCTGGAACCCGGCAAAACAACGAGGAAAAGCTGTTAAACAAAGAATGGTTCTCCCAATCACCTTTAGCCTGGGTAATCAGCAAGGTGGTGCGAATGTTAGTCTTGAGCCTCCAATAGAAGGGAGTAAACAGACAATGAAAGTGACAGGTCGCTTAATGGAAGAAAATGGTGATCGGTACATGGTTGGCCAGGTTTTTAATTCAGATGGCAAGCCAACAGCTGGAATGAACATTGTTTTAGAGGGAACACATCAAGGAACTGTGAGCGACAGAGACGGAACTTATAAACTCAAAGTAAATAAGTCCAAGGGTAGTATCGTGTTCACTTTTATCGGATATAAAACTGAACGCATTTCTTTTTAGCAACTCGAAAGAGGTTATCTCTATCGAGATAACCTCTTTAATCCCCCAATACTTCTTCCAGTTTTCGCTCCAATCCTTTGCCCCGCAGATTCTTTCCAATAATAATTCCATCAGGATCAATCAAAACTGAAAATGGGATAGCGCTGATGTTGTATAACTCAGCAGCTGCCGAATTAAAATATTTCAGGTCAGAAACGTGGGTCCACACCAGGCCATCCTCTTCAATGCCTTGAAGCCAGTCTTCTTTTGTACGATCCAGGGACACTCCGAAAACCTCAAAACCTTTATCATTATACTTATGGTACATCCTTACTACATTGGGGTTTTCCTGCCTGCAGGGTCCACACCATTTTGCCCAAAAATCCACCAAAACATAATTTCCTTTTAGGGAAGAAAGATTTACTATTTCACCATCAGGATTAGGTAGCGATATTTCAGGCGCAGGCTGGCCAATCGCCAATACTTTCATTTTATCCACCGTGGCAATGAATTCTTTGGCCAATTCATAATTGGGCCATTCCTGCCTCAATTCGTCCGCTACATGCAGATACAAATCAAAATACTTGTCTCTGTCTAAAAAATTAGAAGCGCTGAGCAAATTAATAACCGCTACGGAGGGACCCTGTTCTCTCAATAAAGCAGCAACTTTATCAATCCCATAATCATAAAAAGCCATGTACTCTTCTTGTATTTCTTCCATCCGCCTCCTGTCGTTGTCAGCTCTAGCTGCATTGAATGCATCGTTTAGTTCTGCCATTCTGGGATGGTTCTGCGTCTCACTTGTTATCTCCTGCACCTTGTTCACCAGGTCCATATCAGGTGATCCTTTAATTTCCACAAAACCATTGGGATCATTGCCATCCACATTGATTTCAAGATCACTTCTGTCAAGGATAAAATCTACAGTCTGGGTTCCATAAAAATTGAGTCGATAATACCCTGGTTCTTCTATTCTCACCTTCTGATTGTAGGTGTAGTCTTTGCTGAGAGTTATGATCTGCTCCTCTCCTTCCACTATGCCTTTTAATTTCTCCAGTTTAATTACTCCGTCCTCTTTAGGAAATCCCACCTTTCCACTTAGGGTTACTTGCCAACCTTTCTCTGGTTCACAAGCAGAAATCATTCCTACCAGCAAAGCAAAAGTTATCCACTTTTTCATATCTCATTTAGTTTTTGTTGTAACAATGAACTGGCCATTTTAGGGTCAGCCTTCCCGCGCGATTTTTTCATCACCTCTCCCATAAACATAGAAATTAATCCCTTCTTTCCCTTCTTATATTCTTTGACTTTGGCAGGAAAATCGTTAAGTACTTCCTCCACCATTTTATCAATAGCCCCCTCATCGTTGTCTTGAATAAGGTTAAGGCGGGTTGCCAGGTTCAATACGTCTTCATCCACCTTCTTTAGCAAAGCTGGTAACAGTTTTTGGGCGGCATTGGCAAAACTTAAGTTACCCTTCTCCACCATTTCAATCAACTCAGACAGTTTTTCAGGAATGAGTGGAAAACTGTCAATAGAATCACCGGTATCATTCAAATATGATTTTACGGGTCCCATGATCCAATTGGAAACCGCTTTATAATTAGAGGAAAACTCACAAACAGCCAGATAATAATCGGCCATTTCTTTGGTTTCTGTAAGCACCTGAGCATCGTATTCCGGCAAGGAGTATTCATTCACAAACCGCTGATACAACTGCTCCGGTAGTTCGGGCATGGTTGCTTTTATTTCACTAAGCCATTCTTCTGAAATCTCCAGCGGGCTTAAATCAGGATCAGGAAAATACCGGTAATCATTCAATTCTTCTTTGGTGCGCATTGCACTGGTAGTACTTGTCTCTACATTAAAAGTTCTGGTTTCAGATTTTACTTCTCCTCCATTTTCCAACAATAAAATCTGCCTTTCTATTTCGTGATCGATCGCATGTTGTAGATTGCGAATAGAGTTCATGTTTTTTACCTCCACCTTCTTACCCAACACAGTAGTGCCTTTTTTCATTACGGAAATATTGGCATCACATCGAAGGGAACCCTCCTCCATGTTACCATCACAAATTTCAAGATAGCGGACAAGTTTTCGCACTTCTGAAAAAAAAGCACCAGCCTCTTCAGCACTTTTCATAACTGGCTCAGTCACAATTTCAATCAATGCAACACCTGCCCGATTCAAATCAATCAATGTATCCTCTTCTCCTTCAAGGTGAATGGACTTGCCCGCATCCTCTTCGATGTGTATTCTATTCAACACCACCTTGATATCTCTCTCAGCCTTCGTATTTACTTTTATAAATCCACCTTTACAAATGGGCGTACGGTCTTGTGTCAGCTGGTATCCCTTAGGTAAATCAGGATAGAAATAATTTTTTCGGTCAAAGATTTGATGTCGGGATATCTCACAGTGACAGGCCAATCCCATTTTGATGGCCTGCTCCACCACCCGTTTATTTAATTTGGGTAGCGTACCCGGGTGCGCCAGCGATACTACCCCTACATGGGTATTGGGTTCACCACCAAAAGCCGCTGAATCCGAATTGTAGATTTTGCTGTTGGTCAACAGTTGGGCATGAACTTCCAATCCAATTACAGGTTGATATTTTTCTAGCATTAATTTATCCATTCGCTGCCATTTCTCTGCCTCTTTTCACAACAGCATCTAATCCATTAAGGTTCTTTCCGCCTGCAGTAGCATAGAATGGCTGACCACCGCCTCCTCCTCCAATTTCTTTGGCAAGAATTTTAATCATCTCACCTGCATGGTATTTTTTGTTCGCTTCTGTTTTTGATCCCAGCATAACAGCCACCTGTGGTTTTCCATCGACATTGGCAGCCAGTATCATCAACAAATCCTCAAACTGATTGCGCAAAGCGTAAGCGATATTCTTCAATGAATCCACATTGGGAAGATCAACTTTTTCAATAATCACTGTCAAGCCATTTTTATGCTCACTTTTCTTAGCAAGGCTATCTTTCAATTGATTGGCTTGTTGTTGAAACACTTCTTCCAATTTTTTTTCAAGATTGTGTTTTTCTTCAACCAGACTTCTTGTTGCGGCAGTAAGGTCTTTGGGGTTTTTCAATAACGACCTCACTTCCTGAAGCAGTTTAATCTCATCGTTAAGGTAACGTTCAGCCCCTTCAGCGGTCATCGCCTCAATCCTCCTCACCCCAGCTGCCACCGAACTCTCAGAAATAATTTTAAAGAGACCAATTTGGCCCGTAGCAGACACATGCGTCCCTCCGCATAACTCTATAGAGTAGTTGGAGTCAAACGCAATCACGCGTACAAAATCCCCATATTTTTCACCAAACAAAGCCATCGCTCCCATTCCCTTTGCTTCTTCAATAGGAACGTTGCGCTTTTCATTCAAGGGTATATTTTCACGAATCTTTTTATTGACCATGTCTTCTACCTTACTGATCTCTTCTTCCGTCATTGGGGCAAAGTGAGAAAAATCAAATCGCAATATTTTCTCGTTGACCAGCGATCCCCGCTGCTCCACATGAGTGCCTAGCACTTCTCTCAATGCAGCATGCATCAGGTGTGTTGCAGAGTGATTGCCCATTGTGAGTTGTCGCTTGTGAGCATCTACTTTCAGATTGAATATACCATCCAGTTTTTCAGGAAGCTTTTCAGTATAATGCACTATCAGCTCATTCTCCTTTTTGGTATCAACTACTTTAATCTTTTCCTTATCCGATTCAATCAGTCCGGTGTCACCTACCTGACCACCACTCTCAGCATAAAAAGGAGTGCGCTCAAACACGAGTTGGTAAAGCTCTTTGTTTTTTTGCTTCACTTTGCGGTAGCGCAGCAGCCTGGTGGTCGCTGACAAATTCTCATAACCAACAAATTCCGGTTTACTTCCCTCATTTACCGTCTCCCAGTCGCCCGTTTCTTTAACGGCATCTGCTTTGGAGCGGGCTTTTTGCTTTTCCATTTCAGCTAAGAAACCTTTTTCGTCAACAGTTAACCCCTTCTCTCTTGCTATAAGTGAAGTAAGATCAAATGGAAATCCAAAAGTGTCATACAACTCAAAAGCCAACTCTCCATCAATGGTTTTACCTTTCAATTCCAATTTGATATTCTCAAAACGCTTCAACCCTTTGTCTAATGTTCTTAAAAATGCTTGTTCTTCTTCAATGATTACACGAACCACAAACTCCTTCTGATTGTATAAATCAGGGAATGGGGCTTTGAGTTGATCCGCCAATATTGGCACCAACTTGTGCATGAACGGTTCTTTAAAATCCAAATAAGAAAAAGCATAACGGACTGCCCTTCTCAATATTCTTCTGATCACATAACCCGCTCCCGTATTGGATGGCAACTGTCCATCCGAAACAGCAAATGAAACAGCGCGCACATGATCTGCTATTACTCTTATGGCAATGTCTTTCTTTTCATTCGTTCCATATTCCGTTTTAGCTTCCTTCGCTATAAAGTCAATGAGTGGAGTAAATACATCCGTATCATAATTGGACTTCTTCCCTTGTATGGCCATGCACAGGCGTTCAAAGCCCATGCCTGTATCCACGTGTTTGTCGGGAAGATTCTCCAACTGTCCCGAGGACAACCGATTGAACTGAATAAATACCAGGTTCCAGATTTCTACCACCTGAGGATGATCCCTATTGACTAAATCTTTCCCTGGAATTTTATCTACTTCCTCTTGTGGTCTCAGGTCGATATGAATTTCAGAGCAGGGACCGCAAGGACCCGTATCTCCCATCTCCCAGAAGTTATCCTTCTTGGTGCCGTATATAATCCTATCCTCTCCAACGATTGGTTTCCAATACTCCAGTGCTTCCGTGTCCGCAGGAAGGTTATCTTCTTTATCTCCACCAAACACACTTGCATAGAGCCTGTCTTTTGGAAGTTGATACACTTCTGTTAATAATTCCCAGGCCCATGCAATGGCTTCCTTTTTAAAATAATCTCCAAAAGACCAGTTGCCCAACATCTCAAACATGGTGTGGTGGTAGGTATCGAAGCCTACGTCCTCCAGGTCATTGTGCTTTCCGCTCACCCTCAAACACTTTTGGGTATCCGCTATGCGTTTACTTTTTGGGATCGAATTGCCCAGAAAATAGTCCTTAAACTGGACCATTCCAGAGTTGGTAAACAGTAAAGAGGGGTCATTTTTCAGAACCAACGGAGCTGAAGGCACTATCAAATGTGCCCTTTTTTCAAAAAAATCGAGGAATTTCTGCCTAATTGTGCCTGAATCAATCACTTCGGTTAGATTTATGTCTTTTGTTAGCTTAAAATTTACCTATATTTAGCGCCCTAAACCGGCAAATTTAGCAGGAATCACAGGATTTATATGCCGAACAAGAAATATTACTACAATCCGAAAACACTAAGCTTCGAGAGAAAGAAAATTTCACTCTCTAAGATCATAGGTAACACCTTCGGCTACTTGTCCTTTGGTGCATTATTTTTTGTCGGACTGTTGGTATTGCAGAACTACATTGTAGAAACGCCATTGGAAAGCCAGTACCGGATGGAGAATGAATCCCTGGAAAAACACAAAGCCATTCTCAACGGAAGAATTCAGACGGCAAGTGCACAATTGGCTGATCTGAATACGAAAGACGGAGAGCTCTACAAGAAAATATTTGAAATCCCTAAAACAGAAGAAGTCACCCACGCGGATGGAAGAGAAGAAATACTGGCTGCCTCCTCTCCCGTTTTCATGGATTGGACAAACAAACTTTCCAATCAGTTCGTGGCCATTGCCGGTAAGGCTGAGCGAAGCAACCGGTTCTTCAGACTTACGGCAAGCGTTGATAAATCAGACTGGACCAAGTTACAATCTACACCGGTATTGCAACCCGTAGAAAATTTTGAGATCGATCAGCTTGTTTCAGGATATGGAATTCGCATCAACCCGTTTCATAAGGGTAAGTACCACCATGATGGAGTAGATATTGCCTCCCCCCGTGGTGCAAGTGTAATTGCCACCGGGCCGGGTAAGGTAGTGGCTGTGAAGAGAAGCGATCTTTTGGCCGGGTTCGGAAACTATATTGAAATAGACCATGGCTATGGCTACCTGACACGCTATGCCCACCTGGATGAAATCAATGTGCGGGTAGGTGAAAAAGTATTAAAAGGTTTTAAAATTGGATCTGTTGGCACCAGTGGAGGTTCTATTGCCCCTCATGTTCACTATGAGGTGTCCCTTAATGGAGTCAACGTGGATCCTTTACAATACCTGGTGCAGGGGTTGGACAGTGATGGATATGCAAGGCTGTTTATAGCAAGCAAAAAGATTAACCAATCCCTTGATTAATGGCCAAAGTCGACTACATATACAATCCCAAAACTTGTCGCTACGAGCCAGTAGTTGTAAACAGTCAAATAGTCTTAAGACGGTTAAGTCGTTTCCTTAGTATTTCCTTTATGATCGGTGTGATGGCATTATTGGTATTTAATGCCAATTATCCTTCAGTAGACGAAACATTGCTTATCAGTAAAAACCAATCCTTGAAAAACGATTGGGAAGTACTGGATAAGAAACTGGAAAATGCGGATAGAGCGCTAGTGGCCTTGGAACAAACAGACGACCATAATTATCGGGTGATTCTGGACCTGGAGCCTTTAGCACAGTCTGTGAGAGAAGCAGGTGTTGGTGGTCGTGAGAAAGAGAATGCCAGTATCCAATATCTTATTATTAAAAAGGCATACGAGAAAGCAGAAAAAATCAAAAACAGATTGGACATTGAAATTCAATCTTTTGAACAACTGGATAAAGAGCTGGCTTATAAAGAAAGAATGTGGGCGTCCAGGCCTGCTATTCAACCGATCAGCAACACAGATCTCACTTATCTCCACACAACCTACGGAATGAGACAACATCCCATTTTAGGTTACTGGAGACCCCACAGAGGACTTGACTTTACAGCGCCCAAAGGATCACCCATTTATGCCACAGGGGATGGTGTAATTGAAGAAGCCCATTATTCCACCAGCTTTGGAAATGTGGTGTACATAGATCACAATTTTGGTTTTGAAACGCGTTACGCTCACATGACAGAGTACATTGTAAAAAAGGGTGAAAAAGTAAAACGCGGACAAATTATCGGTTATGTTGGAAATTCTGGCCTTTCTGTAGCTACACACTTACATTACGAAATACTCTTCAAAGGAGATCAAATCAATCCAATCAATTTCTTCCAACGAGATCTCAACAATAAAGAATACGAAAAACTAGTTGAGCTCGGAGGAATTGCCACAACGTCTCTGGATTAACACGCTCTAATTTTCTGAATGCGCTATCTTCTCTGGATTGTTATTCTTACGTTATCATCTTGCGCTTCATCGCGCCTGGCTCGCCAAACCGCATTGGATAATCAGGCATTGCAGGAAATTAGGAGTGACACCATCGTTTTGAGACTGGACACTGCCTATCTCGAAATAGTAGAAGTGGGCCCTATCCTGATCGACACCGTAGTGAAAATTGTAAGAAAAGATACTCTCACCTTTATTGGTGTGGGTGACATCATGATGGGAACTAACTACCCCAATGAAGACCGATTGCCACCCAACAATGGGAAAGAGCTAATGGCCGAGGTAAAACATATTCTGCAAGATGCTGACATAACCATGGGTAACCTCGAGGGTGTTCTTCTCGATGAAGGAGGGACTCCAAAGGGTTGCCGAAATCCTGATGTTTGCTACGTATTCAGAAGCCCCGTAGCTTTCGCTGAGAATCTAGCTGAAGCTGGATTTGATATTATGAGCCTTGCCAACAATCATGCGGGTGATTTTGGTGATGCTGGTCGCAAAAGCAGTATGAAAACCCTGGATTCTTTGGGCATAAGATATGCGGGGCTCCTTTCTCAACCCTATGTGTTATTTGAAAAAGAAAATGTGAAATACGGCTTTGCAGCATTTGCTCCTAATAGTGGCTGTGCAAGCATCAATGATATTCCTGCAGCGAGGGCCACCATTGCACATCTTGACTCCCTGGCAGATGTTGTTATTGTATCATTTCATGGAGGTGCGGAGGGCAGTAAGTATGAACATGTGCCACGCAAGCACGAAATATTTGTGGGAGAAGACAGGGGAGATGTCTACAAATTTGCTCATTCCTTAATTGATGCCGGAGCGGATATTGTGTTTGGGCACGGCCCTCATGTGACCCGGGCCATAGAGGTTTATAACAACCGGTTTATCGCTTATAGTCTGGGTAATTTTTGTACCTATGGGGGCTTCAACCTCAGTGGTGTGAACGGGTGGGCTCCCATCATCAAGGTGTTTACAGACACAAATGGCGCCTTCTACAAGGCGAAGATCACACCCATTTATCAGACCCCAATGTCACCGGTACGAATTGATTTGCAAGGAAGAGTAATCAAAAGAATAAGAACATTAACCCTTGAAGACTTTCCTGAGACCCCAATTACCATTGATGATGATGGGTGGGTACACTATTCCACAAAATAATGTTGATATAATGTCGATTAAAATTGATTGGCTTCGTTGTTCTGGCAATAAAGAATTGCTACTTTGCATGGATTGAATCAGAATTAAGGACCCTATTGTCTGGCGCATTAGTTACGCATGGCTTACAAAGAAAAAGAAATTGAAAAACTCTACTACTCCATCGGAGAGGTAGCGGAAATATTTAACGTTGCGCCTTCCTTAATTCGCTTCTGGGAATCTGAGTTTGATCTTATACAGCCCAAAAAGAATCGTAAAGGCAACAGGCAGTTCACGGTAGAAGACATCAATAACGTCAGAACCATCTATCATTTGGTGAAGGAAAAAGGATTTACCCTTCAAGGCGCCAAGGATATGCTTAAAAATGACACTCAGTCCGTTAAGGATAAAATGGAGATGATTGATTCTCTCAAGAGGATCAGGCAATTCCTATCTGAGGTCAAAGACAAGCTTCATTAAGCTTAATAGAGATCAAAAAACCCATTATTTCCTCATTTTATTTCCTTTTCCTATAATAGCATTTTATTGCTTACATGGATCAAAACAGGCTTGCCCTACTAGCTTTGCATTTCGTGCCAGGAATTGGCGATTTTCTGATCCGTCAGCTTGTTAGTTATTGTGGATCAGCTGAAGATGTCTTCCAATTACCAAAAGGCAAGCTCCTCAAAATTCCCAACGTTGGAGCGTCAACCATCAAGGCGATACAATCCGGTGACCCATTTCGCGAAGCAGAAGAGGAAATAAGAAAAGCAGAAAAGCAGGATACTCAAATTGTATTTTATCTCGATAAGCACTACCCACAGCGATTAAAACAATTTGATGACAGTCCTACCTTGTTGTATGTAAAGGGTAATGTAAATCTGAATGCCGCCAAGACGGTAGGCATTGTAGGTACCAGACAGGCTACCTCCTATGGGAAAGAAATGGTAGAGGAATTGATGGAGGGCATCAAGCTCCATCAGCCATTGATCATCAGTGGGCTTGCCTATGGAATTGATATTCATGCACATAAACAAGCATTGCTTCAGGGACTACCTACTCTGGGAGTGATGGGCAGTGGTATGGATGTGATCTACCCCGCTGTGCATAAGGAAACAGCTACAAAAATGCTGGACCAGGGTGGGCTTGTTACAGAGAATACCTTTGGCGCCAAACCAGATGCCCACAATTTTCCTGCACGCAACCGGATAATTGCTGGTCTTTCGGATGCTTTAATTGTAGCCGAGGCTGCTGAGAGAGGTGGAGCGCTCATCACTGCCGAAATTGCCAACAATTATAACAAAGATGTATTTGCTATTCCAGGTGCTTTGGGTCAGACCTACTCTGCCGGATGCAATAAGTTGATCAAAATTAACAAGGCCCATCTCCTCACCGGGGTAAAAGACATTGAATACATTATGAACTGGACCCCACCAAATGATCTGGTGGGATCGGCAGCAACTCAACTGGATCTTAACCTGTTCGATACAGATGAAAGAGACGTAGTCGCAATTCTAAGTGAAAGAAAAACCCCCATGATGATAGATGAGCTCAGTCGCAAGACTTCTCTATCTCCAAGTATACTGGCTTCCCTCCTTCTCAACCTTGAATTCAAAAATGTAGTACGATCCCTACCCGGAAAAATGTACCGACTCAATAAACTCTAGTGTGAAGAAAAAATAGTGTCTGCCATTGTCAATGATTTTGCAAACGCTTTGTTGTCAATCACAGGTTGCGCATTTTGCGAAGTAAGATAATCCAGAATAGTTTCAGTCGCCAGATTGCCCACCAGCTCATCTTCAGCCATCGGGCATCCTCCCCAACCTCTTATCGCACCATCAAAACGATTGCACCCTGCCTTGTAAGCTGCTTCAATTTTTTCAACAGCTGTTGCAGGATTTGAATGAAGGTGAGCTCCAAATTCTATTTTAGGGAATTGTTTTTTCAGCTGTTCAAACAAATAGGTAATCTGATCTGGTTTGGAAACACCAATGGTATCTGCAAGAGAGATCACTTCAATTTCCAAAGTGGCCAGAATATCGGTAAACTGCGCCACTACATTCACGTCATAGGGGTCATTATAGGGATTACCAAAACCCATACTAATATAAGTAACCAAAACTTTATCGTGTTTCTTACAAAGCTCCTGTATCTCTCCCAGTGTGTTCAGTGCATCTACAATGGACTTGTTGGTATTGCGCTGCTGGAAAGTTTCAGAAATGGAAAATGGAAACCCAAGGTAGCGGATGCCATCAAATTGCACTGCATCCTGAGCGCCTCTCGTGTTGGCTACGATGGCAAGCAATTTAGATTTTGTTGTATCCAGATCAAGTTGCTCGTAAACCTGAGCCGTATCACGGAGTTGAGGAATAGCTTTCGGAGATACAAAGCTTCCAAAATCTATGGTATCGAACCCCACCTTCAGTAACTGATTGATATACTTCACCTTATGTTCTGTGGGGATAAATTTTTCAATTCCCTGCATCGCATCCCGCGGACATTCTATAATTTTCATTTCTTCAGATGGTTTTAAAATTTTTAGCCAATCATTCTATGGCAATAATACTATAACAAATATTTGGTAAACATTAATCAAAGAAAAATAGATGCAATGGTCGTAAATTATGGCAGCTTATCCGGAAATTGGATGATTCATACCATTTCCTGCGATTATTTGAGATTAATTGAGGTTTAAAAAAATTCCTAGATGCCCTTAACCGAGTTGACTACACCTTTAGGCCCAAAAAGAGCCGCCCATTTACTGCACAGGGCAAGTTTTGGTCCTACCAAAGATCAAGTTGATCTTTTTGCTACTTACACACCTGCACAAGCTGTCAATCAACTATTTGGACAAACATTGCCCGACCCCATATTGCCCATAGATCCCGAAACAGGAACCGAGTGGGTTTTATCCGGTACTACTGATGTCAATAGCGGAGACAGCGACCTTCAGGAATTTTTCAAAGGCTGGCTGATTGGTCAGATGATGAGTACCGGTATTGATGCTAACTTATCGCTGGCCTATTCTGCCAGAGAAAGGGTTGTGTTTTTTATACACACCGTTCTTACTACAATTCAATCTAAAGTTAATAACAGCCGATCGTTGTATTTTCAGAATCAACTGCTCCGGCAGTTTGCACTGGACAAAACCGCTGTTGCTACCATCAACTTCAAAGAACTGACCAAGAAAATTTGTGTGGATAATGCCATGCTTCGTCTTTTGGATGGCAACCTGAATGTAAAAGGTAGTCCAAATGAAAATTATGCGCGTGAACTTCATGAATTATATACCATCGGGCGGGGATTAGAGGGCACCCTTCCCCCGATCACCGATCCAGGAGACTATTTTCTCTTTAAAGAACTGGATGTGCAGGAGGCAGCAAAAGTATTATCTGGTTGGGAGGTTGACACAACATTCTCCAACATTGATCCTGATACTAATCTTCCCAGAGGTAAAGTAAGAGGCTCAGTAACCAATGCTTCATCCCATGACAACACGGCAAAACAATTCAGTGAGCGCTTTGGCAACATCACTATTCAACCTGATCCTGTTTTATTAAACGGCACCAACCCTACTGAAGAGAGTGCACTGGATGAGATAAGTCAACTGATTGAATCGATCTACGCACAACCTGAAACGGCCAGAAATATTTGCAGAAGGATTTACCGCTACTTTGTTTATCACAGTATTGACACCACATTAAATGATTCCGTGATTCAGGACATGGCCAACACATTTACCAGCAATGGGTTTAAGCTACAGCCTGTCCTGGAGGAACTTTTTAAAAGCACCCATTTTTACGAAGCCGCTGCCGGAGTAGATGATGACAACTTTGGTGGAATAATAAAATCGCCACTGGATCTTATGGTAGGCACACATCGCTTTTATAACATTCAACTACCAGACCCCATTGCAGCTGCAACTGAGTTTTACGAAAAGACAAATGACATGACAAGAACCATCTCCAAAATGGGGATGAATTTTTATGAACCCTTTGACGTGGCCGGGTATGATGCTTATCATCAGTTTCCTATCTATCACCGCAGTTGGATATCTACCAACTACCTGACTGAGCGATATCAATTTATCAGGAATCTCATCGGGGCACAGATGGCGGGAGAAGACATAGATGTAGTCAGTTTTGTACAAAACAACTTCACCAACGCCACCGCATCTGATGCAAGGCTCCTCATCATTGAGTTGGCCAAATACTTACTCCCCGTCAATGATAATCTGACTTTCAATCCAGCTGCCGATGATACATCAGGCCTGACCGCAGAACGGATGAATTACTTTTTGACCGCTTTTTTAAAATCCCCACAAATCGATACCGACCCGGAAGGATCATGGACATTCAGATGGAATAACCCTGTGGATATGGAAGTGGTAACGAATCAATTGAAAAGTTTATTTAATGCAATGATGCAATCACCGGAATACCAGTTATTTTAAATTAGAAAAATGAAGCGCAGAGATTTCATAAAGAGACTGTCGTGGGCGAGTGTCCCATTTACTATAGGAGGTATTCCATTAAAGCTGATGGCTGAAAATCCGCTTACGCGAATGGCCCAGCAAAGCAATAACGACCGGGTATTGGTCATTTTGCAAATGCATGGAGGTAATGATGGACTCAATTGTCTTATCCCTGTAGAAGCGTATGATGAGTACTATAGTCGAAGGGCAAACATTGCTATCCCTGCTAAAAACAGTTTGCGCAAAATGATACCCGTGGACAGCACTGTCCCATCAGATGCCCAAATAGGATTACACCCCGATATGATGGGCATGAAAGAACTCTATGATCAAGGTCGCATGAGTTTTGTTCAGGGCGTATCCTATAAAAACAACAACGGGTCACACTTTAGAGGAAGAGATATTTCGTTCATGGGCGGCAGCTTCGATGACTATTTCTCATCGGGTTGGGTAGGCCGGTTTCTTCAGCAGGAATTTGCGCCCAAAACATATCCTGATGAATTTCCCAATGAGGAAATGAAAGATCCCCTGGCCATCGAAATGGGCAGTGACGTGTCTTTAATTTTCCACCAACAGGGAAACATCCCCACTTCCATTTCATTGAGCAACCCCGTGTCCTTTTTCAACCTTGTTAATGAGTTGGAGGGGTTTGTGGATCAAGGTATTGACCCAAGAGGCAAACCTCCCACCTTTCTGGACAATTCTCCTTACGGAAAAGAGTTGAATTGGATTCTTGGCCTCGAGGAGAAATCAGAAGATTATGCGGAACGTTTATTCACTGTATATAACAATTCTCCCGAAGCAACGGTCACCTATCCTGAACGATACCCTTTTAATGCCCCGTCTGGCAGCATAACAAACAGGCTTACGCCACAGCTTAAATTAATTGCGCGGCTATTGGATGGAGGTGGCGCTGGCTTGGGTGTAAAAACCAAAGTCTTCTTAGTTAAGGTAGGTGGCTTTGATACCCACGCAGAGCAAGTAGAAAGTTATGACCCTACCATGGGTTCACATGCTGCACTGATGTACAATATTTCGTCTGCTATGAAAGCCTTTCAGGAAGACCTTCGGGCTCGGGGCATTGAAGACAGGGTACTCACCGTAACTACCTCTGAATTTGGTCGCAGGATCCATTCTAACGGAAGTTATGGAACAGACCACGGAACAGGTGGCCCAATGTTTTTATTCGGTAAAGGCGTGAAGCCGGGCATTGTCGGCAAAGTACCAGACCTTACGAAGAACAATGTGGAAATGCAATTCGACTACCGGCAGGTATATGCCAATATTCTTAAAGATTGGATGCTGGTAGACGAAGACACCATCAACAATGAGATTTTCTTTAAAAACTTTATCAACGGACCAAAGGAAGAGGGCGCTGGAAATTACGAACCGCTTGACGTTGCCAGTCAGGTGATCTCAGCAACAAACTCCGATTTTATCAAAGCCAGATTTGCATTAACAGGTAGTTATCCCAATCCGGCTAACGGCAGTACAACCATTGAGTTTAGGATTAATACCACCAGCCAGGTGCACCTTCAACTGTTCGACTCGCAAGGAAGGGCATTGAAGGTATTGCTGGACACTACACTTGATGCCGGTGAACATTCCGTTAATGTGGATCTCCAGGAATTTAAACCAGGAATGTACCTTTATAAATTGAAATCCGGATTCCTTAAAGACACCAAAAAACTCGTAATTTCCCGATAGCATGAGAAGACTTCTACCATTGCTTGCATTATTGATCCTTAGCAGCACCCTATACGCTCAGTCTCAAAGAAAACCTCCGGCTGGCTTTAAGAAGAAAGTGAAACAGCAACAAAATAGCTTTCTGGATAAACAATGGTGGATTGGTCTTAAAATAGGCCCTAACCTCACGAAGGCCACTCCTGAAACCCGCTATTCGGTGCTTACTCCTACCAACTATGCCCTTCCAATTACTGATAAAAAATACGATGGATTTAAAAAGCTGGGAAGTCAGGCCACATTAGAGATAACGTTCAATTACAAAGGCATTGGTTTCAGCTTTCAACCCACTTACAGACTATCAAGGTTCACTTATACCAATGAGTTTATGTGGGACAACCCGGAGAATGCAGCCGAAATGTTGGAATTAAAATATGACCATGAATTAAGAGTAGACTACGCAGATTTGCCCCTCATTGTGAAATATGATATCACCGGGAATACACTCAGGCCTTATGTCCAGGGAGGTATATTTTATTCCATGCTCGTCAACGCCAACAAAACTGTTGAGATCAGCGGGACAGACTTTGCCTCAGGAGGCACCAATGCGTTGAGTAGTGAGCCTGTAATCGTTGGTGCAAAAGATCTCTTTCATAAAAGCTACTGGGGATTAATGGCAGGAGCCGGATTGCATTACAACCTCGGTAATGTAAGACTGGTGTTTGATGCTTCATACAGAATTGGAATGAGCAATGTAACGGATACCAAAAACAGATTCAGCAATGACAGGTTGTCTGGAATAGGAGATGCATTGGATGATATGAAAACAGACAACATCGTTCTTTCCATCGGGTGCCTCTTTCCTATGCGTTTCCTCAGTACAAGTTTCAAATCTATTGACCGCTAATCGTTATGAATAAGTACCTCTTTATATTCATCAGTTTTATTGCTTTTTCTTGTGCCAACGAGAGCGACCCCGAGGCAGACAAATCCAATTTTGTGCGCATTTATGATAGCAATCGTTACAATGCATCCTTTAACCCGATCGATATGCAACAAACACCCGATGGTGGATATCTTTTTTTGGGATCAAGAAGACTGGCAGAGTCAAATTTCTCGGGTGTTTATCTGATGAAGGTAGACGAGTTGGGAGCCTTTGTTTCTGAACAATTGGTAGATGAAGAATATTTGAATCCCGTTGGAGATCTTCTGTTCTTAAACGACAAGTATTATTTCTTTTGTATGGCCGCAGTATCGTTTCAAACTCAATTGATTGAAGTAGACACGGATGGGGCCATAATAGAAGTGTATAATGTGGGAGGCTCCTATCCTACTGCCGCAGCAGCAGATGGGTCAAATTTTATCTTACTTGGATATGATAATGGAAGCAAAGAAAGTGTACTCTCAATCGTTAATGAAACAGGAAGTGTGCTACAGGCAACTGGATATAGCGTAGGCGCAGGCGATGCGGTAGAAGAGCCCATCATCAATCATTTCCTAAGAACAGGCAGACAGTTTCCTTTTCAGGTAGGAAAGACTTCCGGAGGTCAATATTTCTATAACGGATTCTATAACTATACTTTCTCTCTGGTGTTTACCGATCTGGGGGGTGGAGGTTTAGGAGTGGTACAAGGACAACAAGATGATGGAGGTTTGAGCCGCGTCATTCAACTCAACGGAAATACTTATGCCACGGCACGTTTCAATTTCGGAGACAATTATTTTTTACCCAATACTTCGTTGAATACCTCAGGCATCTCCTCCAGTACAGATTTGGGGGGCTTTTCTCTGCCGGAGCTGGTAAGAAATGCACCCGTTAAAATTCTCGTATCTAAAATCAATGAAAAGGATGTCATACTTTATGCCAGCAACACAAAGAGTGGCCAGATTGGGATATACGTGTATGACCAATCCACAGGTGAATTTTTAGGAAGCAAATACCTCGGATTCTCTAACCCCTTTGAAGTGAACAGCATCATTCATACTGCTGACGATGGCATTGCCATTGGTGCTACAACTTACGTAACCGGGCGTTTCCCCAGAATTACACTTTTCAAACTCTCTACTGAAGAATTATCTGCCATCTTCTGATTCGATTTTATTATTCCAATGCTTTTTTCTTCCTTAGACCCTAGATTATGATCAAAGTGGAAGAAAACGCAAGTCTTAAGTCGTACAACACATTTGGAATAGATGTCAATACCAAATACCTGTGTCGTATTACAACGGAGAAGCAGCTGATTAATCTGCTTCAATCACCTCTTTTCAAACAAGAGAAGCACTACATACTAGGTGGTGGCAGCAATGTACTATTCACAGGAGATTTCGATGGTCTTGTCATTAAAGACGAAATAAAGGGTATCGAAACCGTAAGAGAAGACGATAATCACATTACAGTAAAAGTAGGTGCCGGGGAAAACTGGCATCAGTTTGTTATGCACGCTGTGGCCAGTGGCTGGGGGGGTATAGAAAACCTATCATTAATTCCTGGAACAGTTGGTGCCGCTCCTATGCAAAACATAGGTGCCTATGGTGTAGAGGTCAAAAATCTTATCGAAAATGTCGATGCCGTTGAACTCTCAACCGGGGTATTCAAAACCTTCTCAAACGAACAATGTGGCTTTGGATATCGTGAAAGTGTGTTTAAAAAGGAGCTCGCAAAAAAATATTTTATTTCAAGTGTTACTTTAAGATTGAGTAAAAAAAACCACCTCCTCAACACAACTTATGGTGCCATACAAGAGACACTAAAGGAGATGAATGTAACACAACCTACTCTACAAACTATAAGCAATGCAGTGATCAACATCAGAAAGAGTAAGTTGCCGGATCCTATAGTGATTGGCAATGCAGGAAGCTTCTTCAAAAATCCTACTGTACCGCTAAAACAGTATGAAGAACTGCAAAATTCAAATCCAACAGCACCAGGCTATCCTGTTGATAATCAAAATGTTAAAATTCCTGCAGGATGGCTCATTGAGCAATGCGGATGGAAAGGAAAAAGAATAAATAATGTTGGTGTTCATCCGAAACAAGCATTAGTTTTAGTTAACTACGGAGAAGGAAACGGTGCTGAAATTTTAAACTTGTCTGAAAAAATTAAAGCCTCAGTGATGGAGAAATTTCAAATCCAATTGACTCCTGAAGTCAACATTTTATAATCATTTTTTAGCGACATTAGATTTGAAAATATTAAAATTTCTTCCTCAGAGAATTTTTGACAACTAAAAAATATTTTGAAAATATTTTTGCGGAATAAATT
>DDUM01000072.1 GCA_002344795.1 Flammeovirgaceae bacterium UBA2338 | reverse complement strand
AGGTTGATTAAATGCTCCTCCACCTACTCCTTCCACTGCAAATTGCTTGGCCATGATGGCTGGTAAAGAATTTTCCTGTCCCTCAGTGAACAATGCGCCTCCCTGCATACCAGCAACAAAGGAATTGCCTATGGCAATAAACTTCGAGAAGTCTGCAGAACCTTTTGTTCCTGTAATAGGATCTGGTGTTACCACTACCGGTGGAGTGGTAACGATCAATTCCTGCTCACACGATACTGTTATTAGCAGTCCAAGTGCGAGTGTTGAAATGAATTTAAAATTTTTCATATCGTTAATTTTTTTAAGTCTGGATTAGTTAAAGAACTCATCAAACGTAATGGAGATATAATATTGCTGCCCCACGAAAGGCGCACCAAGATTAGTTCTGTAGTCTCCACCGCCAATGTTGGTTCCACCTACTTTGATGGTAGATTTGATGGATGACACTTTGTAATTGAGCTGTGCATCGATTACACCAAATTCAGGAACCACCCATTCTCCGTAAGAGGATTGCCATAAGAAATCATGCTGCCATCTGTAGTTCACGTTGAATCCAAGGTTCTTTACTATTTTTCTGTTGCCTAATCCAAAGCTCACTTTATTTCTTGGTGTATTGAATCCTGCCCTGAAATCAGGAGATTCATCGGCTTCAAAATAGGCCCAGCTCCAGTTTCCATTGACAGTAAAGTTCCGGGGAAGGCTGTATGTCATCCCTAATCCTACACCATAGGACTTCACTTTTTCTACTGAGTTATTGTACAGTGAGAAACGGGTTCCTGCGGGTAGCGGGTTCCCCTGATGAGAGGTAGCGCTTTTTGCAGCCACAATCTGTGCACCAATAAAGTCATTGTATTCTGTGTAGTACCCGTTAAGGTCAATCAACACTTTGTTATTGAATACCCCCTTATAACCCAACTCATAAGCGTGAAGTCTTTCAGGTGCAACATATGGAATGTCGGCAGTTACTAACAATGCCGGGTTGCCACCATTAGTAGCGCCTGTAGTTGGATCTAAACTTCCTCCAGAAGCCCTATAGGCTGCATAAGAGCCATCGGTATACCCACCTCCGTTATGCACGCCATACCTCGCGGCATTGGCCTCGGTGCTACCTAACAGGATACCACTTGAAGAAGGGAAGTAAATAAATTGGGCCTGAGTATCCGGGTTTCTAAATCCAGTTTGGAATGATGCACGGATGTTGTGGTTTTTAGCAGCTTCATAAACAGCCGACAAACGCGGAGTGATGCGACCATCAAAGTTTTCGTTTTTGTCATAGCGAAGCGACCCAGCTAACTTTAATTTTTCTGCCAGCGTTTTAGCGACTTGAACGTACATGCCATATTCATTGATCGGAATGCGTTCAAAGTTTACACCGTCAGTTGGCGCTTCATTGAAAATGGTTCCGCTGGAAAACAGATTGTATTGTCTGAAGTTTCCACCCACTTGAACTTCGGCAAAACTGATTTTGTCAGCAAAATTATAATTGAATTCGGCATGATATAACCTTGAGTCATCCAGGAAAGAAGCACCAGGAGGGGTTCTTTGGAAGTACCTGTTCCTTACGGTATTCATTAAATCCTCAAATGCCTGAGAGCCATCTGCCGGTCTTGTTCGGTCTGCATAAGCGCGCGCAGCAGCATGGGCAGCGCTTTGATTACCGGCTGGTACACCAGCCACATAACCTTGAAGTGCCAATACATAGGTTTGAGCATATTCTGGAGCCCATTGTGCTGCTGTTGGAGCGATGGACTCATTAGCAAATGCACCCAATGCAGAAAGGTTATAAGAATCACCCGCATCGGTTGCAGTCATATATCCACGCACGAACCAATTGTCTGCCTTCAGTTCGAGCTTATGAAACTGCTGAGAAAAATCACGCAAAATATACTTTTCTGTTCCCTGATAAATGGAGCTTCCTCCTCCATAACGGAAGTTATAAAGTGCTTCTACCCTGTCGTTGATTCTATAGTGGAGTGCTACATCACCTTTAATGCTTTTTACATCATCGCTTTCCAGCATATCCTCTTCCTTGAAACCTGTTCTTCGAAGATCAAGTGTTCCGAATGTTCCACCGATAGGCACTGGAATAACCGCTTCGTCACCATAGGTATTGAGTCCATCAAAGTTAGGGTTGCCACTAAGATCTGTTTCAGAACTTGGGTTCACCCTGGATGTTTTATAATCATTACTTGTCCAGTCTGTAGCCTGTAACAAAGAGAAGTTCACCTTAAAGGCGAATTTGTTGTTGAAAGCTTTCGCATAACGAAGGCTATATTGTGTAAGAGGATTGGATTCACCCGCATCTGAATTTGTTATTCCTGCTTTGAGTTGTGCGCTTAGGCCCTGGTATTCAAATGGACTTTTGCTCTTCATGATCAATATTCCGTTGAATGCGTTGGGACCATAGAGTGCAGAGGCTGCTCCAGGTACCAATTCAACACTTTCTACGTCCAATTCGCCAATACCTACAATATTTCCTGTTGGGAAGTTGAGTAGTGGAGCTTGTGTATCCATTCCGTCCACCAACTGTACAAATCGGGTGTTGGCTATGGTAGCAAAACCTCTTGTATTCACCGCAGTGAAGTTCATACTTCCTGAGTTGACCTGAACACCCTTCACATTCGCCAAAGCGTCATAAAAGTCAGGAGTGGCCGCTTGTTTGATGGCCGTGATGTCCATTTTCTCAATGGTTACCGGAGATTGAAGAATACTTTCCTCAACGCGCGAAGCGGAGACAACCACCTCCTGGCCGAGCATGTATTGCTCTTCCATAACGATTTCGAGACCTGAAGTATTGGCTTCTGTTATTTGGAGTTCCTGACTGGCAAATCCTATAAAGGAAAAGCTAAGGGTAAAGGGAGGGCTTTGAGTTAAGTTAAGTTTGAATTGACCGTTCAGGTCGGTAATTGTTCCAACCACCAATCCCTTAACAACAATATTTACGCCAGCGAGGGTTTCATTGGTGCTGCCATCCTTGACTGTCCCTGAAACGGTGCTTTGAGCGTAGGCTCCAAGTGAGCATCCCAGTACAATAAAAAACGACAGCGCGAATTTCTTGTAGATTTCATTCATAAGAAAAAAGATTAAGTTTCAGTTAAATCTACAAGATTTTACCAAATCTTAACAGCCGTTTACGAGGTATTTTGTCAGCGGCATTTATGTGGTACATGCCGCTCTACACCAAAAATGGTCGAATTTACTGGAGAGAAAGGTGCCAGTGGCTTACCCTTTGTTCTCTTTCTTTAGGTGCTTTACCAGCTTTTCGCAAAGGTCATTGATCTCATTGGAGATGTATTCATCGCCAGTGGAAGTAAGCGCACTTTGTGCCAATCCTCCCAGGCAATCAATATAGAATCGCTTCATTTCGTCTACGGGCATGTCTTTTGTCCATAAATCGATGCGCAATGTGTTTTTCTGTTTGTGATCCCACAGGGATAAACTTATGGATTTTGTTTCTGAAAGTTCATCAGGTTTATCGGAGGCATCCCAGGTGATGCGTTCCGGTGTATTTTTTTCGTCTAACTCTACTACAAAATTTATCGTTGACTTCTTCATGCCTGTGTTTTCAAATGTTGGTTGTAAAAATTAATATAAAAGTTCATGGATTCAGGATTTCTCAATGCACCTTTATTCACTACTTGATCAGGATTTCTACCCATAAAGAT
>DDUM01000056.1:450-94318 GCA_002344795.1 Flammeovirgaceae bacterium UBA2338 | reverse complement strand
CCTATTTAGGACTCTACAAACTGGTAACCGGCAACCGGCAACCGGCAACTGGCAACTGGCAACTGGCAACTGGAAGCCGGCAACCAATTCCCAAATCCGGTCAGTTTTACCCCACATAATAATAGGTGGGAAAATCAAAGGAAGATCGTAAATTGGGTTCCCAATATTTCAAATGAAGAACGAAGCCCTGGCCAGAGTAAGAATCAACAAACTCCTTGAAGAAGCAGGGTGGAGGTTTTTTGATGATGAGAATGGAGATGCTAATATCCTGCTTGAGAATAGAGTTAAGATCACTCAAGAAACAATAGATAAGTGGGGCGATGATTACGAAAAAACAAAGAAGGGCTCTCTTGACTTTTTACTTGTTGATTCAAATAGCAAACCGGTCTGCGTACTTGAGGCAAAAAAGGAGAGCATTCATCCATTAGCCGCTAAGGAGCAGGCCAGAAAATATGCAAAGACAGTTGAGGCTAATTTTGTAATTCTCTCTAATGGCATAGTCCATTACCTATGGGATATAAGAAATGGAAATCCAAAGCCGATTTTCAAGTTTCCTTCACCCGATGAAATAGGTGCAATCAAGGAATGGAACCCAGATAGGAAATCATTGGCTAAAGAAATTGTTGCCGATGACTACATAGTGAAGGTTCAAATGCCAGACTATGCCGAAAGACCTGAGTGGGGCGGAAGCATTGCTGACAGTAAGGATTTTATCTGGACGAACGGATTGCGTTTTCTGCGTAAGTATCAGCTTAAAGCAATTGAAGAATTACAAAAAGCAGTAGCCAAAGGTAAAGATCGTTTTCTTTTCGAAATGGCTACAGGTACAGGAAAGACCTTGACATCAGCGGCTGTCATTCGATTATTTCTGAGAACCCAAAATGCAAGACGCGTTCTGTTTTTAGTGGATAGGCTGGAGTTGGAAGACCAGGCATGGAAAGCATTCACCAATTACCTAAAACCTGACTACAGCACTTTTATTTATAAAGAACATAAAGGGGACTGGCAAAAGGCAGATATCGTGGTCACTACCATTCAGTCGTTGATGGCGAACGATCGGTATCGTTACGACTTTAGGCCATCAGACTTTGACTTGCTTATTTCTGATGAAGCGCACCGCTCCATTTCGGGAAACGCTCGGGCAGTATTCGAATATTTTCATGGCTATAAATTGGGCCTTACCGCAACACCGCGCGATTATTTAAAAGGTGTTGATTCCGATAAAGTGAGAGACAATGACCCGAGGGAGATTGAGCGCAGGATGTTGCGCGACACTTACTCTACTTTTGGCTGCGAGGGCGGAGACCCAACCTATCGCTACTCTTTATTGGATGGTGTAAAGGATGGCTTCCTTGTCAATCCAAAAGTGTTGGATGCCCGCACGGAGATTACGACACAATTACTTTCTGATGAGGGCTATGCGGTCACCGTTACCACCGAAGCAGGTGAGGTAACTGAGGTTTTCGTTTCCAGCGATTTTGAGAAGAAATTCTTTTCGGATAAGACCAACAGTATTTCCTGCCGGACCTTTCTTGAGAATGCACTGCGTGATCCCATCACTCAGGAAATAGGAAAGTCAATCATTTTTGGAGTGAGCCAGAATCATGCACGGAAGATTACTGAAATGCTCAACGAATTTGCCGATCAGTTGTATCCCGGCAAATACAATTCTGACTTTGCGGTGCAAGTCACTTCTCAGGTAGGTGATGCTCAACAAATGACCATCAACTTTACCAACAACAACCTCAATGGAAAAACCACCTGGTTGGAAGGGTATAAGTCCAGCAAAACAAGAGTATGCGTGACAGTGGGGATGATGACCACCGGCTATGATTGCCCGGACTTGCTGAATGTGTGCATGATGCGACCTATTTTTAGTCCCGCTGACTTTGTTCAAATAAAAGGTCGAGGCACACGTAAGAACACTTTTGAATACACGTTCAAAAATGAATTAGGCGAAGAAGAAACAAAGCGAGAAGAAAAAGCGCTTTTTAAGCTTTTTGATTTCTTTGCCAATTGTGAATACTTCGAAGAGAAATTCGATTATGATGAAAAGTTAAAACTTCCTAAGCCCAGAAATGGTGGTGAAGGTGGAGGTGGCGGAGGAATTGATATCGACAAATTCACCAGCTATCGGCCTGATCCAATTCTAACCCTTGTTGAAGAGAATATTGGCCCGGAAGGGATGCGAATAGACCGCGAGCTGTTCAAAAAATTTGAAGACCGTATCATGATGGATGATATCATTAAAAGGAATGTTGAGCTGGGCAATTGGGAGAGTGTAATCAGTCATATCCAAGCGGAGATATTTGATAAGCCGGAAGAATATTTTAACCTGGAGAAACTGCGCAAGGCGGCTAAAATTGATCGAAAGGTTTCTATTCGCGAAGTGGTAGAAAAAATATTTGGGATCATTCCCAAATTCAAATCGAAAGACGAGTTGCTGGAAGAGGAGTTCGATAAGTTTGTATCCATTTATCCGCCCGAAGAAGATGTAAATGTAAGGGCATTAAAATATTTTTTTAAGGCGTACATTGTCGATCAGGATATACGACAAATTATTGAAGCCAAAGATTTTCACGCATTGCAGACCAATCCCACGCTTACCATTTCTCAATTCAAAGAAGTAGCACCCAAATACAGAGAGGTTGTGCCGGTGTATATTAAAGATTATGTCAACTTAGAGCGGTTCGCTGCTTAGTAAAAGAACTTATGTTAGATACCGCTACCAAGAAAAGAATAGACGACTGCCGCGATATACTGGTAGGCAAACTGCCCGATCCCAAAGCACAGATTGAACAAATTACCATTGGGCTTATTTACAAGTTCATGGACGACATGGACAAGGAGGCGGTGGAACTCGGGGGCAAGGCCAAATTTTTTTCCGGAAAGTATAAGAAATACAGTTGGGATAGCCTGTTCGATACCAAAGTCACGGCATCTCAAATGCTCACTTTGTACTCCGAAGCGATTGAGAGCATGGAGAAGAATCCCAACATTCCACAACTGTTCCGGGATATTTTCAATAATGCTTATTTGCCTTATCGCGATCCGGAAACATTGAAACTGTTTTTGAAGACTATCGGTGAGTTTGAGTACACCCACAGTGAAAAGTTAGGTGATGCTTTTGAATACCTGCTTTCGGTGATGGGTTCGCAAGGGGATGCAGGACAGTTTAGAACACCCCGCCACATCATCGACTTTTTGGTGGCCATTGTAGATCCGGGTAAAAACGATACGATACTGGATCCGGCATGTGGTACAGCGGGTTTTTTGATCTCTGCCTTCAAGCACATCAAAGAAAAGAACAAGAAGGGCCTCACGCCCGATGAACGCAAGAAGCTCATCCAAAATTTTGTGGGTTACGACATCTCTCCCGACATGGTGCGGTTGAGTTTGGTGAACCTGTACCTGCATGGGTTTTCTGATCCGCACATTTATGAGTATGACACGCTCAGCAGCGAAGAGCGCTGGAACGAAAGTTACGATGTGATTTTGGCCAACCCGCCCTTCATGAGCCCGAAAGGAGGGATACGCCCGCATAAAAAATTCACCATCAGCAGTAACCGTAGCGAAGTATTGTTTGTGGACTACATAGCTGAGCACCTGAACCCCAAAGGCAAGGCGGGCATCATCGTGCCGGAAGGAGTAATCTTTCAAAGCGGAACTGCGTACAAAGCGTTGCGAAAGATGCTGGTAGAGAAGTACCTCTATGCCGTGGTAAGTTTGCCGGCCGGTGTGTTCAATCCTTACAGTGGTGTAAAGACTTCCATGTTGTTAATGGATAAAGAAGTAGCCAGAAAGCGAAATGAAATACTATTTGTAAAGATTGACAATGATGGCTACAACTTGGGAGCACAACGGGCAGCAGTAAAGGGCAGCCAGTTAGAAGAAGCAATTGAATTGGCACATGCATTTGTAAAAACAGGTGAGCATAAAGAATCACTGATCGCGCATGCCGTTCCTAAAACTGAAATTGCCAAGAATGGAGATTATAATTTAAGTGGAGAAAGGTATGCAGTAAATGAAAGATTCGTACGTACATCTTTTGATTTGGTTGAATTAGGTAAGTTAACCAAACTTTCAACAGGGGGTACTCCTACATCAAGCAAAAGGGAATACTATGAAAATGGTAATATAAAATGGCTAGTATCAGGTGATATTCATCAGGGTAAGATTTTTGACTGTGAAGGAAGAATTACTGAATTAGGGATGAAGGAATCAAACGCAAGATATCTACCTGAAAATTCTGTATTGATCGCATTGAACGGCCAAGGAAAAACAAGAGGTACAGTAGCTCTATTAAAGACTAAAGCCACGTGCAATCAATCTGTAGTAGCGATCACACCTAATGATGGAACGCAATTGTTGCCAGATTATCTATATCAAATTCTACGCTCCATGTACATGGATATTAGGAACTTGACGGGACATGGGCAAAGAAGTGGTCTGAATATGCCAATAATTAGGGGTTTAAAAATCCCCCTCCCTCCCTTATCCATTCAGGAAGAAATAGTAGCCGAAATAGAAGGCTACCAAAAAATCATAGATGGCGCCAAAGCCGTAGTAGAAAACTACAAACCCAAAATTGATATCGACCCGGAGTGGGAGATGGTGGAGTTGGGGGAATTAGCAACTAAAATTACTGATGGGACACATAAAACACCAATTTATACTGACAAAGGCATTCCCTTTTGGCGTGTAACAGATTTAACGAAGAGTAATGATTCCAAGAAGTTCATATCTCGAGAAGAGCACACCGAATTAATTAAAAGATGTAATCCTGAACGAGGAGATATATTATATTCCAAAAATGGAACAATAGGCGTTGCAAAAGTTATTGATTGGGATTTCGAGTTCAGCATATTTGTTAGTCTTGCTCTAATCAAGCCGAAACATGATAGAATTGATTCCAAATATTTAGAGTGTTACTTAAACTCAGATGCAGCTTACTTTCAGGCAACAGCACGTTCTAAATCTGGTACAGTTACTAATTTGCATTTAATTGATATAAAGACTATTCAAATTCCGCTACCTCCTATAGAAACTCAATACCAAATCGTTGCTCAAATTGAAAAAGAGCAGGCATTGGTCAATGCAAACAAGCAGCTCATCGAAATTTTTGAGCAGAAGATAAAGGATAGGATTGCTAAAGTGTGGGGGGAGGAAGTGAAGCCAGTAGATGAAGTGTTGCCCATGGCAGCAGAGCCCAAGACCCGGTATAAAAAAGTGAAAATGGAGTAAATCCGGAATTTTATCCTGGGAAAAAGTGGAGTCGAGTATCGGATTAAGAGTATAAAAACATTAAAATTGACCTAAATAGTACATATATTCACTTTTAAGTGAATCTTCTATTGCAACATTACGTTAAGTGAGTACATTTGAACTTGAAATATGGGACGATGAAGCCGAAAAGGTTACTTTCTACACAGTTAGGTGGGAAGATGCGAGCCAATCAGAGACAGATAAGTTCTTTGAAACGCAAAATAATATCGATGCCAATGCAACTCAAACCCTTCTTAGCCTGATACTTGATACAATAGGAACTGATTATGGCGCAATTGGGGATTTCTTTAATCGTTTTGAAGAAAATGTTACCGCACTACCACCCCAGGGTAGGGTCGTTGTGGGTGAGCTTATGTTGCGCTACCCGAATTTTCCCTTACGGTTGTATGCACTACGGATCAAAAACAGGGAAGATTTAGTTGTATTATTTAATGGAGGCAGGAAAACCGGGGGCACAAATATGGAAAGTGAGTCATTGAATATGAAATTCATTGAAGCCAAGGAATTTGCAAAGAAAATAGATCAAGCATTGCAGGACGGGTCGATAGTTATTGATGAAGAGGCAAGAATGTTGAGATCATATAATGGTTCTAAAGAAATAATGTTATAAACATTTGGTTATGAGAAGTAAAGTAGCTCAAAAGATTCTCGATGAAACTCCAAAGGACGTTCGCATTTTCGTTCGGAAATATGGAGATATCGTGGTACGGATAAACCAACTATTGAGGGAAAAGGGATTTACTCAGAAAGAATTGGCTGACAAATTGGAAAAGAGACCTTCTGAAATAAGTAAATGGCTTGGGGGTGAGCATAATTTCACATTGCGCAGCCTTTCTAAACTGGAGGCGGAATTGGGAGAGGAAATTATTTATGTGCCAAAACGGGAATCGTTTCATGTGCAAGTGACGGCCAGCATTAAAGCTACCGTTAAAAGAAGAAGGTATGCCGGCAATCAAATTGAGTTTGATCATGCCTTGAAACGTAAAGAGTCAACTCCAAGTCCAATACCAATGATCGCTTAAATGAGTGAACCAAAACTTTTAAAGCCAGAATTAATCCACCTTCTAGAATTCAGATTGATAAAAGGGCAGATTGATAGCCCTTTTGATTTCAAAATGGATAAAATAGAAGACTACAATCTAAAGGTTGAATTTGAAATGGGATTTAACCACGAAGAGAAGTTAGTTCGATCAGACTTTAATATAAACGTAACCACAAAAAGTGTGGATCAGGTTACAGAAGAGGCGCGGGCATCTTATCAGTTTGCCTTTGTGTTTAATGTTGAAAACCTCGAAGAGCTAGTTACAACAGATGCGGATGGTCTAAGGGTCAGTTCAAATCTTGGCAATGCAATAGCGTCAATTACTTACTCTACTTCACGAGGCATATTGCTATCCAGATTTATGGGTACGGTAATGCAAGACTTTATGCTTCCGGTGATAAGCCCCAATGAACTTCTAAAGCCAAAGTAAGGAGTTAGTAAGTTGTGTTTCTCGTAGAGTTTCCTGAATGGACGCTGTGATTGAATAATTCTTGAAATAAAAAGAAACGTCCCGACAAGTCGGGACGTCAGACCAGGGATACTATCCCTGGCGCTGTTCTAGGTTTCAAATATAGTAGAGTCATTCATGTTTGTCAATGATTTCATTCTCCTCAGAGCCTCCTGGAAGGGACTCTGGTGGTAGGGGATCTCGCAGAGTCCTGAGGCAGAGACTCTGCGAAGAAAATAAGCGAATAGATAGTGATTTCTTTAAAGAAGATTAATTAAGATGACATCACAAGAGGAATTAAAACTGCAGAAGGATACCTTCAATTATTTGAGAGAGAAATATCCTGAATTTAGAGAGACTCAACGTACTAATCCAACCAAAACAAGACCGCATTTTAGAGGTGGTGCTAATTACATCAGTGTTGGTCTTGCTCCATTTGATAGAATTAATGGTAAGAATTGGGTGATTACTCTTCTCAAAAATTGGAAAGATAAGACGACCTCGGTGCAAATTACACTTAATGATTGCAATGAAGTGAATGATAATCAATTAATGACCTTAATAAATCGAATGAAAGAAAATGGTTTTAGGTTTATTGCTAGCCCCTCAGGAGAATATACCTATATGAGGCACTATCTACAATCTGGTACATGGTTTGCTGCGATCGATAGGGTACTCTCTGAAATTTACCCAGAATATATAAAACCGTTAACCGCATCTATTAAAAATAATGAAGATAGAAGCACCAAAAACAATTAAGTCTCCCTCTATATATTGGAGTTCTTTTAAACTTCTATATGACGACTTAGAGGACAGTTTTAGATTTGTGAATCCAACTGAAAATCATTTTACTGTTTACTCACTTAGATTTTATGAGTTGTTAATTAGAGCTTCCACTGAATTTGAAAGCATTTGTAAAGATAAAGTAGAGGAGTTTGGATTGTCAACAAAAAAAAGCAGGGACTACAATATAGAAGACTATTATCTTCTTAATGCCCACTTTGCTGGTAAGCCTGGTAGGATTAGTATTGGATACATATTTTCAGAACCACTATTCGTAACTCCATTGGAAGGTTGGAACTCATCTCATTCATTAGACTGGTACACTTCTTATAATTCAGTCAAACATAATCGCGTGAAGGACTTCCATTTGGCTAGCCTTGAAAATGTATTGAAAAGTATAGCGGCTCTGTTTATTATTATAGAATGCTGCGAACTTTGCCCAAGAGGCCACTTTTCTTATCTGGAGGCAAATGAAAACTATGGTAAAATTTCGAGTAATGACGTATGGCCAGTGGTGATGCGAAAGGACTATGAACAATAATGGATCTACAATAATTTGCACCTGAATTACGCAAGTGTCTCGCTTGGGCTCTTGTAGTCAAAGACACTTCGTTTCCGCTACGCATGCCACTGTAGTGAAGTCAGGTCTTCCGACCTGACAGAACAGTGATGATGGTTCGTTATCGGGAACCTCAGTGTTCCAATGAATAGTTTACAGCGGGTTGGATATGATTGAGCTTGAAATGGTGTCGGATATTGTTGAAGGGAAAAAGAAAATTTTGGAATATAGACAATAAGTTGTAATGAGATTGGTTGCAATATTTGTATTTATATTTATTTCAGGCGGACTTAGAGGTCAACTATTGATGAATGATGATCGGTTACAGCTTAACGAAAGTCGTAGGTCATTTGGAGTCTCATTCAGTGGGAGTATGAACAGTGCTATAAGTGGAGGGGTGTTTTACGGTAGGAAAAGCAGACTTCATCTAAGCTTCTGTCTTCAAGATAATGGCCAGGCAGGTAAAAAGATTGATGAGCAACTTTCAAACTACGGAATTGCAATCAGAGGAGATGGCAAGTATTTCGAGTCCCTGGATGTGGGGTATTCTTATATTATCAAAAGAGTCTTTACTGTGTATGTGGAAGCATCACTTGGAAAAGAAAATACCTATACCAATTATTTTGATGATAGGTTTAAAGGAGGTGGTTATTATTTAATAACAATGAAAGAACATATACGTGGTGCTGGATTTAACCTCGGTTACATATTGCCAAGCGATGGAAAATTGGCCATTGAAATACATTCAGGTTATCATTCAATGAAACAATTTAATATTGGTTTACGTGTTATTTTACATAGCAACTAATACTCCAACTAGTGCAAGCGTCTCGCTTGGGCTCTTATAGTTTTCCAAATTGCAAAGACACTTCGTGCCCTCCCTCAACCCTCCGCGCCTCAGTGTTTCAGTGTGTGGTGTAGTGCGCGGTATCCCTGTACAGCATGAGATGCTTCGCTCAGCCCACTGGCCAACCGCTCGGTAGCTCAGCATGGCGGCAGCAACAATTACTGTACTACCAATGGTGATAAGCGTTAATGTTTAATTGGGACTACTCCCTCTCCTTTGGAGAGGGCAGGGGTGAGGTAATCACCCCATGTTGTCGCTCAACTAGCTCAACTAGCTCTCGCT
Organism: Flammeovirgaceae bacterium UBA2338; assembly: GCA_002344795.1. Classification (GTDB taxonomy): domain Bacteria; phylum Bacteroidota; class Bacteroidia; order Cytophagales; family Cyclobacteriaceae; genus ELB16-189. The sequence continues at coordinate 85,071 of DDUM01000056.1, read as the reverse complement.
TGGGCTCTTCTGGTTTTCCAAATCGCAAAGACACTTCGTGCCTCAGTGTTTCAGGTGGGTGGTGTAGTGCGCGGTAACTAGGTACGGTAGGAGATTCTCCCTGCCCCCGCTATATGCTTTCGCTCGGTGGCTTCCGCCAATGGGCGGACAGGCAGCATGGCGGGAGCAACTATTTCTGGCCCTGTCTAATGATGACCCCAAGGCCTCTTTTTAGCCATTTTGCAAAAAAATGACTCCGTGACTTTCATAATCGATTGGCATTATAAGGTAAATCCCATCTCCCAATGATTATTCACCTAAACCCAATCATATGGAACCTAAGAAAAACAGTAATGCAGACCTCACCAACTATCGCAATCTGATTCTTGGTGTCAGTTTTTTGTTAAGCCTTTCCATGATCATCACTGCCTTTGAGTGGAAGACCTACGATGACCGGATAGACATTGTAAATCCTCCCAAACAAGACATTATTGACGATCTGATTATCCCTCGTACGGCAATTCCTCCTCCAATGCCTCCGGCAAAGCCAATCCCGAATGTGGTAGAAATACCAAACGACCAGGAGGTAATAGATGATTTACCCAACATTGATGTCAACATAGATGATGATCCAACTCCTCCATTGTATTTGCCTGAACCACCAGCTATTGAAATCGAAACATCCGATGAGCCATTAATTTTTGTAGAAGTACAAGCTACACCGGATGGTGGTTTTTCATCCTTCTATCAAGACTTGGCCAATCGCATTAAGTATCCGGCACAGGCCCGAAGGATGCAAGTAGAAGGTAGGGTGTTTGTTGAATTTGTGATCAACCGTGACGGCTCTATCACAGAGATAAAGGTGCTCAAAGGAATAGGAGGGGGATGTGATGAAGAGGCAGTGCGTGTTTTGGAAACCTCCCCTCGATGGAAACCAGGCAAACAACGTGGAGTACCCGTCCGCCAACGTATGGTTATACCCATCACCTTTAAACTAAGTTAAATCTCTATCTCCCTCACCTTTGGCCACGTCCGAAGGTGAGGGACTCACCGTCTTCGATTATCTTAACTACCGCGGAAGTTACTTCCGTGCTCTACAAGTACTCGGGAGTTACTTCCGAATGTGCCTGGGTTCGTGAGGACACGAACCTTGGGTTGGGGGTGTAGCTGACCTTGCATAGTTAGTCGTCATTGCGCCTGCCCGACCACTGGCGGGAACCGAAGGGGTTCGGATGTGTGAAGCAATCCTCTTCATTTGGCTCAAATTAGAAAAGTGTCTTGTTTGTGTTCTTCTATTCACCTATTTCATAGGTTGGGGATCGCCACCCCCGACATTTTCGGGGTCGCGATGACGTGCGTCTGGTGTAGTTGGCTTTTCATAGTAGCTGGCGCCACCACTAAGAATAGTAAGTCTCACTTGTTACCAAAACAAAAATCCCAGGCTTTTTTCCTTGCGATGCTTGTGAACTTTGCATTGGGGTGAGGAAGGAAGTAAATCGGCACAACTGTGTCGTTGAGTTTTAGATTGCCTTTGGCGGTGTGCAGTGTTCTCTTGTTAGATGGAAAGGAGGCTTCTTCAAGATCACTACACAAGGCACTTTCAATGCAATAAGATTGTAATTTTTTAGAGAATGCTAATATTCGTTTCGGTTTGATAATATTGATCAACTGTTGAAATAGAGGGGTTGAAAGCATCAAATCTTCTGACGTGATTTCTCCTTCTGTTTTGGATCGGAAGAAACAAAAGTTGGTCTGCATAGCATTATCGATGTCTTCAGCTGGGAACCTCTGCTTTAATGGCAAATAGATTCGCTGTAGGGAACCCAGATCATTTTTATCGTATAGTTCTTTGAAGTTCTCCTTAGGTATTTCGTTTTGAGGTTTATAGGGTTCATTACCCGAGACACCCCAATTAAAACCTATAATTAAGTTTGCTCCTTCGGTTATTCGTGTAGAAGATATGGAGTAGTTCCAAAGGTGACCATTGGCATCAGCGTATTTCTTTATTGGAGCCTTGGCAAAAGCCGCTTGCGTATCTGCGAACAGTTGTTGAATTAGATTTTCATTCATGGCGGTGAAATTAGTGATTTCATGCTGGCAAGCACTGTACAGCAAGAGATTCTTCGCCCTGCCCGCGGCTAGCCATCGCGCGGTGGCTCAGCATGGCGGCAACAACTATTTCTGTACTACCAATGGTGACAAGCGTTAGTGTTTAATTGGGACTACTCCCTCTCCTTGCTTGTATGCCGTAGCTCGTGACAGCCGAAGCTTTTGGCGAAGGCTGTTTAGCGAAGGCATAGGAGAGGGTCGGGGTGTGGTGTTCCCCAAACATTTTCTTGAATCTCAATACTAAAGACTCAAGACTATATACTATTTTAGTCTTATTCTCAGCAAGGATTCCGGGCAGGAACCTAGGTGATAAGAGAGTTTAATCCAGCAGAGTCCTTGCGAAGAAATTAGTAATCACGAATAAATGGCTGCTTATGAAGAATTTATTTTTGTTCGTACTTCTCCAATGTATTTGCCTGCAAGGCTGGTCTCAATACTTCAGTGGGGATATTACCTATACAGTTAAAATCATTCCAAAGGATAAAAATCTGAATGTCGATAGTATTCTAAATCTTCAACCTGGCACCACTTCATTGTATTCAATCACCAATGGATTTTATAAGTCAACCTATTTTAAGAATGATGAATTTACGTATTCATATACGTATGATAATGCCACCAAGAGAATGTATGATGAACAAGCCGGAAAGGAATACATTACTTTTCGTGATTCGAGGAAGGGAAATAATATTCGCATTCGCTCCATACCTTATAAAGATAGTATAAAAGTGATTGCGGGGTACAAATCCTTTATGGTTGAGCGGGTATATGAGGGGTATATTTCAAAAATCTACTATGCTACAGACCTAAGAATTGACCCTGAATCATTCAAGGACCATGCAGTAGGAGATTGGTACAATCAAATCAAAGAAATGGATGGTGCGGTGAGCTTGGGTTCTGTGAATGAATATGCAACCCATTACGAAGTGCATGAAGTGACTAAAGTGAATGCCCGTCCGTTGAGTCCTGCAGATTTTGCGCTTCCTAATAAATTGATCGCTGCTTCTGAGAGTGCCTTGGACAAGCCAGCAGGTATTGAGCCTCTATCGAAAGACGAAATAGAGTGTTACCGTCAGAAAGTTTCATTAGCTATGGAGGATTTAAGTATTGAAGGTTTCAGAAGTTATACTCAATTTATCATTTCTGATGCAGGTGAAGTCAATTATATAGAACCCTATGAAGAAGATGAGTATGGATTGTTCAAAGTAGCAATAGATATCATCTCAAGCTGTGGAATTAAGTTTAAGCCAGGCCAAATTGCGGGAAAACCAATGAATACGCTGGTATACTTTCCAATTGATTTTGCTAAATAGTATTAGATTCCTCAAACTAGCTCCAACTAACACAAGCGTCTCGCTTGGGCTCTTATGGTTTTCCAAATTGCAAAGACACTTCGTGCCTCAGTGTTTCAGGTGGGTGTTGAAGTGTACAGTATACCTGTACAGCATGAGATGCTTCGCTCCGCCCACTGGCTAACCGCTCGGTAGCTCAGCATGGCGGCAGCAATGATTGACGAGCGTAGGGTGTAGTTGACTTTCCATAGTTAGTTCGCACTACTCCCTCTCCTTGCTTGTATGCCGTAGCTCGTGACAGCCGAAGCTTTTTGGCGAAGGCTGTTTAGCGAAGGCATAGGAGAGGGACGGGGTGAGGGATTTATTCTCCGGCCGTGTCCACCCACTGGCGGAGAGAGGGCAGGAGGTCAAACACAGATAGCGAGTGAAGCCAGCACCCACAACCTGACAACTCACCTAATCCCCCCCTTCATCATAAGGGATATCCTCATCAGGATCCTTATCAAAAGGACCTACTCCAGGCGGATTAAATAGACCCCAACGGTCAATCATATAATCCCATTTATCGAAACTGGCTACCCATTCGATAAACAAAAGTCGATACTCTTCGATCAGATCCCTCACAATTTGAAAGTAGTGGACTTCCTTAAAGCCAAACATTTCTAAACTGTGATTTTGAACCGTTAAGTCTCTCGCTGCTTTGCGAATAATAGCAGCGGCTTCCATCTTCATGTCATACAGCCCGGCACCGGATGCTCCCGCTACCTTAACAGTAAGTTGGGCTGCGTCAGCCAACATCTGCCCTTTGATACTTTGAAGCTTTCCATTGTCTTCCGGAATTAGTTCAGTAATCTGTTGTACTACATCGAATATCTCCTTTCCCTTTTTGTAAATAGGTAGTTCTTTTGGGTCAAGAAAGTCTTCTTCGTCTTCCTCTTTCATAAAAGTTTATCTATTAAAAACTAGTCTCTACTTCCCGATACAAAACTTACTAAAAATGTTTTCCAAAAGATCCTCGGTGGTGATGCTTCCCGTTATCTCTCCCAAATAATGCAGCGACTGCCTTATGTCCATGGCCAGAAAGTCTCCCGTCACACTCGTGTCCATGCCTTCGAGCACACGCGTGAGTGATTCATTGGTTTGCAGCAGGTTTTGATAGTGCCGCAGGTTGGTCACCATCACATCACCTGTCTTTACATGCTCCACTTCAAACAGTGACAGGATGTTTTCTTTCAACTCTTCTATCTGATCTCCGTTTTTGGCGGAAATGAATGTAAAACCTTTTTTAGTGAGTTGACCCACAAGCCCCGGGTCGGCCTTGTCCAGCTTGTTGCCTACTTTGATGTGGGGAATCCCTAAATCGGTTAACGCTTTTATTTCTAAATCAATCTCCTCAAGGGTAGTATGGGTAAGGTCTACAAGGTAAATGATCAGTGAGGCCTGTTTCATTTTATCGCGTGTACGCGCTACCCCCATGGCTTCAATCACATCGGTAGTCTCCCGAAGCCCTGCGGTATCAATGAACCTGAAATTAATACCGCCCAATACAATTTCATCTTCAATACTGTCGCGGGTGGTGCCTGCAATATCGGAGACAATGGCTTTTTCTTCGTTTAACAAAACGTTGAGTAAGGTGGACTTGCCTGCATTGGGTTTGCCCGCGATTACCGTAGGTACACCGTTTTTGATTACGTTGCCCTGGTCAAAGGATTTGATCAATGAGGTGAGGTACCCTTGTATCTGGTAAATGAGTTTCTTTAAGTCGCTGCGTTTGGCAAACTCCACATCTTCTTCGCCAAAGTCGAGTTCGAGCTCGATCAGCGATGCGAAGTGAATCAACTCTTCGCGCAAGCGGTTGATCTCTTTGGAGAACCCTCCTCGCATTTGATTCAACGCTGCCTGCCGTGCATTGTCGGTCTCTGCATTGATCAGGTCGGCTACCGCTTCTGCTTGGGCAAGATCAAAGCGGCCATGGAGGAATGCGCGCTTGGTAAACTCACCGGGTGTTGCCAGCCGCGCGCCTTTTTTTAACAATACCTTGATAATCTCTTTTACAATAACAGCAGAACCATGGCAGGAAATTTCAATGGCATTTTCTGTTGTGAATGACCGGGGCGCAATAAACACAGACACCAATACCTCGTCTATAATCCGATCGTCATCGTGTATCGTACCAAAATGGATGGTGTGCGAAGGCTGCTGTGTGAGGTCTTTGCCTTTAAAGACGGACTGCGTAATGGCAATTGCATCTGTCCCGGAGAGACGAATGACAGAAATGGCGCCCACACCTTGTGGTGTAGCCAATGCAACGATGGTGTCGGTGTGATCAGAAGTAGACATAAAGCGCAAAAATAGGACAGAAGTTTGACAGTTGCCCCGCTATAAGTCTTTAGATGAACAATTCTTTGACAGCCGTGTGTTATTGATTGTCGATATTGATCATGTACTCACCGCGCACCGACCTTCCATCTATTGTCAGCCCTTCCACTACCACCCGGTAAACACCTTCGAGATCGGCACTGTAGAAGGATACTTGCGCATTTCCATTTTGGTCGGTGGTAATGTTCGGCTCCCAGTGAATGGTAGTTCTCAAATCATTTGTAGGAGTGAATTTACTCTTAGCATAGGAGGGAGCAGGAAAAGGCTCTTCTTTTTGGTATCCCCGGACAGTAAGTGTTTGCATATCGGGATATCGATCATCCGCTGATTCTTCATTATAAATGCCAGTGTTGTTGGTGTAAATAATGATGGCACCATTTGCTCCGCGTGTACCCAGAAGTGAAACGGCACTGGTAATTACTTCTACACGTTCCACAGTTTGTGTGGGGATGGCGGAGATATAATTGGCAATTGAAATGTTGGGATCACCCCCAAACGGAATACCGTCCACAATCAATAAGGGCTCTGGAGAGGAAAGCCCAGCTCCCATTGTTGAAGATCCACCGCGTATTCGTACCCTGTAGGCATCCTGGTTGTTTTCATCCCATCCATAACTTACCTGCAACCCAGGTATCTTTCCTTGCAATGCCTGAATAAGGTTGCTACCCGTAAATACTTGTTGTAGGTCTTCACCCTTCACAGTATAGTCGGCCTGCCCATAAAGGGATGCAGTTTTAGGATCATAATTTTCAATCCTTGTCCCCTCTATCGTTACATCACTTAATATCTTGGTATCAGCATCGGGCGTATAGGTGGTGATGGGCACCTGAATGGTGTTCATGTCCTGGGTCTTTAGGGGCAAATATTTGGGTTCGAAATCCATCAATGGAAAGTCGCGAGACAACAGGCTAAATTGGCCATAGGGTTTCCCCTTTTTTGTTAATGCCTGGAATCCAAAATCCAACTCACCGCTATAATTCAATCCCGTCACTGTAAACTCTCCTCGTCTGTTGGTGGTTATTGGAATAGCTGTATTGAATTGTTTTTGCACAATAGTGGCATCGGTGCGTTGGGGCTTTCTTTTGTCATCTACAAATAATCCTGAAAACTGTATTCCGGTCTCCACTGGATAATTAGGTTCAAACTCATCATTGATAGGCCGTACATTGTCTTTCATGCTGAAGTCGAGAATGGTGGTCTGATCTGAAATGCTTTTTACAAGTACGGCATCTGTTACCGATACCGATAGGTTGGTGATGACGGGCGTGCCCTTTTGATCAGCAATATGGAGACGGAGGACAATGGAATCCCGTGTGGTATAACTTTTTTTATTGGCTTTGAAGTTGACCAGTAGGGCAGCTGTATCATACTCCACATTATCATCGAGCACTTTGTCCGTTATATTGAGGATAGGAAGTGGCTTTATAAAGAAGGTTTCTGATCCATAGTTACGCATCCAATTGGTGTAGGAACGTATAAAATAATTCCCTTTGCTGGTAGAGTCAGGTAAATCAATATACCCGGTAGCAAAAGCACTATCGATATGTAGGTATTCACGGGCTACACAAATTTTATTTTCATTGATGAGTTCTACATACAGTACTTTGCTAAGTGAATCCAGCAGTTCATTATCTCTGTACAGCATGGATGCCTTCATCCAGATGCGCTCACCCGGGTAGTAATAAGGCTTATCCGTTTGTAAATAAGTAAATTCCTGCATGCGTTTGTACTTACTCCAACCCGACAGTTTAGGGAAGATGCGCACAGTGGCATTACCCAACTCTACATTGGGACTAAAATTAAGTGGCAGTAAATCCGCAACGCGTGATGCACTGATGGCTCCGGAGGTAACAAGGTCAATGGAGTTAACCACTACACCACCACTGGTAAGCGTCAATTGTCCCTTGTCCACTTCTATCCAGCTTACCTGAAAAGGGATGTCCTTGTAATACTTTTTAGTGGCATACTCGTTGATATAGTGAATTTCTAACCTGGGTGGAAGTGTAATTGTGTATTGACCAGGATCCTTCCCTTTTTTTACAATGTCTTTGGTGTCAAATTCTATAACGGATTGGTTCAGCTCATTGCTGAATACATTAGAGCGGGTGGACAATGGATTTCCTGGCTTCTCAACATAAAGCCTAAACCCTTCTTCTTGTGCCCGTCCATCAATAAGTGCTTTAAAGAGGTGACGTTCCGAGCCATGGTAAGTGTCAATGCGCCTTTTCCTCCAGGCGATGGCCTGGTTGAGGTCCAGTGGTTCAGTTTCTTCAAATCGGAATTGCCCTACAATCTGATACTTTTCAGGATTGGCGCTGAAGTTGGCCATGTAAAAATAGATTTTGTAACCCAGACCATAGTTAAAAATTTCGATGGGCTCTGATGCCGATGCTTCCATGGTGGACTTGGAAGAATTTTCTGAGAAGTTGATCACCCAGGGGTTTTGAATTTTACAGTTTTCCGAATTGTTGTTTTCCCCTAAAAAGAACTTCTCAAAACTCTTCAGTTTCTTTTCCCATTCTTTATCCCTTTTACTGCTGACTTGCACTTCTTCCATTTCTTCGGGCTTTTGCACAAGGGCGATATCTCCTGCAGAAATGGTAGCACCCTCAGCTACATAAAAACGAATGATGCGGGAGTTGTACCCCACGTAGCTAAAAACAACATCGTTAAATCCCGGCTGAAGATTCTTGAGTTCAAATGCTCCATTTTGATCTGCTGAGGTGCCAATGGTGGTATTGTTCACAAAAATATTGGCGAAAGGAAGAGCTTCCCTTGAAGTAGAATCAATAGCCACACCATGTAGGGTGCCCTTATCCTGGGCAAAGCTGGTGTTGGTCGCCATCCCTAAGACTCCAATGAATAGGTATATGAATCTTAATCTCATTAATAATCTCCTGTAAGCGCCTAATATAATGTGATTTAATGGCTGCCTGCTTACCCAAACAACGGTATTTTGAAATTGCGAAACACCGTTGAGAAAAGAAAGCCTCAAAACCTACCCCATATGGCGGAATAGGTTAGTTCTGTGTTGCTCAGGGGACTTAACCATTGCGCTCCATTTACTTGGCATTCGCCTGACACATAATTTTGAGTTTAAACGGCTAAAACCGTTCTCTGGTTATTGCTTGTCAGGAGATTCTTCCGGGTTTTCTCTTACGATAAAGACAGGGATGTCCACGCGATGGCGCACCGTATCTACTGTAGTACCGAAGATCAGGTCTTTGATCAGGTTATGTCCGTGTGCCCCCATTACCAACAGGTTGGCGTTGAATTCCTTTACAATGGTGGGTATTTTTCTCTTCGGATTTCCATAACCCATTTTAATCTCAACGTTGTACCCTTTATCCATCAATTGGGTGGCATAGCTTTTCAGGGCAGCCTTATCCACACTTGATTCCTGATCCGCAATTTTACTTCCATATACCATGGCTCCGGCAGTTTCTACCACATGCACCAGCAGGTAAGTGGCCTGGGTGCCGCCTTGTGCCAATGCACTTTGTATGGCTATCGCATCTACGCCACTAAAGTCAATGGCAATAGCAATGCGGTTGTAAATAGGTTTGTCAATATCCTCCAATATTACTGCTGTTCCGTGTGGTATACGTGTGCTCTTACCCAGGCTTCTCCTGTCAAATAATGGTTTTACTGTAATGTATACAAGAAGAAGTCCTGCGCCAAAACATGCTGGCATTACGGTGACCCAAATAATCCAGGGTTTTTCAGCCTCCACCAGCCATACGCTCACTTCATTAATTACCAGCTGCACGTTGAGCCCTATGATTACCAATGCAATTGTCCATGCGAGAATTTTCACCCACATCTTATTAGCAAATACACCCATCTTTACCTTGTCGCTGGTAAAGTGGATTAAGGGTATGATGGCAAATCCTAACTGTAAGCTGAGGACAACCTGACTGAATACGAGCAATTCGCCCGTTTTATTTTCTCCATATATAATGATGACCAGATAGGCAGGAATGATAGCAATCAATCGGGTAATCAACCGCCTTAGCCAGGGGGCAATCCGAAGATTAAGATAGCCTTCCATTACAATCTGACCCGATAGTGTTCCTGTAATGGTAGAACTTTGACCTGCAGCCACCAGCGCAACACCAAAGAGAAGTGGAGCAAGCTCCGTACCCAACAGAGGCGCAAGCAATTGATGGGCATCTTGTATTTCAGCTACTTCGTACATGCCTGCCTTATAGAAAGTGGAGGCAGCCAGCACCAGGATGGCTGCATTAACAAAAAAGGCAGCGTTGAGTGCAATGGCGGAATCGATGAAATTATACTTTAGGGCAGACCAAATACCTTTATTGGATGAAGAGTCTATTCTTCTGGTTTGTACCAATGAAGAGTGGAGGTACAGGTTATGGGGCATCACCGTAGCCCCAATGATACCGATGGCAATGTAAAGTGCAGTTTCATTAGGCAAGCTTGGTATGAATCCAGTAACCAGTTCACCCATATCAGGTTTTGCCAATATCATTTCTACAAAGAAAGCACCTCCGATTACCGCTACCAGCGCTACGATAAATGCTTCCATTTTGCGCATGCCATAACTATGCAGTACCAGTATGATAAGGGTGTCAAGTACAGTAAGCGTTACCCCCCATACCAGAGGGATGCCAAAGAGAAGTTGTAATCCGATGGCCATACCCAATACCTCAGCAAGATCGGTAGCGGCAATGGCAATCTCCGCCATTACCCATAGTGCATAGTTTACCCCCGGTTTGTATTCAGCACGTGAGGCCTGGGCCAAATCGAGTTGTCGTACAACACCCAGTCTTGCACTAAGGCTTTGTAAAAGCAAAGCCATCAGGTTGGACATCAACAATACCCATATCAATGCATACCCAAACTGACTGCCACCTGCAATATCGGTGGCCCAGTTGCCTGGATCCATATAACCCACGCTCACTAAATAGGCAGGCCCCATAAATGCCCACAGCTTTCTCCAGCCTTTCCGGTTGGAGGCTTCTATGGAACCATGGACTTCACTTAATGACTTTCTTCCTTCTTCCTTATGCATATCATTCAGTGACTAAAATATTTTTAGAAACTTCTTTAGAGATAAACACTTTTTGATTGCCAACTATCACCTCCATGGATTCGTCATATGCTTCTTTACTGATCACCTGAATTTTCTTTCCGGGTTTGGCACCGATCTTTTCCAGGTACTTTAAAAAAGCAGAATCAGAATCTTTTACCGCTACGATAGCTCCTTTGTATCCTTCTTCAATCTGATCCAACGGAATTTGAGGCTTGATGACAATTTTTCCTTTACCATTGGGTATAGGGTCACCATGAGGATCTACGGTAGGGTAACCCAAAAACTTATCCAGCTTCTCTATAAGTCGGGGTGATTCGATGTGTTCCAGTTGTTCAGCAATCTCATGCACTTCATCCCAGGCGAAGTCAAGTTTTTGCACAAGGAAGGTTTCCCACAACCGGTGCTTGCGAATGACTTGCAATGCCTGGCGTTTGCCTTTGGCGGTTACGTTTACACCGTAATACTTTTTGTAGGAGATTAGATTTTTGACGGAGAGCTTCTTGATCATATCAGTGACAGAAGCTGCCTTGGTACTTAAAGAATCTGCCAACGCATTGGTGAGCACATCCTTGGTACCATCTTCAGACAAATGGTAAATGGCTTTTAGGTAGTTCTCTTCCGCTAGGCTCAATGACATAGTATCCAAATCTCCCCAAATCTAGAAATTTAGACTCGTCTAAAAAAATACTTAGATAATAATTAGTCCCTGATTGCCTGTAAAGCGGCCTCTATGGCGTATAAGATGTCTTTATTGGTGCTTTCCTTTTGGATTTTGAGCAGCAATGGCTCAGCTCCTTTGGCATCCTTGCCATTTTTACCCAACAGTACCACTAATTTATAACGAAGGCCTCCGTCATGGATGGTCGTGGATTTAAGTTTGTTGATCAAAGGCTGAATAGCAGGTTGGCCAATCTTAGTAATGGCTTCTTCTGAATTATCATTTTCGCTGTAATTATAACTCATCAGCTTGCCAATCATATAGTCAATCGCTTTTGGGTCTTTGGTCTGAATATTACCCAGCACCTTAATGGCATAAGACTGTACCGTGATGAGTTGGTTTTTGTCCTCGAGCGATCTCTTGTCAAATAATGCAATTAGCGTTTTCTCTAATGGCTTGGGTTTATCGCCCATCTGAACCAGTAACTTCATGACGCGTTCCTGTTCTTTGAGATCATTACCTCTTAAAATTTGATCGGCTTCGTCCAGGGTGGGAATAGCCCCGGGAACAGGGATGTAATGGGCAAGGCAAAAGTTGATGCGGTCTTCCTGTTGACTGGGGTAAGGGGTGTCTGTGGCGTACTTACTGAATAAATCTTTACAAAGCGTGACGAGCAATTGAAGATCGCTCTCTGGATACAATTTCATCGTTTCCTCATTTTGCAAGTCAATGGATTTGTTGCCCGACTTATTTTCTCTCAACCTGAAGGCATAAGCAAAGTCGAACAATTTCTCACCGTTCTTCTCACTTTGGAAATTTTGGAAGTAGGCCGCTATCCAGCGCAGTACTTTGGTTTTAGTTTCCACGTTCTCTTCCGCTTTGTACATCCTGTTGAGGTAGAGTTGATGCTGGCTTACACTATAGGCTTTCTCTTCGCCCAATTTGTCGGCATACTTTTCATAGGTATACAAAAGAAGTTCCTGGTGTTTACCGAGCCCTTGCATCATTTGATAAAATGCCAAATCATATGGGGTAGGCTGTGGTAATCCTAGTTTTTGGGAATTGACCAGTTGAAAGTATTCATCAATTCTCTTTTTGGAGGTAGACATGTCCGCCACATCAAATACAGGATCCAGGTACCGATAGAGTCCATATTCCACCCGGGTAATGGCGGAGAGAACAGTGCTCCATTCTTTGGTATTTAAATCGCGGTCTTTACAGAGAAAACGAATGATCTCGCTGGCCCGATCGTCTTTCGAGGGTAACGCTATGCCCTCCAGTGTTTTGAGTAAAAAATCCCTGTAGCCAGGGTGTTCGATTTTGTACCGTGTAAATGCATACATCACTTCGTAATGCAATTTGCTGCACACATTATCAAACGGTGTCTTCATGGCCTCTGCGGCAATGTGATCTACTTTCTCCGAGGTGGACAGATCGTCCAATAGAAGTTTGACTTCTTTTATCCTGATCTGGCATATTTCCTCCGCTGATGGCTGATGTTCAGGGGTTACAGTGATTACCTTGATGGTGGTGGTAGATTCTGTGCTATTGGTTCCCTGAGTAGAGGAGGGTGGATTGTCAGGGAAAAGCATCCTGATGTTTTTATTCAACTTGATCCTGCCCGAGTAGGTACTCAGTATTTCCCCGGAAGTCACATCGATCAGCCTGCCACTGACATCCACGTAAGACTTCAGCTTGGTGTAGGTACCGGAAAACAGCGCATCTATTGGCAGCAATTCGCCTATCCTGATTGCCTCGCTGGGTTTCATCATGCCGGACAGCATTAACTCATTTTCCTTAAAAATGGCATCGAGTCGGCTGCGTTCAAAAACTTTAAACTGGCTGTTATGCTCAGATATCCTACCAATAATGGTCTCTGTAAGGTATTCACCAAAAGTGTTTTTAGCGTCATTGCTCTCCACGGAGGAGGTGAGGGGTACAATGGCCAGGCGGATAGGCTTTGTCGGCAGGTTCACCCGCGACAGCTTCTCTACGAGGTCATCTACTGCCTTGAGCTGAGTTTTAGATTTTTGTGCAAATGTCATATGACTGATCAGTACCAATAGCAGTAATAGCCTTTTCATAAAGTAGCATAACAATGAATAAAGATAAGTTTTCTGTATTTACTTAGGCCAGTATCCGGGAGATCAATCCCTTGAATTTTTCAGCCTCCCACTCCAGTCCTTCTATGGGATGGGGGTAGAAATTTGAGTTGAACAAAGCAGCTGGTAAATCCGTCTCAATACCCTCTGCCAATAGACCTGCTTTATTTTGTATGACCAGAGAAGCGTACCCCTGATTTTTCCAGGTGAGTATTGGCAATTGATAAGCCATATACTCGTAAACTTTGGTGGGGATGGATCCGGAGGTGTGAGGAGATGGGGGGTAGTAAACAATGCCAAAGTCGGCCTTCCGGATTTCAGCGAGCACCTCCTGATGAGGAACCAGATGATTCAACCCTTTCAGGGTAATCCACGGTTTGCCTTTGATGGCCTCTGTCACCTTTTCTCTGGTGGTGGGCAAAGCGCAGTAGCCAACAATGGTGAGGTGGATGCGCTCATCTTTTTGACGCAGCTTCTGAGCAAGAGAAATGGCCTCGAAAATACCAGTGCTGGTGGCAATGGTTCCACTGAAAAGCAGGTTGATTTGTGAAGGGTTTGGATGGCGCGTAGTGTCTTTGGGAAGTATCGTCTTGTTCTCCAAAATGGTATACCTCTTGCCAATAAAAGTCAACTCTTTTTCGTAGGCCTTTTCGGCCAAAATAAAGTGATGAAATAGGGGAGAGGTGATCTTTTCTTTGAGCCGAACCCACAGGGCAAGCGGCCTTCTCAGGTAAAACGGAAATGCTTCCGAATGAAGGATGTTTCGGTAGTAGTTTTCCTGAATATCGTACACTATTTGGGTGCCAAATAATATTCTGTTTGCAATACTAACTATCAATAACTCATGGGTATTAGCTATCAATAGTGTTGGTTTTACTTTAATGGTTTTTAGCAGGATGCTGAAGGACAATAACCACCTCGACAGACTCATTCTCTTTACGGCATTTAACCCTATAAAGTGAATACCCTGATAGGCAGGTATATTGTTTAAACCCTGTCCAATGACATAAATTTCGTAGTCGTTGTTGTTGGCCAAACTCACCGCCAGTTTTTCAAACATTCGGGTGTCATCCAATGGCTTTAGCGTGGAGGCGATAACGATTCTTTGTTTGTTCACAAACCGTGTAATTTATCACCCCAGGGGTGTTTTGTGCAGGCGGCCAAATGGCAATAGCATTTACTCATTGAACTGGAGAAGTACCCCTATATTTGAACATTATCATAAAGTTCACAAAATAAGATATAAATGGAATTACAGCAGCAGATAGAGAATGCTTGGAATGATCGTTCATTGCTTCAGACCCGGGAGACCCAGGACATAATTCGGAAGGTGATTGATCAATTGGACAAAGGGAGCCTCCGCGTGGCTGAGCGGGAAGGTGACGGATGGAAAGTAAATGAGTGGGTGAAGAAGGCTGTAATTCTCTATTTCCCCATCCAGCAGATGGAAACCATTGAAGTGGGGCCATTTGAATTCCACGATAAAATTGCGCTCAAAAAAAACTATAAAGAGTTGGGTGTTAGGGTAGTACCGCATGCCATTGCACGTTATGGTTCCTTTGTAAACAAGGGCGTAATCATGATGCCCTCGTATGTCAATATTGGTGCTTATGTGGATGAAGGCACAATGGTGGACACCTGGGCCACGGTGGGAAGCTGTGCGCAAATTGGTAAGAATGTTCATTTGAGTGGAGGTGTTGGTATTGGCGGGGTTTTGGAACCCATTCAGGCTGCTCCCGTGATCATTGAAGATGGCGCCTTTATCGGCTCCAGGTGCATCATCGTAGAAGGTGTGCATATTGGCAAAGAGGCTGTTTTGGGTGCCAATGTGGTCTTAACAGGCAGCTCTAAAGTGATTGATGTGACTGGGTCTGAACCTGTTGAATATAAAGGTAAAGTTCCACCCCGATCGGTGGTGATACCTGGCTCCATCTCCAAGAAGTTTCCCGCAGGTGAATTCAATGTTCCCTGTGCGTTAATCATTGGTAAAAGAAAGGAGAGTACAGATAAAAAAACCTCCCTGAATGATGCCCTAAGGGAGAATAATGTCTCTGTCTAGGGTTTGGCACATGCTTTGAAGGTTTTGGGATAAAAACCTAATTTTGAGGCGATGGACAAACTGCTAATTGGTTTTATTGTGTTTCTTGGACTTACTGCTTTTGCGGTTCGTCAGGAATTTGATTTGCCACGGATAGAGAACACCAGCTTTGGCCCGGGTGAAGAAATCAACTATCGGGTCAACTTCGGTTTTTTTACCGTGGGTAGCGCCATCACCAAGGTAGATAAGCGAATATTCGATATCAACTCAAGACCAAGTTACAAAGTAGATGCCTTTGGCGCCACCAGCGGTATGGTATCGTGGATTACTAAAGTGGATGACCAATGGGGAGCCTATATTGACACTGCGGCCCTGGTAACCCATGTGAGCTATCGGAAGATAAGAGAGGGCAGATACACAAAAGATGAATTGACCACCTTCAACCATGCAACTAACAGGGCGGAAGTGAAGGTGAAAAATAAGGAAACGGGTATATATGACAACGCGAAAGTCTATGATACACCTGATAATGTCCGGGATTTAGTAGGGGGTTTTCTTTACCTGAGAGTCATTGAATTTGACAAACTTCACAAAGGAGATACCGTAACTATTTCTGGATTTTTCGAAGACACTTCGTATAATCTCGATATCATCTACGATGGTAAGGAAATAATTAACACCAGGGTGGGTAAGATTCAGTGCTTGAAAATTGTCCCTATCATGCCCAGCAACAAATTGTTTGATGGTGAGAATTCCATCACTTGCTGGATATCTGATGATGGAAATAAAATTCCTGTTAAGATTCAGGCAAAGATGTTTATTGGCAGCACAGGAATAGAGATGGTGAGCTTTAGAGGTTTGCGCAATCAACTCAAGATTATTTTTGACTAACCCTTCCTTGTGGAGTTGCATCTATAAACTGACATCTCCTAAATCTTATTGTCTGACACTTACCTGATTGGGAAGGATTGAGTAACATAATCTTTGACTACCATTGGAAGCAGTAGCCATTCAAAATTGGCAATTCAAGGCACTTTTTAAAGCTAAATGAGGTAGCCTAAATTGTATTTTCGAAAGTATTTATTCTTTCTATTGTACTATCTTTAGTGTCAGGAAAAAATCAAAGCATGGGAGCGTATGGACATTAATTCAGAGAAAGCACTTTTAATCAAAGAGATTGAACAACTGGACGATATTTCATTGCTGAGGGTTTTAAAGTCAATGCTGCACTATGGCCTGAAGAATGAAGGGCGGATTAGTGTAGAGCAATATAACAAGGAAATTGAGGAAGCGGATGCCGAAATAGAACGTGGAGAGTTTTTGACACACGAAGAAGCCATGAAAGATATCCGTTCATGGAGAGAGTAATTGTCTGGAATAAGAGACCGTCCAGATTCTTAGCCCAAGCCCTTAAACGGATTAGTGTAGACTCTCTCCTTCAGGCTGAACGCGTAGAAGAGGAACTTTTAAACACCATTCTGGGTGTTATTGATAACCCTGAGAAATATCCATTGGATAAATTCAAGAAAAACAACCCGGGTCAGTATCGGGCGTTTGAAAAATTATCATTTCGGGTTACCTATAAGGTTACACCAACTCAAATCAGAATATTACGGATCAGGCATGTAAAACAGGAGCCAAAGGAATACTAAAGAAAGTATTGATACATCAATAGATCACTCATTTCAGCTTTTGAACTGATCAGCCACCACCAATTCTTTACTTCCTCTGGTGTGCTTATAAAAACCGCTTCCGGATTTCACACCCAGGTGTCCGGCCTGAACCATGTTGACCAAAAGAGGGCAGGGCGCATATTTGGGATTGCCAAATCCATCGTTCAATACACGCAAAATGGACAAACACACATCCAACCCGATGAAATCGGCAAGTTGTAACGGCCCCATGGGGTGCGCCATCCCTAATTTCATCACGGTATCAATTTCTTCCACGCCTCCTACACCTTCAAAGAGGGTGTAGATCGCCTCGTTAATCATTGGCATAAGGATGCGATTGGCCACAAAACCAGGATAGTCATTCACTTCTACCGGAATCTTACCCAATGTTTTGGAAAGCGCCATGATGTCAGCGGTCACTTTATCACTGGTATCATATCCTCTGATCACCTCTACGAGTTTCATCACAGGCACAGGATTCATAAAGTGCATTCCAATTACCTTATCTGGTCGGGAGGTGACAGACGCAATTTTGGTGATGGAAATAGAAGAAGTATTGGAGGCCAGGATAGCTTCTGGTTTTGCCAGGCCATCCAGGTCTTTAAATATTTTAAGTTTGAGATCTACATTTTCAGTGGCAGCTTCTACAATAAGATCAGCTTGAGCAACACCTTCTTTCATATCTGTGAAAGTAGAGATGCTACTCAAAGCTTTCTGTTTATCGCTTTCGCTAATTCCTCCTTTATCCACTTGACGAGTCAAGTTTTTGTCTATGGTGGCCAAAGCTTTAGTCAATCGATCTTCAGCAATATCAATTAGAGAAACATTAAATCCTTTGAGCGAAAAGACATGCGCTATGCCATTTCCCATTGTTCCTGAACCGATAACCGAGATATTCTTCATTTCTACTTTTAGTTTTATTAATAAGATTTAGGTTGCCAAATATAAGCCAAAACACCTATTTGATCTGAACCTCTTTGGTAAGCCCCAAGGCATTCATTCTCAATATTAATTTTTTTGACTCCTCAAACGCTGGATCACAGTGTGGTCCTGGCTCCAAATAATAAACATAGAATTTTTGACTTCTTTGGAGCAAATCATTCTCATCTGGCCTTCCCAGCAATTGGATGATCTCCATCTCTGATAGCGACTTTAGCTTCTCCTTTTCTTGTGTTATGGCCTCGATCATTTTACTCCGGTCTCCTTTACACCCATCTTTATCCTCCTTCCATATTTTCAAATCTACACCGTCCAACACGGGCAGAGATGGTGAACAAGCGGAAAGTAGAACGAATAAAAGTAATAGGAGACTACGCTGTTTGAAGCTGAACATTTTTTGTAATTGAATAAAACCAGGTTGCCGAGATGATCAAATAGGCAATAGCCACACCAATAAAGATGGGTGGCCAAAAGTAAATGAATGTGAATGCAATTAATAGCAAAGGATAAACAATAATGCGAATCCATTCTGCCCAGAATACCCAGGTTTTGTTTTCGAAGAGCACGCCACTGTTAACAACTACAATCGAGATGATTACCGCGAAGAATATTTTCTCCCCCAGCTGAAACTCATCTTGTTTGAATAAGAATAGTCCTGTGCCAACAAGACACAACGCATACTGAAAAAGCACGTAGTAATTAAGTGCCACCGGGGCAGGTGTTTCATACTTTTTGTAAGTAGCCTTGTCCACTTCAGGGGCAGCGCGATAGCCACCGAGAGAATCGGGTAGCCATCCTGGTTTTTTAAAAAGGTATTTCACCTTGTCGCTCCATTTTTCAATTCGCTTCAAATCTTTGCCCATCTCAGCATAATGACTGACGTTGGCCCACACGGCATTCCAGCTATTGAGAGGTTTAGTAATGCCGTAGGTTGGCTTTTCTTCTTCCGCCTGAAAGGTGCCAAACATCTTGTCCCAAATGATGAGGGACCCGGCATGGTTCTTGTCGATATACTTGGGATCCCGGCCATGGTGCACCCGGTGGTGGGAGGGGGTGTTAAGGAAGTATTCCAGGAAGCCAAGTTTCTTAATGGTTTCAGTGTGAATCCAAAACTGATAGAGTGTATTGAGCGCTGCGACTAACGCAAAGTCCAGGGTTTCAAATCCGATCAACGCCAGTGGCAGGTTAAAAGCAAATGTCCAGACGATTTGTAAACTACTTTGCCGTAAGGCAACAGACAGGTTGTAATCCTCACTTTGGTGATGTACTACGTGTCCTCCCCAAAACAAGTTGACCTCGTGGCTCATGCGATGAGCCCAGTAGTAGGCAAAGTCGACAAGCAAGAAAAGGGATATCCAGTAGAGCCATCCTTTTTCCAATTCAAAAAAAGCGAAGTTGGAGAAAAGTATCTCATAGACTCCAATGGCAAGAATCTTAAGGAATAAACCCGAAAGCTGGGAAGTAATGCCGCAGCTGAGATTAGAGATGGTATCGGGGAGACGATAGAGCTTGCGATGCGAAAAACGTTCCACCGCCAATTCGATTCCTATCAAAAGAAAAAAAATAGGGATTGAAAGAACAATCGGATTCAGATTCAAAGCTTTTCGAGTTAACTTGCAACATCAAATTTAGTAACATGATCTTAAAGATAATTAAAGCAGTGTGGTTTCTTTCCCTGATGGGCTTTATGGCGATATTTATGTACATCTACGCCTCTTTGCCACAGCAAGTTGTTATTCAGGAGGGGGTGGAAAGGTTGAGTTTATCACGGGATTCCGTGTTCTACATTACCCTGGGTGTGGTTGCTTTAATCAATGTGTTGGTTTTTGTATTCTCCAAACTCTACGGCAACAGGAATGAACCATTTAGTGTATGGTTTTTTGTGCAGATCATACTTTTGAACTTCTTCTTGATTACTGTGTTGGGGTATTTTAATGTACTCAATAGTGGTGAGAGATTTTCTTACGATAACCTTGGAATAGTGATATACGGAAGCGTTGCTTTGGTTATCATTTGGGCAATTGGATGGCCTCTCTATTCGGTTTCGCGTAAAATTGTAGATAAACAAACAGTTTGAGTAACTGTTATTGATATACTGTGTATCAATAGTTTAAGAGCAGTTACTTTATAAATTTTTGTAATGCACTGCGTGATTAACTCGCTTGCTATCCCGCGAAAAATCGTTTTATTGGCCTCAATCATTTTTTAAACTTCGATTCCCAGGGTGTTTTTTGTAAAAGCATGATAACCAGATAAAAGTAAAACCCGGCAGAACAATATTATGGCGAAAGATTTATTTCAGTATGATGAATCAAGTATTAAGTCACTTGATTGGAGAGAGCATATCCGGCTAAGACCGGGTATGTACATAGGTAAATTGGGTGATGGCTCTTCCAAGGATGATGGTATCTATGTACTGGTGAAAGAGGTAATGGATAACTCCATCGATGAGCACATGATGGGATATGGAAAGGTGATTGACGTGAAGATCACAGACCAAAGTGTAACGATCAGAGATTATGGACGTGGCATTCCTTTGGGTAAAGTAATTGATTGCGTTTCCAAGATCAATACAGGAGCTAAATACGACTCCAACGCCTTTCAAAAATCGGTGGGATTGAATGGAGTAGGTACCAAAGCCGTTAACGCACTTTCCAATTATTTCAAAGTGCAGGCTTTCAGAGATGGTAAAACCAAAGTGGCCGAATTCAAAAAAGGCAAGATTACCAACGATGCCAAAATCACCAAATCCAATGACAAGAACGGAACGACTATCCTCTTCGAGCCGGATGAAACGATGTTTAAAAACTATCATTTCATCCCTGAATACCTGGATGACTTGATGTGGAACTATGCCTTTCTAAATGCTGGACTTACTATTAACTACAATGGTAAGAAGTTCTATAGCAAGGATGGCCTTCTGGATCTATTGAAACAGAAAATCGAAAATGAGGAGATGAGGTATCCCATTATCCACGTCAAAGGTAATGACATTGAATTTGCACTTACCCATGGTACGCAATATGGTGAAGAATACTACTCTTTCGTAAACGGACAAAATACGACACAGGGAGGTACACACCTGGCGGCATTTCGTGAGGGTGTGGTAAAAGGAGTGAGGGCCTATTTCAAAAAGGATTACGATGCTTCCGACATACGGGCGAGTATGGTGGCGGCTATTGCAGTGCGTGTTCAGGAACCTGTATTTGAATCACAGACCAAGACAAAGCTGGGATCTATTCACATGGCTCCAAATGGACCTACCGTAAGAAGCTTTATCGCAGACTTTGTGTCTAGGGAACTGGAAATATACCTTCATAGTAATCCGAAATCTTCAGAAGCATTGCTTAAGCGCATTCAGCAATCTGAGCGGGAGCGTAAAGAGATTGCTGGGATTAAGAAATTAGCTAACGAACGTGCCAAAAAAGCAAATCTTCACAACAAGAAACTCCGCGATTGCCGCTTTCACTTCAATGAAGAGAAAGGAGCACGCAGTCAGGAGTCAATGATTTTTATTACAGAGGGAGATTCTGCCAGTGGCTCTATTACCAAATCCAGGGATGTAGAAACTCAGGCGGTATTTAGCTTGCGAGGTAAGCCTTTGAATTGTTTTGGCCTGACTAAAAAGGTAGTGTATGAGAATGAGGAGTTTAACCTTTTACAACATGCATTGAATATTGAGGACGGTCTGGAAGGGTTGAGGTATAACAAGGTGATCATCGCTACGGATGCCGATGTGGATGGAATGCACATCCGCTTACTGTTGCTCACTTTCTTTTTACAGTTCTTTCCTGAGTTGGTAAAGTCAGGCCATGTATTTATTCTCGAAACACCTTTGTTCCGTGTGCGCAACAAGAAAGAAACGATTTATTGTTATTCTGAAGAAGAGAAACGAGAGGCAGTGGATAAACTAGGAAGTAAACCAGAGATCACGCGCTTTAAAGGTTTAGGTGAGATATCACCTGATGAGTTTGGAGAATTTATTGGAGAAAACATCAGGTTACAACCTGTCATTCTGGGTAAGGATAGTCATCTCGGGAAGATCCTTGAATTCTATATGGGCAAAAATAGCCCTACCCGTCAGGAGTTTATCATCGACAACCTAAGAATTGAAATGGACATTGTTAAAGAAGACATTGTTGAAGAAGTAGAAGCTTAAAAAGTTACGGCTCCCATGGGCAAAAAGAAGAAAGACAAGACACACAAACCAAAAGTAATCAAGACCAGATCCACAAAGGGTGGGGATGTAATCCATGATATCGAATCAATAGACATAGACGGCTTATATCAACATTGGTTTCTTGATTATGCCTCGTATGTAATTCTGGAGCGGGCAGTGCCACGCATTGAAGACGGACTTAAACCCGTACAACGTAGAATTGCACACGCCATCAAAGAGATGGACGATGGAAGGTTCAATAAAGTAGCGAATGTAATCGGCCAGACCATGCAGTACCATCCTCATGGTGATGCTGCGATAGGAGAAGCCATGGTAAATATTGGCCAGAAGGACCTGCTGCTGGAGACGCAGGGAAACTGGGGCGATATTAGGACAGGGGACAGCGCAGCAGCACCTCGTTATATCGAGGCGCGTTTGTCAAAATTTGCGTTGGATGTAGTCTACAACCCTCAGACCACAGAGTGGCAATTGTCTTATGATGGTAGAAAGAGAGAACCTGTAACACTGCCTGTTAAGTTTCCATTGCTGCTGGCACAAGGTGTTGAGGGAATTGCTGTGGGGTTGTCAACAAAGATTCTTCCGCACAACTTTTGTGAATTGATCAAAGCCTCTATTGATGTACTCAAAGGAAAGAGTGTAAAAATATTTCCTGACTTTCCGGGAGGAGGGTACGCAGACTTCACCGAGTACGATCAGGGGATAAGAGGCAGCAGAATTAAGGTTAGAGCTAAAATCGAAATACAAGATAAAAAAGCATTAGTAATCAAAGAGATACCCTTTGGAGTAACGACCACATCTCTTATAGAATCCATTGTTAAGGCCAGTGAGAAAGGAAAGATTAAAATAAAGCAGGTTGTCGACAATACAGCCAAGGATGTTGAAATTCTGGTTCATCTGCAGCCGGGTCATGCTCCCGAGATTGTAATGGATGCCCTGTATGCTTTTACCGATTGTGAGGTATCCATCTCTCCCAATGCGTGTGTAATCGTAGAGGACAAGCCGAGGTTCATGAAAGTGAACGAAATCCTCAAATACAATACGGAGCAAACGGTGAAGTTGCTCAAGCGGGAATTGGAGATACGAAAGGACGAACTGATGGAGAAGATTTTGTTTTCTTCGTTGGAGAAAATATTTATTGAGAAAAGAATCTATCGCAACATTGAAGAGTGCGAAACCTTTGAGGAGGTAATCAGCACGATCGACAAGGGGTTAAAACCTTATAAAAAACAATTCTATAGAGAGATTACACGGGATGACATCCTTCGGTTAACGGAGATTCGAATCAAACGGATTTCTAAATACGATTCATTCAAGGCGGATGACCTGCTTAAAAACCTTGAGGATGAACTAAAACAAACCAAGCACCACCTTAAGCATTTGACTGAGTATGCCATTGCTTATTACCAAAACCTTTTGGATAAGTATGGTAAAGGAAGAGAAAGAAAAACGGAGATTAAGAGCTTCCAGACTGTTACTGCAACAGAGGTAATCGCCAATAACCAGAAACTTTATGTCAATAGAGAAGATGGCTTTATCGGTTGGGGATTGCGTAGAGATGAATTCATTGCGGAGTGTTCGGAGATTGATGATATCATAGCCATTCGCAAAGATGGTAAGGCCATTGTATCCCGTATTGCGGAGAAGGTATTTATGGGTAAGGATATTTTGTACACAGGCGTGTGGAAGAAGGGGGATGACCGTATGGTGTTCAACCTGATTTATTCGGATGGAAAAACGGGGAAATCCTTTGTGAAACGATTTACGATTCCCGCTATCATCAGGGACAAAGAATATGATCTTACCCAGGGCAATCCCAACAGCAGAGTACATTATCTGAGTGCCAATCCCAATGGCGAAGCTGAAGTGGTAATTGTGAAGCTTACAGCTGCAAGCTCTGCCCGCAAGAAAATTTTTGAGTTTGACTTTTCAGAACTTGAAATAAAGGGCAGAGGATCTAGAGGGAATACGTTAACCAAGTATCCCATAAGAAAAGTTGAATTACTTCAATCCGGTGTCTCTACCCTCAGTGGGTTAGATTTGTGGTTTGATCCGGTTTCAGGTCGCCTAAACAAAGACAAGCGAGGTAAGCATGTTGGGAAATTCGATGGTGATGACCTGATCCTCTCTATCACAAAGAGTGGTAATTATAAATTGACTGGGTTTGAATTGAATACCCGATTTGATGGCGAAGAGAAAACATTGCTGGTTGAGAAATTCAACCCTAAGAAAGTGATTACTGCGGTGTACTGGGATGGAGAGAGCAAGCAGCATTTTGTGAAGCGGTTCCAAATTGAAACCAATACCGTAGACAAAGACTTTGGTTTTATATCTGAAGGCATTGGTTCCCGGTTAGAGTTTGCATCCACTGCGGATTCGCCAGAAATAATTGCTGAATTGGTAAAGGGGAAAAGCAAAACAAAAGAACTCGAAACCATTCACCTGGAAGAGATAGTAGATGTGAAGGGATGGAAGGCATTGGGCAATCGATTATCTCCGCACAAAGTGACCAAGCTCAAACCGGTAGAAGAATCGGGTGGTGGAGCGGATGAAGAATCGCAGGAAGATGCGTCTGAAATGAAAGGAGTTAAATCCACTCGTTCTCAGTCGCAAAAAAAAAAATCGGAAAACCCAGAGCCGCAAAACGGGCAGCCCCAAAAAGAAAGCCGGCAAAAAAGTCAGCCCCAGGAAAAAAGTCAAAGTCAAAACCAGGGTCAAAGCAAAAGCCAAAACCCAGGCCAAGACCAAAGTCAAAGCCAAAAAGCAGGGCAAGCAAGCCTCTTCGAAGAAAGCCAGCCCCAAAAGGAAAATCAAAAAGAGGAGGTAAAGGCAAAAAGTGATAAGAAGTCTGGACAGGGAACTGCCTTTGGGATAGGGGATACGATCGAGTTGGAGTTATAGTAAACAACTATTTTACCAGAGGCTCTTTTATAAAAATAAAGCTGCCTCAAAAGTCACTTCGTCATTGCGAACGAAGTGACTTTTGAGACAGCCTTTTTAGCGTACTGTAATTAAAACTTATTTGCTAGCCGAAAGCGCTTCTGTAATTGCTTTGTACTTCGCCATGATCTCTTCATCTTCTATTAGTGCTTTCTTCACAGCGTTGTACGTTTTCGCACCGATGTAGTCCACAGCAAGAGATTGAAAAGCTTCGTTAATTTTAGCTGTTTCTTCTTCCTTTTTTGCTGCTACGGATTTTACGAATTCTATTTCAACTTCTGTAGCTTCTGCTTCAGCCAATTTAGTCTCATCATCAATTATTTTAGACAGTTCATTATAGCGGGAAGCAGATACTTCTTCGTTCCCTTTTACCATCTCTGTAATGGTTTCTATTAAATGCCCTTTCATGTTCTCAATGGAATCCATCGCTACAGCATATTTTTTCAGGTCTTCATCTGTAATGGCATCATCTTGAGCAATTGCCATGGTGCTCATCATGCTTGTTATTAGAAACAGAAATAGTACTTTGATCTTCATCATTTGGTTGTTTAGGTCCGACATCGAATTGTTATAACCTGAAAATTACGACTTTTTCATTTTTTATGAAAAGAATAACTAATAAACCACACATATAATGTTGTATTCTTGCGAGATTAACAAAGGAGAGTACCGCTATATGCGTGAATACTTAATTCTTCTTGTAGATGCGAGTAATCTTTATCGGTGATTTTAGAGTTTGTTGTTCTGTTTGGCCACTTTGAATTTTTCGTACGATATCCATCCCACTAATCACTTGCCCAAAAGCATCGAAGCCTTGGCCATCTGGATTGCGTTTTCCTCCAAAATCCAATTCTGGTTGGTCATTGATACAGATAAAAAATGCAACTGAGGCAGTACCGGGTTTTCCACGTGCCATAGAAACGGCACCATCTTTATGCAGGATACCTGTTTTATCATTCGTAACATGCGGAATGGGACCTTCACTATTTTCGTTTGCAGTAAAATTTCCCTGGATGACTTCGATCCTAATAGAATCATTAGGTTGATTATCCATCCTGACTACTCTGTAGAATGATGCACCTTCAAAGTCACCTTTTTGCTCGTACTTTTCAAAATTCTTAACTGCTATCGGTGATTTTTTTGGATAGGTTTTGAATACAATATCACCAATCTCTGTTTCAATCACATGGACATTCTTTTGTCCGAGACAGGTGGTTCCTGCAATTATTAATACCCAAAATAGTAAGCTGAGATGTTTCATATTTTTAATTTTTAGTTAGGGTAGATCCCATTGATTTTTATTTTCTTGATCAGGGTTTGCTTATCTGTTTCCCCTGCTTGTATTTTTCTCACTACATCCATTCCATCTAATACTTGCCCAAATGCTGCAAATCCTTGCCCGTCTGGATTTCTTTTACCGCCAAAATCCAATTCTGGCTGGTCGTTAATACATATGAAGAATTCTGCAGCTGTAGTTCCTACTGCAAACCTGCCCATAGATACAGTTCCATCTTTATGTGAAAGACCTGTTTTTTCAGTGGTCTCATGTTCAATCACCGGGAAGTAGTATTCTTTTCCCGTAAAATCACCCTGAATGACTTCAATTTTTATTGGACTAACAGGTTGGTTATCCATTCGAACCACGCGATAGAAATAGGCGCCTTCGAATTTGGCCTGGTCGATATAACGCTTGA
This sequence comes from Flammeovirgaceae bacterium UBA2338, assembly GCA_002344795.1. Taxonomy (GTDB): domain Bacteria; phylum Bacteroidota; class Bacteroidia; order Cytophagales; family Cyclobacteriaceae; genus ELB16-189. The sequence goes on along the minus strand of DDUM01000056.1, from coordinate 58,035 downwards.
AGTTGGCTACTGTAATGGGCGCCTTGTCTGGGTACACTTCAATCTGAATGTCTCCAAGCTCGGTTTTTATCGTGTAGACATTTGTCTGGTCGCCTTGACAGCTTAGTATAAATAGCGAGCAGCATATTAACGCACTTAGCATTGATTTCATTTTGAATAAATCTTAGTGAATAGAGATCCAGGTATGGATGTTTTCCATACAAAGATTTTTTAAGCAGAGTAGTTAAAAAGGGGAGGGTAGAACCCTCCCCTTAGTTTTAGTTAAACTTGATTGTGAAATTGGGGTTATTCAATGTTCCATACCTGGTTGCCACACCGCCATCCTGATAGGTAATGATGAATTTCAATTGAAATGAATCATTAGCCATTAGGTCAGCAGTAGATGTTAATCCGGGTACGCCCTGAACCAAATCACTAATTGAAACTGATACAGTTGACGGAAAAGTTGTGAACGTCATCTGATCAATCGCTGCTGAAGCTGCGCCTCCTGATGGAGTGAATGTCTTTGTTGCTTTAATTGATGCAACAGGTCTTTTCTCTCCTTCATAACTCACTTTGAAATCAACAGTGGCTGTATTAACATTAGCAAGACTGATTGTCTTGGAGCTTGAAACATCGACATGAAGTAGTACTCCATATTGTGTTCCATCCAGATATGATGGAACTGCTTCGTTCTCATCATCATTACATGATACAAGTCCAAGTAATGCTATCGATAGAATATATATAATCTTTTTCATTGCTGTATTTCTTTAATTATCCCAAAAAACAAACTCACTGTTGATAGGAGTTGTAGGTGGCTTCTCACTACTTGGATATGGAAATCGATTCAGTGTAACCCCGGTAATAAATCCAAGATCTAGATTATCTGGATAGCCTGTTCTCCTCCAATCGTTATACTGCTCCATTCCGTTACCAAATTGCAACACATACTTTTCCATCATCACCAGCCTTAACTTCCCTGTATTGTCAGCAGCAGTGAATTCCGCCATTCTGTTGTTCACGTAGGTATCGATGGTACCCTGTGACATAGGAGATACACCTAACTCATTTACCTTTTTCATAGACTCTCGGATACCTTGCTCAAACAATGCATCAAGACTTGCAGATCCGGTAACACCTAATGAGGCAACTGCTTCGGCCTCAATAAATATGCGCATTGCATTGGTCATCATTCGGTATTTACCGGCACCTTTTTCCCCCATGTCTCCATTGGTTACTCCGCCTGAACCATCATCAAACTTGCCTCCTGCAGGATACAACCCATGGAACGACCTTGTGTCTTGATCCTCGAAAGTGGCCAGATTAGTGGGGTCACCAGAGATACGTCCTTCAAATACGCCTGGTTGTTGATTGTAAATGTAATAGGGTATTCTTGGGTCATTGTTTCCACTTAATGTATTGTAGAAATACAACGAGATCCTATTATCCAACCTTGTGATATAGTCATTTACGAACAAGGGTATTCTGTTTTCAGGTGAAGCAGAACTGTTGAATGAAATCTGAAAATCCTGAGCACTTGACTGGATAGTATTCTGGGCTGTAATCAAGGCCTGAATTTTAGCCTTAGCCCCTGTATCAACCAATCGTGTTTGGTTATACATTTTTAATTGGAGTGTCCTTCCCATCCTTTTCCACATTTCTAAATTACCGTTGTATATGAGATCATCGGCTCCAGGTGAAGTAAAAGAAGTCTTATCCAAATCAAGAATAGCTTCGTCTATTAAGGCCAACAATTTTGAATAAATGTTTGCCCCAGATTCGTAACCGATTTCAGCTAATTCTGAATTAAATGCATCTTCATAAGGAATATCATTCCAAAGGTCAACCATAATGCTAAATGCGTAGGCCTTCATGAGCTTGGCAACTCCAACGTAGTGCCAGCTTTCATTTTGAGTACCAGTCACGATTACGTCCTCTAGATCCTTCAGACCACCACTGTAGAATTGGTTGATCCAAATTCCATTGATAGTGGTTCTATCTACGTTGTAGTTTTCATATCGGGTAGATACTCTTGTTTGAACGGCAGCAGATGTGATTGCATTGATCAAATTAGCCATTGGTTCGATTACAGTGAGCTGCCCACTAGGGAGAAGCTCTCTAACGTCTGCGGTTACCGGGTTATTCGGATCCACATTTATGTCTAGACTACACGACCAAAGCAATGCAGTCATAAAGATAATTATTGATATTTTTCTATAGTGTTTCATTACTGTCTTCTTTAAAATGTGAACTTTATATTGACACTATAATTTCTTACAGTTGGAGGCGCATATTGCTCCACACCTTGTGCATTACCCGCTCCGTATGTTGATACTTCAGGATCAATATGAGGAACATTAGGCGCTTTAAACCAAAGGTTTCGACCAATAAGAGTAATGCTAGCAGTGCCTATAAAGGTGTTCTGAAGAATACTTTTTGGCACCGCGTACCCAAGTGTCAATTCACGTAGTCTGATTACAGTGGCGTCAAATACGTAGGCTTCACCCGCAAATCTATATTGATTGGTCGTGGATCCACTTACTGCTCCAGCCCAGTAGGCCTGAGGATGTATTTGTACGTCATTAGGTATTTTGTTGCCTCCAACATCTGTTAGTGGTGCACCGGGGTTGCTGGGATTAGCTAATACACCAGGAATGATATATGTTCTATCTCTTTCTGTTGTTTCCTCTGTAATTCCAAATCCTCTAAGATATCCACACGACAAACACATAATATCTCCTCCATCACGGTAATCAACAAGAACACCCAACGAGAAACCTTTATAAGAAATTGAGTTGGTAACACCGAGCATAAAATTAGGATTTGGATCTCCTACGATTTCTTGCTGCGCAGCTTTCGAGGTTAAGCCTGTATTTGGGTTGATGAGAAGATTACCTTCGTCATCTCTTACAGCAACTTCTGCAAGGAACGCTCCGTAAGGCTCACCCACCTTTAAAACGTTTCCGTAAGCAGATTGCCTAAAACCAGGGTTGATGAAGTCAATTCCCTCTGCCAGTTTTTCCACCAAACTTACATTCTTAGAAAATGCAGCAAAGATATTCCAACTCAATCCATTTGAACGATTGATAGGTGTATAATCCACCCCTAATTCCACCCCTTTGTTGGAGATCTCACCAGCATTCAACGTCTTGGTCAAAAAACCTGTAACTGCCGGCACATTGACACTGAAAATTTGATCTTTAGTAATCTTATCATAGTAGGCTACATCAACACCAAACTTGTTATTAAACATTCTTAGCTCAGCACCAACTTCTATCTCATTGGTAAACTCGGGTCGAAGGTTTTTATTACCTGAGTTATCACCAATGGTAGAGGCTGAAACTCCGTTGAATGGAAATTCCAATGATCCAGCATTTCCATTAATAGTATTTACAGTTGATAAAAGATAGGGAGCTGCATCGTTTCCAATTTGTGCAAAAGCTACCCTAATTTTGCCACTGGTCAGCATATTTGACTCAATACCAAAGGCATCTGTAAAAACAAAAGCGGTTGAGACAGATGGGTAGAAGAAACTTCTCTTTCCAGAAGGAAGGGTAGATGACCAATCATTTCTACCTGTTGCATTTAAAAACAACCAGTCCTTATAATTTAAGGTAACATCCGCATAGGTACCGATAATCCTTCTTTGCTGGAATTGCGATAAAGAATTAACTATAGTTTGCGCATTCGATATTCTGGATATTCCGCGTTTAATAATACCTGTGCCAGTAAACACATTTTGATCTGTTGTCCTCTGATTAAAATTTTGTCCTACTATAAATCTTAAATTTAGGTCAGAATTTAAATCGCGTGATCCCGTTAAAATTACATCCGAATTCAATTCAGTGAATGAAATGGTGTGGTCGATAATATTTCCAGGGCCGTTGAAACTTCCTTTTGGAATGATTTGATTTCTTAAATCGGTGTAGTTGTTTCCACCAAATCGGTAAGAAATATTTAACCAGTCATTGATATCATACTTTAAGTCAATATTACCATAGAAACGGTTCACATCACTATTATAAGGACCTTCTTGAGCAAGCCATCTTGGGTCGTCCCAGAATGTATATCTATTCTGTTCCCCAGTTACTTCATCTATATATTGAAAACCAGTTAGGTCATAGCTTCGTGGAATAAACAGGGTCTGCCTATTGATACTTGATAGAGTATTATGACCGCCAGATAGAATTCCATCCTGATGTGTTTTAACATAGGTCATTGAAGCACTAATATCCAGTCCATTTTCTAATCTGGTATTACCTGAAGTCTTGATGGAGGTTCTTGTAAGACCTGTGAATGGAATGAAACCGGAATTTTCAACGTTGCTGGCTACAATCGCAAAACCTGAATTAGCTGTTCCACCTCGTATACGCAAAGCAGTTTCTCGTTGTGCACCAGTCTCATAAAATTCTTTAACATTATTGGGAAAGGCTTTGTATGGAACATCATCTCCTAAGTGGTTAGTGTATTTTACCACACCGTTATCGTTAAATAAACCGCCATTAAGAACGCCACTTCCAAATTCTGGACCCCATGACTCTGTGGCAGCAGAACTAAATAGTGGTCTGCCATCCGCAGCGTTGGTATTCCCCTGTCCGAATTGATTTTGATATTTCGGTAACCTTGCAATTTCTTCAAAACCTACAGTATTGGAGAGCTCTATTTCAAGTCCCTTTTGAGATTTGCTTCCGGAAAAAGTGGTGATCACGATTACACCATTGGATGCACGTGAGCCATATAAAGCAGCAGCAGCTCCCCCCTTCAAAACTGTCATTGATTTAATGTCAGTAGGATCAAGGTCAAGCGAACGATTGGAATAAGTAGATGCAGCCGCAGCCGGATCCATAGCCGTGTTGTTTAAAGAATTGTCAAATGGAATGCCGTCTACAACAAAGAGTGGTTGATTATTACCAGTAGCTGAGTTGTTTCCTCGAATAACAATGTTGGTTGATGAACCAGAGGCGCCACCAGATGAAGTGATGTTTACCCCAGCAACTCTACCACTCATTGCTCTTAGCAAATCCGGTTCAGCTTTTTGGGAGACTTCGCTACCCTTTATTTCAGATACAGCATAGGAAAGGGATTGTTTATTTCTTTCAATTCCCAAGGCTGTTACAACAACCTCACTTAATTGAGATATATCCTGATCCATCTTTATGTCAATGACTGTTCTTCCTGCAATATTTATTTCTGCAGTGCGGTAGCCTATATAAGAAAAGATGAGTATACTATTTTCTGGTATCTCTAAAGAGTAACGACCATCCAAATCAGTGATAGTGCCAATAGTCGTTCCTTTGACTACAACACTCACACCTACTAGTGCCTCGCTATTTTCATCAGTGACTCTACCGGAAACGCCAACATCCTTAATAACTACTTCCAGTTTGTTTTGTCTGCTACCTCTCGGGGTGGACTTTTTAACTGAGATGTTATTGTTTACTTGCTTAAACTGAAGCTTGGCAACCCTGGAAATATCCATGAGCAGGTCAGCGACAGATGTTTTTCCAAGATTTAGGTTTACTTTGAGATCAGGGTCAACATCTGATCTGTGATACGAAAAAGTGTAGTCTGTCAGGGTTTCAATCTTCTTGAAAACCTCCTCCAAGGCCAGATTTTTTAGGTCGGTATCAATGTATGTATCATACACACTTATGTACTTCTGTGCTTTACCTTCAGAAGCGAGTACGGTGCTATTTATAGCACACACAATAAAAAGACCGATTGCAGAGTATCTGGACATGAGTATTACTACACGAGGTAGAAATAATTTCATAATTTTGTTTGGTTTTAATGAAAAATGCTTTTGTTAATACCAAGGGTTTTCCCGGGGACAATGCAAGTATTCCAGTACATCATTATCCTTTGGGAAAACCTCCTTTTTAAGAGCTATTGAATCCAGCCATATCTAGTAGGGTTAAGGGTTATTGTGAAAAATCAATTAAAATCTTTTTGCCATCTATTCTATATCTAAAATCTTTTGAAAAGCTAAGCGACTCCAGCACAAGTTCGAGACTTTGGTTATTGAATTGCCCGCTATAAAGTTTTTGGTTGCGGGGTGTGTTTTTGACTTCGAACTCTACATCGAACCATCGTTCTAATGTGATTACAATCTCCTCCCATGAGGTATCTTTGAAGTAGATGATTCCTTTGCGCCAGGCAAGAATGATTTCAGGGTCGAACTTTCCTTTTGTTACCATTTTGCTTCTTCGATTAAAGCTTAATCCGTCACCAGGCTCAAGAATTGACTTGTTGACTATGTCATTATCTATGTTTACTTCGACCTTGCCAGTAACTAATGATACTTTTAGCGCTTCAGATTCTCCATAAGCATTTACATTGAATGACGTGCCTAGAGCCTTAACGCTTAGGTATTCAGTATTTACAATGAATGGCTTATTGGGATTGGTAGTAACTTCAAAAAATGCCTCACCCTTGAGCTCAACTATTCGTGCGTCATTATTTGAGAAATTTTCATAAAAACTTATTTCACTATTCGAATTTAAACGAATTACAGACCCATCCTGCAATTGGATTAATGACTTCTGCCCCTTGGAATTCCGTTTTACAATTAGCTCTTGCTGAATAGCATCCTCCACTTCATTTTTTGATTCCCTGGTTAAATAGATTACTACAGTAGCGGAGGTGAGTATAAAAATTAAAACTGCTGCTATCCTTAAAAAATTGTTTCGTTTTGTCTTCCTATTAGAGACTGTGGGTGGAGTGATCATTAATGATCTATTCTCAAGAGATATTTTTTCATCAATATGATACTTCATTTTATTCAATTCCTCATCCAGTTCATTTTGTGGGAGCCCCAGCGAGAGAATCTCTAATAGCTGTTTAGCTGTTGATATTTCTCTATACTTCTCAGGGTGCTCATCAATCCATTTCTCCCAAAAGAAGTGGTCACGTTCATTCTCTTTAAAAAAATACCTTACAAATGAATCATCGCTGACAAAATCCTCAGCGGTGTGTTTGGTGTAATCCACAACTAGTTATTTATTGGTTTAGGGATCAGTACTTACTATATGTGCTGAAACCTGCCTACTTTTACCAGAAAAAAAATTGATTATTTTGACAAGGATCATGGAACCTTGCCACAGGCGCCTTAAACGATGTCTTTTATTTTTACTTTCTCTCTAAGTGTTTTGATTCCACCGTGCAAGAGGTTGTATAATGTTCGGTGTTGCAAGCCAAGCATTTCGCCAATTTCACTAAAGGTATGCCCATTCATAAACCTGAGCTCAATGATTTCTTTTTGCCTTTTTGTGAGACATTTGAGAGCGGCTTTAATTGAATTACTTAATTCTTCTTCACTTTGATTCTTTATCAAAATTGATTCGTAAGATTCCTCAGTTTTCTGAAAAAACTGCGCATTTGTGCTCGAAGAGGCATTTCTAACTGAAATTTCCTTTAAAATTTTTCGATGTAAATACTTGATAAGATAGGGCTTTATTCTTTCTACCGATTTGAACCTATCCTCCTTACTCCACAATTCGAAAAACATTTGCTGAATAGCGTCCTTCGTAATGTCTTTGTCTTTGGATAGTCTATATCCGTACCTGTACAAATCCTGGTAAAGGGACTTATATAGGTTTAAGAAAACTACCTTTTCGTCTGGTTCCTCAGAACTATAAGACTTGGCTAACATTCGTAAGCTTTTGATTTTTAATTCAGTCAACTAAATATACTGGAAACATTGTTAATCTATCATCCTTCATGAGGTATAATTGTTGAATGGTATGTTTATTATATTGAGTTATAAATCGAATTGTTTTTCTTTTGAACATATCGTATATTATAATTATTCAACGTATTTTATAGCAGGTGATAGACCGTCAGACGAACACAAAAGGACTTATCAACCACCTGTCTCAATACATCACTGATCATAAAAAAAATTTGATTGAGAGTGTGTTGAATGGTCGTACACGTCATCTCACCCTGGTGCTGGAGGACATATATCAATCACAAAATGCAAGCGCTGTTTTTCGAACCGTGGAGTGTTTTGGTATTCAGGATGTACACCTCATAGAAAATCAAAACACTTATGGAATCAATAAGAGAGTGCTGAAGGGCGCTGACAAATGGCTAACCATTAAACATCACAACCAACCCAACATAAATAACACACCTTTGTGCTATGAGGTGCTAAAAAAGAAAGGGTATACAATTCTTGCTACTACACCTACTGCTTCTCTTTCTATTCAGGACGTAGACGTTTCTCAAAAAATTGCATTAGTGTTGGGAAATGAACTTCATGGCCTTTCGGAAGAAGCCAAGGAAGCTGCTGATATGAGAGTAAAAATACCGATGGAAGGATTTACCGAAAGTTTAAACTTATCCGTAAGCGCAGCCATATGCATCTACGAGCTGATGACAAGAATACGTTCATCAGAAGTGAACTGGAAACTAACAGCCCAAGAGAAGGAAGCCTTGAAGCTAATCTGGTACAGAAAGTCGATCAGAAGGTCTGAAATAATAGAGAAGAAGTATTTAGAATCAATTAAGTAACTTTACAGCAGCTTTTTCTGTTTCTGTCTATATGGGTTTTTTTACTAGGGTGCTAAGGCAACTTTTTTACGTTTTCCTACTTGTTATTTTATTTGTAGTCGTATCCAATATCTGGATTGTGAATAGCACATCGGAGAAGGTATATTCGCACTACGACAGCCTGACCAACCATAAGGTAGCTCTTGTACTTGGAACCAGTCATTTACTTACCACAGGGGCGCCTAATCCTTTTTTTGATAATAGAATGGAGAATGCCGCTACACTTTTTATAAATGGAAAGGTGAAACACTTTATTGTAAGTGGCGATAATCGGACAAAGTACTATAATGAACCATTGGAGATGAAAAGAGCCCTTGTGAGACTAGGCATTCCATCTTCTGCAATAACTTTAGACTACGCGGGGCTCCGTACGCTAGATTCTGTGGTAAGAAGTAAGGAAATTTTCGGACAGGATAAAATAACGATTGTTACACAAACATTTCATTGCTATAGGGCATTGTTCATTTCTAATTATTATGGAATCGATGCAGTGGCTTATGTGGCAAATGAACCCAGTGCTGAAGTAACGGAAAAAGTACATTGGAGGGAATACCTTGCCAGGGCAAAAGCCATTCTGGATTTGTACGTCCTGAAAACGTCCCCCCGGCATTTGGGGGAGAAAGAACCAATTCAACTTTAACCTTAATTGAGACTGTCTCAAAAATGACACGTGTGGTTGATGCGCCAGTTGGCGGAGAAACATCCCTTAATTGTAAATTCGAACAATAGAGATTCTTCGCTTTCGCTCAGAAAAACGACATTCTTTAACTTTTGAGATAACCTCAAATTAACAAATGAAAATCAACCAGTTACCTTTCTTTGGAAAAACAGTTTTAAGGATACTTCCTGGTATTCATCTAATGGATAATAATCCGGGTTTAATTCGTTAGTTGTACTTTTGGTAGGGGTAAAATGTACCCTTTGAATGCAATAATTCATTAATTTTGAGGTTTAAAGCATTGTGCGAAACGGTTTGAGATCACAGTTTGATTTCCTGATAATTTTCCTTCTTTTCTTTACCACTTGGACTTACGCCCAGGAAACCAGGGTTTCTGGCAAAGTGATTGATGCAAGTAGTGGAGACCCTGTTCCGTTTGCCAATGTGGTATTCAAAGGCACCACCATAGGGTCAACAACCGACTTTGATGGCAATTTCAGTATTAAAACGTATTCACCAACCGACTCAATTGTAGCCTCCTACATCGGTTACGTTGTAAAGGCAAAGGCTGTTCAAAAGGGCGTGAGTCAGGTGATTAACTTTCAGTTAATAGAAGATGTTATCAGTTTGCAAGAAGTGGTAATCATGGCAGGTGAAAACCCGGCCTGGAGCATTCTTCGCAATGTGGTGAAAAACAAAAAGGAGAATGATAAAAGAAAGCTCTCGGCTTACGAATACGATACGTACACTAAAATTGAAATTGATGTAGATAACCTTTCAGAAAAATTTCGTGAAAGGAAAATGGTTAAGAAAATTACCCAGGTGCTGGATAGTGTCGAACGAATTGCAGGAGAGGATGGTAAGCCCATTCTCCCGTTGTTTATAACAGAGAGTGTTTCCAAAATCTATTATCGTGATAATCCCTCCTTGAAAACGGAGCATATTTTAAGAACAAAGATCAATGGAATAGGGGTGGAGGATGGCTCTACCGTGACTCAGCTGGTAGGATCTTCTTTTCAGGAATATAATTTTTACCAAAACTGGCTCAATATTGTCAGCAAGGAATTCGTCTCTCCGATTGCCGATGGATGGAGGTTGTATTATGAATATGACCTGACAGATAGTCTTTATATCGGTGACGAGTTTTGCTATCGACTCGATTTTTATCCAAAAAGTCCTCAGGATCTTGCCTTTACGGGCACCATGTGGATAAGTAAAGAGGGTTATGGATTGAAACAGATTGATGCCAACATTGGCAAACAGGCCAACCTGAATTTTATAGAAAAGATAAGGTTGCAGCAAGAGTTGCAGCGAACCGAATCCGGTGCGTGGCTGCCATCAAAAAACCGTGTACTTATTGATGTGAGTGAAGTAAGTAAAAATAGCGCGGGAATGCTGGCCAAATTCTATACCAGCAACAAAAACTTTGTAGTGAACCAACCTTATGATTTGTCTTTTTACGAGCGGTCCATACAGATCGCAGAAGACGCAAGGATGTTTGAGGAAGATATATACTGGGATACCTTACGTCATGAACCGTTGAGCGAAACGGAAAAAAGTGTGTACAAGATGATAGACACACTCAGAAACATACCCATTGTAAGAACCTATACTGATATTTTTAAAGTGATTGTTGATGGCTATTATAATCTGGGCAAGGTAGAGGTAGGACCCTACCTCGGTTTGATGGCCTGGAATACACTGGAAGGATTCCGATTGCAGGCAGGACTAAAGACCAACTATCAGTTTAGTAAAAAATGGATTTTCAAAGTGCAAGGTGCCTATGGATTTGATGATGAACGTTTCAAGTATTTTGCGTCAGCACAAAATATTTTATCCAAACAGCGCTGGACCACACTGACATTTCAGGTGAGGCGTGATCTGGCCCGGCTGGGTGTAGATGATGAAAGCCTGGCAGATAATCCCATCTTTCTTACCTCTACACGTTGGGGAAATTTCAGGCGTGGGTACTACTCGGATGAATACTTGGTGGGTTTTCAACGAGAGTTATTCAGGGGCTATTCGCAAAAAATTTCCTTTAAACATTGGACTTATGACCCTACCTTCAACTTTGGGTACTATCAAAACCCGAGCGATGTATCATCTCCTGTCTTGGATGTGTTTCGCTCCTCTGAGGTGAGCATTGAATCACGTTATGCACGTGATGAAGTTTTTCTGCAAAATGACAATGAGCGGTTTAGTCTTGGCACTAACAGATCTCCAGAAATCACACTGAAATACACGCATGGATTCAGTGGTGTTTTCGATAGCGAATTTGATTACGATCGGTTAAGGCTAACTATTAAAAAACGGATGAAGGCCGGACCATTGGGTGTGGGTAAGCTTACTTTTTCAAGTGAATATGTGTTCAATACTATTCCTTATCCACTGCTTACTCTTCACCTTGGAAATCAATCTCCATTTTACTCGACAGTTACTTACAACCTCATGGATTTTGGTGAATTTGTGAGTGACCATTACGCATCGGTTCAGTATCGTCATTATTTTGAAGGATTTTTACTCAACAGAATTCCGTTGATGAATAAATTGAAGTGGAGGCTGCTGGCTACCTCCAATGTTATTTTTGGCGGCATGCGTCAATCCAACAGGGATTTGATAGCCCAGTTGACACCCACTGGGGAAGCAGCTTTACCCATTGGCTTTTTTAAAGAAGGGAAGCCATACATCGAATTAGGCTATGGAGTGGAAAATATATTCAAGATTTTCCGGATCGATTTTGTGCATCGCGTCTCTTATTTGGATAACCCGGATGCAAGAAAATTTGGAGTTCTTTTCACTGCTCAGTTCCAGCTCTAGAATCACCTCCGTTTTTCTCCCTCAAGAGTGGTTAAGAGCACAGAAAACCTCATATTTGCATTCCTAATTTAGTATTTGATGAGTGTTGTTAAAATATCATTGCCGGATGGTTCCTCTAAAGAGTTTCCAAAAGGAGTAAAAGGAATTGAAATCGCTAATAGCATCAGCGAGGGCCTCGCCCGAAATGCTTTATCCATTGAGGTAAACGGTGAGATTTGGGATTTGGACAGATCAATTGATTCTGATGCTGCAATAAAAATTTTTACATGGAAAGATAAGGAAGGAAAGTATGCTTTCTGGCATTCTTCTGCTCACGTAATGGCAGAAGCTTTGGAAGCACTTTACCCGGGTGTGAAGTTTGGTATTGGTCCACCTATTGAGAATGGTTTTTACTACGATGTAGACTTAGGCGATCGACCATTTGGCGAAGAAGAGCTACAAGCAGTAGAAAAGAAAATGATTGAGCTGGCGAGACAGGGAAATACTTTTACTCGTAAAGCGGTATCAAAAGCAGATGCACTTTCTTATTTCAAGGAGAAAGGTGATGAATATAAACTGGAGCTCATTGATGGGTTGGAGGATGGATCCATTACTTTTTATGAACAGGGTAATTTTACTGACCTGTGCCGTGGTCCTCACGTGCCTACAACAGGAGTGATCAAAGCAGTAAAACTTTTGAGTGTCGCTGGTGCTTACTGGCGTGGTGATGAAAAGAACAAGATGCTCACCAGGATCTATGGTATCACTTTTCCAAAACAAAAAGAATTGGAAGAATACCTCACTTTGCTGGAGGAAGCAAAGAAGCGAGATCACAGGAAATTGGGCCGCGAGTTGGAATTGTTTGCCTTCTCTGAAAAAGTAGGCATGGGGCTTCCACTATGGTTGCCAAAAGGAACAATCCTGCGAGAGCGTTTAGAGCAGTTCATGCGCAAAGCTCAGGTAAAAGCAGGATATGATCCGGTGGTAACACCTCATATTGGCAGTAAGCAACTGTATGTTACTTCAGGGCACTATGAAAAGTATGGCAAAGATTCGTTTCAACCGATTCATACTCCTGATGAAAGCGAAGAGTTTTTGCTCAAGCCAATGAACTGTCCGCACCATTGCGAGATATATAAAACCAAACCCAGGTCTTACAAAGACCTGCCTATTCGCTATGCGGAGTTTGGAACTGTATATCGTTATGAGCAAAGTGGAGAATTACATGGACTTACAAGGGTAAGAGGATTCACTCAGGATGATGCACACATTTTCTGTAGACCAGATCAGGTAAAAGAAGAGTTCATTAAAGTGATTGATCTGGTATTTCATGTATTCAAATCTCTGGGTTTTGAAAACTATACCGCGCAAGTCTCATTGAGAGATCCGGCCAATAAGGAAAAATATATTGGAGAAGACCAATTGTGGGATAGGGCAGAGAGAGAGATTCAGGAGGCAGCAGATGAACGCAAGCTGGTTACTGTTGCCGTGAAGGGCGAGGCCGCATTCTATGGGCCGAAGCTCGACTTTATGGTAAAGGATGCGCTGGGGCGCAACTGGCAGTTGGGTACCATACAGGTAGACTACCAGCTTCCACAGCGCTTTGAATTGGAATACACAGGATCTGACAACCAGAAACACACACCTGTAATGATACATCGTGCACCTTTTGGCTCTCTCGAACGCTTCGTGGCCATACTGATTGAGCATTGTGCTGGTAATTTCCCGTTGTGGCTTTCGCCAGATCAGATAGCCGTATTGCCAATTTCGGAACGATTCAACGACTATGCCCATGAGGTCATTGAGAAGCTCAAGAACAAGGATATAAGAGGTTTTGCGGACGATCGCGATGAGAAGATAGGGCGGAAAATAAGGGATGCAGAAGTGAAAAAAGTGCCCTTTATGCTCATTGTAGGGGAGAAAGAGGTGGCAGAACGAAAGGTGTCAGTGAGAAGACACGGGTCAGGAGATCAGGGAGCAATGGACCTTGAAGAGTTTGCTATCCATTTTGAACAAGAGAGCAAGCCTCCACAGTAACCAAATATTGGCTTTTTGGCTTGTTGAATAAAGAAAATATAAGTTTCCCAGCGTTTTTGAAAAGTTGAAAATATGGCGATATTTGCACCCTTGTCAGCGGGTCTGGCAAGTGTTTTTTTAATTTAAACCCATTTAGTGGCAGTATTTCCAGGAAGTAAAAGGCCTTTTAACAGAAGAGGCTTCAGACAAAGAGTAGTAGAAGAACCTTATCGCGTAAATGAAAGGATCATCGCACCTCAGGTGAGGGTGGTTGGTGAAAACATCAAAGTAGATGTGTATTCTACTTCGATGGCCATTAAAATGGCAAAAGAACAAGGATTGGACTTAGTAGAGATATCGCCAAACGCGGTGCCTCCTGTTTGTAAAATCATTGATTATTCAAAGTTTAAGTACGAACAGAAGAAGAAACAAAAGGAAATAAAGCAGAATGCGCAGAAAACGGTAATCAAAGAGATCCGTTTTGGACCCAACACTGATGATCATGACTTTAATTTTAAGCTAAAGCATGCTATCGGGTTTCTACAGGAGGGGTCAAAAGTAAAGGCGTACGTTCATTTTGTGGGAAGATCAATTGTGTATAAGGAGCGTGGAGAAATTCTCCTGCTCAAGTTTGCACAATCGTTGGAGGATTACGGTAAGGTAGAATTAATGCCTAAGCTGGAAGGGAAGAGGATGTACATGATGATAGCGCCAAAAGCAAAAAAGTAATTTTTTTAAGTATAAATAGAATGCCAAAGTTAAAAACGAAGTCGGGTGCCAAGAAGAGATTTAAAATCACTGGCAGTGGCAAAATTAAGCGCAAGAAGGCTTATATGAACCACATCCTGACGAAAAAGGAGACTAAGCAGAAGAGAAATCTGGCTCAAAAAACCACCGTTGATAAAGTTGACGAGGGTAATATTAAGCCAATGCTCCCTTATGCTTTTTAGGTTTGTGATTGATACGCAGTCACAGTATTGTTAAACCCGGTCACTGAGCATTAAGATCTTCCCCATAGCAATCGGGAAGGCGCCACTGACCAAAAATTGAAAAACTAATGCCACGTTCAGTAAACAGTGTAGCATCGCGTGCGAAAAGAAAACGCGTACTTAAATTAGCCAAAGGCTATTTTGGTAGAAAGAAAAATGTTTGGACAGTAGCCAAGAATGCTGTCGAGAAAGGTCTTGTGTATGCCTACAGAGATCGCAAAGCCAAGAAAAGAGAATTCAGATCACTATGGATTCAAAGAATCAATGCAGGAGCAAGGCTTCATGGCATGTCGTATTCTGAGTTCATGGGCAAAGTAAACAAAGCAGGCCTCGAGTTGAATAGAAAAGTATTGGCCGATCTAGCAGCCAACCAACCGGCTGCTTTTGAAGCAATTGTAAAGAAGCTTAACTGATTTTATTTGTCAGACATTGAAAAGGGGCGTTAAGCCCCTTTTTTTGTTTTAAACACATATTTTTGTGCTATGAGCAGGTCTAAGAAGGTATTCATTGCATTGGCAATACTGTTTTTTACAGGGCTGGGCTACATCAGTTACGACATTAGCAGTCGTACAACTTTTCCTGGCGCCAAAACTCAACCCAAAGAAAGTATCAAACCCCAATTGATCGCCCCAGATTCCATCAAGCAGGATTCATTAAATGCAACTCATCGTTGAAAATGGCATTTTACCAATTGTAACATCAGATTGGCGGATCAATATTTCATTTATGCATAGGCCACTGTACTTTAGTATCAGATTAAAGCCAACTATAGACAGGATTATCCCCCGGGGTCAAGGACTTCGGGGGATTTTCTCTTTATAGGCCTTCCCAATTGTTCCATGATTAATATTCTTAATCAACTATTAAGTGATCAGGTTGATTTAGGTGTGTGGGTTCTCTACCGGTACCGCTATTTCCAGGAACCCAGAATGTATAGATGTTTCTTTAACTGCCATAAACGTCAATCTATCAAGCAAAACCTCTGATTGTCGGAAGGCCATTTTATACCAACATAGGCCACTGTACTTTAGTATCAGATTAAAGCCAACTATAGACAGGATTATCCCCCGGGGTCAAGGACTTCGGGGGATTTTCTCTTTATAGGCCCTCCCTCTTTTATCTCTGCATTAAAGTTCTCGATCATTCCTATACCATTTTGGGGTATTTAAAGCACTACGGCCTCCGATAGTTGTACGTAAACTACATGTTCAAACATATTTTTTAATAAATTGGATATGAGCCTTAATTTATTCTTCATATGAAAAAAATCATTGCAATTAGTTGGGTATCCTTTTTCATCCTTTCATTGCAACTAGGTTGCTCTTCAAATGATGATGGGATGCAAATTATTGACTGTTCTCAATCTACCCTAACAATAAGTTTGATCCAATCGACCGATGCAAGTGGTTGCACCACTGCTGATGGTGAGATTACAGTAGATGCAAGTGGAGGTGAAGGACCTTACACATTTGAAATAGGAAGCGTTAAAAATGATGGTGGATTTTTTGATGGCTTAACAGCGGGTATCTACGAAGTAAAAGTAACTGATGCGAATTCCTGTTTAAGAGTTCTGGATGTTTCATTGAGTGCCGGGTCTACTTTAAGCCTGGCCGCCACTCCCACACCTGATACGGATTGCCTGACAGGGAATGGAACAATTACTGCAACGGAAGCAGGTGGTTTTGCGCCTTATGAATTCAGGTTAAATAATGGCGCGTTTGGATCGAGTTCAACTTTCTCAGCTCTAAAAGCGGGTAATTATACTGTTGAGGTCAAAGACAGCGAGGGTTGTTCTTTTATAAAGAGCGTTACTATTGAAAAAGGAGAAACAGGAGTAAGTTTTAGCGCACAGATTAAACCAATTATTGATACCAAGTGTGCGCTTTCAGGTTGTCACAATGGTGATAATGGCGCTAACCGTAACTGGACTGTTTTCAGCAATGTAAAATCCAATGCTTCCAATATAAAAACGCGGACTGGCAACAGAAGTATGCCATTAACCGGGAGCCTAAGCCAGGAGCAAATAGATCTTATCGCCTGTTGGGTAGATGATGGCGCGAAGGACAATTGAAACTACTTTTCAATCTAATGAAATTACTTTTCAGCATTTTTTTGGTTTTTGGTTTTCTTGCCACACATGCACAAAAGTATAAAAGCGAACAGGCGACCATCACTTTTTTTTCTGAGGCGGCTATAGAAAACATAGCTGCAACCCATTCCGGAGCGTCCAGCTTATTCAATGCTGAAACGGGTGAGATAGCTTTTTTGGTACAGATAGATGGTTTTCAATTTGAAAAAGCCTTAATGCAACAGCACTTTAATGAGAAGTATATGGAATCTCATAAGTTTCCAACTGCGACTTTTAAAGGCAAAATAATTGGTTTTGAAAAAGCTTTAAGCGGAAAACCTGAGGTGAAGGCTGTGGGTTTGCTTACCATACATGGGCAAACGAAGCAAATAGAAACAGAAGGATCGTTAACTTTCGTAAAAGGAAAAATTGTTATGTCTTCTATCTTTATGATTGAATTGGCAGATTACAAAATCAAGATACCCAGGCTGCTCTGGCAAAACATTGCAGAAAAGGTAGAGGTTAAGATAGTGTCTACTTACGTGCCGATATGAATAGAGTTTACCTGTTAGCATTGATGTGTTGGGTTAGCTTTTTTGCATATGCTCAGGACGACTTGATGGCTGAATTGCAAGATGCTCAGCCTGAAAAAACAGAGTATGCTATACAGACTTTCAGGGGAACGAGAATTATTAATGGCCATTCAGTAGAGACGAAAGGTAAAGGAGAGTTAGAATTTATTTTTTCCCATCGCTTTGGTCCCCTTAACTCTGGGGCTTACAATTTTTGGGGATTGGATGATGCTTTCGTCCGGCTCGGCATTGAATACGGAATTACAGATTGGTTGGGAGTGGGTATTGGCAGAAGTTCAACAGACAAAACATTCGATGGTTTTGTTCGCTATAAGGTACTGCGCCAAAGCCATGGTGTAACCAATATTCCTTTCACGCTTACCGCCATAGGCTCAGGTTACATCAAAACTTCCCCACAGGCTAAGTTCAATCCCCAGGTGAGTATCAAAGATAGAATGGCATATTCCTTGGAATTGTTAATTGGAAAAAAATTTAGTCCCAACTTCTCGTTACAGATAAGTCCGGTGTTGGTGCATCGCATCACAGTAAACCCCATGTTTGAAAACAATGATGATGTGGCGTTGGGCATAGGGGGCAAACACAATATTACCCGAAGCTTGGCTGTCACCGGAGAGTATTTCTACAGGGTAAACCCGCATACCAACTCAACTAGGTCTGACGCTATAGGACTGGGATTAGAGATAGAAACTGGAGGTCACGTATTTCAATTGATATTTACCAACAGTCTCGGTTTGTTTACCCGGTCGGTGGTGAGCGAGACACAAGGTGACTTTTTTGATGGAGATGTTCATTTTGGTTTTAATATCTCCAGGAACTTTCAGCTCATTCATAAAAAGTAACTCACATCAATCAATCATTTTTATGTAAGTCTGGAATTATAGAGCAGGGTTTGATACTTTTAAGTTTAAAACCTACTACCAACGTCCAGAGTTGCTACTACTTTCTATCATTGCTTATTTGTCACTGACGGTGGCCATTGGTTACTGGGCTTCACGTAAAGTAAAAACTGCTGGTGACTTCATGCTTGCGGGTAGAAGTTTGCCCATCATGCTGAGTGCTGCTGCACTATTTGCCACCTGGTTCGGATCGGAAACGGTCTTTGGCGCTTCCGCAGAGTTTCTGGAAGGAGGGTTGTATGCCGTTATAGAAGATCCATTCGGTGCAGCCCTCTGCTTGATATTGTTCGGGCTCTTCTTTGCCAGGAAACTATACAATATGAACCTGCTGACGTTGGGGGATTTTTTTAAGCAACGGTATGGGCGTAAAACTGAATTAGCAGCCAGTGTTTTTCTTGCTCCTCCTTATGTAGGATATATCGCAGCACAGTTGGTTGCCATGGGGTTGATTCTAAACGTTGTAGCTGGTATTGAAGTATGGCAGGGGGTAGTGATAAGTTCTATTGTGGTTACGTTTTATACTTTCATTGGTGGGATGTGGGCAATTTCTGTTACCGATTTTATCCAAAGTATCATCATCGTAACTGGGTTGTTGGTGCTTGCTTACGTGCTATCCGAAAAAGCTGGAGGGGTTACGAAAGTATTAAGTGAAGTGCATCCGCGCAATTACAAATTCTTACCCTCATGGGACATTAAGGAAATAACCACTTACATCGCAGCCTGGTCTGTGTTGGGGTTAGGCTCTATTCCTTCTCAGGATGTCTTTCAACGGGTGATGTCCTCCGGATCGGTAAAGATCGCGGTGCGTTCATGTTTTATTGCAGCAGGGCTGTACCTCACCATCGCTATGCTTCCGTTGTTTATTAGCTTGTGTACCAAATACCTCTATGCGGATCAGTTACACGGTGACGCGCAGCTGGCTTTGCCCAATATGGTATTGATGCACACCTCCATGCCCATTCAAATATTGTTTTTTGGTTCTCTGCTCTCGGCCATCATGAGTACTACTAGCTCTGCCATACTGGCTCCTGCAGCTATTTTCTCGGGCAACCTGATCAACCCTTTGCTGAAGGATAGGTTGTCCGACAAGCAGTTGCTCTACACCACAAGAATTTCAATTCTGCTCTTTGCGACAATAGCCACTATCATGGCTTGCTTACGCGAAAATATTTATGAGTTGGTGGCAGAGTCCTCTATTCTTAGTTTGGTTTCCCTCTTTGCACCGCTTACGTTTGGTATGTATTGGAGGAGGACAACCAGTACAGGAGCCGTATGGGGCATGGTACTTGGAATTTCTTCCTGGCTATTTTTTAAATGGATTTATCCTTTGGAAATACCAGCATTAGTACCTGCAACAATGGTAAGCATCATCTCATTAATCATTGGAAGTTTGATATGGAAAAAGGAATACAAGTAGTAAGATTGGAGTTCAACAAGGTACGCGGAAAGTATCATATGGGGTTACCAATGATGGTCATTGTCAGTAGGCTTAAAGGAGATAGATGTTATTGCTGATGTGCTTCCGGTTAAAGAGAAGGAATATTTTTTGACTAGGAGACTCTTAACTTACGCTCTAAGTGACATCTACTTCGACTCTGAGTGACACCCTACCTCAATCTGCGATTAGTATTTCGTCAGCGAATTGTCAACCTCATCTGCCCAGGCAAGGATACCCCCTTTGAGGTTGTAAAGATTATCAAAGTGGTAATTCTTCTCTAGCCATTTGATGGTATTTCCACTTCTGGATCCACTGCGGCAATGAATAATTACCTTCTTATCACGACTGATTTTTTCGATACAATGAGGTATTTCCCCAATAGGAATATGCTCACCGTTAATACTACATATTTCACACTCGTATTCCTCCCGTACATCAATCAATTGAAACACTTCACCCCTCTCTTTTAAGACTTTCAATTCCCTCACCGTTACTTCTTTAATATCCATTGCTATAGTCGCCTTAGTGATCCCACAAAATAATTCGTAATCTATTAGTTTTTTTATAGAATTCCGTTCATTTCGGTTTGGAAATTTGACCACATGGGTCTCCACGCTTAATGTATCCATCAGGAGTACCCTATTTGTAAGCGGCTCGCCAATGTCTGCAATTATTTTTAACACCTCATTGGCTTGCAAACAACCGATGATGCCAGGCAATACGCCTAATACACCGCCTTCCTCACAATTGGGCACTGAGCCTGGTGCTGGAGGAGTAGGGTAGAGATCGCGGTAGTTGGCACTTTGCTTTAGGTTAAACACCGCTACCTGTCCCTCATACCTGAAGATGGATCCATAGACAAGGGGTTTGTCCAGTAGTACAGCCGCATCATTGAGCAAGTACCGGGTTGGAAAATTATCTGTACAGTCCACAATGACATCAAACGGCTTAAGCAATTCCAATGCATTACTAGAATCAATTTTATTATTGACCACCTCAATGGAAACATATGGGTTGAGCTTATTCAGTTTAGCTGCAGCCTGTTGACTTTTTGGTTTGCCTATGTCGTCTACACCGTAGAGCACTTGTCTTTGTAGGTTTGATTCCCCTACTGTATCAAAATCTAAAATACCAATAGTACCCACACCGGCTGCCACGAGGTATTGCAGTACCGGGCACCCCAACCCCCCGGCACCTATTACAATTACTGAAGCTGCTTTTAATTTTTGTTGCGCTTCAACACCAAATTGGGGCAACACAAAGTGGCGACTGTATCGCTCCAGTTCCTTTTTATCAAAATCGTTAATACTGCTCATGGCTAATTCTCCTCAATTTACGATACTTGTCATGTTAAATAATGAAACAAATGGATAAACGAATTAATTTCTCTTCGGGTGCCAAATGGGAAGATATTGTGGGATACAGCCGCGCAGTACAAATTGGAAATCAAATTGAAATATCGGGTACTGTAGCGATAGATGAGAATGGAACGTTGGTGGGAAAGGGGGATCATTACCTGCAAGCAAAATTTATCCTTCAGAAAATTGAAAAGATATTGGCCAAAGCCGGATTTGAATTAAAGGATGTGGTGCGCACAAGGATGTTTGTAACCGACATCAGCCGTTGGGAAGAAATAGGTAAGGCACATGGTGAATTCTTTCATACCATAAAGCCTGTAACCTCTATGGTGGAGATCAGCAAACTTATCGACCCCGAACACTTGCTGGAGATCGAAGTAACGGCTATCAAGAGCAATTAAAAACGTTTAGCAGCCAGTTGAGCAATTGTTTCCCCGATTGCCAGAGAAGAGGTAGCGGCAGGTGAGGGAGCATTGCATACATTGATCACGTGCTTCTTTTCTACAATCATAAAGTCGTCCACCAGACCTCCGTTTCTGTCGCAGGCTTGTGCGCGTACGCCAGCACCTCCATCTACAAGATCTTCTTTTTGTATTTCTGGTATCAGTTTTTGCAAAGCCTTTACAAATGCAGCCTTAGAAAAAGAGCGATACATTTCACCTATACCTGTCTTCCAATATTTGAATGCCACCTTTTGAAATCCCGGCCATGCCAGCGACTCAGCCAACTCTCCCAAATTAATCTGACTCTTCTTATAACCCTCGCGGCTGAATGCCAGCACGGCATTAGGGCCTGCCTCTATGCCTCCACCAACCATGCGCGTGAAGTGTACACCCAGAAAGGGAAAATTAGGATCAGGCACCGGGTAGATCAAATTCTTCACCAGGTACTCTTTCTCTTTTTTCAGTTTGTAGTATTCACCACGAAATGGAATGATCTTCAGGTTAA
This sequence comes from Flammeovirgaceae bacterium UBA2338, assembly GCA_002344795.1. Taxonomy (GTDB): domain Bacteria; phylum Bacteroidota; class Bacteroidia; order Cytophagales; family Cyclobacteriaceae; genus ELB16-189. Next base: position 35,740 of record DDUM01000056.1, on the reverse strand, counting down.
GGTCGGGTGAAGTTAGTCTGGCCACTTTATCGGAATACAATCCGCAACAATTGATGACCAGCCTGGTGGTATAACTTTCTTTTTGCGAAACAACCACACTCACACCTTCGCTCTCCTGAATCTCAATGACTTTTTCACCTAATCGGATTTCACCGCCTTTGGTTTGAATCAGTTCTCCATACTTTTGAGCCACCAATTTAAAATCTACAATACCGGTTTGTGGTACTACCACACCTTCGATGCCATTAACGTGCGGTTCATAATCTTTCAGCTCTTCTTTGTTGATCTTTTTTAAACCAGTGAGTCCATTCTCTTTCCCACGCTCAAATAGATTGTTTAACAATGGGATTTCTTCCGGATTGGTAGCTACGATGATCTTGCCACACAACTCATAGGGGATAGCGTTGAGTTGACAGAATTCTATCAGTTGATGATATCCTCTTATGCAGTTGGTTGCCTTCAGACTTCCAGGTTTGTAATATATGCCGGAGTGAATCACACCACTGTTATTACCAGTTTGGTGAAGGGCAAGTGCATTCTCCTTTTCAAGGAGGAGCAGTTTAATAGTAGGATTTGAGTTCTGCAATTGGAGCGCTGTGGCTAAACCCACAATGCCACCTCCAATAACTACCACATCGTATTTCACAGGCTAAATTTTGCCTCGAAACTACTAAAATTTATGCTGAAATAGGTCGTATCCTCACATTCAGACTGGGCTCTACAATCACGAGATGATTCTTGGGTATCATCGTCCATTGTTTGCCTTCCGTTAGCTTTTCAGACACTACCAGTACGGCATTGTCATCATCCTTAGGCGCCTCCAGCCTTGTGATACCATCTTCTACCACATAGCGACTGCCTTCTGAGTGATAAAGCGTAAGTGGCTCGAAAGCGGTATCGGATACAAAGCGCGTAGCCACGATAAACTCTCCATTGGTTATAGCCATGTTGAGGTAGGCAGGTTGATCGATACCTACCTGTTTCATCAATACCTTTACTTTGTCGTACGTATAGTTGAAGGCATCAGCTACAGCATCTCCATTGATTACCTTGTGGTGGGAATAAAGGTAATTCAACAGATAGGCGAAGAGGTGCTCCGAATCGGTCTGTCCTTTTATCCAGTTGTACAATTCGTCATTCAGTGGCTCTCTCAGTTTCCTTTTGATGAGGGAGAAGTTCTCTAAGCCACCGTTATGCGCCATCAGCAATTGCTTGTGTTGAAAAGGGTGGCAATTCGATTCTGAAACTTCGCCTACGCTGGCAGCGCGTACATGTGCCACCAAACAATTGGTTTTTATCTTGGGGGCAAGGTTACGCAGGTTGCGGCTGTTCCATGCCGGGTGCACCGATACAAAGTTGACAGGTTCGTTGTTGACCTCTGGTACATACCACCCGATACCGAAACCATCTCCGTTGAGCGGTTCTTCTATTTCTTTGGCGTTGGTACTTTGTCGGATGAGGGAATTCTTAGGCTGATACAGTAACTTATCCGCAATGATGGGAGTGCCTTTGTAGGCCATTAGTCTGCACATGGCAATGATATTTGCACAAAAGATAATGAAAAAAGAGGCTGTCTCAAAAGTGACACGTTTTGTTGAGCAATAGCGAAACATCCCTTGTTTTAAATTCAAACTAAAGAGATTCTTCGCTTTCACTTAGAAAAGCGACACTCCTTAACTTTTGAGACAGACTATCTCTCTCCTTAATAATTATTAGCCTGACTACTTTATTTATCTATTTTTTTGAATTCCATGGCTGCCGAATTCATGCAGTACCTTAGACCTGTTGGCTTTGGGCCGTCAGGAAACACGTGTCCCAGATGCCCGCCACAATTGCTACAGACTACCTCATCGCGCTCCATTCCATAGCTTGTATCTTTGCCGATCACCACGGATCCCTCTTTAATGGGTTGGTAAAAGCTGGGCCATCCAGAACCGGATTCAAACTTGGTTTCTGAATCAAACAATTCCTGGTTACAGGCAGCACAATAGTACTTGCCCTTTTCATGGTTGTCCCACAGGGCACCGGTAAAGGCGCGTTCTGTTCCTTTTTCTCTTAAGATGTTGTATTGCTCAGGGGTAAGTTGTGCTTTCCATTCTTGTTCTGTCTTTTTCATAGGGAAGATATTCGCGTGTTTTTGTTCTTTCTGTTTGTTTTGTGCGCAGGCACCTAAAGTCAGCGTCATTAATAAGAGGTAGATATAATTGGTCTTTCTCATGGTGTATGGTTAGATTTCTTCTTGATGTGCTATACGCAATAGCCCATCATTCCGGATGTTATCCACTGCCGAAAGAAGGTGTTTTGTCCTTCTTCTGACAATTTCTCTCATGCAATAATAACAAATGAAGAGAAGAATGGTTCAGGAAGGTAGGCGTAATGGCGGTAGTAATTTTACACGTCATTGCGATCCCGAAGAAATTGAGAGAAGCAACCTCCCAAGTCAAGGAAGTGCTTCGAACAGCAGGATTACTTCGCTCCATTTCGCTTACCTGCGCTTCAGCTAGCCTGTCTGCCGCAGGCAGGTAATGACGAGCAAGATTTGAGATTTGTTTTCACATTTACTTCTTCTCTATCCACCAGGCCCAGATAACAAAGAGCCACATGAGATTAGCAGACCACGCTACAGCAGCCACACTGGGTGGCGGTGGGCCGAGGATGTTCATGACATAAATGACGACTAAGAATCCGATCAATAACCAGAAGGACACCTTTCTCTGTGGCCTGGATGATCGGTAGTAAAGAACTGTTCCCAGTGCAAACAATCCCAGCTCAATGATGATGGCCCATACGGAATGGTTCCACAAGCCAAGACCTACTTTTACTTCGCTGAAAGGAGTAAGGGGTAAGTCCGGACGATGGGTAATAAAGTCCAACACCCAGTGGCTTAAAACCAAAATGCCAAGCAGAAGAGAACCTTGTTTGTTCTTAGTAAATAAATAATAGACTAGCCCAAACAAAAATCCCCACACCAAAGCCATGAGCAGACTGTGTGAGTAGGGATAATAATCGAAGCTGAGCGGGGTGATTTGGGTATTCCCAATATCCACGTGAAAGTTTTCTATTCCCAGCAGTACAAGTATGGGCCAGATCAGATCGAGCAATTGAACGGCAATAAACAGGACGGCAAGGGAGGGGAGATTACTGATTTTTCGAGAGGCCAATCCCAAAGCATAGTGACCGATAAACATGCTATTTTCTTTGATTGATAATCCAATCATACGAATTTGAAGCAGTTAAGGTTACGGGTTACCTTATCCAAGGAGATAATTTAGCTCCATTTACATGTAATCTTTCAGTTGTGTAATTGTAATGACGGACAAGAAACGAAAAAACCCCTGATCCCGATAGCTATCAGGAACGCAGGGGTTTTAGTTTACGATGGGTTTCATCATGTGGTGGGTTTGGTTAATCTTACTTTTACCGTCTCTTCATGCGGTGCGCTTCTGAACCCAAATACTGCTCTTATGTAATGCCGTACATTACGGGCTGTGGTGACCAAGCCGTTTGGTGCTTCATAAAACAGTGCGTAGCGCTGCTGCTTCACTTTGTTGAGTTTCAGGGTGGCATCCAGAACGGTTTCATTCATGGCGTGCAGCTCTTGTACCTTAACCGCCAAAGCCTCCTTGCTAAGTGTAGGCTCCGTTGTAAGGTAGCGTGGTTCTGCTGTTGCCGTTTCTACCAACCGTGCGAAGTTATAGGCCATGCTGGCATAGTCGGTGCCGGCCGAACGTCTGCGCTTGGGTGTATCCTCACTTAGGGCTTCTGCCGTAGGAACAGGCGCTGCATAACGTTTCCATCCGTGCAGACTGCGGTTGTGCGCATAAGCATCGGCCAGTGTCAGCGGGTGTGCACCACAGGAGCGAAGCATGTAGCAGATACGCGATCCCAGGGCACGCACCTCCTTAAAGGTACGCTCCCGTTGATTGGTTGCGTTGTCGTACACCGTCTTCGCAGCAGTGACGCTGTCCATCAATTGTTGGGCGTTGAACTGAAGGGTGGTCAACGTTTTCACCTGGAGGTGTTGTTGTCCGGGGTTATAGGCTCCTCCTAACCCGGTGCAGATGCCTTTGAGCTTCCCAAAGGATTGCAAGTTTTTAACGAAAGACATAACATAAGATGTTAATGGTTGATACATACCTATGTATACGGAAAAGCCTACTAGGAAAGTTGTATTTTTAATAAAAAATTTTAAAAATATTTTTACCAGGGGGATGAATCAAATGGGGAGGGTGCGATAAAGAAGTTGAGCAGCTCAATAACGATCAGGTGGGGTCCAATCTCTGTGAAAACCAGTACCATTGCTGAAAGGTACAGCCGCCTCCCTGTCTTACCCACCACAAGAATACATTGTGTCAGTACGCTCCCTGTGTCACCCATGGGTGGTACTGTATGTGGCAGTGCACTCTCTGAGTCACCCATGGCGTAGGGTTCTTTGGTCAGACCGCTCCCTGTCATATGGAGTGGGTTACACATTTTAGCCAGTGTAAAACCCGTGACCTGCAGCACCATTTTCATTTGAGCCAGTCTGGAGTGTATTATGCTGATGCAGATGCTGAAGGCGTTCTTTCTAACTGCAAAGCCTCATATACCTGATCGATGCCCTTAGGGGTATTGGCCAGAACAATGAGCTTGTCATTGCCTTCGATGACGGTAGACCCGTGGGGGGTGATGTATTTATCATTGCGTTTGATCATGGCGATGATGGCCACACGGGGGAAATGAAGATCTACTATCTTTTTGTTGACGGGATAACTGTTTTCCAAAATGTCTATTTCCGTCATGGTGGTCTTGGGGTGTTCTATCAGTAATTGGTCTGTAGGATCAAGTGGTTTTACTTTTTCAGGGAGTGCCACATGCAGCCACTTGGCAAGAACTGAAAGGGTAGTGCCTTGAATCAGGACGGAAGTCACAGATATAAAAAAAACGATATTGAAAATCATCCCTGCCTTATCAATGCCAGCCAGCAACGGATAGGTAGCAAATACAATAGGAACGGCACCGCGAAGTCCAACCCAGGAAATATAGAGACGATTATTCAATCTCAATTTAAAAGGCAGAAGACTGAGAAAAACACTTAAAGGTCTTGCTACCAAAATCAGGAAAATAGAAATGAGCAGCCCTACACCCATAACCGGTAAGATGTTTGAAGGGAAGACCAGCAATCCCAGGGTAAGGAAGAGTACGATTTGCATCAGCCAGGCCAAACCGTCAAACATTTTCAGGATAGTCTTCTTGTGGATGATATCCTGATTGCCCAGGTATACGGCACAGATGTAGATGGCGAGGAATCCATTACCACCCACAAAGTCGGTAGCCGAAAATGTGATGAACATAAGCGCGATTACGAGCACCGGATAAAGTCCTTCAAAGTCGAGGTGAATTCTATTGATGATGAGTTTACTGAGTTTACCAAAGAGAAACCCGGCAAGCCCTCCCAATATCATTTGTTGCAGAAACATTGGGATAATGGACACCAGGCTTTTGTCCTGATTGACAACCAGGGAGAGAAATGCGATGGTAAGAACGTATGCCATGGGGTCGTTACTTCCACTTTCCATCTCCAGTGTGGGGCGCAAGTTACTCTTGAGCGCCAGACTTTTGGAGCGAAGTATGGAGAAGACTGCTGCCGCATCTGTGGAGGAGACGATAGAGCCCAATAGCATACTTTCGTAGATGGTAAAATCGGTAATCAACCAAACGAACGTGCCCAGGGACATGGCGGTAAGTAACACCCCCACCGTAGAGAGCATGATTCCCTTCTTTATGATCGGCTTTACTGTAGACCAGCTGGTATCAAGACCACCAGAAAACAGGATGAAGTTGAGTGAAATGATACCGATGAATTGTGCTAGTTTGGGGTCGTTGAAAAAAATACCACCAATTCCTTCGGAACCAGCCAGCATCCCGATGGCCAAGAATAGAATCAGGGTAGGAACTCCGAACCGGTAGGAGGTCTTTCCCGCCACAATGCTTATAAAAAGCAAAATGGAACCAATAAGGAGTATGTTTTCTATCGTTAAGCTCATTCGATGGTTAAGGCGAAATGCGTAAAGATAACGATTAGTAATTTGTTGTCGAGAAGCCTTTCATGGTTGCAAAGGCAATTCGGCCTTCTTGACTTATCCAGGCGTACTGCCTCAGTGTTTCAATACAGTAGAGATTGGAGGGGCATGTGTGTCAGACCAAGGGAGCCGCTGTAGAAAAGAATGTTTAGGTGCAGAAAATGCACTGGTTCTGAAAAATAAAAAACCCCTCTTGTGAATAGAGGGGTCTCTTATACCTAAACCTAAACCTATGAGAAGAATTGCTCTGCTCTGGGTATAGATACGGGGGGATCAGGTTTTGGTTACATTTTCTATAAATAAAAATTAAATATTTTGGCAGGAGGTTACCTAGTCTTTTACCTGGTCTTTAAATTGTTTACGGAATTTCTCTACTTTAGGCCTGACTACAAACTGGCAATACCCCTGAGAGGGGTTTAATGCATAATAGTTCTGGTGATCTTCTTCCGCAGGGTAAAAATTGATCAATGGGCTAATTTCCGTAACAATACGCCCCTTAAACTTGCCCGATTTATCCAGTTGCTTTTTATATTCCTCGGCTATATTTCTCTCCTCTTCGTTATTATAAAAGATAACAGAACGGTATTGGGTGCCCACATCCGCCCCCTGTTGATTGAGGGTAGTAGGGTCGTGGGTGTTCCAGAATATCTCCAGCAATGTTTCGTAAGCTACCACAGACGGAGTGTAAGTAATCTGGGTTACTTCGGCATGTCCTGTGGTTCCCGTACAGATTTCCCTGTAGGCCGGATTCTTTATTTTACCCCCTGAATAGCCAGAGACTACCTTTTCTACCCCCTTAACACCAAGAAAAACTGCTTCAGTACACCAAAAGCATCCTGCTCCAAAGGTGATCATCGCTGTGCTATCGGTACCGTTTGATGTGGTTGTCATAATTTACTCATGTATATTATCGTACATAGATATACAATTTTTGTGGGGATAAGGTTTTGCGGAAAGACGCTTTGTATATCCAGCAGTAATTTAGTACCTGCTGTAAAAGGACCTCAACTCATTGCTCAATCGGTTGTCAAGCTCTTTTCTGGTCCTGTTCTCAATGTAGGTGCGTTCAGGGTAAGGCTCCTTTTTCTGGCAAAGCCGCTTAGCACCATCCGACAGTGCTCTTTCATCTCCTTTGTAAGTACCCCATGAGTCTGACCAGGTCTCATCCGCTATGATATCCTGATTCTTAATTTCCGCCCGGTTGCCCGCATCGGTAATGATAAGGTTGATTGAGCCACGCCCGGTTATCTTTTTGGTGTAGGTAGTGAGCGTTGCGGATACTTTGGTATGGATGGGGGTCTTTACACCTTTCACTATTTTCTCTCCCGTTTTCACACTGTCAGAAAATGACTCTGTCTTGCTGGTAATGATAGGGCGGCCTTCCTGATAGCCGTTGACAATTACTTTGATATACTGGTCTACCTTTTCCAGTTTGAGTTCTTCTGCCTGCTGCGGTGTATAAAATTTAACGAACATATTGGCGTTATATCCAAATACGATCGGTTCAAAATTCCAATCACGGTAGTTGATCAATGAAGGTTGTACAACCACCTTGAGGGTGGCGTTGAACTTTGCTTGCTCAATCATCTCAATGGCTTCTCTGTAACCAGGGGAGAAAGTATTGGCATCGTTGAAGTAATAATATGCCTGCTTGGCATCTTCTCGTGTATTTTTTAATAAGGCCTGAATACCTGCCTCATACGTTTCTTCTGCAGCTTTTGCTTTTACCTCTGTGAGCTCATCATATTTGGCTACGGGCTTAGGAATCACGCGCAAGGCACCAGGGGAGGTGCGAATCTCTTCATAGAGATGATTGATCTTTTCGTAATTCTCAACTGCGGTCTTGTATTTAAAATTGGCATTGGCAGCAATTTGATTCTTCGCATCGGTTTCCAAATAGTCTACCGCCAATTGATAACTAAGCTTCAATACTTCCCGTGATTTTTTGTGATCTGGTTTACCCCTTAGCCTTTGAACTGCCGCTAACACGGCTTCGTAATAGTCCCCTTGCTTATAGGCAGCCTTACCTGAAGAGCAGGAATCGAGAAACATCAGGGAGAGGAGGAGAAACGAATAAAACCTTAATTTCATCTACAAAGCGGGTTTACCAGGCAAATAAACAAATTCAGTGCCTTAAATCATTGTTTCGGAGCAAAGAAGTCAATCAGTATATCATCCTCCAGGTTTTTCCAGTTGCCCCAGGAGTGCCCCTGGTTGACTTCCCTGTATTGATAGGTACATGCATTGCGCTCTAAAATACCAATCATTTTCTTCCCGCTGTCGCTGGCATCATTGATTAAACCTGAAGTCATAGAGATTTTGACGGAGCTTCCAGCAGGATTGTCACAAAGGGAATAAATCTGTGGACGTGTTAAAAATGAGGGAGATTGGATGCCCACGTTACCAAACACATCGGGTCTGGAAAAAGCGAAGTAGGTAGCATTAAGCCCTCCCACGGATGCGCCAAGAATGGCCCTGTTTTTTGCACCTGACATTACTGGATAACTCTCTTCAATAAACGGAATAAATTCATCTACAAAAAATTGAAGGTATTGTGGATTCATCACCAACTCAGTCATTCGTTGGCGGGCTCGCGATGGTCAATGAACACAGCAATGATGGGGACTATCTTTTTGTCGGCAATAAGGTTATCCAATACAGTAGGAAGATTTCCCATCTGCGGATGTAAATATTCGTATCCATCAGTAATGTATACTACTGGATATTTTTCTTTGCCTGATGAAGGAGGGAGGTATACATTATAGGTGATCTGATAGGAAAGCAGATCGCTGGCATAGAGAATGTCCTGAATTACTTTTCCTTTAGGTACATTATCTCTTATCCTATGAATGGGATCTTCCATGTAATCCGGCATTCTTAATTCTGAGTTGGGACTGCCACCGCCCACACCTGACCATTGTTGATACGGATTGTATGCATCCAGTATCCAGTTCTTTTTATCAACTAGTATTTTGTAATCGAGGCGGGCATCAGTGGGAAAGGAAGCTTTCAGCAACCAAATGTCAGTGTCAGGAATTTGTACGCCTCGGTTGTTAAATTCAGATTTGTATCCCCATCCATTGAAGTCGCCCATCCACTCCACCTCATGGGCCTTACCAAAGTATAAAAAGGCTACAGAATCTTTTTCGCGAAGCGGTATTTGTTCTTCAGCAATTAACCTTTTAAGTATGACTTTATATTTAGAAGCTCTTTCTGCAGTGTCGGAAATAGATGATAGGTTATAAAGTGCGGAGAGGCGTTTTTGAAAAGTAGCGTAATCCTGTCCTGAAGCAGACATAGCTGTGAAGCAAGCTATTAAGAAAAAAGCTATTTTCATGAGTTTAAAAGTACTGAATTTTGCAAGTATTACACACCCTGGAAGGTTAACAATGCGCAAAAAGTAGACAAATGCGAAGTTTGAGGAGTTGGATATCTATTGAATTAGCGAAGGAATTGATATTTTGAGGGATAATTAAAATTCAATTGATATGTCTCCTTATCTGGCAGAGTTTATTGGTACCATGATTTTGATTGTTTTGGGTGATGGTGTAGTGGCCGGAGTCCTATTAAAACAATCCAAATCCGAGAATGCAGGCTGGGTTGTAATTGTAATGGGTTGGGGTCTGGCTGTTACTTTCGCCATATATGCTGTTGGAAGCTACAGCGGTGCTCACATTAACCCTGCAGTAACCCTTGCGTTGGCCTTTAATGGAAGCTTTCCCTGGGCAGATGTACCGGCCTATTGCCTGGCTCAGCTCTTAGGAGCATTTGTGGGGGCGACCATCGTTTGGTTGCATTATTTACCCCATTGGAAAATCACAGAAGATAAAAGTACCAAACTGGCCATATTCTGCACTACACCAGCCATACGTTCTACCATTCCCAACTTTATTAGCGAATTTATCGGCACCATGGTTTTGATTATGGGGTTGTTGTTTATTGGTGCCAATAGTTTTGCCGAGGGTTTAAATCCTTTGGTAGTTGGTGCGTTGATTACTGTCATTGGCTTTAGTTTAGGAGGCACAACAGGGTTTGCCATCAATCCGGCAAGAGACCTTGGGCCTCGATTGGCTCACTTTATTTTACCTATTGCTGGCAAAGGCTCTTCCGATTGGTCGTACAGTTGGATCCCAGTGATAGGGCCTCTGGCGGGTAGCATTGCCGGAGCTTTGTTATATCAATTATTAGTTTCTTAAATGATGCACCAATGAGTAAATATATAATTGCACTGGATCAGGGGACCACAAGTTCACGGGCTGTTCTGTTAAATGAGAAAGGAACCATTCAAGCCATTGCTCAGCAAGAGTTTACTCAGGTTTTCCCCAAGCCAGGCTGGGTAGAGCATGATCCAAAGGAAATATTATCCACTCAATTGGGGATGCTTCAAAAGGTACTCAGCGAAAATAAGATAAGTCCTAAGTCAGTAGCCGCCATTGGTATTACCAATCAAAGGGAAACCACGGTAGTGTGGGATAAGAAATCAGGAGAACCTATTTACAATGCCATTGTGTGGCAGGACAAGAGAACGGCTGCGTTGTGCGAAAAGCTAAAAGCCCGCGGCCTGGAGGATTATGTAAGAGAAAACACAGGGTTAGTGATCGACTCTTATTTCTCTGGCACTAAAATCAATTGGATACTCAACAATGTGGAAGGCGCTAAAGAAAGAGCAAAGAGGGGAGAGCTGCTTTTTGGAACGATTGATACCTGGCTGATTTGGAACATGACAAAAGGGAAGTCGCACGTTACCGATTACAGCAATGCTTCCAGAACTTTGTTGTACAACATCCGCGATCTGAAGTGGGATAAAAAACTATTGGAGGAGCTGGAAGTGCCTGAGGCCATGTTGCCCAAAGTGAACCCCTCTTCATCAGATTTTGGCGTGTATGAAATGGACGGAGTTTCTATTCCTATTGCAGGCGTGGCAGGTGATCAACAAGCTGCCTTATTTGGTCAGGCCTGCTTTGCTCCGGGTATGGCCAAAAACACATACGGTACAGGTTGTTTTATGCTGATGAACACCGGTGACAAGATCCAGCATTCCAAAAATGGATTGATTACTACCATTGCCTGGGGACTGGATGGAAAAGTGGAGTACGCATTGGAAGGGAGTGTGTTCATTGCAGGAGCCGCGGTGCAATGGTTGCGCGATAGTCTTCACCTTATTGATCAGTCAAAAGACTCCGAATACTTTGCTGCGAAGGCGCTGGGATCAAATGAAGTATATGTGGTACCTGCCTTTGCGGGGTTGGGCGCTCCTTATTGGGACATGTATGCCCGTGGTGCCATCTTCGGACTGACTCGGGATACTGGGAAAGACCATATTATTAAAGCCACACTAGAGTCATTGGCCTATCAGACCAAAGATGTATTAGATGCTATGGAGGAGGATGCAGGGGTAAAATTGAAAAGTTTAAAAGTGGATGGAGGCGCCAGTGCCAATAACATCCTTATGCAATTTCAGGCTGATATATTAAACACTGAAGTCGAGCGCCCTGAAGTGATTGAATCTACTGCCATGGGTGCTGCGTACCTGGCGGGTATACAAGTGGGGTTGTGGAAGAAAGAAACTATTACTAAGGATCGGGTGATCGAGAAAATATTTACACCTGCTATGGACGAAGGAAAAAGAAACACGCTGTATAAAGGCTGGCAAAAGGCCGTAAAGAGATCCATGAAATGGATAGACGAAGAATGATTTGTTAAACTACATATGAACTTCTCCAGCGCGAACCGACATCAGTTCATTGCTTCTCTGAAGCAACATGAATTCGATATGCTGATCATTGGAGGAGGAATAACGGGTGTGGGTATCGCATTGGATGCGGCTTCACGTGGGTTAAAGGTGGCGCTGGTTGAAAAGGAAGATTTTGCATCGGGTACCAGTAGCCGCTCTACAAAACTGATACACGGTGGACTTCGTTATCTGAAGCAATTTGAATTTGCGCTAGTCAAGGAAGTAGGGAGTGAGCGTGCGGTAGTACATAAATTAGCTCCTCATCTTGTGTTGCCAGAAAAGATGTTGTTGCCGTTGCGCGAACACCGGGGCTTTGGCAGTTTGTTGACTTCTTTTGGTTTAAAGCTGTACGACTGGCTGGCGGGTGTCACAGGTAAGGACAGAAGGTTGATGCTTACGCGAAGGCAAACCTTGAGGCGTGAACCTTTACTGAAGAAGGATGATGTGAAAGGTGGCGCTCTCTATGCAGAGTACAGAACAGACGATGCGCGACTCACCATTGAGGTAGCCAAAAAGGCCAACAAGTATGGAGCTGTTGTGCTTAACTATTGCAAGGTCACGCAACTCAACTATTCTGAGATAGAAAGTGTCTGTGGTGCGGAAGTACAAGACGGTATCTCAGGCGAAATATTTTCTATCAAGTCCAGTGTGGTCATCAATGCAACAGGGCCTTGGGTAGATCAGCTTCGTGAAATGGACAAATCACGAGAAGGCAAGCGACTTCATCTTACCAAGGGTGTACACATCGTGTTGCCGAAGGAAAAACTACCCATTCACCAATCCATTTACTTCGATATTGCCGATGGCAGAATGATTTTTGCCATACCCCGAGGCAGAACAACGTATGTGGGTACGACTGACACCAACTACAAGGGAGAGATTGACAGGGTAGTGATTACCCGTGAAGATGCTCAGTATCTTATCAATGGTGTAAACGAAAACTTTCCGGGTGTAAAGTTAACAATAGAAGATATTGAATCCAGTTGGGCAGGCTTGCGTCCCCTCATTCATGAGGATGGTAAATCTGCCTCTGAGCTTTCGCGGAAAGATGAAATATTCATCTCACCGAGTGGACTGTATTCCATTGCAGGAGGTAAGCTGACCGGGTACAGGAAGATGGCCGAAAGAATTGTGGACATGGTGATTGATAATCACCCCCGAAGGAGAGAAATATCAAAATGCTATACCGATAAAATAAGATTATCTGATGGTCAACTCATTCATTCTAAGAGCGTAAGGCGGTATGTTAATCAGTTGAAAAAAAGAATGACAAGCCTGGGAGTGGATCCGGAGCATGCTCACTACTTTGTCGAAAATTATGGTAAGCAAACAGAAAAGATAATTAAAGATGTGAAGACAATTGATAGTGGAGATATTCATCTGACCCTTATTAAAGAAGAAGTTCGCTATTGCGTTGAAAGGGAAATGACCTGTTCTTCTGTGGATTTTTTTATGCGTAGAACTGGAAGATTGTATTTTGATATAGAGAGTGTTTTGAAATACAAGGAAGAAGTTACCAATGAATTGGCATTACTGTTAAATTGGAGTGATGAAGCAAAGCGCAACGATAGGGATCGACTTGAGACAGCAGTTAATGAAGCAAGAAATTTTTTAAAAAATGCCGAATCGAAATAAACACCTGTGGGGAATAGATCTTGGAGGAACTAAAATAGAGGGTGTTGTGCTCGAGTCATCAACTAACCCAAAAGTGTTGAGTCGTTATAGGATGGTAACAGAAAGCCAAAAGGGTTATCAACATGTAATTGATCAAATAGGTAAAGTGATTCAAAAGCTAAGTGATGACTTACAATACCGCCCTGAACAAATTGGCATGGGCACACCCGGTATTCTGGATCCGGTAAGCCAACTGATGAAGAACTGTAACTCTACCTGTTTAAATGGTCAGCCGCTTCAGCGAGACCTTGAGGCGAAATTGAATATTAATTTTACACTAGCTAATGATGCCAATTGTTTTGCACTGGCAGAGACTAACCTGGGAGTTGTGAAAGAAAACTTCCCTGATGCAAAAAATGTGTTTGGGGTTATTATAGGAACGGGTGTAGGAGGAGGAATTGTCGTAAATGGTAAACTCCTTAATGGACTGCATGGCATTGGTGGAGAGTGGGGACATAACTATTTACATGAATCAGGAGGACTGTGTTACTGTGGTAAGGTTGGTTGTGTGGAAACTATTTTATCGGGCCCGGCACTTGAGAAGTTTTACTTTTCCCTGACCAATAACAAGAAAACTCTGCCTGAAATAGATAAGGCTCATCTGGAGGGAACAGATAAGGATGCTTCCATGACCATTGGGCGCTTGACGGGCTTCTTTGGGCAGGCCATGAGTACGGTGGTTAATATATTGGATCCTGATGTGGTTGTCGTTGGTGGTGGAGTGGGCAATATTGAGGCAATCTATAAGAATGGAGTGGCGTCTCTCAAAAAGTATGTTTTCAATGATCATTTGAAAACTCATATTGTCAAGCCAAAATTGGGAGATAGTGCCGGGGTATTTGGAGCCGCATTTCTAACAGTGGGGAATTTTCCCTATGGTTATTAATAATATGGTTATAGGGTGTTATTAAGTTATAATTTTTTTAATTTTGAGCTCTCAAAATTCTATAAACATGATAAACAAAATATTTCCATTTTTATTAATGGCCACCATCTCCTGGTCATGCGGTTCTAAAACTGAACAAACAAATACTGAAGACTATGGTGATCCTGCGGCACAAACCGAAAAAGCAGAAGCCCCCGCTGCATCAGAGGCGGATATGATTGCACAAGGTGCAGCACTTGTGGCTCAGAGCGATTGTACTACTTGCCATCATCAAACCGATAAACTTATTGGCCCCTCACACAAAGAGGTAGCAGAAAAGTATGGATTTACCGAGGAAAATGTGCAAATGTTAGCAGACAAAATCGTTAACGGAGGTACTGGTAATTGGGGACAGATTCCCATGACACCTCACCCTGGTATTTCTCACTCAGATGCAGAAAAGATGGCCATGTATGTACTTTCTTTAGATGGCGAGAAGGAATCGAAGTAGTACCTGACATGCCATAAGCATTTAAGGATATTCCTCCTTATAAGGATAACGAAGAAGGCCCTCAAATGAGGGCCTTCTTCATATATTTTTGTGTGTATTTATTAAGCGTTTTCCTTTACCACTTGAGGTGCACCATCAAGGATTTCCTTGTTGGCTTGTTCAGCAAACTTTTCGAAATTTTTGTTGAATGCAGCTGCTAACTGATTGGCTTTTTGATCGTATGCTTCCTTATCCTTCCAGGTATTTCTGGGGTTAAGGATTTCAGACGGTACACCAGCACACTCAGTCGGCATTGCAACCCCAAAGATGTCATGTTTAATATAACTCACATCTTTCAAGTCGCCATTTAATGCGGCAGTAATAAGCGCACGGGTGTACTTCAAACTCATTCGGCTTCCTATTCCGTAAGGCCCACCTGACCAACCTGTATTGACCAACCAGACGGTTACATTTGCTTCCTGCATCTTTTTGCTCAGCATCTCTGCATAGCGGGTAGGATGAAGTGGCATGAATGGTGCTCCAAAACAAGTGGAGAAAGTAGTGGTTGGCTCTGTGACTCCAGCCTCCGTACCGGCAACCTTGGCAGTATATCCAGAGATAAAGTGGAATGCAGCCTGTCCTGGGGTAAGCTTGGCGATAGGAGGAAGTACTCCGTAAGCATCGCAAGTAAGGAAGAATATATTTTTAGGGTTCTTACCAAGAGAAGGAATAGCAATATTGCTGATATGATCTATTGGGTAACTTACGCGCGTGTTTTCTGTTTTGGAACTATCAGCATAGTTCACCTCATTGGTTCCTTCGAAATAAGAGATGTTTTCAAGAAGAGCACCTTCTTTAATGGCACCAAAAATATCCGGTTCTTTTTCAGCTGACAAATCAATGGCTTTTGCATAGCATCCACCTTCGAAGTTGAAGATCACGTTATCAGAAGTCCATCCATGCTCATCATCACCAATTAGCTTTCTACTTGGATCAGCCGATAAGGTGGTTTTGCCAGTTCCTGACAGTCCAAAGAAAATTGCCGTGTCTCCATCTTTACCAGTATTGGCAGAGCAATGCATTGAAAGCACATTCTTTTGATGGGGGAGAATAAAATTCAAAGCAGAGAATACACCTTTTTTGATTTCTCCCGTATAGGCACTACCTCCAATCAGGATCACTTTTTTAGTAAAATCGATGATAGAGAAGTTGTGCTGGCGGGTTCCATCCTCCTCAGGATTGGCCATGAAGTTTGGGGCACAAAGGAGGATCCACTCTGGTTCAAATTTTTTAAGCTCGTCTTCTGTAGGGCGAAGAAACATGTTGCTGGCGAATAAATTCGACCATGGCAACTCAGTGACTACCCTGATATTCATTTGATATCGTGGATCTGCACAGGCGTATACATCACGCACGTAAAATTCCTTTCCACTAAAGTAGTTGGCGACTTTTTTATGTAGTTTATCAAACTTCTCCGAATCGAAGGGAAGGTTGAAGTTATTCCACCAAACGGAATCCTTGGTGATATCATCTATTACAGTAAACTTATCTTTTGGTGATCTTCCGGTAAACTCACCGGTATCCACAGCAATGGCTCCGGTGCTGGTAACGGTGGCTTGCTTATTTTTTACGGATATTTTTGCTAGCTCCGCTGGGGGTAAGTTCCAGTGTGCTATTCCATCTTTAATTCCTAAATCTGTGATTGAGGTATTGGCAGGTTTGACTCCACTTTCTTGCATTTCAAGGTAAATTGATGAGGGCGCAAAGTTAACAAAATATTCCTATTGAGGACTCCATAAATTGAATGGAAATCGTTCAAATTTATGCCCATTAATCGTTTATCTCTGCAATTATCAATTAACCAGATAATTAGGATTTCCATTAATTTGATATTGAAATTTACCTGAATTAATGCTTTAAGGAGTTATTCAAAAAAAGGTTTCCACTTGTCATCATCTGGCTTGGGTGTAAGTAAGCTCACCACAATGAGCAGGGTAAGCGATGCAATAAGTGAAGGAATGGCGATGTAATCGGTTTGTACAGGAAAAAAACCAAATGATACACCCGCTACCTCCAAAACTTTGTTGACAACGGGTATGGACATTCCTGCTGCGATGGAGCAAACTCCGCCCAGGGTGGTTACTCTTTTCCAAAAGAAACTCGCCAAAAGGACAGGGGCTAAAGAAGCACCTATCATGGTGTACGATATGAATGCCATTTCAAGTACTGTTTCAAACTGAGTAACCATTACATACCCCAATAATCCGAGCACTACGATACAGATTTGCTGGATGCGAATGAGCTTCCTGGGATCAACGGTCTTCTTAAAAAAGTAAGGCTTTAATATGTCCTGGGTCAGATTGGTGGATGTAACCATCAAAAAGGTATTTCCTGTGGATAAAATAATGGCAACTCCTGCGGCAAATAGCATGGCACCAACGAAACTTGGCACTTGCTCATACCCAATCCTCAGTATTACTTCTTCAGCCATCGCCTGATTGATTGATCCATCAGCTAAAAAGAAACGTGGGTCGCTTGCGTAAATAGCATACCCGACTATCGCTATGGCGGTAATAACAAATTCAATAGCAATCACACCGATCAGCATTCCAAAAACGGCCTTCCTGGCAGCGTCCGAATCTTTGGCCGAGGAAAACTTTTGATAGATACTGCTTTCGCTGACTAACAAAAGGAAGGTAGGTAGGATAATCCCCAAAATCCACCAGGGATCCCGACCCTGCGTGAGAGACATATATTGAGGACTTGTATTGTTGATCGTGTCCACAACTTCTGCTATTCCACCATGCGATGCGATGGCGAAAGGAAAGGCAATGAACAGCGCAAGGATCATCAATATGCCATTGAAAATATCAATGGAGATAATGGAAACCATACCTGCGACAGCGGTAAAAATAATTATAGTAACACAAGCGATGAAGGCTCCCGTTTCTACATCAATGGCACCTTTGGAGAGTATAGAAAGAAACCTTCCGCCTCCTTTGAACTGATAGCCGGCAATGACAAGGTAAGCCACAATAATGGTAACAGTACCCAGGATCTTGGCCGTGTGATTATAACGCTTTTCAAGTATATCGGTCAGTGTGAATTTGGAGATTTTGCGCACGCGGCCTGCTATAAAATAGATCACCACAATGCCCACCCAGGCACCTGCGGAAAACCAAAGCGCGCCAAATCCAGTACCAAAGGTCAGTCCTGCAGTACCAAACAAGCTTCCAGAACCAATCCACGTGCATACCAGGGTGCCTACCAGCAAGTAGACAGGAACGCCTCTTCCTGCTACAACAAAATCTTCTTCATTCTTTACTGCTTTGCTTTTATAGATGATGACGCCTATCAAAAGGATCAGGTAAACGATGGTAACTACAGAATAAATCATATAATTGTGCTAGCGCTGATTGTTAAAAGTACTAAATATTTTAACTTTCCTTGCTTTAGTAGAATGGTCTGAGATTAACCTAACCTCTAATTCCATGGAAAAGAATAAGCCCTTTACGCCTTATGTATCCCCTCATGATTTTATACCTGAGTTTACCCTCAAGGCTGTTATACTGGGGTCTGTATTTGGAATTATCTTTGGTGCGGCAACGGTTTACCTGGGTCTTAAGGTTGGACTCACGGTAAGTGCATCCATTCCTATTGCAGTACTTGCTATATCCATTTTTAAGAAATTAGGAAAATCTACTATCCTTGAAAACAATATTGTACAAACCATTGGATCAGCAGGGGAGTCGGTAGCTGCAGGTGTTGTCTTTACTGTTCCGGCACTTTTGTTTTTATCCGGGGGAGAGGCCTACTTTAAATACTTTCAAATATTTGTATTGGCTTTGGTAGGTGGTGTACTGGGTGTTCTCTTTATGGTGCCTCTCAGAAAATCACTAATTGTAAAAGAACACAATAATCTTCCTTACCCTGAGGGTACTGCCTGTGCAGACGTGCTGATAGCGGGGGAAAAGGGAGGTACGTTGGCTCGAAACGTTTTCTATGGACTGGGCCTTGCATTTCTGTATAAGGGACTGATGTCCATCCTGGGATTATGGAAGGATGTGCCCCAATATGTATTTGGAAGAAAATCATCTTTGCCGAATGGTACCATCAATGCGGAGATTACACCCGAATTACTGGGAGTGGGGTACATCATTGGGCCTCGTATTTCTGGTATTATGGTGGCAGGTGGTGTGCTCTCGTGGTTGGTGCTCATTCCTTTGATTACGCTCATTGGAGATAGTCTCACCGTTCCGTTGGCTCCGGAGACTTCCATGCTTATCTCTGAAATGTCGCCCAGTCAAATCTGGAATAAGTACATCCGGTATATTGGTGCGGGCGCTGTGACTTTTGGTGGGATCATTACACTCATAAAAACGTTGCCCACCATTGTGAGTGCCTTCCGGGATTCCTTTAAGGATCTGAGATCCAAGGATACTCAGGAAACAACTTCTCAACTTAGAACCGAAAAAGACTTCCCTTTAATATATGTGGTGGTGGGTTCTATTGGAATGGTGATCCTGATGTCGGTGCTACCCAATATTCCTACCAATTTCCTGTCGGCAATCATGATTGTGGTATTTGGGTTTTTCTTTGTAACCGTGGCATCGCGCATCGTGGGGTTAATCGGGTCTTCGTCCAGTCCTGTTTCAGGAATGACCATTGCCACACTGATGGCCACCAGTTTGATTTTTATTGGAATAGGGTGGACTGGGGATTATTATCAGCCCATAGCGTTGGTGGTGGGTTCTATCGTATGTATTGCGGCAGCCAATGCAGGAGCCACTTCTCAGGATTTGAAAACAGGATACCTCGTGGGTGCCACTCCAGCCAAGCAACAATTGGGTTTGTTGATCGGAGTATTGGTATCTACCGTAGCAATAGGTTTTACCTTGCTTTTGTTGCATGATACATTGGGGATTGGTGTGGTGACGGAAGCGCACCCTAATCCATTACCCGCTCCACAAGCTACCCTGATGGCGACAGTAATAAAAGGGCTGTTGAGTCAGAACTTACCATGGGGACTGGTGATAGCCGGCATGGGGTTATCCGCTGTGGTGGAGTTGTGTGGTGTAAGTTCGCTGGCTTTTGCTGTAGGTGCCTATCTTCCTTTGTCTACTACCTCGCCCATCTTTGTGGGAGGGATGATCAAACAAATTGCCGATAAGGTTACCAAGAGAAAAGAGAATGAATCGGAGGTAGGTTCAGGAGCACTCTTTAGTTCTGGTTTGATAGCAGGGGGATCGTTAACGGGTATTCTGGTGGCAGTTTTGCTGGGAACGAATGTAGACACCAGTGAAGGGTCACAATCGGTAATCGCTGTTATTCATCATGCGGTGCACGGAATAATTCCGGAGGGTGGCGACTTAATATCGATTTTGATGTTTAGTATAATGGCCTATATCGTCTTCCGATTTGCCATAGCCAAAGCAGAATAGGTTTATAACTGGCTTAATCTTATTTACTTCTGAGAGCCCTCATGGATAATATCCTTGAGTTCTGCCAGGGCGCGTTGTTCAGCATCGTGCACTTTACCGTCTGCATGTACAATGTCAAACATATCGGTATACACTTTGTATTTCTGCGAAAACTTGATGTGCTCAAAGTGAGGGAAAGAATCGTGAATTATACCTTTGATGTCATCGCTCTTTAATTTCTTGTATGCGGCAAGAGCAGATTTCAACTTGGCCACCGGATCTCCCTCAGTGGGATATAGCTTGGGTATTTTGTTCAGTATGGCTTCTTCTTCTGAGGGGTGGTATTCTCCATCGGCATGCGCCATATGGATGTAAAGGAACAATACGAAATCAGCAAAAGTATTATGAATAACCATATTAATAATATGTGACTGGACTTAAAATTAATCAAAAAAGGCTTCATCGTAAAATGAAGCCTTTTTTTTGATTGATTGAGTTAGGAATTACATCATTCCACCCATTCCGCCACCTCCAGGCATTGGAGGCATAGCTTCTTTATCTTCAGGGATTTCAGACACAACTGCTTCGGTGGTCAATAACAGACCAGCAATTGAGGCTGCATTCTCCAGCGCAAGGCGTGTTACCTTGGTAGGGTCAATAATACCTGCATCAAAGAAAGTTTCGAATTTGTCATCGCGCGCATTGTATCCGAAGTCCTTCTTGCCATCGCGAACCTTATTCACGATAACAGAACCTTCCTGACCAGCGTTCTCAGCAATGGTTCTCAAAGGAGACTCCAGGGCCAATCTTACGATGTTTACACCAGTTGCCTGATCTTCATTTAAAAGACCAAGTGTATCGATATTCTTAAGCGCATCGATAGCGCGGATGTACGCTACACCGCCCCCTGGGACGATACCTTCCTGAACCGCTGCTCTGGTTGCATGCAATGCATCATCTACACGGTCTTTCTTCTCTTTCATTTCCACTTCAGTAGCAGCACCCACATAAAGGATAGCAACACCACCTGAAAGCTTAGCCAAACGCTCCTGCAACTTTTCTTTATCGTAGTCAGAAGTTGTTGTCTCTATTTGCGCTTTGATCTGTCCTACACGTGCCTGGATATCTGCTTTTTTACCAGCTCCATTTACGATGATGGTATTGTCCTTGTCGATGTTGATCTTATCAGCACGGCCAAGGTCTTCCAATTTCGCATCTTCCAGTTTCATTCCAGTTTCTTCTGAAATTACTTTTCCACCGGTAAGTACTGCGATGTCTTCCAACATGGCTTTTCTTCTGTCACCAAATCCAGGAGCTTTAACAGCGGCTACTTTGAGTGATCCGCGAATTTTATTAACAACAAGCGTAGCCAATGCCTCACCTTCCACTTCTTCGGAGATGATCAATAATGGCTTACCTGTTTGTGCACTTTGCTCAAGGATAGGAAGAAGCTCTTTCATAGCGCTGATCTTCTTGTCGTAGATCAGTACATAAGGGCTATCCAATTCCACCTCCATTTTCTCTGTATTGGTAACAAAGTAAGGGGAGAGGTATCCGCGATCGAACTGCATACCTTCTACCGTCTTCACTTCTGTCTGAGTTCCTTTTGCTTCTTCAACAGTGATCACACCGTCTTTACCCACTTTGTCCATCGCATCGGCAATCATCTTACCAATGGTCTCATCACTATTAGAAGAGATAGTGGCCACCTGAGCGATTTCGTTGGAGTCTTTTATTTTTTTGCTTTGCTTCTTCAAGTTTTCAACAACGGCAATTACAGCCTTGTCGATACCACGCTTCAGGTCCATTGGATTGGCACCTGCGGCTACGTTCTTAATTCCGTGGTTATAAATGGATTGAGTAAGTACAGTGGCAGTAGTTGTTCCGTCACCCGCTTCGTCAGCAGTTTTAGAAGCAACCTCCTTTACCAACTGAGCACCCATGTTCTCAATCGCATCTTTCAATTCGATATCCTTAGCCACAGACACACCGTCTTTGGTTACTGTTGGTGCACCGAATTTCTTGTCAAGGATTACATTTCTCCCTTTTGGGCCTAATGTTACCTTAACCGCATTCGCTAACTTATCTACACCTTTCTTTATTTTGTCCCTCGCTGAGGCATCAAAAGTTATTTCTTTAGCCATAATTCTTTAGTGTTTGTGTTTTAATTAAATAATTCCAAAAATGTCAGAGTTGCGCATGATCAGGTATTCTTTACCATCAATGTTGATTTCAGTACCAGCGTACTTGCCGTAAAGCACATTGTCTCCAACCTTTACGGTTACAGGCTTGTCTTTTACGCCATCACCTACCGCAATTACTTTACCTTTTTGAGGCTTCTCTTTTGCCGTGTCCGGAATGATAATTCCTGAGGAAGTTTTAGTTTCAGCTTCGGCCGCTTCTACAAGCACCCTATCCTCGTTGGGTTTAAAGTTGATCTTTGCCATATGGATTTAAATTTTTTTGTTTTGAGTTGTTAATAGTTTAACAAGAGCTGCACTGTCCATTTTTATGCCACATCATCTAAAAGGCCATTTTTCAGACAGTTTTACAGCATGGGGCGGCAAAGATCACAAAAATTGGATTACCTGTCAGTAAAGGGCCTAGCAAAATGGCAGATTGTCATCATAATTTCTGCTTTTTCCGTATACTAGTAGCAGATAATACATGCGAAACCTATGAAACTGCAAGAGAATTGGTTGACAGAAGGCCTCATCGACTTTGAATACAAAAAGTATGTGCTATTGGCCTATTTGAAGAAAGTAAAGGAATCGTTCCACCGGGTAGAGCTCTATCCGTTTTTGTCCGATATGGTTTATCATTATCGCAATTTGAAATCGATAGAAGCCAACAAATCGCTGCTTTATGATGCTTTCCCAAAAGCGCTTTCGGAGGAGAACATCAAAAACCTGGAACTGAATTACAGAACCATCATGGAAGACGATGTGGTGATGAAGGAAATCGAATCCATTATCGACTTCGCCATTCCGCAACTGAAGATGCACCTGGAGGAAGGTTCCGCCATTTATGAGTATGTGGAATCCAAATGTGAAATTGAGCCCATCGGGCTGACCTCGCTCACCCTCAATGAAGGGTACCTGTTCATCACCCAGCCCCCACAAACTGAGACACAGGTGTATCGGTATCATACCACCCTGTTTGGAAATAGTACAGATGAGTACAAAGCGATTAACTTAAACTATATACTGAATGAGAAGCGGACGATTGTTAATAGTTATGAGAAGATAAAACTCAACCTGATCAAACAATTTAAGGATCTTCCCAATCCTGCCACCTTTCTCATTCAATCAAAACTTAAGTTTCCTTTTATTCCTACGTTGATCCCGGTGGCGAAGAGAATACTGATAAAGCGGGTGTCACAGGCTGCGTAATAAGTAGCCAGCTTCAGTGCCTGGAATTCTCAAATAAAGCATGAACTTCACCCTGCTACCAGCAGTTAATCTTATCTTTGTGCCTGTTTAGATTTCATGAAGCGTAAGAAGTATTATTTTTTCACCATCCTCATCCTGGGTGGTCTTGCTACCATTAGTCCGTTTTCAATCGACATGTACTTACCGGGGTTTACGGCCATCGCCAAAGACCTTAACACCACTATTGATCAGGTACAATTGTCGCTTACCAGTTATGTGTTTGGTATTTCCATAGGTCAGTTGTTTTATGGGCCGCTGCTGGATCGGTTTGGAAGAAGAAAACCCTTGTATGCCGGACTCATTATATATGTGCTGGCTTCCATCGGTTGCGCGTTCACCCACTCGGTGGAATCTTTGATCCTGATGCGCTTGCTTCAGGCTATTGGCGGTTGTGTGGGCATGGTGGCGGCACAAGCTTTGGTGAGGGATCTTTTTCCTGTCAACAAGTCGGCTCAGGTATTTTCATTGATTATCCTGGTGATTGCCGTATCGCCCATGATCGCACCAACTATTGGTGGCTATGTGACAGCGGCCTTTGGCTGGCACTGGGTATTTATCATTTTGGCAGGCATTGCCCTGCTCATCATGGCAGCCGTGTATTTCTATTTGCCTTTAGGCAAAAAAGCGGATTCTACCATCTCATTAAAACCCAGGTCAGTACTGGCTAACTATTTTGTTGTATCGAAGCAACCGCAGTTTCTCATCTATACATTGGCAGGAGGTATCGCCATGGCCGGACCGTTTGCCTACATCGTGGGCTCCTCGGATGTGTACATGAATATATATGGACTGACAGAACAGCAATATGGATGGGCCTTTGCGCTGGTGGCTTTTGGTATGATAGGAACTACCCAACTCAATCACCTGTTGCTGCGGCACTTCAAAAGTGAGTCGCTGATTAAAGTAGCGTTGTTCTACCAAACCATAGTAGGCGTGACACTGGTAGGGGGTCTTCTGTATACAGGATATGATATCTTCGGGTTTACAGCATTGGTGTTTCTGTTTGTGGCGGGGCATGGTATTATGTCACCCAACGTAACGGCCCTTTCTATGGCGCCTTTTACCAAACACGCGGGAAGTGCCTCTGCCTTGCTGGGCAGTTTTCGGTTGGGTGTAGGCGCGGTGGTATCCGCATTGGTAAGTTTGTTGCACGATGGCACCAGCCTTCCAATGGCCATTATTATGTTGATGTGTTCGCTGATAGGGCTTATCATACTGAACTCCGGCAATGCCGTAGTGAAATACCGAGCGCGGAGGGTAGATGCGGAGCGGGAAGTGTCTGTATTGGTATAGTTGGGGATGCGGGATGCTGGATTCTGGATTCTGGATGCTAGCATCCGGCTCCTTACATAGGGTTGACACCCATGACCATTAACTTGACAATTAAAAGGAAATCACATGGAGTGGATCGAAAGCAAAGCAGTAAGTAAAATACTGGAGCAGTACCCGCCAAGGGCCAGGAAGAAGCTCTTGCAGTTGCGTAGGCTAATCCTGACCACAGCCAAGGCCACGGAGGGTGTTGATCAACTCGTAGAAACCACGAAGTGGGGTGAGCCCAGTTACCTGACCAAAACGGGCAGCACCATCCGCATGGACTGGAAACCAAAGACGCCTGATAACTACTATCTGTATTTCATTTGCAGTACGGAGCTGGTCAACACCTTTCGGATAATCTTCGGTGAGGAGTTGGCGTTTGAAAGCAACCGTGCCATAGTGCTCAACCTTAAAGAGCCGATGCCCACGGAACCCCTCAGGCGATGCATCACCTTAGCACTGACTTACCAAAAAGTAAAACACCTCCCGATGTTGGGGGTGTAAAGCACAGAAGAACCGCGGAGGATTAATGTGGATTTTTCTCCTGGATTATTACTGGATGCTGGATTCTTGGGGTTAGCATCCAGCATCCAGAATCCATAATATCCTTACTACTGGCGCGGAGTTTACTCCTTTGCCTTAGCGCTGAGACTCTTCCCTCACGCTCAGAGTGACAGGTGCTGCGGATCAAGTATTCGTAAGTTTTGCAGGGAACGTCAACCAACACCTGCGTCTTTCTGAGGGAGTCCGCAGGACGACCGAAGAATCTCAACCTAGGTTGCCAGTACTTAGGTAATGAAAGCCTTTAAAATACTGTATGAGATGCTTCCTGCCTGCGGCAGGCAGGCGCTCAGCCCGCATTCCCTCGCGTGGTGGCTCCCGCCAGTAGGCGGACAGGCAGCATGACGCGGCCTCTGGAAAATGAGCTAAGTCCCTTTCGCTAAGGCTTATCTTTCCCAGAAAGGAGGCGGCTCAATGCCCAATGACCTCAGATAAACATAACCTTGTCCGCGATGGTGGACCTCGTTGTCAATAAAATACCATAGCGTCCAGTAGTTGGGGCCATCAAATACATTGAAGGCTTTTTCTACAACCTGCAGGCGCTCGGGTGCCAGCAGCGGCCAGAGTTTATTGATGTGGTCCGTGGTTTCGTCCCAGAGAGTGAGCAGTTCTTTCTTTGTCTTTGGTGGTTCTTCATTGCCAAAGCTTTCCCATTTTCCGGTTACCAGTCCCTCGATGCCGGGGATGGCGATGTTGATCATTTCCATGGCCAGCTCCGCAAAGGGGCGCATGCCACCGATGGTGTGGGTGAACAGTTTATCTTCAGGGAATGCCTCTATGGTTTTGCGGGAGAGCCTGCGGTGGCCCTGCCATTGTTCCAGCATTTGCTCTGGGGTGATTACGGGTGCGGTGGTGTCTGTCATAGTATGTGTTTTTAAGTTTCTTCTGCATAGGTAATGGGGGAGGGTGACAACAGTGTGTCAGCAGGATTTGCTGCCGGAAAGTTTTTTGAGTACACCGGCCTGAGGAAGCGGGCAACAAGTGTGCTGGCTCCGTCAGGAGGAGAGCAGTAAGGATCGGTAGCAACGGGGTATCAATCGGTGGGGATGTAAATACAGGATTCAGTAGTGCGGAAGGAGTCGGCAGGTCTGTATTTTTTAGATATGAAAGGTGGGAAGCAGTCCGTAGGTCTGCATTTTTCGGAAATAGTAGTGAGGAAGCAATCGGTTGGAGTGCAGGAACAATCGGTGCGAGTGCAGGAACAATCGGTGCGAGTGTAGGAACAATCGGTTGGTGTGTAAAAGTTGGTAACAGTAGTGAGGAAGCAGTCGGTGGGTCTGTATTTTTTGGAAATGAAAGGTAGGAAGCAGTCAACGGGTCTGTAACTTTTGGAAATGAAAGGTGGGGAGCAGTCAACAGGTCTGTAACTTTTGGAAATGAAAGGTAGGGAGCAGTCAACGGGTGTGAAACTTTCGGAAATGAAAGGTGGGGAGGAGTCAACAGGTGTGAAACTTTTGGAAATGAAAGGTGGGAAGCAGTCAACGGGTCTGTAACTTTTGGAAATAGAAGGTAGGAAGCAGTCAACAGGTCTGTAACTTTTGGAAATGAAAGGTGGGGAGTAGTCAACAGGTGTGAATTTTTTGGAAATGGTAGTGAGGAAGGAGTCGGTGGGAGTGAGGAGACATTCGGTTGCCGGTTGCCGGTAGCCAGTTGCCGGTTGCCGGTAATCGGTGACCAGTTACCAGTAACCGGTAATCGGTAATCGGTGACCGGGAGTTGCCGCCATGCTGAGCTACCGAGCGGTGATCCCGATAGCTATCGGGAGGGGAGGGCGAAGCATCTCTTGCTGTACAGAAAATTCTTAAAAAAAATATTTTAAATATTTTCAAAAACACGCAACCTTTTATATAAGGAATTCCGTATTAAGAGTATGTTCAACAAACTAAATTTTTACAGTCATGTCACATGTAAAAACTGCGGACGCCTACTCCAGGTTAGTAGGAATATGCACCGGGTTTGGAGGTAACTATAACCCCGGTCGTCAGACCCTCCAGCTTAAAGCGATGAGAGCCTTGCTCGAAGAAGCACAAAGTTCATTGCAGGATTATTCACAAAAGTTGCACATCTACAAAGATGTGACGAACGAGAGGGAAGTGGCCTACGAACAACTGGGCAAACTGACCAGCCGGATCGTGAGATCGGTGGAATCCTTCGGGGTGCTGCCTCAAACACTGGATGACGTGCGCTACTACGAACGCCTTATCAAAGGAAGAGCCGCCAGTAGCCGGTTGCCGATTCCCAATGAGGAAGCCGAAGCGAAGCCACTCACCACACGGGCCCGCACCCAGCAAAGCCACGTGGCCATTGGGGACCACTTTAGCAAACTGGTGCAGCTGGTGGGACGGTTGAGCGTGTACCAACCCAATGAACCCGAGTTGAAGGTGGATGCCCTGGAGGCAGCCGCTAAACGGTTCAAAGGTTTGAATGCCGCAGTGGACAACGCCAAAACGGCCTTGCGCAATGCGAAGATACGCCGCGACCGTGTATTGTACACCAATGAAGTATCGGTGGTGAACAATTACCGCAAGGTAAGGAGCTACGTGCGATCCGTGTTTGGTTATCCCAGCGCAGAAGCCAGTCAGCTTTCAGGTTTACGTTTCACTAAACCCAAATTAAGATGAACTCGTTCAAGATCAATTAAAAACCCTGACTCCGTAGGACGTCAGGGTTTTTTGCTTTTATAGGGGAATAGTTACCCGCCTAAGGGCTCCGTGCACACTGGCACTGGTTACCCCTCCAACGGAGGCCAAAGCTTTAAGTATAGATATTAAGGTTTTTGCACTTGTGTAATGGATATAAAGATGAAAACCCTAAATTGGGGTGGAAATACATGCGTGTATCTGACTTCTATAATATATATGTTGGATACATTGACGTTAGCGGCAACCTCATTGGACAATGACTGACAAGCAAAAATCAAACACTCAGGAATTAATTACAAGTCTGTACCTGAGACTGAATGGTTATTTGACCAGTGGATTTATATTTCAATCAAGTGAGGACAAGATTGGAGGAGAAGTAGATTTAATCGCCATTAGATTTCCTCTTCACCGACAAGATGAAACTGAACATAACTCATCTGACTTTTTAGAAATTACGAACGACATTGATATAATCATTGCTGAAGTCAAAAGTAAAGGACAACAACTTCAGTTCAACAACTCGCTGAGGAATGAACATAATATTTCAAGGCTTCTAAGATGGATCGGACTTTTTGACGACAACATTATTTCCTCGGTGACAAAGGTGTTGCAAGATTTGGTGACTCCTAAACAAAACACCAAAAGACAAGGACTTCTATCAACAGATCCAATTGCAACAAAATTTGGCAATGTAAAAGTTAGACCTGTAATATTTAGTCCCGAGAGAGTTGAATTAAATAATGCTGACAAATTTATCAACTGGACGGAGATAAATGATTTTGTTTGGAGTTGTTTATGTCCGACAGAGAAAAGAGAAGAATGTGGAACACGTTATGACTTTACTGCATGGGGACAAGGACTTAACGAAATTGTAAAGGTTTATAAAGACGGACAGAAAAATTCTAAAAAGCCCCAGACAATTGAAGAAATTTATTCTTTATTGAGTGCGGAGAAATGAGTCAGCCGCTAACAAATGCTATAAAACATATGCTGTATTGTAGGTTCTTAAAGTGTGTGCTAGTAAATTTCGTTTGCAACGTGGGACAAAGTCGTAGGTATTTACACGCATACGTTTTATAGCCGAGCGTTGTGGCGCATTTACAAGATGAAAAAAGTTGGACTATTCTTACTGGGTATATCAATAGAATTGGCTTTTATTGGACTCGTATTCATACTTTTAATGTCGTTTGATATACGAGGTACAACCGCGGGAGTAACACTTACAGCAAGTCTATTAGTCTCAGCCACACTGTTCATAGTTTTGTTCAAAAATCCTTTATTAAAATATGGAATTATTTTGGGTGCAATTATTCCATTCCTATTTCTTGCTTATGGGTTCTGGACAAAATATGACCACGACAAAGAGAGAGCATCTGAACCAGTGGTGACTAGGAGCCAGATGCAAAGTTTTTCGACACAAATTGCTGGCTTAGAATCTTATGTCACCGACAGCTTTGCCATCAATGTAACATTTGACACAATTGTGGAAAATACGATTTCAATCACAGAGCCATTAAATTCCTTTATCATTGAGCTGAATTATTTTGAAATTGACAGGACGAAACAGAATGTTAAAGTGCCTGCTAAGTCAAAATTCGAAATAATAAATGACACTCTCTTTGTTCTATACCTTGAATCCAACAAGGTGATCAAGAAAAAATTAGAACCAAGTACAAACGGCTTTGACTCTATAAGTTATTTAGGCTACTTACCCAAATCTGGTCTCTTTGTTTTTGTTGACAATATGAGTGAGTTCGGGCCAGACTACTCTTCAATTGATGCACTTACCGGGCAAATAATTCATGGTCTTCCACTTTACGAAGCTAGATCTGAAAGTCTATATGGATGTGTTTCGTTCTGCAATGATATTGGCCAGTTAAAAATTCCTGTTAAACTCTGGCATAAAGAAAATAAGAAATATAGATTGATATACGAAGATGAAATTGAGTTAAGTAATTATCGAAACTATGATCGATTTAGTATCTCGAACATAGGTTGGAACAATAATGACTTTAGTTTTAACTTGAAAGTTGACAATGATTCTGTTAAAGTAAGACTAAGAGTTCTAGGGATGTAAACGCGCCACAACATGAGTTGCTGTTGCACAACCTGCAATTTTTTTGTTGACAACTGTGGACTTCGATATGATTTTATTTTTCCATGATAGCCAATTGTTGATACCCCAACTAGCGCAAGCGTCTCGCTTGTGCATAATTTTACTTTTCATCTCATTGCAACTTGCTTAAAATAGGAATTTTACAATTATTTGTTTCGATGAGTCGTAAGTACAAATTTTCAGATAATGATCAATTGTATTTTATCACATTTACGGTGGTGGGTTGGGTAGATATTTTTATCCGCAGGGAGTACAAGGAACTCTTACTTGAAAGCTGGAGGTTTTGCCAAAGGGAAAAGGATTTGGAAATATATTCATGGTGTATTATGACCAGTCATGTTCATATGATTGTGGGTAGCAAAGGCAGGCCATTACCAAAAATAGTGGGTGAGATGAAAAGTTATACCTCAAGGAGCATAAGGAAAGCAATAACATCAAATCCTGCTGAGAGTAGAAAAGAATGGATTATGCCTATTTTGATGCAGGCAGGATTGAAGAATGGAAACAACAAAGACTGGCAGTTGTGGCAACAACATAACCACCCCATTGAGTTAACAACTCAGCACATGTTTTACCAGAAATTGGAATACATACACAGAAATCCTGTTGAAGCAGGGTTTGTTGAAAATGAAGAGGATTATTTATACAGTAGTGCCAGGGATTTTTACGACAAGAAAGGATTGATTGAACTGTGTTATGTTGTTTGAGCGAAAGTCGGTAGTAATTTAGAAGCAGAAGAGTGCACAAGCGAGACGCTTGCGCTAGTTGAGTTTTTAACAGAAACAAAAACTTTGACACGAAAATTGAAATTGACGGAATAATCTTTCCAAGTGTACCATCCAGTTATCAAGAATTAAACCTCGTAATTCCTCCAAAAATAGTTGACACTAAGTTAAAGTTTCTATGGTGTGACTTAATTTGGGTAGTATTAAGCAAAACTAGAGGAGCTCAATTTATCCCAATCGAACATAGAGCGAAGGTAAATGAAAAAGGCATTATTGAATGGCGCAAATTTGGTACTCACTAGGTAAGAAATCCAATCAAATGTTTAAATTGGAGAATAGATACCTAGGACATGCTTGAAGAAACAAAGACGAATCTAAGCGCTCTAAATGATAGACAGAAGGAAGCAGTTATTAGTGATGAAAAGCGTTTACTTGTTTTAGCGGGTGCGGGTTCAGGTAAGACTAAGACCCTTCTTCAAAAGCTTGTCTATTTAATAGAAGAAAAAAGTGTAAGCCCTTCAGGCATACTTGCAATCACATTCACTAAGAATGCGACAAATGAAATGATTGACCGTTTAATCGTTTCAGCGGACAATACCGGAGAATATGAGAAAATCCTTGTTGATAAGTTCAAAAGTAAAGCTGATAAAGACAAAGAGCGGTTTAACTATCAAAGAAAGTTTAAATGGATAGACTCACTTACAATTAGAACATTCCATAGTTTCTGTTATAGTGTTTTAAGGAATCATGGAGTAAATGAATTTGATAACAAATTCAGAATAATTGGAGAGGAGAAAAGGGATGAAGAGGACGAGTTATCAAAGCACGTTGCCCCTGAAACCGTATTTGAAGTTTTTCACAAAATATTAATTGAGGAATGTGAACAAACTGAGTTTTTGCTTCGCCTAAAGCGGTACATCTTAGACTATATAATAGATAAAATTCATCTTGATAAGAGTCAAGGCAAGTTCGTTCCCAAAGACGGCAAATATTTTACCGCATTGGATGGAACTAAGGTCCGCTCAAAGTCTGAGCAATTTATTGCTGATTGGCTTTACCGACATAGCATAAAATATGAATATGAGCCATTGCTAAACGTTAAGGACTTTTCATTTCACCCAGATTTTTACATTCCTGAAGCAAACCTTTACTTGGAGCATGTCAGTGAGAAAAGCTACTCGACAAAGGACAAGGAAGAACAATTCAAAAAAGGAAATCTCCTATTGGTAAAGACTTATGAGAGTATGACCAAAGACTCTGCTCTTTTTAACCACACTCTAGACAAAGTAATCAAAAATCGCCTTCCAGCAAATTATCATGTTAATGCAGCACTCTCATACAAAGAAGAATTTCAGGGCTATCATGAAGACGTGAAAAAGTTTCTTACTCAAATCATTAGAATAACTGACATGATTAAAGTAGAAAACATTAGCACTGAGACTGTTTTAGGTAATGCAAAACAAGACCAACACGAAAGAGTAAGAAGCTTTTATGATTTAGCAATACCAATTGTTGATAAATACGTAACCTACTGCACTGATAAATCCTATCTCGACTTCAACGACCTTATCTCAAGAACCGCCTCTCTCTTTAAGAACCATCCAGACATTGCTAACAAGTACAAAAGCAAGTTTCAGTACATTTTGGTTGACGAATTTCAAGATGTTAATAATTTACAAGTTGAGCTAATTAAACTAACGCTAACCGATGACACTCAGCTTTTTTGCGTTGGTGATGATTGGCAAAGCATATACGGGTTCCGGGGTTCAAATGTGAGTTATATAATAGACTTTGAGAATCACTTTAAAAATGCACGTGTTGTAAAATTGAATCTTAATTACAGAAGCACACAGCATATTGTTGGAGCAAGTAATGAAGTAATAAAACACATTAAATTTAAGGTTGACAAGGACATTCACTCCTCAAAAAAGTCAGAGCATAAAATCGTTGTGTTCGCGGGGAACAGTGAAGAGGAGAATATTCAATTCGCAATTGAGGAAGTCCGTAAATTTCAAGAAGAAGGATTAACAAGCGAGGACATTCTATTCCTTTATAGAAGAAGTAAAATGTTCAGTAACTCATTTAATCAAGACAAATCTTACTACCATAGACTAAGAGATGAAGGGTTAAAGGTCCAGGGAAAAACCATTCACGCAGCAAAAGGGCTTGAAGCTAAAGTAGTTTTTATAATTGGACTTACAGAAGGAGACGGTGGCTTTCCTGACATTTGGCTTGAAGACAGAATCTTTCAAACAATTAAAAAAGCGAATCACGACTTATTGCTTGAAGAAGAAAGACGACTCTTTTATGTAGCAATGACAAGAGCGAAAGAGAAACTCTTCCTAATTACTGAAAAAGGTAATGAGTCGAGTTTTTTAAAGGAAATCCCTGAGACATTTACAGTACGGACGAGTATTCCACTTAAGTCTATGGTGGACAAAGTAATTACTTGCAAAAAGTGTTTTAGTGAACTTAATAAATTATGGATTATGTGTCCTTATTGTGGTGAGAAAGTAAACGGACAAGAGGAATAGTGCTTCGAAAACCACACCAATGCCATTGCCGCGCAATCCGACACACAACCAAAGCAATGGCATCCGCGTGGTTAAAGTACGGTGAATGCGTGGCACTATGCACAACAAAATGTATAATCCATGGCGCTGATAAGGAGGATATTTTTTTATTTTTGCTCAGCGCCACGGCTTATACATAAACGTTGGCTGCAATGCAAATAAGAACTATGAAATGATACACTCAAAGGTATCCTCCACGCTACATTCACTAATAAAAGAAATCAGAGATCACCCTGATGACTTTTTACATTTTGAACCTAAGGAAATCTTAAACCGACAAGAGCTTTACACAAGAACAAGAGGCAAGGTTGAGGAATATTCAAAAGGAATTAAGCGAATGCAGTGGAGTACGGAGTACTTCAATAAGGATGATAAAACCTGGATCAATTTTAAAAGTTATTTTGAAAGGCTCAGCGCAAAGTATTCAATATTAAATAGGTGTTTTCAGGCAATCAAGAATGAATATCAATTAAATGAACAAGAGGTTCATTCTACCCTTGGTGCTTTTTTGTATTATGTTTTATTTAAAAATGAAAAGTATATTTTAGATGAAACAATAATAGAATTAGTTACCGTCTTTATTAATGACTTAAACAAAACAGCGCCAGAATGGAAAATAAAGTTATGGATTAAAGGAATCTGGTTAAATGATGAAATTATAGATGTTTCAAATGAGCTTACAATTCGTAAACCAGTAAACGATGACTTTGTTTTGGAGCAACCTTCCTATTCTTATTTTTCATCAATGATTTCCGCCACCATTGATTCGTGCGACTCGATCATTGAAATTAGGAAAAAATTCGAGGATGAAAATGCGATGGAGGATTATTTAACAAAATTGATTCAATCATTGAGATTATATAACCTTGGGGCTGTTCAAGTTAATAGACGAGAGTACAAACCGAACTCAATTTTGTTGCGATATGGGGTTCCATATTCCTTGGATATCCATTCTTTTTTCCAATATGAGGTCACATCCAAGGAATCGAATGATATAAGGGCGTTTTTAGATTTTATGCTAGATTTTCTACCCCCTATGAATTGGGCAAGTAAAATTCAGGATCAAAACCCTATCTATATAAGTATCGAGCGATATTCTGAAGCAATAACAAAATCAATGGCGGTTGAAAATAAGATCACTACAGCAATCACTGCTTTGGAGGCTCTGTTACTTAAGGCAAACGAAAGATCTGAATTGAGTCATAAATTATCTCAAAGAGTTTCGTATTTATCTCAGTACTTTAAATACCCACCTATTAAGGTTTACAATGTTATGAAGAGAGCTTATGAAATAAGAAGCACATATATTCACGGCTCAATGTTAGGGCCCACAGAGCGAAAAGACCTTGGGGAAATCCAAAACCAGATTCTCAACCTCTTGAGAAGAATATTGTTGATATTTATTGGACTTTCAAAGTTGATTCTAAAAGACGAATTGATTGCAAAGATTGATAATGCCATTATCGATCGAAATGCTAATGAAAAATTAGTAAAGGAATTAATGAGGGCGGATTTCCTGAAGTTAACAGCTTATAATACTGGATTTGAATTTGAAAGTACAAATTAAGTGCACAGCTACCAACACAATATATTATATTTCCCAACAAGCGCAAGCGTCTCGCTTGGGCTCTCTAGGCCTATCGCTAAGTTTTTCCACATCTTGAACGGAAACACAAAAAGCGC
>DDUM01000056.1:0-188 GCA_002344795.1 Flammeovirgaceae bacterium UBA2338 | reverse complement strand
GTGACTTATGTATGGAGGCACCTGCCTGCCATGCCTCCGGCAGGTAAACGGCAGGCAGGCACGCATACATAGGCGTTTAGCGGTCGGGTTATCATCCGACAATTCAATATGATATAAATTAGTCAAGAATATTTTAAATGCCCGATTTGCATTTTAGGTTCAAAAGCCTTCAGGAATCAGACCTTCCT
>DDUM01000070.1 GCA_002344795.1 Flammeovirgaceae bacterium UBA2338 | reverse complement strand
AAGCAATCTCCTGATTGAGGTGATCTTTATACCTGCTCAGAGTCTCCACCCAAGGTTAGTGTCCTCACGAACCGATACTTCAGTACTAAAGCACTAAAACCTTTGGCGGTAAAATACCAAAACTTCGATTTTCAGACTTTAATCCAAATGTCTGAATACGGACGGTAGTGTTCAATTTCGTTAATCAGAAAACCTGTATCTGTAATAAAAGGTAGGATTTTGATTGTTTGACTATGGCATTGAAATTGTTATTAGTTGATGAAATAATATTTTCTTCGATGTTTACCAACCACCTAAAAATAGCGATCCGTACCCTGCTTAAATTTAAAGAATATGCAATCATCAATTTAATTGGTCTTGGTTTTGGCATTGCTACAGGAATTTTTATTCTCCTGTATGTATCAGATGAATTGTCTTACGACAAATTTCACCAAAATGGAGATCGTGTATACAGGGTAGGCACGGACATAGCCGACATCAAAACGGGTGCGGTTACCAGTGCTATTGAAACCAATGGATGGCCTGTTGGCCAATTGCTTAAAGAAGAATACCCGGAAGTAGAGGCTGTAATCTATACCCGTAATGGATCTAGCCTCCCAGTGATGTATGAGGGGAGACGCCAGGAAGAACGAATCTTTTTTGCGTCTGGTGATTTTTTCAAATTATTTACCTTCTCGTTCAAGGAAGGCAATCCGACTACAGCCCTTGTACAACCTTATAGTATAGTGATCACAGAAACCCTTGAAAAGAAATATTTCAAAGACCAATCTGCGTTGGGTAAAACGATGGTATTGGCTGACACACTTTCCTTCCTGGTAACGGGTGTATTAAAAGACTTACCCTCTCAATCGCACATGCAATTCGGTGCGCTCCTTTCTTTTGATACTTTTCCTTTGTTAGATAAGGATTTTAGTTACGAGGATGGATGGGGAAATCTCAATGTCAGAAACTATGTATTGCTTAAAGAGGGTGTAAACAGGGAGGCCTTTTTCTCAAAGGCTAAAAATTTATACTTAGATCATGTGAAGGAGGATCTGGAGAAATATGGGATGTACCTGTACGTGGGCTTTGAGCCACTAACAGATATTTATCTCAAATCAAACAGAGGCAATGGCATGGGACCTTCAGGGAGCATAGAGCGGGTTTATCTTGTGTCTGGGATTGCCTTGTTTGTTATTCTGCTGGCTTGCATCAATTTTATAAATCTTACCACCGCACGTTCTACCTATAGGGCCAAGGAAGTGGGATTGCGCAAGGTGGTGGGATCTTCCCGAGCTGCCCTCATTCGTCAGTTTTTAAGTGAATCATTTATAATGATTGCAGGGTCGCTAATCCTCGCACTTGTACTGATAGGTATATTCTCTCCAATGTTCAATGACCTGATGGGGAAAAATTACAATCTACTTAGCTTACTACAGCCTCAATTTATCCTGGGTATGATTATATTGTTAATCGCCATCACCATTTTATCAGGGTACTATCCGGCTGTGGTGCTGTCCGGCTTGAGACCGGCTGAAGTGCTAAAAGGAAAATTGCACTCGAGCGCGAGAGGGATTCAATTGCGAAGGGCGTTGGTGGTTTTTCAATTTATGATTTCAGCTGCATTAATCATTTTTACTTTGGTGATCAATAATCAGCTGGACTTTATGAAGGGCAGTGACCTGGGCTTTCAGGGCGATCAGATCATCGTGGTAGATGTTTCAAAGCTCCCTTCAACAACATTTATAAAACCAGCCAGCTTTAAAAATGATTTGAAAAGTTTATCGGGTGTTGATAACGTTACATTTTCTAATGCCTTACCAGGAAAGCCGGGTTGGGTAGGGCAATGGGCCAGGGCCGAAGAAAAGTCAGCCGATGAAAGCATTAGCGTGGAGTACATGTCAATTGATGAGGACTACCTTGGTACGCTGGGGTTGCAGCTGGTTTCAGGCCGGAATTTTGATTTATCCCGTCCTGCTGAACTGGATGAAGGGTTGATCATTAATGAGACCACGGTGAATGCCATGGGATGGGAGAGCCCTGAGGATGCCATTGGCAAAAAAATCACTTCACCCTCCCAACAACCCTCAGGTATTGTCATTGGAGTGGTGAAGGATTACAATGAATTCGGATTACAGGAGAAGATTTACCCAATGGCCATGGATTATGCGCCTCAATTTTCACGGTACTTTGCTGTAAAATACAATGCCGCCAACACAGAGAATACTTTGAAGAGTATTTCTGATTTATGGAAGCAGTACTACGAAGGATATGATTTTGAGTACTTTTTTCTGAATGAAAATTTTGAAAGACAATACTATGCTGAACAACGTCTGGCTAAGGTGTTTAACCTGTTTTCAATTGGATCGGTTATCATTGCTGTGATTGGTTTATTCGGATTGGTCTCGTTCATGGTGGTAACCAGAACCAAAGAAATTGGAATCAGAAAGGTATTGGGGGCAAATAGCTTTAATATCCTGAGGCTTTTATCTTCTGAATTTGTTGGACTGGTACTTATTGCCAATTTAGTGGCCTTTCCTATTGTTTGGTATTTGGCCAACAAGTGGCTTGAAGGTTTTGCCTATCGCACCACACTGAGCTTGCTATTATTCCTTTTACCATTGTTAGGTGCTTTGGTGATCACGCTGATCACAGTAGGCGTTCAAACCTTGAAGGCGGCAATGACAGAGCCGGTTACTGCACTTCGTCATGAATGATTCTTGAATAACCCACACCCCAGTTCCCACTCCCAGGTTTGTGCCCTCACCTTAATTCGTCATTGCGAGGATGAATATATTACCTACTCAGAGTCACCTGAAAGGGACTCTGAGTCTTCATATCCCAGGTTCAAGTCGTCCCGAACCAACTCAAACACAAAAATCTCTGCGCCTCTGCGTCTTCGCGGTAAAACTCATTCCATTGTCATAGTATTTGCACCAGTTAAAGTAACTGGCGCGCGTGTTGTGCGGATTGCACGTGTGGCGGCTCACGCGTGACTTGCCAGTTCGTGTCTTAGTGCCTTAGTGGCTATTCTTAATTCGTCATTGCGAGGCAATGAATGAAAGTGGGGTGGCTTGCCGAAGCAATCTCCTGATTGAGGTGATACTATATACCCCCCAATACCTACTCAGAGTCACCTGAAAGGGACTCTGAGTCTTCATATCCCAAGTTCAAGTCCTCACAAACCAATTCAAGCACAAAAACCTTTGCGCCTTTGCGTCTTCGCGGTAAAACTCATTCCATTGTCATAGTATTTGCACCAGTTAAATAGAATTACTGGCAGTAATGTATAGTTCTGGATACTTTAATAAAAAACACCAGCATATGAAATTACTTGCATTCTTATCTACGATCCCCCTCATTTTAGCGAGTCAGTTCAGCGTCCAGGCACAAGTACAGAGCGATGCCTTATCAGAACTTAAATACCGGCAACTCGGACCGTTCCGTGGAGGGAGAAGCACAGCAGCGGCAGGTGTACCGGATGATATTTTTACTTACTACATGGGTTCCACTGGTGGTGGTGTTTGGAAAACAACAGATGGCGGAACCACATGGGATAACGTTTCTGATGGATATTTTTCTGTTGGCTCCATAGGTGCCATTGAAGTAGCACCGTCAGATAAAAATGTGGTATATGTGGGCACAGGTTCTGCTGACCCGCGCGGTAACATCTCCGCTGGTAAGGGAATGTATAAGTCTCAGGATGCCGGTAGTACCTGGAAGTTTATCGGGTTGCCAAATGCCGGGCAGATCAGTCGCTTGCAAATTCATCCTCGTAATGAGGAACAGGTGTACGCAGCGGTACTGGGAAATATTTTTGGGCCCAGTAAGGAAAGAGGAATTTATCGAACAATGGATGGAGGCAAAAGCTGGAAACAAATATTGTTTGCAAATGATAGTACGGGTGCAAGTGATTTGATCATGGATCCCAACAACCCACGTGTACTCTATGCTGGCTTTTGGCAGGCAGAAAGAAAACCGTGGACGATGATTGATGGCGGTAAAGGGAGTGGTGTTTATAAATCTACAGATGGTGGTGATACATGGAGTAGGCTCTCAGGAAAAGGTGGGCTGCCAACTGGTATCATTGGAAAAGTGGGAGTCGCGGTATCACCTGTAAATTCCAACCGGATATGGGTGATTCACGAACACATCGATGAAACAAAAGGAGGATTGTACCTTTCTGAAGATGGTGGTCTGAATTGGACAAGGGTGAACAGGGATCACTTGATCCGGCAGCGTGCCTGGTATTACTCTAAGATTTTCGCACATCCCACAGAAGAACATTCGCTTTTTATTGTCAATGTAAGTTTGTTTAAATCAACGGATGATGGCAGATCCATTAAAAACATTCCTGCACCACATAGCGATCATCATTATGTTTGGATTAACCCCAAACATCCGGATTACCTGATCAACTGCAACGATGGTGGAGCGAATGTGAGTTTCAATGGAGGGAAAACCTGGTCTACCCAATGGAACCAACCCACAGGTGAGTTTTATAGGGTAACGGTAGATAATCAATTTCCCTATCGCGTATATGGAGCGCAGCAAGACAATTCAACCATTTCAATGCCAAGCAGGGGAGGGGACATCCATCCGGCCTCTGGCCTCTATGAAGTTGGTGGGGGCGAGAGTGGGCATATTGCGGTAGATCCACGAAACCCTGATATAGTATATGCAGGTACCTATATTGGAATTATCTCAAGAATAGACCGCTCTAAGGATTCCTATAAAAGGGTAGGCGCTTATCCTGAATTATACGATGGCATAGAAGGCAGGAACTTGAAATACAGATTCCAATGGAATGCACCTATTCGTTTTTCGCCTCACGATCCCAACGTATTGTACATCACTTCCAATTATGTGCATCGCTCTACGGACGAAGGTCATACCTGGCAAGTGATAAGTCCGGACCTGACCAACAACATTGACAAATACCTGGATATACCTGGAGAACCAATTCAAAACGATAACACTTCCGTTGAGTTGTACAGCACCATTTTTGCTTTTGAAGAATCGCCTCTGGAGAAAGGGGTATTATGGGCAGGGAGTGATGACGGCTTGGTCCATATTTCCAGGGACAATGGAGCGTCTTGGGAAAACATTACACCAAAAGGCATGCCCAAAGAAGGAACGGTAAATATGATCGATCTATCCGCCCATCAAAAGGGGAGAGCGCATGTCGCAGTGTATAAGTACAGAGACAATGATTTTCGTCCGTATGTTTATCAAACCAACGACTATGGTAAAAGTTGGAAATTACTAACCAGTGGAACCAATGGAATTCCGGCAGATTACTTTGTGCGGGTAGTGAGGGAAGACCCGGCAAGAGAGGGTTTGCTCTATGCGGGTACTGAGTTTGGAATGTTTATCTCTTTTGATAATGGTGCAAAATGGCAATCGTTTCAACAAAACCTGCCCATCACTCCAATAACAGATGTAGCAGTCCATAATAATGATTTGGTGGTATCTACTCAGGGTCGTGCCTATTGGATCCTTGATGATCTTTCACCGCTTCATGATTGGAAACAAAATGGTGAGACGCAACTTCTTGTTCCGGGAGTGGCCTACCGTACACAGATATCAAATGGACGCGGTGGGTTTAGACCAGATCCGG
Organism: Flammeovirgaceae bacterium UBA2338; assembly: GCA_002344795.1. Classification (GTDB taxonomy): domain Bacteria; phylum Bacteroidota; class Bacteroidia; order Cytophagales; family Cyclobacteriaceae; genus ELB16-189. The sequence continues at coordinate 36,067 of DDUM01000070.1, read as the reverse complement.
CTCCAACAGGAGCCCTCCTTCATTACTATTTACCAAAAGCAGATTCGGTGGAGATTATTATCAACGATGTAAATGGCAATGAAGTCAATCTCTATAAGAATATTGCAGGCAAAACCGGTATTAACCGATTTAGTTGGGATCTCACCTATCCAAAAGCCAAATTAGTTCCTGGTGCATTTATTTATCTGAGCTACTCAGGTGGCCCGAAGGTGATTCCTGGTGATTATAAAGTTTCTTTAAAAGCAGGAAATCGTACTTATGAACAAACGCTTACCGTGAAGGCGGACCCAAGATGGGAGATGGATAAGGCTGGATTTAAGGAGCAACTGAAGGTACAGCTTAAAGTCCGGGATATGGTGACAGACATTCACAAACATATCGCATCCATAAGATCGCTTCGGGAGCAGCTGAATCGAATGAGTGGTAGAGTTGATCAACCAGCGCTTCGCCAATCCATAAAAGATTTTGTTGATATGCTTACCGGTGTGGAGGATGAGTTGATACAAACCAAAACGGAAAGCCATCAGGATCCAATTAACTACCCTGTTCGCCTGGACACACAAGTTGGTTATTTGTTTTCTGTAGCCCATTCCCAGGAGGGGAGACCCAACAACGCGATTTATGATCGTTTAAAAGATTTGGAAAAAGAATGGGCGGAGGTTAAAAATCGTTTTGATAACTTAGTGAATAACAGGTTGCCTCAAATCGAAGCATCGCTTAAGAATCTTAATATACCTTTGATAGAGATAGAAAATTGAGATCAACGGCTGCCATTGAAAAGCTTATATACGCTCAGAAATGAAGGTATCCTGTTGATGGAGGATGTATACTTTGAAATCAGTCGCTATTTTGCTTAAAATAAATTTGAGTTATGAAAAAAATTAGTCTTTACCTGTTGTGTATCGTTTTATTAACTGGGTGTAATCAACAAACGCAAAGGGAAACTCCTGAGGAAAGTTATGATCCCGAAGCACGGTTGAAAGAACTGAATATTACATTGCCCGAACCACCACAACCTGTGGCTAATTATGTGAATGGAGTGCGAACAGGTAACCTGATATTTTTAGCAGGAAAGGGACCCAAGCGAGCTGATGGAACAGAACTTACAGGAAAGCTTGGCCAGGATGTGTCCATTGAAGAAGGATACGAAGGCGCGCGCCTGACAGCAATCAATCAAATGGCTGTGCTGAAAGCAATGCTGGGAGATTTGAAGAAAGTAAAACGCATTGTCAAAGTATTGGGAATGGTGAATTCCGATCCTGAGTTTATAGACCAACCCAAAGTCATCAACGGATTTTCAGATTTGATGGTAGATGTATTTGGAGAACGTGGAAAACATGCGCGTGCTGCTGTCGGCATGGCTTCATTGCCACGTGGGCAAGCGGTTGAAATTGAGTTGGTAGTAGAAGTGTACAATTAACATCCTGAATAATATGGAAGCAGATAAAAATCCATATGCTGATCTCTTGGGGATTAAAGTGCTGGAGTGGGAAAGAGGGATGGCCCGCGTGAGTGCTGTTGTAAAACCTGAACATATCAATCACATGGGGTTTTCTCATGGTGGGTTTTTATACAGCGTGGCCGATTATGCTTTTGAGCTGGCATCGAATAGCCATGGTGTGGGTGCAGTGGGAATAACCACCAGTATGGAATTTCATCGATCGTCAAAGGCGGGTGCAACCATCGAAGCGGTAGCAAGGGAAACGCATTTGGGGAAGACGATTGCCACCTATCATATAGAAATCAATAGCGATAACAAAAGAATTGCTTCGTTTACAGGAACTGTGTACCGTAAAAGCTAAGCTGTCGCAATAGTAAACTATTACGACAGCTTGAGTAGCAGTTAGTTTTTCTTCCAGTTGGGCATGCGTCCGGGAGTATAGGGAGCACCTGCATCTTCCAGCTTCTTTTCAATAGCAGGGATATCCGTTTCAATAACCTGTTTTAGTTCCTGACTCAGTGTTTCGTAGGCTTCACCTGACCATTGAATTTGGTTTTTCATAGTAGTAGTGGGGTCGCTGGTGCTTCCGGATCCCGCTGATATTCCATTGTAAAGCCGGCTATTGATGGAAGGCTCACGGTCAATATCCAATCGATCGGCAACACGATCTCCAAATAACCTGTCCTGCAAACCGCGCAACTTGCTTTCAAGCGCAAGAATATCCTTCACAAAATTTTGATTGGGTTCCGCCACACTGAAAACAGCTTCCTTCATATAGCGTACTTTTTGTGATGCATCGCGCAATAGGGCAGATGTGCCTTGAATGCTGCGTTGTAATTCAGCAGCCTGACGTTGCCATGCCACCAATGCAGGTCTATTGGCCGCAGGTAGGGTAGTGCCCGGTAAAACTTTAACGACAAACTTTTCTGCTCTAGCCAGCTCAGTGTAAACACCATCTACATATTTACTCATAGATACAGTATAATTTCCCGGAGCCGCCAAGTGCCCAACGTCATTCGGAACAAATGGGTTGTCGTTAGGAGTAGGGTTGATATCAACCGGACTTGAAGTCGGATACCTGAAATCCCATGTAATACGGTTGACACCCTTCTTGGCAGGGGCTTTCAGTTTTCTGATAATAGTACCTTGCTCATTTTTTACAGTAAACAACAAGTAGGGTGATTGTTCATCTTGTTCGCCTTTCAATTTATCATAGCTAGGGTAATTCACGTCTTTACCTTCTTTCGCCAGCTTGCTTTCAGCTTCCTCACGTTTTTCTTTGTTGGTTTTTAAATCTTCCTTAAAATAATACGTGAACACCGCGCCTACAGCAGGGTTGGGAGTACTGAAATACGATTCACCCTGAAACCCCTTCCCTCGGATTCCCAGTGGCATACTTTCAACAAACATCCAGCTGTCTTTGATGGGAAATAGATAAGCCTCTTTGCCTGCAGTCTGGTTAATATTGCGCAGGGGCGAATAATCATCCAACACATAAAAACCTCTGCCAAACGTAGCCAGCACTAAATCGTTTTCTCTTTTCTGAATAGCCATGTCCCTGACAGCAATAGTGGGCAAGCCGCCTTTTAAAGCTTTCCAATTAGTGCCTCCATCATTGCTAAAATGAACACCAAACTCTGTTCCTACAAAAAGTAAATTAGGGTCAACGTGGTCTTCCGCAACGCTATAGGTGGAACCCCGTTCAGGAAGGCCGTTAGTTATTGAACTCCAGGTTTGACCTTTGTTGGTGCTTTTGTAAACGTAGGGTTTGAAATCTCCTCGCTTGTGGTTGTTGAGTGTTACGTAAATTACGTTTTCATCGTGTTGTGAAGTAAGCACATGATAGACATAGGTCATGGAAGGAGCACCAGCAAAAGATTCCGTTTTCTTCCAGGTTTTACCACCATCCGTAGTGATTTGTACCAGTCCGTCATCTGTTCCTATCACTATTAAGTTTTCATTCTTTGGAGATTCGGACAAGGCACTCACTGTTCCATAAGGTGCCACTCCATCATTTTTGCCAGTGGCATCAATGCCCCAAACTCTTCCCATGAGTGGGAGTTTGTTGCGATCTTCATTTCGGGTAACGTCTTCACTGATCACTTGCCAGGTATTGCCATAGTCGTCACTCTTAAAAACCTTATTGGCTGCAATGTAAAGTCGGCCACCTTTATGCAGACTGGTTTGAAGGGGTGCGTCCCATCCCCATCGGTATTCTTTTTCTCCTTTGCGTGGCTGGGGCTGAATCCCCGTATTCTCACCCGTTGCCTTGTCGTAGCGGGTAAGGCCACCATGTTGATATTGCGCGTATACAATGTTGGTGTTGAAAGGGTCAATGGCACTTTCGAAACCATCACCGCCTTGGGTTACAAACCAATCGTCATTAACGATTCCGTTTTCGCTGCGCGTACGCGAAGGACCACCCAAACTAAAATTGTCTTGCGTGCCTCCGTATACATAATAGAAGGGCTCCGAATTGTCCACTTCCACTTTGTAGAATTGAGTAACAGGCAGGTTGGATTTAAATTGCCATGTTTTGGCTCCATCCCAGGTTTCGTAGATACCTCCATCGCATCCGTTGCGCATGTGGTTCGTATCATTGGGGTTTACCCAAAGTGCGTGATTGTCTACATGTTTTGCATCTTCACCAATAGGTCTGAAGTTTCTTCCTCCATCATCGCTTACGCTAATGGCATAGCCCATAGTATATACCCTGTCTTTGTCTTTTGGATCAGCAATGACTTCGTTGTAATAGTTTCCACCGGTTTGATGGCTACTCATTTTCTCCCATTTGGCGCCACGGGTAGTTGTTCTGTAAAATCCTTCATCCTTAGCCGCCTCTACTATCGCATAAATATATTCGGAATCAGCAGGTGAGATGGACAAACCGATTCTTCCAATGTCCAAAGAGGGTAACCCGTTATTGATCTTCTCCCAGTGGGCACCACCATCAGTGGTTTTATACATGCCTGAACCAGGGCCACCACTTACATAGGCATAGTCGCTGCGCATTCGCTGATGAGCAGCAGCATACAACACATTTGGATCTCTGGGATCCATAACGATGTCATTAACCCCTGTATATTGATCAATCTTCAGTACTTGACTCCATGTTTTTCCACCATCGGTGGTTTTATACACTCCGCGTTCACCACCTTCCTTCCACAGGGGTCCAATAGCCGCGACATAAACTATATTAGAATGGGTAGGGTCAACAATAATCTTTCCAATGTGTTCAGAAGTTTTGAGCCCCATGTTTTTCCAACTGGCACCACCGTCTTCTGATTTGTATACACCGTCACCGTAAGCCACACTGCGTTGGTTGTTGTTTTCTCCAGACCCCACCCATACTACGTTGCTGTTATTGGGATCAAGTGTAACACAACCAATAGAATAGCTTCCCTGGCTATCAAAGATAGGCTGATAGGAAGTTCCTGCATTGATGGTTTTCCAAACGCCACCAGAAGAAGTGGCTACATAATATTCGCTAATGTTATTGGGGTTTACGGCAAAGTCAGAAATTCTACCGGAGGTTACGGCCGGTCCAATACTTCTGAATTTTAAACCACTAAGCGAAACGTCTTCTTTCTTTGCTTCTGCAGGAGCCGTTGTGCTTCTGTTGCGTTGTGCCCAGCAAACAGAGCTTATTGCCAGGAGTAGGAATAGTGTTGTGTTTTTCATATTAATGTGGAGTTGATGGGTTGGTATATTGAAACGTTGATTGTCAGGTTTGTGTTTTTGATGGTGGATTTAGGAATTTGTTGTGTTGTCTTTTTTGTATTCATCCGCTATCCACTGCTTAGCCTCAAGTGTTGTGCTGAATACTTTTATTTCTATATTGTAGACGTTCATAAACCCCTTTTTTACTATAAACCCGCTGTGGTTCAATTCGTCTTGAAGGATGATCCCAATTCTTTTTAAGCCGGCTCGTTTCAACTCTGCATTGTGTTGGGCTCTCCAGATATTGAGATCCTCCTCCTCTCTGTCCACAACCCTTGTAATGTTGGATATCCAGTTTGCGGTTTGATAATTTTTTATAAAATCAACACTTTTTCTTAGGATATCCTTAGTTTGTGACAGTGTGCCTGTTTTTTTCCAATCAATACCGATACAATTCAGAGGAGCATTGTAATATAGGGTGGCAATACTGTTGTCCAATAGAATTTGCTCCTCCAGGTTATCCAACTTGGGGAAACAGATAGTAAAAACAGTTCCTTTATGAAGCGTGCTCTTTACCTCAATGGATCCTTCCAAAGCTTCGACTTGCAGCTTCACCAGAAAAAGACCAAGCCCTCTTCCTTCCGTATGGGTGTGAAAGCGTTTGTATAAGCCGAATAACTTACTGCCGAATGCTTCCATATCAATTCCCAGTCCATTGTCTTCCACCTCAATTTTGACTTCATCATCTGTTGTGCTGGAAGTAATGTTGATGACCGGCTCTCTTTCCTGAGACCTGTATTTTATTCCGTTGCTGATTAAATTATAAAGAATGCTACGGAGCATGGGGCGTACGGAATAAATATAGGGATGAGCGCTGAAGTCAACATTTAAAGTAATGTTTTTTTCTTCAATATCTCTTTTTAATAATTTAACGATGTCTTCTACTTCCGCTTTTAATAAAAGCTTTTGCCTGATCCTTGAAATGTCATTCCGTATGTCAATAATATTTCCAAGGTCTTTGATCGTTCCATCCAATGCACTGACAGAAATCTTTAGATGATTAAATATGTCTTCATTGGTTTTGTTCAAATTGGATTGATCGAGTAGATTGAGGAGCCCCGTAAGACTGGCCACCGGGCCTCGAAGGTTATGGGAAACGGTATAGGAAAACTGCTGAAGTTCGTTGTTGTGTCTTATAAGTTCTTTATTGGTTTCTGTCAACTGATTGTTTTTGTCTATCAGCTCTTTGTTGAGATTTCTGTTTTCCAGTGTGAGTTTTTCGCGCTGTTCTGATATTATTTGAGATGCTTTAAGAATTTCTTTTTGCCTTTCTGACAATTGTTGAATGAGAGATTCATTTTCACTTTCCGATTGCTCAAAGCTGTTTTTGATAAAATAAGTGCTGCCCGTGAGAACAAAATAATTGTAGATAAAAATAAAGTTCATAAAATAGTAGTTAGGGGAGGTGAAACCTAACTGGTAATATCCTGCATGGAAGAAATAATGAAGCGGATCATAAAAGATTAAGGCAGAAAAGGATAAAAGCAGGCCGAAGTAAATTTGACTCCGTTCTTTTAATGAAAATAGAATAAAAGGTAATATGGATGAACAAAGTATAATGATTCTGAATTGAAAATATTCAAACTCCTCCAGTGAATCCGGGTGATCAAACTTATCCAGAATAGAAATACAGAGAGCGGGTAAGGTGATGAGGACAATGAGGACCAGTCGGCTCCAATTGATTTTGCCAAAATGATTGAGAAGTGGAGGAATTAAAAATGAGATGGCTGCCGCCAATGCCAATCGGGTAGATAAAATCCATTGAAAATAAAGTAATGCGATAGCAAAAAGGAGAAGAACAAGGAGGAAAATGATAAAACTAACCCTGTTGCAAATTTGTATATACCTTCTCTCTGTGGAATTGCTTCCAAACTGGGTTCCAATATCACTTATTGTTGGCCAAACTTTCATAAAGTAAATAGAGCAATATAGCCACTTGGGTTTTGAATACTTAGTCTGCCTATCAAAAATTGGTATCTTTATCCTGCCTTTAATGGATAAATAGCCGATGACAAAAACAGTGCTTAAAAACCAAAAGAATAAACCAAGTATAGATAAAAATATACTTGAGCGGGCTTATGAACTGATGTGTACCGCCCGGTACATGGCGGATTGTTACGAAGAAAATAGAGAAATTTGCAGTAAGTATGTGCACAGTACCTCCAGGGGCCATGAAGCAATTCAGTTAGCAGCCGGATTTCAACTGAAAGAATTTGATTTTGCATCCCTCTACTATAGAGATGAATCGATTTTGTTGGGAATGGGTATGCAACCCTATGAGTTGATGCTGCAGTTGATGGCAAAACGAGATGACCCTTTTTCGGGAGGAAGAACGTATTATGGCCATCCTGCACTGAAGAGAAAAGGCTTTCCTACAATTCCACATCAAAGCTCGGCTACTGGTATGCAGGCTATTCCTGCCACCGGTATGGCCCACGGGCTCTCCTATTTGGCATCTCAGGGATTATTAAAGGGTAACAACAGACCTATCGTTTTGTGTTCAATGGGTGACGGCTCAGTCACCGAGGGTGAAGTGGCAGAGGCCTTTCAAATGGCGGTGTTAAAAAAACTTCCTATACTTTATTTAATTCAGGATAACGATTGGGGCATATCTGCCACCGGAAAAGAGATGAGGGCAATGGATGCCTATGAATATGCGGCTGGTTTCAAAGGGCTGGAGCGCATGAGGGTGGATGGAACAAAGTTTGAAGAAAGTTACACAGGTCTCACTAAAGCGATCGACTATGTGAGAAAAAACAGAGCTCCTATTTTGGTGCATGCAAAATGCCCACTATTAGGTCACCATACTTCCGGAGTGAGGAAGGAGTGGTACAGGGGAGATGATCTCGCGAAGCATGAGAAGCAAGATCCTTTAATCAAGTTTGAAACTTCATTGAAGGCAATGAAGTTTACAATAAAAAAATTGGAGGAGCTGAAGAAGAAAGCTTCATTGAGAGTGGATAAAGATTATAAAAAGGCACTGGCATCAGCCGATCCTGTACTTGAAGATTTTGATTCACATGAGTTTGCGCCTACACCAGTAACCAAAGAAAAAGGTAATCGTAGCCCCAGGGGTGGAGAGAAGGTGGTGATGGTGGATGCTGCCCTTCATGCAGTAGACGAAATTCTAAAAAAACATCCGGAAGCATTATTGTATGGTCAGGATGTGGGGGGAAGATTAGGGGGAGTATTTAGAGAAGCAGCAACACTGGCTCAAAAGTATGGTGATGAGCGTGTATTTAATACGCCTATTCAGGAGGCTTACATTGTGGGGTCTACCGCTGGGATGTCTGCGGTGGGTGCGAAGCCAATTGTAGAAATTCAGTTTGCGGACTACATTTGGCCGGGTATCAATCAATTAGTGGAAGAACTTTCTAAAAGTTGCTACATTACCAAAGGGAAGTTTCCGATACAATCATTGATCAGAGTGCCCATTGGTGCCTATGGTGGCGGTGGCCCTTATCATTCAGGTAGTGTGGAATCAGCCTTGCTTACAATAAGAGGGATAAAGATAGTTTACCCTTCCAATGCGGCAGACATGAAAGGTCTTTTGAAGGCTTCTTTTTATGATCCTAATCCGGTTGTGTTGCTGGAGCACAAAGGATTGTACTGGAGTAAAGTGCCTGGAACATTGGATGCAAAAACGATCGAGCCGGATAAGGATTATATTATTCCTTTAGGTAAAGCCAATAAAATTCAAACAGCCAGTGAAGATAAAATAGCCAACGGTGAGTCCGCTGTAGTGATAACCTATGGTATGGGAGTGTATTGGGCTAAAGAAGCCTCCAGGTCGTTTGAAGGTCGGGTGGAGATTTTGGATCTTAGAACGCTCAACCCGATAGACTGGGACGCGATAGTGGATTCAGTAAAAATGCATGGTAGGGCTTTTGTGCTCACAGAAGAGCCATTGATGAATTCGTTTGCTGAATCCATCGCGGGGAGAATTTCAAAAGAATGTTTTACTTATCTGGACGCACCTGTTTGGACGTATGGAGCAGCTAACCTACCCGCTGTACCGCTTAACGTAGATTTAGAAAAGATGATGTTGCCCAATGCAGAAAAGGTAAAAGCTGAACTTAAAAAGCTGTTCGACTTCTAATCCAGCCCCCAGTCCCGATAGCTATCAGGACTAGAAAGGATACCCTATCCCAATATTATAAATAACGGGTTCTTTTCCGCCACCAAACGGCCTGAAGAATTTCAAATCATCCAGTACAAAGCGATCTCCCTCTTCCCGGGCGGGGTCGTGTACCTTTATCCCTACATCGAATCGAAGTACAAGGAAGGAGAAATCAAACCGCAAGCCAAATCCGGTACCTACTGCGATTTGATTGTAGAAATTATCAAGCCGAAATTGAGTGCTGCCTTTCCATGTGGCCACGTTGGGTTCACTGGATCCTGCCACCAGTTGATTTTCATTGAAAGACCACACGTTGCCCCAGTCTACGAAAAGGGCACCGTTAACGAATCCAAATAATTTTCTTCTAAGTTCAACACTTCCCTCCAAAAGAATTTCTCCTGGTTTTTCAAAGCTATAATCAAACAAGCCATCCTGATTGGTGTCTGTACTGAGCAGAGGCGGAACTGATCCAACACCCAGCCTTCGGGGGCGCCAGGCACGCACACTGTTACTCCCTCCGGCAAAGAAATATTTTTCATAGGGCAATACGCGGTCTTCAGAATACGACCAGCCAATCCCCGTATTGATGCGGTAGGCCAATACAGAGTTGCTGTTAAGAATTCTGTTTTTTCTATAGTCTATATTAAGGCGTAAGTACCTGAAAAGTTGTAAGTTTTCTTTTTCTATTATTCCTGGAGTGTAGATTTTAAGGAATGTACCCCCGCTCTCAGCCTGTGCCCGTATGAACTTGGAGTTGGAGGTGGTGTTCCCGTAATTCTCCGGATTCCAGGTCATAGAGAAAATCATACTACTAACAAATGACGGATTAAAGGAAAGTCTGATGTTGTTTCCTTGTGTGGCACTGAGGTCGTTAAGGAGCGCACGAAACGTACTGTCCAATCTCGACTGGATGATATTAAGATTGGCCAGGGTAAACGAATACTGTGTAGTGCGTCTCTTTTCCCATGAATAGGTGTAGGAAAAGGTAGTCGTTTCTCGTTCATATTCTGGCCTTTGAGAATAGGTAAATCCACCCAGTATTTTTGTTTTTGGATTGAGTTTTCCTATCCTGTTCTGTGCCTCTCTGCTCATAGGAATTAAAAATTGTGGAAATGTAATGGTGGCATTGAGACCAGCTTCAACGCTTCTGTAGAAATCCTTATCAGTCGCTGAAGCCACACCCTCAAATCCAGCCCTGCCGTTGAGTTCAAATATTTCGATACCTCCGAAAAGGTTGCGTTTTAGGAAACTCATATTGTAGTAGGGACCAGGAAAACCCTGAGTTACGGTAAGTCCCGCTTCATTAGACCAGGAATATCTGTTCAGGGCACTGGTATACAAATAGGCTACAAATTGACCACCGGAACTGTCGTAATTAACATTAACAAACTTGAACATGCCCAGGTTGGCCAACTGACGTTGTGTATTAATTGTGCCCGAACGACTGTAAAGACTGTCTTTGTTAAAGAATATCCGCTGACTTAGAATCCTCTTGCTGTATTCATTGCGATAATATTGGTAGGAGATACCCCGATAAGGAACAATTTGCCTTTTACTTCTCCCTGTGGTATTGGTGGTATTGGCATCTGTGATAAAAATGATGGAGTCTATCCGATATTGCTTATGAGAGGAAAGATTGGCGGGGTTGAGGATGTTGAGACGCAATGCGATTTTATGATACCCGCCATAGGTGGAGTCAATGTCGAACTCCACGTAATCGCGGCCAAAGGCATAGTATCCATTATCTTTTAACAGATTGTCAATTCTTTCGCGCTCCTGGTTCAGTACATTTTGATTGAACTGATCTCCTTTCTTGATCAGACTGGAATTAAGATTCTTCTCGTAGAGACTTTTAATTTTCTGGTCTTCAATTTGATAGGTAATGGAGTCATAGAAATAGGCAGCTTTGGGGTTAACATGGTAATTGATCGATACCTTCTTTCCTTTTTCTGATTTTTCAATATCGGCTGTTGCCTCAAAATACCCGCGGGTAAACAAGTAGTCTGTTAATTTTTCGGCTGTCAGCGCAATGTTGGAAGAGTCGTAAACAGCAGCTTCTTCTCCCCACTGCATAAACAGGTTACCATTTTCAATCTTGCCGTTCAATACATCAATCTTGTTCTGTTTTCTGTATTGCAGCGATGACTTTTTACTCTCGTTTTTAGTATTGGTTATTTTGCGATTGAACTTTGTTTCAATTTTTTCTTTCTTGGCTTTAAATTTTTCGGGATTGTACCTGTTCTTTCCAATGTGATACATCCATACCAGCGAGTTAATGGGGAGCCCCAATAATCTTCTGTTTGTTTTTTGAATATAAAGGTCGCTCATTCCATCTTTTTTGAAACCTTTGGGCACAACCACCTTTTGTTTGAAGAGTAGTTTTTCTCCCGGTTCCAGATAGCGGGTGCCTAAACATCCGGAAAAGAGCATGGATAACAGGCTGGCCGTTAAAAAATATCTAAATTTCCCCTTCAAAGTCAACATATGATTAGTAAGAGCCAGATCAAATTCATCAAATCCTTGCAATTAAAGAAATACCGCAAAGAGGAGCAATGTTTTGTTGTTGATGGGGAGAAAGGGGTAGCAGAGGTGCTGAAGTCTGATTTCATAATTGAAATGTTGCTGGTGACCGAATCTTTCAGGGAAAGACAGGAAAAGTTATTAAAAGGAATAAATACTGACCTGCTCATTGTTTCTGAAAAGCAACTGGCACAATTAAGTTCATTTCAAACCAACGAAAGTGCGTTGGCAGTAGTGAGGCAAAAACCAAACCAATTGCCCGTGTTGGAACAAAATGAGTTTATTTTAGCACTGGACGACCTAAGAGATCCAGGAAATCTGGGCACCATCATCAGGACTGCAGACTGGTTTGGTATTAGGAAAATTGTTGCTTCAACACAGACAGCAGACTGCTATAATCCAAAGGTAATCAATTCAACAATGGGGTCTTTCACAAGAGTACAAATTGCTTATGCCAATCTGATGGATTTGATTCCTCAATGGGAGGCAGCTGTGTATGGCGCTTTAATGGAAGGTGAGGATGTGCATTCAAAACACTTTGAAAAAAGAGGGGTCATTGTAATTGGAAATGAAGCCAAAGGAATTTCACCTGAAATTCAATCCTTGGTTACTCATAAAATAACGATACCTGGAGTGACGGGCGCTGAATCTCTCAATGCAGCTGTGGCAACGGGTATCATATTGGATAACTGGAGTCGGCTAAAAAAATGATTGACTTTTATGACTGGCTTCATCTGATATCCTCTGGGCGTGTTCTCTTCCCAGGTATTTATTGATACTATAATGACCAGCATAAATGAGTGGAGTGAGTGCAATGGCCACGATAAACTTGTAAATGTAATTCGTGATCCCGATGGCAATGATTTGGGATATGCTGAATATGCCTGTGAATGCAATAAACAACACGACAAAGCTGTCCACCAGTTGCGACACCAGTGTAGATCCGGTTGCCCTTAACCAAAGTTTTTTGGTGCCCGTAATTTTCCGCAACTTTTGAAATATGTACACATCCACCAGTTGCCCGATTAAAAATGCAGTAAGTGAACCGATAATAATCCGCTGACTCTGTCCAAATATTTTGTTAAATGCAAAATCAATATTGAAATAATTCCCATCTGCATCGGTACTGTTGGCATCCATCCACCAGCTGGCCGGTGATAAATTCATGGAAAAAAACAGAACAATAAATGAATAGGCGATTAACCCCGCAGTCAGATAACTGATTCGCTTTACTCCCGGCTTGCCAAAGTATTCGTTGATAAGATCAGAGGTAACAAAGACCACAGGCCATATGACTACACCGGTTGTGAGATTGAAATCCATGATAAACCCCAGGATATTAATTTGGGCCGGAGGAAAACCAAGTGTATTTTCAAATGAAAATATTTTCACACCAATCATTTCGGCAATTAAAGCATTGGTAATGAAAATTCCGCTGAGCAGAATGAAGATGTTGTTCTTCTTGCGGGTCAGTTCGGGACTCATAGCTTTTCAAGATCTATGGTTTCTCCTTCAATTGCAAGTTTTGTATTTTGGAATACGGTAGCAGCTTCAAGCTGTAAAGCATCGAGTTCCTTGTATCTGGCAGAATAATGGCCAATCAGCAAACATTTTACTTTGGCCAGGCTGGCAATTTTGGCCGCTTGTAAAGTGGTACTGTGTAAGGTCATCACAGCCTTGTCCATGTGCTCTTGCATAAAAGTAGCTTCGTGATACAAAAGATCAACTCCTTTTATTTGAGCTACAATATTTTCATCATAAGCAGTATCGGAGCAGTAGGCAAAAGAGTGAGACGGGCGGGGAGGGAGTGTATACTCTGTGTTCTTGTAAAGTAGATCACCCTCTTCATTAAAAACGTCTTTGCCTGATTTGAGTTGTGCTATATGCTCCAACAGTATATTTTTAGGCAGCTTGTCTTTGTCTATTCTCCTGGGTTTTTCTTTTTCCCGAAATAAAAAACCAGTACATGGCACTTTGTGCTTTAAGGGTATCGTGTCAACGGTAAGGGATTTGTCTTCATACAAACAAACCGAATTTCCTTCCGGGATCGGATGGAAGATTAATTTATAGTTAAGAACGGACTTTGAATATTTTAACTGAAGGGTAATGATTTGATCCAACCCGGGTTGGCTGTACAAGTGAAGGTCGTTGGTCCTGCGATTCAAATGCATGCTAAACAGCAAACCCATAAGTCCCAGATAATGATCGCCATGTAAATGGCTGATGAAAATCTTATCTATTTTATGAGTTGGGATAGAGAAACGCTTTAGTTGAGTTTGAATGCCCTCACCACAATCGATTAGAATATGCTGTTTTTTAATATTGAGATACTGTGAGGAAGGGAACCTTCCGTAAGCGGGCAACGCACCGCTTGATCCGAGTATGGTAAGTTGAAATGACACTTTTGTTAGCTAACAATAAAAGGCTGTCTCAAAAGTTAATGAATTGCGCGTTTCTGAGCGGTAGCGAAGAATCTCTTCCTGATCGATAGCGAAGCGTCTTTCTGAGCGATAGCGAAGAATCTCTCTGAGCGATAGCGAAGAATCTCTTTGAGCAATAGCGCAGAATCCCTTTCCAGGCGATAGCGAAGCGTCTTTCTGAGCGATAGCGAAGAATCTCTTCCTGATCGATAGTGAAGCGTCTTTCTGAGCGGTAGCGAAGAATCTCTCTGAGCGGTAGCGAAGAATCTCTCTGAGCGGTAGCGAAGAATCTCTTTCCAGGCAAATGCGAAGCCTCTGGGATATTTCGGTTGTGGTCAACTTTAGGAATCTCCGTCCTTCATGTCATTTTCGATCTCGTGCATAAAGACCGTATCAATGGCCTCTTCTACAGTGGGGAGAATGTGAAGAACGCTGTCCAGCTGAGAAATTTTAATCAGCTTTAAGGTATGCTCCGATAATTTAGCCAATACAAAGATACCGCCATCTTCCTGAAAAATCCGGTTGCCTACAAGCAGTGCGCTCAAACCGGATGAGTCCGTATACTTTACTTCTGTCAGATCCAGAATTATGTTTTTCACCCCTTCAGCATGCAGGGTGATCATCTGTGATTTTAAATCAGGAGCAATGTTGGAATCCATTTTCTCTTCATGGAGGCTCAACAGGCTGTACTTCTCTTGTTTATCTATCGTGTACTTCATAATTTGAAATTCAATCCTAAAAATAAGTTATTTTATGGAATTAATGATGCTCTGCTCAATCCGATCCAAAAGAGCGTCATAATTGATCGCATCAAGCATTTTCCCTGTCATCTGTTGATATAATTCCTTATACCGATCTGAAATTGATTTTACAATCTCCGCGGTCATTTCGGGTACCTGTTGGCCTTCCTTTCCCTGAAATCCATTCTCAATCAACCATTGTCTCACAAACTCCTTAGAGAGTTGTTTTTGAGGTTGTCCCTCTGCCTGTCTTTTTTCATATCCCTCCTGATAAAAATAACGCGAAGAATCGGGGGTATGGATTTCATCAATTAAATAAATGGATCCGTTGTGTTTGCCAAATTCATATTTGGTGTCCACCAGTATCAATCCTCGCTTTTCGGCCAGAGCCGTTCCTCGTTCAAATAATGCTCTGGTGTATTCTTCCAGTTTTGCATACTCGCTTTCTTTTACCAATCCCTTGCTCAGAATTTCTTCTCTGGAAATATCTTCATCATGTCCCACCTTGGCCTTGGTGGTAGGGGTAATGATGGGCTGTGGAAGTTTGTCGTTTTCTTTTAATTCTTCGGGCATAGAGACACCACACAGTATTCGTTTTCCCTCGCGGTATTCTCTCCAGGCGTGCCCCGCCAGGTATCCTCTGATCACCATCTCCACAGGAAACGTTTCGCACTTGAAACCCACCGTTACATTGGGATCCGGAGTAGAAAGTACCCAATTGGGAACCAAATCTTTGGTGGCTTCAAGATTGTATGCTGCAATTTGGTTGAGTACACGACCCTTGTCTGGGATGGCTTCAGGAAGGATAACATCGAATGCTGAAATCCGGTCGGTGGCCACCATGGCCATCTTATCTCCAAAAAAATAGACATCCCTCACCTTGCCACTGTAAAAACCTGTTTGATTTTTAAACTTGAATCGAGTCTCCTTGATTGCCTTCATGGTCTGATCATTGTTTTGCAAAATAAGAAATGGGAGGGGGAACACCCAATGACCATCATTCCTTGAATAACTATTTTGAAATTATTTTTCTTCTACCAGGAGCCCTGCCTTAAAGATGTAGGTCTTGATCACTTTACCTTGTTCATCGTATTCAACCCACTCTTTGTGCTTCTTGTCGGCAATGTATTCTCCCTGTTCCTTGATCATACCACTGTCATAAAAACTGGTATAAATACCATGTTGGCGCCCGGCCCTGTAATCGCATTGCCATTGTACTTTGCCATTTTCGTAATAACTTCTGACGGGCCCTGTAATCAGATTGAATTGATAGGTTTCCTCCAGCCACTTTTTGCCGGAAGGATAATAGGTGGTCTTTATACCATGCAGTTTCCCGTTTTCATAGGTTTCCTTTCGCGTTGGCGTTTTACCATCGGCTGCATAATAAACCCAAACACCCTCTGGCTTCTCTTTTTTAAATGTTTTTCGAGCGCGTTGTAATCCTTCTTCGTTGAATTCATCCATGGTCATGGATTGTCCGTTCAGCGCTACTTGCTCACGGGTTTTAATCTTACCATTGGGGTAATAGGCAATGTTTAGCCCCACCTTATTGCCCTCCTTAAACTGAAAGTTATGCCGTATGCTACCGTCAGGGTAGTAAGCAATGTTATTGCCATGCAGTTTGCTTTCCAGAAAATTGGCATCCAATAAAAGGTGTCCCTCTTCATCATAATTTTTGAAGTTGCCTGTCTTCTCTCCCGGATTCAATGTAGAAATAGTTTCCAGTTGCCCATTGGGATAATAGGTTTTGTAAAAATCCGTTAACACACCGTCTTTGAAATTGGCCTCCGTTTCCTTTCCTCCACTTTCGTAATAGGTAGTAGTGAGCCCGTTGGGTTTTTTATTCTTGTAAATGATTTCTTTTCGGATTTTACCTGAGGGATAAAATTCCCTGAGCATCCCATCGGGCTTGCCCTTTACAAAGAAGGATTCACTTTTAAGGGCACCGGTCGCGAAAAAAGACCGAATGCTGTCTACCAGCAGATTGTTTTGGTAAAATGCGCGTTGTATGGGTATTCCATTGTCATCATACACTTCAACAGAGCCATGCCTTTTTCCATTGAGGTAGCTGATTTTGCGGGTGAGAATTCCATCCTCGTTGTATTCTCTGAATAATCCTGACCGGTAGCCGTTGGCGTAACTGCCTTCCATCTCCAGGTTACCGTTGGGATAGTACCTTTTGTAACTACCATCCAATGTTTCATTATCTGATGAGGATACGGTATACTCTTCACTCAGTTGCTGTCGACTGGCATCATGATACTTTCTCACTATCCGTTGTGCGGAAGCAGAGAGATTAAAAAACAAAAATACAATGGCAAAAGCCCTAAGCATCATATCGCAAAGCTACTGATTCACAACGAACGACCAGCGATGATGTTGTCCGCAAACCGTGTGCCGGCAGCGGAACTAAGATAAATTTTCAATTACAATAGCCGAAGCACCACCACCTCCGTTGCATATACCAGCCACACCAATGCCTGACTTATTTTGTTTCAGCACGTTGGCAAGGGTAACTGTAATGCGTGCGCCAGATGCACCCAACGGATGACCCATGGCTACAGCGCCACCATTTACGTTTACCCTATCAATATCTAACTCAAGGTTTTTATTGTTGGCCAAAGCAACAGCGGAAAACGCTTCGTTGATTTCGTAATACCCAACATCTTTTTTGTCCACACCCGCCATTTTCATGGCCTTGGGTATCGCCAAAGAAGGGGCGGTAGTGAACCACATCGGGTCTTGAGCCGCATCAGCAAAGCCTAATATTTTTGCAATGGGCTTCAAGCCCAATTCAGTTGCTTTTTCCTTACTCATCAAAATGACAGCAGCTGCACCATCATTTAATGTAGACGCATTGGCAGCTGTGGCAGTGCCCTCTTTGCCAAAGGCGGGTCGCAAGGAGGGGATCTTGTCAAAAAATACATTTTTGTATTCTTCGTCTTCGGCCATCAAAGTAATGTCGCCTTTCCTTCCTTTAATTTCTACGGGCACCACTTCATCTTTGAATTTGCCGGCAGCCCAGGCGGCAGCAGTTCTTTTGTAAGAATTAATTGCGTATTCGTCTTGCGCTTCACGCGAAATGTTCATCTCCTTAGCGGTATTGTCTGAACATACGCCCATGGCGCATTGATTATATACGTCATTGAGTCCATCAAAGGATAATCCATCGATTAACTCTCCGTTACCGAATTTGTATCCAAACCGTGCCTTGGGCAGGTAGAAAGGAACGTTGCTCATACTTTCCATACCTCCCGCCACAACCACATCGTTGTGTCCCAGCATGATGGACTGCGCTCCCACCATGATGGCTTTCATTCCTGAAGCACATACTTTGTTGACTTGTGTGCAGGGTATATTATATCCCAGTCCGGCAGCAACTGCCACCTGAGTAGCAGGTGCCTGGCCTAAACCCGCAGAGATCACATTGCCCATATACACTTCCTGAACCGCTTTGGCATCAAGTTGAATTCTGTCCATTGCACCTTTCACGGCTGCAGCCCCAAGTTGAATGGCAGATAAGCTTGCGAAACTTCCACCGAAACTTCCTATGGGCGTTCTAACTGCGGATACGATATATACTTCTTTCATCAATTGGTTGTTTTAGTACTTAGTCTTGAGTCCATAGTCCATAGTCCTGAGTCTTTAGTCTTTAGTCTTTAGTCTTTAGTCTCTGGCCCTACTATGGACTCAAGACTATGGACTATAGACTATCTACATCCATCACCAGTCCGGCTTTCCCTTATCCTTAGGCTTTGTGGCTTTGCGCTTATTCTGCTGCAAGTATTGGATTTCCTGATTTTTCATGGCCTCCAATATCATTTTAGCCTTCTCTTCACTCATCTCCATTTCTTTTAGCTTGTCCTTAACAGAAGGGGGAATGTCTTTCTTCTCTTCGTTCTCTTTATTTTCTTCCTGCTCTTTTTGTTGCTCGTTCTGCTCTTTCTCTTTCTTTTCCTGATCTTCTTTTTCCTGCTGTTCTTGCTTATCCTTTTTCTCCTGATCTTGTTTATCTTTTTGATCTTGCTTTTGATCCTTGTTTTCCTTGTCTTCTTTTTTCTGATCGTCCTTCTTTTGCTGATCGTCTTTCTTCTGGTCCTTATTGTCTTTGTTTTGCTCTTCCTGTTTTTTCTGCTCCTCCAGCTTTTTCTTTACCATCTCATAGTTGTAGCGCGCCTCTTCATTGGACGGATCTGCTTTCAGCGACTGTTTGAAATAGCCAAGTGCTTCCTCGTATTTTCCACTTCGATTGGTGAGTACACCCATCTGCAGATTGGATAAAGACCTCATCTTAGCCGACTCACTTTGAGCGAGTGCCCTGTATTGGTTCAGTGCTTGGGTGGTGTCATTTTGATGAAAGAGTGCATTGGCCAGATTCATCATTACTTCATCCTCTGTTACATTAAGAGAATCGACCAGCATGTGGTACTTTTTGGCAGCTGTTTTATAATCTCCGGAGAGGTAGGCTTTTTTTGCTTCCGATTTGAGACTGTTGATCAACGCAATATTGTCAATGTCGGAGACGAAGAGAAGTACAGCCACAAGAAATCCAAACTTCATATTTTCACCGTCTTTACATTAATTAACACATCGATTACAAGCAAAAATAGTGCAATTAGAAGGAAATAGTAGTAGCGGTTGGCACTTACATCCACAAAGCGTGTATCCCTCAATTCGCCCTCAATTCTGCTTATTGTATTTATTAATCGCGATACATCATTTTTAGTTTCATTGATCTCAAAATATTGGCCTCCGGTTTTATTGGCCAGGGATTGCAACGATCTGGAATCCAGGCGCGTAACTACGGTGTTTCCCTGGTTATCCGTTTTAAAGCCACTTCCGGCATATAACTGACTTCCCTTGTCGGTGCCTACACCCAACGTAAAGAGTTTGATGTCATTATCCTGCACCTGCTTTATACTTTCATCAGTTTCTTCTCCAAAATCTTCACCATCGCTTATCAACACAATTACCTTGGATTTTTGCTGCGAACTGGGCCCTTCCTGGTCGCTCAGTTTCGTTAACGCCATTCTCAGGGGTGGCCCGAAATCCGTCCCTGATGATGGCACAAGCCCTGTATTCATGGTTTCGATAAAAAGATTGAGGGCATTTTGGTCGTAGGTGAGTGGACTTTGCATAAAAGCTTCCGAGGAGAATATAATGATGCCGATTCTATCAGAACTGAAAGCATCCACAATCCGCTTCATTTCAAACTTCACTTTCTCCAGACGGGTAGGCTGTATATCGAAGGCGTCCATGGACTTGGACAAATCGACACAAATCATAATGTCCTTGCCTACTGATTTTACCTCTTTGCGTGAGTCGCCAAATGAGGGGCCGAGAAAAGCAATGAGAATAAGGGCAAAAGCGACCGACCGAAGAATAAGCTTGTAAAACACATTGCCATAAGGCGTATTCAGTGCTTTTGCAATTCGTATTACCTTGATGAGGTAGGCAATGTAGAACCCCAGAAAAAGGAATGAGATTACTACTTCAAACAGTCCAAAATCGCGAAACCAGGTCATTTATTCCTTTTGACGCAATTATAGGGAAATAGGTTGTGAATATAAATACGAAGTTGTGCGACAGGCAGATGCCTGTGCAATAGTATTTGATGTTTTATCCTATGGCAATTTTCTATTACCCATCAATTTTCCCGACCTGAATGCTCCTGCCAGTGCCATAGGGATTTTGGCTTCTTCAATGATCACATTGGCCTTGGCTTCCTGCACACGGGCAATCATCTCTTGTTCTGTCGCCACTGCCATGGCCCTTCTTTCTTCTGCTTTGGCTTTGGCTACGTTTAGATCGGCATTGGCCTGATCCATCTGAAGGATTGCGCCAATATTGCGACCTATATTAATGTCAGCAATATCGATCGACAGAATGGTAAACGCAGTGCCTGCATCCAAACCGTTGTCAAGTACGGATTTGGATATGCGATCTGGATTCTCCAGCACTTGCATGTAGCTGGACTGTCCAATGGTAGAGATAATGCCTTGCCCAACACGGGCTTTAATGGTTTCTTCTCCGGCACCTCCTACCAATTGCTGAATGTTGGCACGAACGGTCACTCTGGCTTCAGTAATCAACTGAATACCTTCTATTGATATACCAGTAATGGCAGGCACGATAATCATATAAGGAGATACCGATAATTGCACCGCCCTCAATACATCCCTGCCAGCAAGGTCAATGGCGGTGGCTTGCTGGTAATCCAACTTTAAATTGGCTTTGTCAGCAACAACCAAAGCTTTAATGACATTGGTAAGATTGCCTTTGGCGAGATAATGGGTTTCTAATTGACTTGCGCTAATGCCTTTAATACCTGCTTTAGTAGCCAGGATGAGCGATCGTACGATTAGTCCGGGAGGCACCTTACGCACGCGCATAAATACGAGGTTCAAGAGATTGACGTGCACCCCAGAAAACAGGGCTGTAATCCAGAGATTGAGGGGTAGCACATAGAAAAAGAGCCATAAGCCAATTATTGCGCCACCAATCCAAACGAGAATCATATATTCAGCCATGTATACCTTAATTTAAGAAAGCCCCAAGTTAGCATAAGACCGTATGGAATTTAGTTTTTATGGCAGAATTACTTTTATTACCATCTCCAATCGCCCATGAAGTGCTGCAAATTAGGCAATTGCAAAAATCTGTATTATCTTTGCATAAGTTTTTAGCAGAAATCATTCTGTTTAGTCAAATAAGGCCCCTTGAGGAAAGTTATTTCTACTCCCAATTTTTGTTTGCTGAAGATTAAATGTGCCTGGATATTATTTATCCAACTCATTACTGATTAGCACTTTAACATGATGATCAGCTGAGGCACAGCGTATTTTTTAACAAACAAAATGAACAGTTTAAGACAAAAAAGAAGACCAAGGACTAACTCAGGCCCAAATCAAAACTCAAATCACAGAAAACAATCCAATAGACGTAAAGGACCCGCTGTAAGCACAATCGATCCGCGTTTATTTGTAAAAAAAGCAACCCCTCTGGCGGAAGCAACTTTTCACCCTTCATTTAAAATTCAGGATCTGGCCGTGGATGCACGCATCAAAGCCAACCTGCTCAGCAAAGGATATACTTTCTTAACTGAAATACAGGAACATTCCATTCAACCCGTGTTGGAAGGGAATGATGTGATGGGAATCGCACAGACTGGAACGGGTAAAACCGCTGCCTTTTTGGTTCCCATTATTAATAACTTATTAGGTAAGCCCGCCTCTTTTCAGGTATTGGTAGTTGTGCCAACAAGAGAATTGGCCGTACAGGTAGAAGAAGAATTAAAGAGTATTGCCAAAGGCCTCAATATTTCGAGCGCCTGTTTTATTGGTGGTACCAGTGTGGGAAGGGATATATCCAGGTTAAAAAGACCAAGTCACTTTGTGATTGGTACACCAGGGCGTCTCATCGATTTAGCGCGTCAAAATGCGCTGCACTTCAGGGATTTTAAAACACTGATTTTAGATGAGTTTGATCGCCTTCTGGACATGGGTTTTTTGCGCGACATCAAAACGATGCTGGCGGGAATGACCAATAGAAAACAAACCGTTTTATTCTCAGCCACAGAGGAGAGCAGTCAGCGGAAATTGATCCAATCACTACTCAACAACCCTGTAGAAGTACGGGTAACTTCCGGTAATGTCACTGGCGATCATATCGATCAGGAGATAGTAACCGTAAAGGCAGGAGAGAAGAAGTTGGATATTCTGGTCAACATGTTTCGCGATGAGGCTTTTCATAAAGTAATCGTGTTTGCAGAAACCAAAAGAGGCGTAAGCCAGGTGAGAAAGAATTTGCAACATGCAGGCATCCGGGTGGATGAAATTCATGGCAATAAATCTCAGAACTACAGATTGAAAGCGTTAAATGATTTTAAGCTGGGTAAAATCCAGGCTTTGATTGCTACGGATGTGGCAGCAAGAGGCCTCGATATTTCTGAGGTGACGCACGTAATTAACTTTCAGCCTCCCCGTGATTTCGACAGCTACATACATAGAATAGGAAGAACAGGAAGAGCAGGCAAAGGAGGAAAAGCCTACACTTTCATCAATTAACTAAGTAAAGAACAAAAACAATAACCAATAAATAACAATCAAAATGCAAGAAGGAACAGTAAAATTTTTCAACAACACAAAAGGATTTGGATTCATTAAGCCAACGGATTCAAGCGAAGACATTTTCGTACATGAGTCTGGTTTGATAGACGAGATCAGAGAAAACGATAAAGTAAAATTTGATGTTGAACGTGGAAAAAAAGGAATGAATGCAGTTAACGTAGAATTAGTTAGCTAAAAATTCCTCCATCTCTTAAAGAGGTTTTTTAAAAGTGCCCGATTGGACGCTTTTAAAAAACCTCTTTTTTTTTACTACCCGGGAAATTGGGTGAGTTTATTGTGTGGGGGTCTGGTTAATACTGTTGCAGTTCTGCAAACAAGAGATCCAATTCCAGTCTGGATTTGTTGAGTTTTATACCAAGCTTGTTCAGCATGGTTTCTTTTTCTCCTGTTTCAAAGTTAAAATCCTCATCTGTGAGTATGGCAAACCGCCTTTTTAACATGATCTTTTGTTCCCGCCAACTTCTTAAAATATTCATATCGCAATCATTAATAGTATTTCATTCTCATTTTTATCTTCTTGTCGCCCTTGAGTACAAAGCTAAAATCTTCGTACACAGGCTTGCGAAGGGCCGAGTGGTAATAGTCGGAAAAAGCATGTCCCTCTTTCGGTAAAAACCACCCCATATCCAGTTTCCAATTGTCATTCTCATCATCCAGCAGCGCAATGGCCATGTTTTTAGAAGTAAATCCACTATAAGTCACACTCAGGGAATCACCAGTCATTTCCGTTTTCGGAATCACCACCCTTAAAAAACCCAAATCATCTGGAAAGGGTGTCGCATCATCATAAAATTTAAAACGAATCACTCCTTTTGTATTTCTTATATGGGTTACCGTTATACTAATCATAAATGTAACTTCCTTTGTGTCAATAAGGTTCAGTTTACCAGATGTTGTTTGGGTAGAGATATTGGAGTGTGATACCTGGTACAAGTCGGAATTGGATTGACCATTAACCAAACCAGAACTAAATAAAGTAATAATGGCTAATAGTACTTTCATTCTCATCTGCCTTACGCAGTTACTAAAGATACGCATTCTTCAGCTTATTGCTCTATAATGTTTTTTCAGGTTATCATTCAATAATGGTATAATCCCTGACCAAGTTTGACTTTGTTATTTAAAGCCTTCATTCTTACCTTTCAAAGGAGATACTTTTTGCCCAGCCAGGCCAACAGAAGGGTATAATGAGAAAACGGATAATTCATATTGCACTTGTAATTTGCTGTACCACAGTATATGCGCAAACAGTCGATGATTATGTGGAAGAAATCGGTTGGGGTGAATTCTCAACACAGTTCAACTATGAGAGACCAGCGCCTGAAATAA
This sequence comes from Flammeovirgaceae bacterium UBA2338, assembly GCA_002344795.1. Lineage (GTDB taxonomy): Bacteria > Bacteroidota > Bacteroidia > Cytophagales > Cyclobacteriaceae > ELB16-189. Next base: position 11,648 of record DDUM01000070.1, on the reverse strand, counting down.
AAGGTGAATACTACCTCTTTCATGATTGGGTGGAGGCTGATATCTACCTATACGATGGGGTTAAGTATAAAGGGAAACAATTGAATATGAATCTTCTCTCCGGAGATATTGAAGTGCCGAGCGGATACGGAACCCGCGTTTTAGATAAGTTTAAAATAAAATCCATTGCGGTAGGAGATCGGAAATTTGTCAACACGCTGCACCTTGAGGGTGTGACTGATAGAAATGCTTTTTTTGAAGTAATAGAAGATGGTGCGATACATGTTTACTGTCAATATTATTCAATTATGAGACAACCCAGTTATGGTGTCCCCGGAGCAGGCAATGACAGGGATTTTACGGCCATTATTCGTCAAACTTATTTTGTGCAGGGAGACTCCACAACTGAGATGTTTACAGACAGTAGAAAAAGTAACCTTAAATATTTTCAGGACGATAGTGAAGCCGTTGAATTCATAGCTGAAGAAAAGCTTAGAGTCAATAAGATCAAGGATTTTACCAGGGCTGTCAGATATTACAACGCAAAACAACCCTGCCAATTAAATCAACATCCCTGGGCTGAAGTATTCGTGTAAATAAGCACCAGGCTGCGGCTCATTATTTCAACCTGTTCAAAAAGTGAATCCTTTTTGAAGACAATACTCACATAAACCTAAAGAGATTCTTTCGTGGATATTATTTAATGATCCTTTACCCGATTGTATATTGTTTCTATTGACGCTCTTAATTTATCGAGTGCATCGTTCACGGCTTTCTCTACGGAATTTGCGTGGCTGGTAACGGCAAGGGGTTGCCTGCCCTCAAGTCGGACCTCAAGCGTACAACGTTTGTCATTCGCACCTTTTTTCTGACCATTTTCATCTGCCAGATAAACCTCAATTCTTGTAATATGATCGCTGAAACGGGAAAGCTCATTCTCTATTAAGGAACTCAGGTAGCTTTGGAGTCTTTCGTCTCCTGTAATATTTTTATCTGTATTTAATTGAATTTTCAAGTTCTTATTTGTTTAATAAGGCTGACTCAAAAGTTAAAGAATGTCGTTTTTCTGAGCGAAAGCTAAGAATCTCCATAGTTTAAATTTACAATTTAGGGATGTCTCTCCGCCAACTGACGGATCAACAAAACGTACCACTTTTAAGTCAGCCTCATTGTGTTATTTGATTTAGTTTGTCAATATCACTTTCATAGCCTTTTCTTTGGAAGCATTGCCAAACACTTCATAGGCCTTTAGTATTTCGTCCAACTTAAAACGGTGAGTGATTAATTCTTCGGGTTTGATTTTTCCGGACTCCACCGTTTTCAGCAGCATAGGCGTAGTGTTAGTATTGACAAGCCCCGTAGTGATGGTAATATTTCGAATCCATAAGTCCTGAATTTGCAGGTCTACACTATGACCGAATACTCCAATATTGGCAACATGCCCACCCGGACGAACGATATGCTGACAGATGTCGAACGTAGCAGGAATACCTACGGCTTCCATGGCCACATCCACACCGTCTTTAGTTTCTGACATGATCTTTTTGACCGCATCTTCCTCGCCTGAGTTAATGGTATGGGTAGCCCCCAATTTCTTAGCCAGCTTTAAACGGTTTTCATCCAAATCAATCATATAGATTTTTGCCGGGGAATAAAATTGCGCAGTAAGTAGGGCAGACATTCCAATGGGTCCGGCACCTACAATGGCAATCGTATCACCTGGTTTTACACGGCCGTTGATCACACCGATCTCATGACCGGTCGGTAGAATATCACTTAACATGACCAGGGCTTCCTGATCCATACCTTTGGGAACCGCATGCAGGCTGTTGTCAGCATGAGGTATGCGTACATATTCCGCCTGCGTACCGTTAATGAGATGGCCCAATATCCAGCCACCATCTTCACAGTGTGAATACAATTGTTTTTTGCAATACTCACAAGAACCGTCTGCAGTGATACAAGAAATGATGACATGATCACCCTTCTTAAATTTCCTCACTGAAGTGCCTACTTCTTCAATCACACCGATACCTTCGTGTCCCAGTGTAGTTCCAGGTTTTACAGAGGGGGTCTTGCCATGTAAAATACCTAAATCTGTTCCGCAGATGGTTGTTTTAATAATTTTAACGAGGGCATCCGTTGGTTTATCAATACCGGGCTTCGGTACCTCTTTCCATTCGATCTTGCCTGGACCATTATAGACAAGGCCTTTCATGGTTGTTTTAACAGTTGTAGCTGACATAATCTTTATAATTTATATGAAACTTATTTTCTGTGGTATAAAGTTGTTTCTCTTACCTGATAAGTGTGTTGCAGATGAACCATGATGGTTTACATTCTATCTGCGCGCTCCATTCATAGACGCCAAAATCACTCCGTCATGGTTGTATCATTTGAATGGCTTTTTCATGAGGGAGTAAATCTTTAATGTTTATGAGTATCTTATTAAATATTTGCTAAAGCCGATTTAATGGCCACCTACAAGAAGCCATTAATTGATACGAATTACAATGATATTGTTCACAGCTACCTATGACAGTTATCATCTCATCTTTCTGTTATTTTACTTCTATTCAGGTTGTTATAGAAATACTGTACATGATCTGTGTTGGGAAAGCATCTTTAGCGTAAGCTTTAGATGCTTCTTATCCAATTTAAAATATTCGTTTTATGGTTTGTTCCCGATTTTTATTATGAGTTACCACACAAATACCGACAATATCTATGAGCTGGGTGCTCAGGTTACCGCTAAGGTAGATCCAGCCTTAAAGTTGATCATTGTAAAATACTATCAGCGCATTTATTATTGCGCTGAAACTGACAACCCCTCCGGAAAACATTTAGCCTACTTTGAGAATGAGCTCAATCCTTTTTTGGGGTAAATGATTAAGCCCTCAAATTATGGAGACATTTTATTTATGGAAGTAATTTGTTTTACTTTCAGATTGGATGCCGTACAATTACCCTGAACACAAAAGAGGTTTTTTCTTAATCAGTAGCAGGGTTCCAATTATTATAAAACATAAAACACAGATGCTACATGACAGGCGGTTCCTGAAAGTACAAACAAATGCCAAATGAAATGACTGTAGCGAATACGGTGATCGTAGGCAAAGAAGAGAACCCCTGCTGAATACATCACACCCCCTGCAATCAACCAAAATAAACCCCAGAAAGGCAGACTCTGATATAAGGGTTGCGCAGCCAATATGGCGAGCCATCCCATTCCCAGATATAGCGCGATAGACAGTTTGCTGGTTTTTACGTTCTGAACAGATTTCAGCACCACGCCACCAGCGGCAAGCCCCCATACAATTCCAAATAATGTCCATCCCCAGGCGCCATATAGTACAGTAAGTGTAAAGGGGGTATACGTCCCCGCTATCAAAAGAAAGATGGCCCCGTGATCAAAAATCCGAAAGATACGTTTGGTTCTGCTTTCAGGAAAAGCATGATATAAGGTCGATGCCATGTACAATATCATCATGGTGGCGCCAAAGACACTCACACCGACCACCGCTGCAGAGCCTGAAGGAATTGCTTTGATAATAAGAATGGGCGTTACGGCTACGGCTGCAAGAAAACCAATACCATGACTAATGCTGTTGGCAATCTCTTCACCAAGAAATTGCGGACGATCTAAATGCTTCGATTTACCCATAGGGCGAAGTTATGTAAAATGAAAACAGGACAAATCGAAAACCATTCTATTTGCCGGCAGACGAGCAGTTTCCTTTTTAATCGTACTCTAGGCTTTGTTGGAGTTCCTAAGCCTTTGTTGGAGTTCTTCTCCAACAAAGAAATGGAGCCTCTTCGATGTGAAGAGGATTAACTTCGTTGATCCTGATTGGGGGAATGAATATAGCAAACGTTATAAACGCGTGCTCAATACGAGACGCTCTATACAATAAATACAAAGCCGAGAAATTCAATAAAGCAGCGAGGCGGAACATTAAAAGGTAGCTCCCTCATGCAATCCCTTTAAAAAGTAAAAAAAAAAGGCATAATCCTCTCATTCAACAAAATGATGGGATATATTTGCAGCTCTTTTCAGGAAAAGGCCAAACGGGCTGATTTGGAAGAGAGTTGTGCTAAAGTCTGCCTTCAATTCATTTTGGAGAGGTGGGTGAGTGGCTGAAACCAACAGTTTGCTAAACTGTCGTACGGGTTAAACTGTACCGGGGGTTCGAATCCCCCCCTCTCCGCCAAACTTTGCTTGCAGCGCACTTACCTGCGCTATAGCTTCGTTTGGCTAGCCAGCGTGGGTTGAAAATGGCAAAGCAGGCAGTAAGATTGATTTTAGATCAATTGAAACGTTCTTGAAGATGTGGTTTGTATATGTTATAAAAAGCATTCATCATCCTTTCATTTATGTGGGGATGACGAGAAATGTAGATGAAAGGCTTGAGTCGCACAATAGAGGGTTGAATCAGTCTACTAAACACCATGCTCCTTATGACCTGGTTTTTTTTCTGGCTGTAAAAACAGCGGAAAAGGCGAGGGAACTTGAGAAATATTTTACTTGAGAAATATTTTAAACGTGGTTCTGGAAAAGCTTTTGTAAAGCGGCACTTTCCAGAAACTGAGCACGGAAAACCACCATTCTGAATTAGACTTTATCAGGCGGAGTCTGACGAAGCTATAGTGTCAGAATGCGGGAGGAAAGCGAAGTCAGGGTCCGGTAGCTCAACTGGATAGAGCATCAGCCTTCTAAGCTGACGGTTCGGGGTTCGAGTCCCTGCCGGATCACAAAATCAACTGGGTGTAAGTCCCCAGTCAAAACAAAGACAAAGAAGTTTCGGGGCGTGGCGCAGTCCGGTAGCGTACCTGGTTTGGGACCAGGGGGCCGCAGGTTCGAATCCTGCCGCCCCGACATTTATTGAGCCTCTTCATATCGAAGAGGCTTTTTTTGTGCTATGTTTTACACCTACATCATCGAGTCTGAAACAACCAAGAAACTCTACATTGGACAAACCAATGATATCGATGACCGTTTACATAGACACAATTCAAATCAAAACTTAGCCACTAAAAACAGGGGTCCCTGGAGACTTTTGTTCTTCAAACAATTTAACTCCAGAGCTGAGGCTGTACAATTGGAAAGAAAACTGAAAGCTTGGAAAAATCCTGCAAAGGTTAGGCAGTGGATCGAAACAAAACCGTAGCGTATCCCGACCTCTGGTCGGGAGGGCCGCAGGTTCGAATCCTGCCGCCCCGACTTGACAGGACAAATTGGAATTCCTTCCGTTTGTCCTGTTTTTATTTTGCCCTAACTCTATTGTATATAGCGCGCGTTTATAACGCGTGCTCAACCCGAAATCATTCAATCAATCACCATGCGTTTGCAACGCGTTCAGCCTCCACCACTCAATCCCTGTCTATAAACTTGCTTACCACGTGGGTAAACTTCTTAGGCTCCTCAATAAAGATGAAATGTCCACTTTTTTTAAACTCCTTAAGAGTAGCATTTGGTAAGTTTTCCATTGCCTGCTGGCTGGCGCGAAGTGGCACGGCATCAGCACTCCCTTGTATATAGCGCGCGTTTATAACGCGTGCTCAACCCGAAATCATTCAATCAATCACCATGCGTTTACAACGCATTCAGCCTCCACTACTCAATCCCTGTCTATAAACTTGCTTACCACGTGGGTAAACTTCTTAGGCTCCTCAATAAAGATGAAATGACCACTTTTTTTAAACTCCTTAAGAGTAGCATTTGGTAAGTTTTCCATTGCCTGTTGGCTGGCGCGAAGTGGCACGGCATCAGCACTCCCTTGAAGAATCAATACTGGAAAAGAAAACTTTTTTATTTCTTCGTAGTAATCATACTGACTCAATTCCTTTCCAAGGCCGGTGTATAACGCCTGACTGGCTGCCATATAATTGTCCGGCATCTCAAAATGAAGGTGAGAGAAGTGGGCTTCTTTATAAAAGGAGTTCCGAAAAGACAGGAGGAGTAATTTTTTATAAGCGGAGACCTTTCCTGTTTTGAAGTTGGGAGAACCTATAATGACAGAGCGATCGGTGCTATCGGATCCCACCATTTTGTTTTGCTGTGCTGTCTTCATTTCTTCATCATAGGCTTTGTTAAAAGGAATGGGATTACAGAAAATGATTCCTTTCAGCTTGTCGGGAAATTCGAGACCATATTGAATGGCCGGAAGCGCTCCCCAGGAGTGAGCCAGTAAATAGATTTGATCATGTCCCAGATACTCTCTGATGGCGTCAATGTCTTCAGCAAATGTTTGAAGGGTAATAGTGTTGGTGTCCGGGATAGCTGATCTGCCACTTGCCCGCTGATCGTAATAGGTGACCTGAAAATTTTTAGCGAGCTTATTCAGATGGGGGAGGAAGTAGGTATGATTCATACCGGGTCCACCATGAATCACCACGATGGGCTCACCTTGTCCTGTGGTTTTTACAAAAAGTTGGGTGCCATTCAATTCCACTAATCCTTCTTTCGTTTGCGCAAACAGTATGCTGGCATTGAACAAAGTCAGGAGTAGAAGAAAAGCGTGTTTCACATTATTATTATGGTTTTAACAGGGCACCAGTCAGGGAAGCAAAGCCTCCTACCAAACCACCCACCAGACTTGTTAACACGAATAGATTGAGAGGAAATAACTGACTGATCTTTTCGGTAAGTATCGACTGGGTGGCATTGTCTACATAGAGAGCGAGTCCGAGCCAAAGTAAACCGATGGCAATAAATCCGGAAAGAAAGGACTTAAACCCTGAATTGCTGAATACAAAACCCACAAGGAAAGCGCCTATGGCCATAGTCCACCAGGGAAATAATTTCTGAAACATGAAACAAACTATAGCGGTGATAATGATTTGGACAATGAATCTCACTTGGATGTCGAATTAAATGTGGTGGTATAATAACGATAAGGTGTAGTTTCTTTTTCGGAATGCGGAAACTTTAAGCGGAAGTACTTGCCGTTAGCCCACGGATCCAGCAGATCGTTATAAAACCGGCTTCCGGGATTACCGCTTTGCCCGCCAGGATAAACACCCCAGGCTTTTACGCCCGTCTTCTCCATGCTGGCCACCAATCTCCAGCTTGGTCCATTTGTACCCGTGGTGGCATTGATGGTACTTCCATGGCCACCGTTTTTTACATGATAGCTAAAAGGCTCGAGCCTTAGTAAGTGACCAACGTTTGTATTTTTAAATAATGCCCACTGCGCTTCACCTTCGTTCTCTGTCATCCAAACGTCAATCATATCAATGCTTTTGGCGAAGTTTTGTCGAATCAAGGTGGGCAGGTCTTCTTTCTCCGGTGTGGATTGTACATCGTAAAAAGACAAAGCAGAATCTGTTTTCATCAGCTTTATGGTGGTAAAGTCGCTGGGCCTGGAGAGTGCAACCGTGCCCGATGTCATTTCATCCCAGATATTGCGATACAAACTATTGTACCATACTTCATAATAAGTGGCTGCGATGGACTCTGGACTGTAAACAAAATCCCATGATTGGAGCAGTTCAACTATTTTTTGCTCGGAATTCGTAAGTGAGGCTGAATCAAGTGATGAAAGCATAAACGGTAAACTTTCTGCAGCCTGTATACTGTAGTTATCATTTTGCAACTTCATCATATCCGCAGGAGTGATTTCATCCATCTCACTCAGTCGCTGGTTAATTATTCTGTTGCGATAAGCTTCATAGGAATTGCTGTGCACGTAATAAGGGTAGGTTGGATCTACAGGGTATTGATTCGCTGAACTGATAAAACCGCGTTGCGGATTCCTGGACATTATATTTTGTTCATTGGGAATGTAGGCCTGCCATTCCGTAGAAGTTTTGGTGCCATCCAGTACGAATCTCCCTTCATCTTTCCTGCGTACCGGGTATTTGCCTTGAATGCGTATGGCAATATCTCCATCCGTGGATGCGAATGCAAAGTTTTGTGCCGGCCCGGAGAAATAATCCAGGGCAGCCATATAATCGCGGTAGTTCTTTGCGCGGTTCAATAAATAAAATGTTTTCAAATCCAACGACTCATCGTGGGAGACCCACCGGAAAGCATAATGGTTTTTCTCTGACTCGCCATGAAAAGATTTGTCGTACACCACAGGACCGTGATGGGTGTAGACAACGGTGTCATAGAAAGGATCCTTTCCTTTGATCACAAATTTCTCTACTACCTTTTTGGTGGGAAGCCAATTGCCATCGCTGAGGTATTCATTGTTGGATTCGTCTTTGAATTCTATTTTATACCAGTCTACTACATCGCGTTGGGCATTGGTGGCGCCCCAACTGATGGAGTCGTTGAAACCAAGAATAACAACAGGTGATCCTGTAAACATGACACCCATGACATTCACACCCGGACTTTTCATATGGGCTGCAAACCAAATGGAGGGCATGCTAAGGGCAAGATGAGGATCATTGGCCAGTATGGGCGAACCGGTAGCCGTCTTGATGCCGCTCACTGCCCAGTTGTTGCTTCCCACACCCTTTACCACTTTAGTGGTGGGTTGAATGTTGATCAACTGATCAGGTAAGGCCAAAGGAACAGAGTCCAATGTAATAGGGTTGAACTTCCATCCTCCAGGGTTATCTACAATAGGATCGCCAACACCTTCCCAATCTGGATAAAGTACATCCAGCATTTCTTTACCAAAAAGATTAATCGCATTGGTCATCTCAAAATCATCTTCACCCACATTCAGCGTGTTCGACATGTTCATGAGGAGCAGACCCATTTTCAATTCATTCCACAGTTCTGGTTCGTAGTCCAGTAATTTGTATTCTATGGGATAATTTTCATATGAAAGTGAGGAGATATAGGCATTTACACCTTCTGTATATTGTTTATTGATTTTACCAATGATGGGATCTTCACCGTGGCTCCTGGCTGAATTTTCAGCACCAAAAACCATCCCCTTTCTTCTTTGGTTGCGGTCAAAGTCAAGCGCTTTATCCCCGATGATCTCAGATACTCTGCCGGCTGCCGCGTGGGTTTGAAACTCCATTTGCCACAAGCGATGCTGCGCGGTTACATAACCCATAACGCGATACAGGTCATCATCATTTTCGGCAAACAGGTGAGGGATTAACAGACTGTCGTAGATCACGGAGACCTTTCCTTTCAAACCGGGTATGTCAATCTGCTGATCGTCAGCATAGGGCGGTTCTGCGTTGGCCCAAAACCCATGGAGGGGGTCAAGAAACTTTCCCAGCGGAGGGATGGGATTACCGAAATCCCAGCTTCTGTTGAGTGCCCAAACCAGCGTGACGGTGATTATGAATGAGATGATAAATTTGATTCCTTTCACTTAACCTTGTTTTTGTGACTTAATCCCTGATCAATAAAATTATCAAAGGTTTTTAAATTTAAAGCATTAAGCGTTGCTATCGTCAGTATTCGTCAATCACACCGTAAAATGTACATCTCTCAATGCCTATTTAGGGTTAAAGTAAAAAGCTTTTCCTAATTTTCGAGCGTATTCAACCAATTTATTAGATGCCAGCCCGGGAAGTTTTAAATAAATACACAAAAACGCTGATAAAGAGGGCTGCCGAAGTCAAGGCCATCTTTTTTGATGTGGATGGTGTGCTCACTGATGGAAAGATAATCTACGACAGTGACGGTAAAGAATTAAAGCATTTTAATGTGAAGGATGGACAAATTATCGGTCATTTAAAAAAAGCGGGTATTGTGGTGGGAGCAATTTCGGGGAGAGATTGTTCGGCCGTAGCCAAAAGGTGTGCAGAGTTGAAAATGGATTTTTGTCATCAGGGAATACTGGACAAGGCTGCGGTATTCAAAAAGCTGACAGCCTATCACAAGCTGAAGAAAAAAGAAGTAATCTATATTGGTGATGATATTAACGATCTCGGCCCGCTCCAATTGAGTGGATTGGCAATTTGCCCGGCAGATGCGCCAGTTTATTTAAAGAAAATGGTGGACATGAGTACGAAAGCCAAAGGAGGGGAAGGTGTATTGAGAGAAGTCGCGGATTTGGTGCTGGCAGCAAAAGGTATATTGTCAAAAATTTTGAAGAATAAGTAATGGACCACCGAGAAAAAGTGGATATGCTAAAGCGACTGTTTTGGGATCACAAAGTGGATCCCGAGAAAGCCATACTGATTTTGGAAGGCAAAGTGGAGCGTATTGACAAAATAAATCGGAATGAATTGTTCATTAAGTTATTGAATTATTATCCGTGGCATAAAGTCCGTAAGTTGGTATCATCAGACCTTTATAAAGAATTACTGTCAGAGGAGGTAATGAAGGGATTGTTTCCTCCTCTGTTAAGAGACCGCTATAGGTATGTCAGAGAGTTATTATAGAGACCAACTTTATCCCTTGCAAGACAAAGTGCTTTATTGCATTGATAAAATCAATACTCCTTTTTACCTCACAGGAGGAACGGCATTAAGTCGTTGTTATTTGGATCACAGATACTCAGATGATCTTGATTTTTTTCAAAATCATAAAGATCCATTAACGGCCCATCCTTTATTTTCAAAAATTGATTCCTGGGAGAATATTTTATCAAATAAAATTACGGCTTTAAGTCGCAATGCGCCTAAAGACATTGTTGATATTGTTTTTTTAAGTCTAAAATTCTCGTTTAACTGGGAAGAAATAATAGCAGATGCGAGAAGAAAGGATGCCTGGGTGAATGAAATTGTAGTTTCAAAGATGATTTATGACTTCAATGTGAGCCAATTGAATGAGGTGCAATGGATAAAAAAGGAGTTTCGGGATCTTGACTTTTCTGATACCTTAAAGATCATTGCGAGGGAATTGCTTCACGGGTTTGATAATTCGTTAAAGGGAAAAATTAAAGTATAATGGACATATTTAAAGAAAAGGTATCGATAACAGACAAGATCACCTTGGGTGGAGATCGCCTGGTGTTATTTGCAGGACCATGTGCTGCAGAGAGTTACGACATTTGTATGGAAACGGGCACGGAGGTAAAGAGAATCTGTGAAGAGTTGGGCATCGACTATGTGTTCAAGGCTTCCTTTGACAAAGCCAACCGCACGTCCGCTTCTTCTTACCGGGGGCCTTCGATGGAGGGCGGTCTCGAAATTTTGTCCAGAGTAAAAAAAGATTTAGGTGTGCCCACAGTCACCGATGTGCACGAATCGTATCAGTGTGCAGAAGTGGCGGAGGTGGTAGATGTACTACAGATACCGGCCTTTCTTTGTCGGCAAACGGATTTACTCATTGCCGCAGCCAAAACGGGAAAGGCAGTGAAGGTGAAGAAGGGACAATTCATGGCACCGGAAGACATGCGGTATGCGGTGGACAAAGTGCGTGAAGCAGGCAATGACAATGTGTTCTTGACAGAGCGCGGGGCAAGTTTTGGTTACCACAATTTGGTAGTGGATTTCAGATCCCTTCCGATAATGCGACAATATGCGCCAGTAATTTTTGATGTTACCCACAGCATTCAGCAACCTGGCGGACTGGGAGGTAAGTCAGGGGGACAACGGGAGTTCGCGCCTTACCTCACACGTGCCGCAGCGTCAGTAGGAGTGGATGGCTTTTTTATCGAAACCCACCCTAATCCCTCAAAGGCATTAAGTGACGGCCCCAACATGGTTCCACTCAACGAGATGGAGGAATTTTTGAAAATGATTAAGAAGTACTGGGAACTGGCAACTGGCAACCGGTAACTGTAGGGTACTGAAATAAGTTG
>DDUM01000037.1 GCA_002344795.1 Flammeovirgaceae bacterium UBA2338 | reverse complement strand
TGGAGAGGCGATCAGGGTTAGTCCTAATCCATTCAGACCAGAATTCATCCGCCTCCCGGGTTGGGTTCTTTACCCAGGCTACGAAAAATTCATCCCCTAAAAAATCCCAAACGTGATAATCTACATATTTCATTAATATCCCGTCTTTTAATCATATAGTACAGACAGGATATGGAAGTGTCCCCTTTTTTAGAAAAATATAACTTCAATGCGGAAAAAAAGGCATAATTGCAGCTCATGAGGTGTATTTCAATGGTATTTTTACTTCAATAAGGATGCGTGGACCACTACTTCGAATGCAAGCAATGATCCACGTACCTTAATACTAAATTAGGTTAACTTGACACATCATTTATCCCACCAAAGCCGTTCGAAAACACTCGTGACGTTTGGTACATTTTCAGAGTTTTTATCAAGTTCATCCTGAGGGTATAATATCCTTCGAATAAATTCACTGGCCACCGGTGTACCATTACTGAATTTTGGAATTTGAATTGACGTTGGATAAGCAAAGTCGTGCCTCCTAAGGTCAGTCCACGTCTCTTCTCCCATTGTAAAAGTAGCCTTCCATTTTTCGGTCATTATTTTTTCCATCGTAATGGTTGCTCCTGTTTCACTGGCATAGGTCGCCAGGTAAGGTGCTATTCTCGGATCAGCCTTATCATTCACTACTAATTCGATTTGTTCCCTTACTGCTGCATTGTGGGCAGTTGCGGCTCTGGAGAAATCGCTGAGCCGGAAGGCAGCCTCAGCCTCAATAAACAACAACTCAAAATAAGTGGCCACCATGTGGTCAGAGTTGGCTCGGGAATACCAACTATTGGGATTGACTGCCGAGAAAAATTCAGGAACCGAACCAGTTCCCACCGGTTTGCCTTTAAACCCGGTAAATCTGCCCTGGCCATCAATCTCAGAAAAATAAGCATCCAGGCGCGGATCATTCTGCGACAGTAGAGAATCCATAAAGTTCTTTGATGCCACCATCGAGTTGTTGTTATAAAGGAGGTTCCATCTATTCAGGCTTTGCGATGTTCCTTCATATTTCATTTTTAGATCTGTTGAAGAACTTATGCCCGCGGCTTTTGATGCATCAACATGCGCCAATGCCTTTGTAGCGCTACCGGCTGGATCAACCTTACTCAAATGATTGGCATACCGTGCTGCCAACAAATGCGCAGAGGCTATCCATGCATCCACATTGCCATTGAGAATAAAATCGCCCTGGGTAAGGGGTCTGACTGAAGTTTTTCCGAGGTCTGCCACTGCTTCGTTAAGCAACCTTTCAATTTCAAGGTATATGGATTCCTGGGAATCATAACTTGGAAAAGCATTGTCAACATCTAAAGCTTCAGACCATGGGATATCCCCGTACAGATCTGTGAGTGTACCCAAAGCAAGTGCAGTCATTACCTTGGCAGCGCCTACATAATGCCACGATTGTTCTTCTGCTCCCAATGCTATAATGGCCTTGTAGGAGTTTAGAGGCCCAGAGTAAAGACCGGTAAAAAAATAACTGAACGTGCTGTTATCAAGTATATATTGATCCATATTTGATGAGGATACAAATATCCCTGACATTCGCTGGTTAAAAGGTTCCATGTATCCTTCCTGTCTCCCACCGAAATTATCAAGCTGGGCATAAATCCCTCCGGTGAGTAACACATTGACAGATGCTTTCTCAGGTTGATTTTTGCTTTTGTTTATTTCTTCAAATGTTTGGTCACAACTCGCAATGACCAACATGCCTATAATAGCAATAAATATTTTCATAAATTTTTTCATTGTACAGGTTGTTTAAGGCATACGAATTAAAATTTAACACGTGCGCCAATTTCAAAAGATTTGGTATTTGGAATCATGAAATCATCAAAGCCCTGAATGTTACCCACGCCATTGGCGCTGATCTCAGGGTCATTACCTGAATAGCCTGTCTTCAGCCATGCATTTCTTGCGGTAAAAGTAAATTCCAAATCCTGGATATTCATTTTGCTTAACCACGCTTTAGGTAAGGAGTAACCGATATAGATATTGCGCAATCTCCACCAGGAAGCATCTTCTATATTATTTTCCCCTACTCTTCTGTACGTATTGCCCCAGAAGGCATTGGTTAAAGGGGCTTCTATATTGTTGGGCGTACCATCCTGATATACCCCTCCAAAGTTTCTCGTGCTATTGACATTGGCATCATTAGGGTAGAAACGTTCTTCAGTGATTTTAGCTTTACCTGAGTAGGTAAGTATGGCACCGAAACCGTTTACCACATCACCACCTTGCTTTCGCTCCAACGTAAACCCAAAACTTGCTCCTTTATATTTAAGATTGGAGGAAATGCCAAGTATCCAGTCAGGGTTAACATTACCCATAAGAACTCGCTGTCCACCACGCAGTGGAAGACCATTCGCCCCTACTACAATTGGGGCAGCCAAATAATTGGGATCATTTTCAGTTACGCCATATCGCTGATACGGATAGTCATACAATGCACCCAACTGCTGTCCCTCAATAGCGATTACCAAAGCTTGCGCCCAATCTTCACTTGACCCACCTAGTATCACCCTGTCTCTTCCGTCAGCTATTTTTTCAACACGTCCTACATTCCGGGTAAAATTAAAATTGGTATTCCACTTTAAGTCTCTAAATTTTATTGGGTCATTTATCGAAAGTGTAATCTCAACGCCCTTGTTCCTAACTGTTCCAAGATTATCAAGTTGGTTAGTAAAGCCCATGGCGGTAGAGACCGGTACCTGAATAATTTGGTCTTCGCTTAGACGATTGTAGTACGAGAAATCTAAGCCGATCTTATTTTGCAGAAAAATGGACTCAAATCCCACTTCTGTTTCGGTGGTTTTTTCAGGCCTTAAATTTGGATTTCGCAGCAATAAACTTTGTGAAAACCGGGGTCTTCCAAAGACATTGGGATCATTTTTGACAAATACATTACGCAAACTTTGCGTGGGGGCGTCATTGGCACCTTTGGCCAAAGAAGCCCTCAACTTTAGAAATGAAAGCCACTCTGCATTAAGTATTTCTGAGGCTATGAAGCCAAGGTTAACCGAAGGGTAGAAAAAACTATTGTTGTTACTTGGAAGGGTGGAAGACCAGTCGTTTCTACCGGTAAAGCCCAGGTACAACATATGGTTATAACCAAGCGTAATACCTCCGTATGCCCCAATAAGAATTCTTCCATCATCATTTTTTATGATGTTCTGATCTATCGTGTTAGATATATCAAGGAAGTCACGCAATACAAATGATGTTCCTTTGGCAATGATATTATCTTGGTTCCATTGATAAAAATTATTACCCGCAATGTAACTTACTTCTAACTTATCGGATAAAGGTACGGTACCAGATACGATAAAATCACTGGTGACATCGCTGCTCGTCAATCTAAACTCGCTAATATCACCCATTTGGTTGGGAGTTTGGCCTGAGCCAATTGGCCTGATTTCGCTTCTACGTTCCCCAAAAGTATCCAAGCCTAAGTTCCAACTGATGTTCATCCATTTAGCTACTTCAACCCCTACCCTCACATTCCCAATAAATCTGTTTATACGCCATTTTTCTCCATCTTCGTTGACAACCCATTGTGGATGAGGTGTAGTAGGATACCATGTCTTGTCGCCATTGGCATCCTTCCATGGAAAGGCATTAACATCCAATATATTGGGCCAAAAAGGCCATGTAAGCATTAGGCCATTTCTCTCACGAACACGGTTTCCTCCTGTATTTATGTAATTTAGTTTAGTGCTCAGGGAAACCCTCTCGCTCAGTTTGGTATTTAAATTGGTTACAAAAGAATACTTATCGTATGTGGAGGTAGGAATAATGCCGGTTTGGTCTAAGGAGGAGAAACCCAAATAATAATTTGTGTTTTCTCCACCACCATCTACTGCCAGGTAATGCTTTTGGGTATTCCCGTCTTTCCAGAACCTTTCGTAGTTGCCCGGAAATGCGGGGATAGGTGTACCGGATACATCTTTACGGCCAGTTCCATCCAGGTCAACCATACTGGTTCCTGAACCTACAGCACCCGGAAATAAAGGATTACTTGCAACTGCGGGGCCCCAACTCCATTGAGATTCGAGATACGATCCATTTGCACCTCTTCCGAATTTGTCGGTCATTTCATGTAGTTTATTTACTTTCTCCGTAGAGAGTTTGTATGAGTACTCTACATTCAATCCCTTTTTCTTAGTCACTCCTCCTTTTTTTGTAGTAATGATAATGGCCCCGTTGGCCGCTCTGATACCGTAAAGAGATGTTGCTGCCAGTCCCTTCAGGACAGTAAGTGTTTCAACTGTATTGGGATCGATGTCAATGGCTCGGTTGGAGGTAGTGGTTCCATCGAAATCACCACCCACAACTTCGTTGCTGATCGGGATTCCATCAATCACATAAAGAGGCTGATTACTATAACTAATGGACGAAAATCCACGGATAATCACGTTCGTTCCACTCCCGGGTTGACCACCGGAATTTTGTATTTGAACGCCCGAAAGCTTTCCATTAACAGCATCCAGCAAATTTGAGTTTCCACTGCTAGTTACATCTTCAGCGCCAACTTGCTGTACGGAATACCCCAGTGAAGCCTTGTCGCGGGATATACCCATTGCGGTAACCACCACCTCATTTAGGCTGGTTACGTCTTCTTCAAGGGT
>DDUM01000036.1 GCA_002344795.1 Flammeovirgaceae bacterium UBA2338 | reverse complement strand
TAAATAGAGAAGGACAACAGAGGTAGGGGAATCAACGCATACCAGGTGAGCATAGGGCTAATGCTAAACATAATAGGGATGAGCATGGCAAATAGTGTGAAGAGCTGCAGCCCATACATAATGGAGGGTCCCAAATACATTCTTACCCTACCTACATCTTCAGAGATTCTGTTCATCAAATCTCCTGTATTATTTCTTCTGTAAAAACTTAGGGGTAGCGTTTGGTAGTGTTCAAATATTTCATTCTTCAAATCATATTCAATAATGCGACTCATCACAATGAGCGTTTGCCTCACAAAATAGAGAAAGATGCCCCGCAGCAACGCCATGATAAGAATAAGGGCAGCGTACACAAGTATTCCGAAAGCAAAAACTTCAAAAAAATTGCTTTGTACACTGAGTTGGTCGAAAGCCTCATAAATTCTGATATTATCAATCACCAAATCGATGGCATGACGTACCATTTGGGCAGGAAGAATTTGAAAAACATTGGATATGATTATAAAAACGGCTCCCCAGATGATATGCCACTTATATTTTATCAGGTATTTATTGAGGTATCCGAGTTCCTTCATGAAATTAAATTAGCTTGATCTCCTAAAAACGAAAGAATATTGCATTAGTTCAATTTGTGAGCAGACCAGTCTTTGATATAAAACCAGAAAAAAGATAGTTTTGCCCACCCACTCTACAATTTCGTTTAATGCGAGAGGGGCAAAAGTAGCCAATCAAAAATTTAAATTATAAATCGATGGAAATTAAAGAAGTTCAATCGCTGAAATCCGAAGGTCTGTTTTCTATGGTAGCAGAACTCGGTCATGAGCAGGTGGTGCATTGTTATGATGAAGCTACTGGCCTCAAAGCATTAATAGCCATCCACAATACAGCACTGGGTCCATCCCTTGGTGGTACCCGAATGTGGAACTATGCTTCAGAACAGGAGGCGCTTACGGATGTCCTTCGCCTTTCCAGAGGAATGACTTTTAAAGCGGCCATCAGCGGTTTAAATCTGGGAGGAGGAAAAGCGGTGTTGATAGGAGATGCCAAGACCATGAAAACGGAAGCGTACCTGAGAAGGTTTGGAAAATTTATCCAAAGCCTGAGCGGGAAATACATTACAGCAGAGGATGTTAATATGAATACGGCTGATATGGAATACATCAGCATGGAAACAAAATATGTAACAGGACTTCCGGAGTCAATGGGAGGAGGGGGAGATCCTTCACCCGTAACGGCTTACGGTGTATACATGGGTATAAAGGCCACTGCAAAAAAAGTTTTTGGAACGGATGACCTGGGAGGAAAAAAAATTGGAGTGCAGGGTGTAGGTCAGGTAGGTTCTTATCTGGTAGAACGATTGGTAAAAGAAAACGCCAAAGTGACCATCACGGATATTTCTGAAGAGAAAATGAAGGCTATCGCGAAGCGTTTTGGTGTGGATACTATTGATCAGGATAAGATCTATGATCTGGACATGGACATCTATTCGCCATGCGCATTGGGTGCATCTTTAAATGACGATACCATCCCCAGATTAAAATGTGCGTTGGTAGCGGGAGGTGCCAATAACCAGTTGAAGGAGGAGTTAAAGCACGGCAATATGTTGCTGGATAGAGGTATTGTTTATGCCCCTGATTTTCTGATCAACGCGGGAGGTGTAATCAGTGTAGGTAACGAGTTCTACGGCAACTACAACCGGGAAAGAGTATATCGTCATACTGAAAAGATTTATGATACATGCCTTAGTATTCTGAACCTGGCAGAAAAGGAAAAAATCACCAGTCAGGAAGCAGCGATTAAGATGGCAGAAAAAAGAATTGAAGAGGTTGGAAAGGTGAGGATTCCAAGATAGTATCATCACCACTACTTCTTTTCGTTTATTAACTCAATCGTTGTAATTTCGCGCACACAACGTTCATTGAATCATGCTAAACAGACGTACGCTTCGGATAAAGATTATGCAAACCTTGTTTGCATACGAACAATGTGTGGAAGCGAATAACACACTGGCGCAGGATTTAATTAAAGAACGTTTTTCCCCCGACCTCAATTCAATGGAGGTACAGGACAAGCCACTGCTTAAAGAAAAGAAAAGCGAAGCGCTTTCATTGTACAAGAAGCTTTTGGTAAATAAAAAAGTGAATGAAAGTGAAGACGCCAGGGTAAATAGCGTTGTTGAGGAGGCCATTAAGCTTTGTCATAGTAGTAATAAAAAAGACTTTAGCTTCTTAAAAAAGAATCTCGTAGCAGAAGTAGAGAAAATCAATCAGCGCTATTACGAGGTATTGGGCTTATTGATTGCGTTTGCTGACGTAGGGAAGTCCGACAAGAAAATTGACCATTCAAATTTTTTAAAAAACGGGTTTATCACTGCGCTAAGAAAAGATGAGGCGGTGCAAGGCTTATTGCTGAAAACCAATGCAACATGGGACAACAACAGATTGTTGGTTAAAGATTGGTTTCGCGATGTCATTAAAACTGATAAAGTTTATTTAGAGTATGTGAAAGGAGACGTCCCAGGAGAGAACGAGCAGAAGGACATCATTAAACATATTGTCCGCAAACTTATTTTGGGAGAGACAGTCATCAATGATTTTTTTGCTGAGCGTGACATTCGCTGGACGGAAGATCATAACATTGTTAAGAGCCTTGCGGATAAAACATTGAAGTCATTAAACCCTGAACAAGGCACCATTCAATTGCAAAAATTATCCATGGACTGGGAGGATGATCTCGTATTTATGGATATACTTTTTGAAAAGACCACACAAATCGAACAGTCAAACAAGGATTTGATAGCCAGAAATACGAAAAACTGGGAAGTGGACAGGCTGCCTTTGACTGACAGGATAATTCTGGAGATGGCCATCACAGAGTTGATTAATTTTCCGGCTATCCCCGTGAAAGTGACCATCAACGAGTATATAGAGCTCACCAAAAACTACAGCACCCCTAAAAGCGCCAAATTTGTGAATGGTATCCTTGATGTGATCGCCAAAGAGTTGGTGGCATCCGGTGTAGTAAAGAAAAGCGGAAGGGGACTTATCGATAACAAATAGGAATCTACGGGAAAGAAATGCCGTAAAAAGCCCTAAAAGTGGACTTCTTACATTTTCGTTGTATCTTTACAATCCCAAAATTGAACTTGATATGAGTAAAAAGAGTGGAGCTTTAATGGCATTTTTATCTGGAGCGGTCATAGGAGGTATTTTAGGCATTCTTTACGC
>DDUM01000048.1 GCA_002344795.1 Flammeovirgaceae bacterium UBA2338 | reverse complement strand
TTTGGACAGGGCAAGTACAGGTGCAGATACCTATCTGTTTCCTGTAGAGCCAGGTTCGCCTAACTTACTGGCGGGCACCATGGGTGAACTTCGTAGCAATCATTTCCATTCCGGAATTGATGTGCGTACGAACGGCCGTATTGGGGTTCCTATTCTTTCTGCACAACAGGGTTATGTTTCAAGAATCAGTATTAGCACAGGCGGATATGGTAATGCGCTTTATATCACCCATCCCAATGGACACACTACCGTATATGGTCACCTCGACCGTTTTGAGAAAAAAATTGCTGATTACGTAAGGAAAGAACAATACCGCAAAAAGTCCTTTGACGTCAATCTATTCTTTGGCCCCAATACTTTCGTTATTAAAAGAGGTGACACCGTTGCCTTCTCCGGTAATTCGGGTGGCTCCAGTGGCCCTCATCTTCACTTCGACATCAGAGATAAAAACAATGAAGCACTCAATCCGCTCATCTTTAACTTCGATGAGGTGGTGGATAATATCCCCCCTATTGCTCAAAAGATTGCCTTTAGAACAATGGACATCAATTCGAGAATCAACGACCAGTTTGGAAGGTTTGAATTCTATGTAGTAAAAGAGGGTGATAATTATCGATTGCCGTTTCCAATTTTGGCTTCCGGCACCATTGGTATTGAACTGTTGGGGCACGACAAATTGGATAACTCAAGATCCCGATGCGGCATCAACCACATTGAAATGTTTGCCGGAGAACAAAAGGTATTCAAGCAAGTAATTGACAAAGTAAACTTTGGTGATACGAGAAACATCCTGACCCTTATGGACTATACCACTTTGAAAAATAGCGGTGACCGATACAACAAACTATATATCGATGACGGAAATGGGTTAAACTATTATGCTGGAACCCAGAACAAGGGTATTGTAACCGTAAAAGATAAAGATGTACCTATAAAGATCCTCATGAAGGATAGTTATGGTAACGAAAGTGAAGTGAACCTTTCTTTAAGACCCAGTACCCCCTCTACGGAGGTGAATACCATGGCACCTTCATCACGAAACTTTTCTCATAAATACATCGAAAACATACTGGAGATTACCAGTTCAAGGGCATTGGGAGATAGTGCTATCACTTACTCCAGCAAGGGTTCCGAAAACGTGGCTCCGGCTTATTCTGGAAAAAATCAGCATGTCTTTCTTTTTGATCTCAGAAAAAAATTACCTGACTCCATCAAGATAGGTAACGAAATTTTGCACACAGACTTTAAAGACATGATCCCTTCTGGTGTCCCTTACAAATATTATAGCAATCTGGTGGATATTTCTTTTTCAAGAAGTTCGTTGTACGATACCGTCTTTTTAAGACTGAGGCATTCCAACAAAGACAAAGAAGTGTTTTCTATTGGTGACTCCATCTACCCTATCAACAGAAACATCAGTATTACCTTAAAGCCCAAAGGAAGTTATACTGAGAAATTTTCTGTCTATCGTTCTGCGGGCAGATACTTTCAATACATGGGTGGCACTTGGGTCAATGGGAAAATCACATTCTCCACAAGAGACTTTGGTGATTTCGTCCTTTTGGAAGATACCAATGCTCCATCCATTCGAAAGATGGCAGTAAACGGTGCAGCAGCCCGATTCAAAATTTATGATGACTTGTCGGGCATTGCCTACTATGAAGCCAGTATCAATGGGGAATGGTTGCTGATGAACTATGATTACAAAACAAATATGATCTGGGCTGAGCGGCAGAACAGTAAAATCCCGCTCAAAGGTGACTTATCTGTGAAAGTAGTGGACAATGCGGGCAACGAAAACATTTATAAAGAAAAAATCCCTTAGCAAATGGCATTAAAAATCGGTCAAAAAGCACCTGCCTTTAAGGTCAACGATCAGGATGGAAACAAAGTCGCTCTGTCCGATTTCAAAGGAAAAAAAGTAGTATTCTATTTTTACCCAAAAGACCAAACCCCGGGATGCACTGCAGAAGCCTGTAATTTGAGAGACAACTATAAACTGCTTCAAAAAAAAGGATATGAAGTGCTGGGTGTGAGTACAGATTCTGAAAAATCGCATCAGAAATTTATCGAAAAGCAAAACCTCCCCTTTCGTTTGCTTGCCGATGTTGATAAAGTGATCCATACCAAGTATGGCACATGGATTGAGAAATCAATGTATGGAAGAAAATATATGGGCACTGCCAGAGTCACTTTCATCATTGATGAGAAGGGAGTAATTGAAGAAATCATCGAAAAAGTAGATACTAAAAATCACGCAGATCAAATACTCAATCCGAAAAGCCAGACCAGGGCAACGGCACCAAAAATCAATACAAAAAAAAGTGCTTCTAAAAAGGCGGTAAAAAAAGCAGCAAAAAAGGCTGCGAAGAAGAAAGCGAAGTAGACCCCTTCATTTAATTTGCATCAATCACTGTATTGGTTATTATTTCCTTTGCAGGGTTTATAAAATTCGCACATCTTCGCGCCTAAACCTATTGCACATGGCCGATCTCGCTACACTTAAGAAACTACCTTCACAAATCAGAAGAGATATTGTTCGTATGGTACATGCCTGTCAATCAGGGCATCCTGGCGGATCTCTAGGGTGTACTGAGTTCTTTGTTGCCCTCTATTTTGAGATCATGAAGCATGACAAAGCCTTCAATATGGATGGTAAAGGTGAAGATTTGTTCTTCTTATCTAACGGACACATCTCACCGGTATGGTATTCCACTCTTGCTCGTGCTGGCTATTTTGATGTGGCCGAGTTGGCCACCTTCAGAAAACTGAATACAAGGCTTCAGGGACATCCCGCCACTCACGAACATCTTCCAGGTGTCCGTGTGGCATCAGGGTCGTTAGGGCAAGGACTTTCGGTATCCATAGGAGCGGCACAAACGAAAAAGCTAAACAATGATGACCGACTCGTTTTCACCCTTATGGGTGACGGGGAGCAGCAGGAAGGCCAGGTATGGGAAGCAGCCATGTATGCCGCGCACAACAAAATTGATAACATCGTGGCCACAATAGACTTCAATGGTCAGCAAATTGACGGACCTGTTGATAAGGTACTTTCTCTCTATGACCTCAAAGCAAAATGGAAAGCTTTTGGTTGGGAGGTAATAGAGAGCAATGGCAACGACCTGGAGGAAGTAATCAAAACACTAAAACACGCTATCTCACTTACCAGAAAAGGTAAGCCTGTAATGAATTTGATGAAAACAGAAATGGGCTATGGTGTTGACTTTATGGTGGGCACACACAAGTGGCATGGTATTGCACCCAACGATGAACAATTAGCGGATGCATTAAGTCAATTGGAAGAGACCGTTGGAGATTATTGAAAACACCTTCACAGCAAGGCATTACCACACACGATTTAAATACTAATAGAAGAACCTCAAAGTACTGAAATGACCAAATATACTTTTACCGATAAAAAAGATACCCGTTCAGGTTTCGGAGATGGGCTCCTTGAGTTAGGCAGGAAAAACAGCAGTGTTGTAGGTCTTTGTGCCGACCTAACAGGTTCTCTTAAAATGGGTGACTTTCAAAAAGAATTTCCCAATCGTTTTTTCCAGATGGGCATTGCAGAGGCAAACATGATGGGAGTAGCTGCAGGAATGACCATTGGAGGCATGATTCCATTCACGGGTACCTTTGCTAACTTCTCTACTGGAAGAGTCTACGATCAAATCAGGCAATCAATTGCCTATTCCGGAAAAAATGTAAAAATATGCGCCTCTCATGCCGGACTCACATTAGGTGAAGACGGAGCAACCCATCAAATTTTAGAAGATGTGGGTATGATGAAGATGCTCCCAGGTATGACAGTAATCGTTCCTTGTGATTATAATCAAACCAAAACGGCAACCATTGCTTTAGGAGATCACGTTGGTCCTGCCTATCTCAGATTTGGTAGACCAGGGTGGCCGGTATTCACTGCCCCGGACAGACCTTTTGAGATCGGTAAAGCCGATAAAATGATAGCAGGAAAAGATGTCACTATTTTTGCCAATGGACACATGGTATGGCAAGCCATAGAAGCTGAGGCCATTCTTGCTGAAAAGGGAATCAGTGTTGAGTTGATCAACCTCCATACCATAAAACCTTTGGACGAAGATGCCATTATCAAGTCGGTTTCTAAAACGGGTTGTGCAGTTACATGTGAAGAACATCAAATGAATGGGGGTCTTGGCGATAGTGTTGCTCAAACACTTACCCGGTTCCACCCTGCCCCAATAGAGATGGTGGCCGTTAATGATTCTTTTGGAGAAAGTGGCAAACCAATGGATTTATTAAAAAAATATGGCTTATCTCCTGAAAATATTGTGTCTGCTGTAGAGAAGGTAATTGGAAGAAAGTAAGCAGACATCAAAACCTTAACCTTAGGGCGCTCTTAGTGCCCTTTTTTATTATATCTTAATACTATCCCAAAGCCGATCGTCAAACATATTGGAGTAATATTCCCAAGTTGGGTTATATTGAAAACTGAAAACTAAACCATCATCCCATCATGAAACATGTACTTTTTATTGTTTTCATTTTTGTCATTTCTTTAAGTGCTTTTGCGCAAAAAACTATTCAGGGTTTTACGGAAGAGTCGGCCAAAGTGGAAATTGCCCTTGAGGAAAAATTCGATAGCTACTTAAAAGCTTCCAACCTGGACCAATGGATGAAAAAGCTAACAGCAAATCCTCATCATCTTGGATCCAAAATGGGCAAGGAATATGCAGAGTGGATGAGAGATCAATTCAGAAGCTGGGGATATGAGGCCGAAATAGAGACCTACAAAGTACTGTTTCCTACTCCCAAAGTGAGGGTATTGGAAATGGTGGCTCCTACCAAGTTCAAAGCCAAACTGGTTGAGCCTGCATTAAAAGAGGATGCCACAAGTGGACAAATAAAAGAACAACTCCCCACCTACCATGCCTTTTCAGCAGATGGGGACGTAACCGCTGAATTGGTGTTTGTAGGTTATGGTGTTCCAAGCGATTATGAAGAACTGGAAAAATTAGGTATTGATGTAAAAGGCAAAATCGTAATTGCCAAATATGGTGGCTCCTGGAGAGGTATCAAGCCAAAAGTAGCAGAGGAGAAAGGAGCCATTGGTTGTATCATCTACTCTGATCCAAAAGATGACGGATACTTCCATGGTGACGTATATCCAAAAGGACCCTATCGTCCTGGTTTGGGTGCACAACGTGGATCTGTATTGGATCTGCCTGTTAGGCCTGGTGATCCTTTGACTCCCAATATTGGCGCAACAGAAGAAGCAAAAAGAATTGAAAGAGCACAGGCCGATAACCTGATTGGTATTCCGGTTATTCCTATTGGATACGATGACGCATTGCCGTTGTTGCGTGCCCTGGGAGGTCCGGTAGCACCTGAATATATGCGAGGCGCATTGCCTATCACTTACCATGTAGGTCCCGGTCCGGTAAAAGTTCATTTGAATTTACAGTTCGATTGGAAATTGGTGGACTGCCACAACGTAATTGCAAAAATGAAAGGGTCTGAATTACCTGATGAGTGGGTAATGCGCGGTAACCATCACGATGCCTGGGTAAATGGTGCTGCAGATCCTATTAGTGGAATGGTGGCGCTTATGGAAGAGGCTAGAGCCATTGCCGAGTTGACGAAAACAGGATGGAAACCAAAACGCACTATCGTATATGCAGGGTGGGATGGTGAAGAACCCGGTCTACTGGGGTCTACCGAATGGGCTGAACACCATGCGCAAGAATTGCAGCAAAAATTAGTCGCCTATATCAACTCTGATGGAAACTCAAGAGGCTTTTTATACGCGCAAGGCTCCCACACACTACAGCAATTGGTAAGTGATGTAGCCAGGGATGTAACAGACCCCCAAACAGGAGTAAGCGTATTGGAAAGAAGAAAATCAGCGATGGCCGCCAACACATCTTCTGCAAAAGCTAAAAAAGAGATCATGAATTCCTCCTCCATGACAATAGATGCATTGGGCTCAGGTTCTGACTACAGTCCTTTCATTCAGCATTTGGGAATACCCGCACTTAACATTGGGTACGGTGGTGAAGGTGGTGGTGGTGAATATCATTCTATTTATGACTCTTACGACCATTATAAAAGATTCAAAGACCCAACATTTGAATATGGAGTAGCCCTTGCCAAAACAGCTGGCCGCGCTACATTACGCCTTGCCAACGCAAACATTTTGCCTTTCGATTTCAAGGGATTTTACAAAACGGTAAACGGTTACGTCAATGAAGTAACGGCACTTACCAGCAACATGCGCGAATCTACCGAAGTAGAAAATCAGATGATTCGTGAAAATCGTTACACATTGGCGAGTGATCCAAAACAAACCTACATCCAGCCTGCCGCAAACGACCCAGTTCCATACCTGGACTTTAGTAAGGTATTGAATGCGATGGCCAGCCTGGAAAAAAGCGCCAATACTTATGCTGAGCTGGTAAAGATGAATCCTAATCCAAATACAAATCTGGACAAGTTGAATAAACTGCTTTATACTGCTGAACAAAAACTAACGATCGCAGAAGGGCTCCCACGCAGACCCTGGTTCCAACACAGCATCTATGCACCAGGTTACTATACCGGGTATGGAGTAAAAACCCTTCCTGGTGTTCGTGAAGCCATTGAACAAAGAAATTGGAAAGAGGCACAGGAACAAATAGAAATACTCGCCAGCAACCTGACGAGGTATACAAAACAAATTGACGAAGCCGCTTCTATTTTAAAAATGAGATAAACTGAATCTGGATTCTGGATTCTGTATACTCGTTAACCAGAATCTGGAATCCAGAATCCAGAAAAAAACACACAAATGAAAACTATCACAACCCTTCTCCTATTCATTGCATCGTTCGCTTATGCACAGCAGCAAGATTATGCCCTTACCAATGCCAACCTGATCAATGGGATTGAAAATAAGGTTTATCCCAATGCCATCGTTTTTGTAAAAAATGGAAAGATCGAAAAGATCGGCAAGAAGGGTGATGCGATTGCCAGTAACTACACGGTGGTGGACTGCGAAGGCAATTACCTGATGCCGGGTATGATTGATGCCCATACACATATCGATAACCTGGCTTCAGCAAAGAGGGCACTGAAATCTGGAGTAACTACAGTAAGAAGCGCCAGTGTATCTGCGTATCAAGATATAGCCATCAGGGAGTTAGTGAAATCCGGACGGTTACCCGGACCTGATGTAGTGGCTGCCGGGGTTTTTGTTACACCGCAACTAGGGCAATCCATCTTAGGTGATACCCGATTGGGCGAATTAATCGGTGGTGTAAACACGGATGAGGAGTTGAAGAAATTGGTCAATATCAATATTGACCGGGGTGTAAACTTTATCAAAACAAGAGGAACTGAGCGCGCAGGCTTACCCGATACTGACCCAAGGGAACAAACCTATACTGCTCATCAATTGAAGGTCATCGTTGATGAAGCTGCCAAGCGTGACGTGCCGGTGATGATTCATGCCCACGGTGACGAAGGAGCCTATGCTGCGGTTTCCGTTGGTGCCCGAAGCATTGAACATGGCACTTTTCTGAGTGAGAAAACCCTGCGACTGATGAAAGAAAAGGGAACATTCCTGGTTCCTACCTATATCACATTGGTGGATCTTACGAAACCAGGAGGTGATTATGACGATGCTGTTCTGGAAATGAGAGGAAACTTTATGCTGCCCGTGGCAGAAAAAATGTTTAAGAAAGCCCACGCGCTGGGGGTCAAAATTGCAACAGGTGCTGACAACGGGTACTCAGCCAATACAACAAGTAGTGTTCCCCTAGAGGTCGCCAACTTTGCCAGAATGGGCATGAGTAATTTTGAGGCCATTCAATCGGCTACCACAGTTGCGGCCGAACTGCTAAGGTTGGACAAACAAACGGGAAGAATTGTGAACGGCTATGAGGCCGATATGATATTGGTGCCTAATAACCCGTTGGAAGACATTAATGCCTTGCAAGATGCTCTTTTGGTAATGAGCAATGGACAAATGGCAATAAAAAGACTACCTTTTGGGAAGAACTAAATACGTGGTCCATTATTATTAATCCACAACAATTTCACTTATCATGAAATGTGCTATCCCTATTTTTTTGGTTATAGTGCTTTTCGCCTGTAGCCAACCCAAAGAGACAATACCTCTTCCAACTGTTAATTGGGATAAAAGAAGTGCAACCCCATCAGCAGTAGATAGCCTTACTAAAGGTAGCACTTACTTATCCGTTTATTCTGAAATCTATCAGGTTACTGAAAATAGAACCTATCACCTTACAGTTACTGTAAGCATGCGCAACATCAGTTCAGCAGACACAGTGTATATTCTTAACGCAAAGCATTACAATACAAAGGGAGATTTGATTCGCACTTATTTTGATAAACCGATCTTCATCGCCCCTCTCGAAACAGTAGAGATTGTAATTAACGAAGGAGACAAAGAGGGTGGCACTGGCGGAAACTTTGTTTTTGAATGGGCCTCTCCCACAATTGAACCCCATTTTGAGGCTGTGATGATATCCACCACCGGGCAACAAGGCCTTTCTTTTACTACTCAGGGCATCAAAAGGTAGATTTCTAAAAAATTTCTGCACATATGAAACTTAAATCGTATTTTTACGATTAAGCATTCATATGGGAGCAACTAAGACACAGAAGTACACAGAAATACAAAATGAACTGGCCGGTGTGGCCAAGGCATTAGGTCATCCTGCCAGAGTGGCCATCCTACAACTCCTTGCATCAAAACAATCATGTATCTGCGGAGACATTGTAGATGAGTTGCCGCTATCCCAATCTACAGTTTCACAGCATTTAAAAGAACTCAAAAACGTGGGATTAATTAAAGGGAATATTGACGGACCAAGTGTATGTTATTGCATAGACCTTGAAGCATGGAATCAGGCCAAGGCCAAACTTGCAACACTCTTCGACTCATACAAAGACCCCTCCTGCTGTTAAAAAAATTTATTAAATCACATCGTAATATTACGATTTAAAATATAACTTTAAACAACCCCAATACACCATGAAAACAGACGAACAGTTAAAGCAAATTGTAAAAGAGACCTATGGAAACATAGCCAATCAAAGTAAAGAACAAAATGAAACCAGTTGTTGCGGAGCTACAGGATGTGGCACCATCGATGAAGCAATCATGGCCGAAGATTATGAAAAACTATCTGGTTATGTAAAAGATGCAGACCTGGGATTAGGCTGCGGACTTCCAACTGAGTACGCGCAAATAAAAGAAGGAGATACCGTTGTTGACCTGGGATCAGGTGCTGGAAATGATGCCTTTGTAGCACGCGCTGTCACTGGTGGCAGTGGAAAAGTAATTGGGGTGGACTTTACAGAAAAAATGATTGACAAGGCACGAACCAATGCTGAAAAACTGGGACTGAACAATGTTGAATTCCGATTCGGTGACATTGAGAATATTCCTATCACAGCCGATGCGGCCGATGTAGTTGTGAGTAACTGCGTAATGAATCTGGTGCCTAATAAACAAAGAGCATTTGAAGAAACTTTTCGTATTCTGAAAAAAGGTGGCCACTTTAGTATTTCAGATATTGTGCTGGTTGGAGACCTTCCAAAAGCATTACAAGAAAGTGCTGAGATGTATGCCGGTTGCGTGTCGGGTGCCATTCAAAAAGATGAATACCTAAACATCATTAAAGAAGCTGGCTTCACCAACATCAAACTCCAGAAAGAAAAGAAAATAGAACTACCGAAAGAGATTGTGTCCGACTACCTAAGCAAAGAGGAACTGGAAAATTATCACAAGGGGAACCTCGGCATCTTTAGTATTACTGTGTACGCAGAAAAACAAGAAAAGGAAGCTTGTTGCGAACCAGGATGCTGTAACTAAGAATCCTCACTATCCATGATACCAGTCGATATAAATACGCCTGAATACCTCGAAGCGTTCACTGAACAGTTAAAGACTGCTGGTCTTCCACATGAAGGTCTCAGTAAAGAGGAACACGTACTCATCGGGTATTATGAAAATGAAAAGCTGATTGGAACGGGAGGAATTGAAATCTATGATGATTATGGTTTGATTCGTTCCGTTTCAATTACTGCAGCTAACCGGGGGAAAAAACTGGGTACCCAAATAGCATATCACCTTATCGATAAAGCAAAAGAAAAAAATCTCACAGGCCTTTATCTGCTCACAGAAACAGCCAAAGATTTCTTTACAAAAATTGGATTTGAAACGATCGACAGGAACGCTGTAGCAAAGCCCGTTCAAGCGTCCTCTGAATTTTCACATGTCTGTCCGGTAACAGCAATCTGCATGTACCTTCAGCTAAAAAAATCGTGTTGACTGTTCTTGTTCTTTGTACCGGAAACTCGTGCCGCAGCCAAATGGCAGAAGGATATTTAAGGCATCTATCCAAAGGGAAAATAACCGTATATAGCGCAGGGATTGAGGTGCATGGCGTAAACCCAATGGCGATAGAAGTGATGAAAGAAGATGGCATTGATATTTCCCGTCACACTTCAAATCACATCGATGAATACAAATCAATTCCGTTTGATCTCATCCTCACGGTGTGCGACCACGCCAAAGAAAATTGTCCCTATTTTCCGTCAAAAGCCACAAGGTTGCATAAAAACTTCCCTGATCCGGCCAAAGTAACCGGAACTGGGCCTGAAATTATGGATGCCTTCAGGGCCACACGAGATCAGATCAAAGCATATACGGCAAACCTCCTCCAATCGCCACACCTTAACCAAGCGTAAATACTCATTTGTAACTGTTCAGGTGGACAAATCACTATGACTTGCTACATTTGCGGCTTACTTTTCAGCCTGATGAAGCCCACCAAGTATTTCATAATTGATTTTGACAGTACTTTCACCAAAGTAGAAGCATTTGATGCGCTAGCCGACATCTCTCTAAAAGATCATCCTGAGAAAAAGGCCATCAAGAAACAAATCGAGGACCTCACCAACCAGGGTATGGACGGCTCATTGTCCGTGCGTGAGTCGCTAAAACAAAGATTAAAATTACTCTCTCCCAACAAAAGTCACCTGGAACAACTGGTCGTTGTGTTAAGGGGTATGGTGTCTGATTCATTCAAACGAAACAGAACATTTTTTGAAGAAAATAACGGGCATGTCTATATCATCTCCAATGGGTTTCATGCTTTTATCGACCCCATCGTAATGGAATATGGCATTAAAAAGGAGAATATCTTTGCCAATCAATTTCACTTCAACGACAAAGGAGAAGTTATTGGTTTTGATGAAGAGAACCCGCTTTCTTCCAACAATGGCAAGGTGGAACAGTTGAAGCAACTGAATCTGCCCGGTGATGTATATGTGATCGGAGATGGATATACCGATTATGAAATCAAACACTCCGGACTCGCTAATAAATTTTATGCCTTCACAGAAAATGTAGAGCGCGACAGCATCCTTAAAAAAGCAGATCACATTACTCCCAGCCTGGATGAATTCCTATATCTCAATAATTTAAATACAGTCATCTCCTACCCCAAAAACAGAATCAATGTCTTGCTTCTCGAAAGCGTACATCCTGTTGCCGTGAAATTAATGAAGGAGGAAGGGTTCAATGTAGAAGTGTATCCCGCAGGACTTACAGAAGACGAGTTGTGCGAGAAAATAGCCAACGTTTCTATACTTGGTATTCGCTCAAAAACACAAGTGACCGCCAAAGTACTTGAAAATGCCAACAGGCTGATGGCCATTGGTGCCTTTTGCATTGGCACCAACCAAATTGATCTTGATGCGGCTTCTAAAAAAGGAATTGCAGTTTTCAACGCACCCTTTAGCAACACAAGATCTGTGGTGGAGTTGGCCATTGCAGAGATCATTATGCTCATGCGCAACCTCCCGGATAAGTTTGCCAAAATGCATGAAGGCAGCTGGAACAAATCCGCCAGCAACAGTTTTGAAATCAGGGGCAAAAATTTAGGCATTGTAGGTTACGGAAGTATTGGATCTCAGCTTTCAGTTTTAGCGGAGGGTTTGGGTATGAAAGTATTCTATTACGATACGGAAGAAAAGCTGGCACTTGGAAATGCAACCAAATGTAAAAGTTTGAAAGAGTTGTTACAGGTGGCCGATGTAGTCTCCCTGCATGTGGACGGGCGATCATCCAATCGGCATATGATTGGGGCACAAGAACTGGATCAGATGAAAAAAGGAGTTATCCTCCTTAACCTCAGTCGAGGGCATGTGGTGGATGTAAAAGCACTGAAAGAAAGAATTCTGGACGGGCACATCCGTGGCTGCGGTATGGATGTGTTTGAGGAGGAGCCTATCAGTAATGATGAAAAATTTGCATCCGAACTTTGTGGACTTCCTAATGTTATCCTTACGCCCCATATTGGTGGAAGCACCCTGGAAGCACAGGAGAACATTGCGCATTTTGTGCCTAACAAACTGTCAGACTATATCAATACAGGAAGTACCAGTCAGAGTGTTAATTTTCCAAATCTGGTTTTACCTATTCTCGCAAATGCGCACCGGCTCATTCACATTCACAACAACGTACCGGGAGTGCTTGCCAAAATCAACTCGGTATTGGCCGATAATGGAATCAACATCGCAGGTCAATATTTGAAGACAACCGAGCACATTGGTTATGTGATTACTGATATTAACAAGGAGTACAATAAGAATCTGATCAAAGAAATGAGATCAATTGAGCATACCATCAAATTTCGAGTGCTATATTAGTAAATAATGAAGCCTGATAGCAATAAGAAACTCAAAAGGGAGATCTACAATATTATTTTTGAAGCCGAAACACCCAGAGGCAAGATTTTCGATATTGTTCTGATCATCCTCATTCTGTTAAGCATTGGGGTGATTATGCTTGAAAGTGTATCTGCAGTAAAAGAGAAAGTAGGTACTTTACTGTTGGTGCTGGAGTGGATATTCACAGTCATATTTACCATAGAATATGCTTTGCGAATTTGGGTAGTTAAAAACAAACAAAAATATGCCTACAGTTTTTATGGCATCATAGATCTGGTTTCTGTGTTGCCCATGTACTTAAGTCTGATTCTTTCCGGAGCCAGCGCCTTATTGATTCTCAGAAGTGTTCGTTTACTCCGAGTGTTTAGGGTATTAAAGCTGGCACGATTTGTTGGCGAAGGACAAGTGCTCGCCAACGCACTGAGGGCAAGTAGGTATAAAATAACTGTTTTTCTGGTTTCTGTTCTTACCATCGTTGTCCTTGCAGGTACCCTCATGTTTATGATTGAAGGAGAAGAGAATGGTTTCATCAATATACCCACAAGCATCTATTGGGCCATAGTAACTATGACCACCGTGGGTTATGGAGATATCTCACCCCACACCCCTTTAGGGCAGGCCGTGGCATCAGTTATTATGATTATGGGTTATGGAATAATTGCCATTCCCACAGGAATAGTTTCCGCAGAGATGGCATTTCAAAAAAGTAAAGAGGTAACTACCGAGGTTTGTCCGCACTGCCTGGCAGAAGGGCACGATAAAGATGCCGTGCATTGCAAATACTGTGGGGGTAAGCTTAACTAAAGAAATAAAAACCCACTGGACTCGGAGAGGTGTTTAGGAACCCCAGATACGACAAGTTTTGAGCTATTCTAAAAGATCGCAACCTTCCACTGTTATCCTACACTGCGATAAATCGCAGCATGAGGCCCTGTTGTTGCCAACAGGATGAGGCCTGATTTTGATAAAGAACGCACTCGGTATTGTTATTAATGTTAGGTTCCAGAAACGTGTCCCAAGTCCAAGTGGGTGTTTATTAACTGCAAAGTTAGTGGAAAGAAGTATGCTCGACAGTCTTGAAATAAAAGTATTTTTTTTGTACGCTTCACATCATCATTTAATGATTTAAATTTGCTACCGTAAATGGTTAATTTTTCTCCAGGTCCTTCCCAACTTTACTTTACGGCTGAAGATCATACGAGGAGCGCCTTTAAACTGGGTGTGCCTTCTATGTCTCATCGCAGTTCTGCCTTCGAAGCCATTTACCAACATACGCAAGAGCAGCTTCGGGCATTACTATCCATACCCAAAACGCACCATATCTTCTTTACGTCTTCGGCCACCGAAATATGGGAGCGGCTGATTCAAAATTTAGTGATTGAAAAATCAGCGCATTTTGTGAATGGCGCTTTCTCTGAAAAGTTTTACAAGGCGGCCAAACAACTCCATAAACAAGCACAGGAAATACGTGTACCCGATGGAATAGGTTTTAGCCAACCAATAAAACTGGATGTCGAATTAATTGGTGTAACGCACAATGAAACCAGCACCGGTGTGGCCTTGCCTAAGTCTTTCATTTATGGTTTGAAAGAACAAAATCCAGAGGCGCTTTTATGTGTAGATGCAGTCTCTTCTTTGCCTTACGTTGACTTCGATTACGGTAAAGTAGATTCGGTCTATTTTTCCGTACAAAAAGGATTTGGTTTACCGCCAGGCCTGGGTGTGTGGATTGTGAACGAGGCTTGCATTGCCCGTGCCGAATCCCTACTGGCAAAAGGATTCTCCATTGGCACTCATCACACACTCCCCTTCTACCTCAAGAATGGTATAAAAAATCAAACACCGGAAACACCCAACAGTGTCGCCATCTATGTACTGGGAAAAGTAGCCGAAGATATGGTGAGACGCGGCATAAATACCATTCGCAAGGAAACCGAATACAAGGCGGTAATCCTTTACAATGAGTTGATGCAACACGGCAGTCTCTCTCCTTTTGTAAAGGAAAAAATTTATCAGTCCCCCACCGTTATCATAGCCGAATCTGGCAACCAAACTGAAAAGCTTTCCCAATTCCTTTTAGAAAAAGGGATCATTGCGGGTGAAGGTTATGGTGTCCATGGTGGCACTCAGCTGCGTTTTGCCAATTTCCCGGCTCATTCCAGGGAACAATATGAGTTATTGGTGGACTACATCAAGGCATTTCAGTAAATTGGTATTAAACCTTGTGACTATCGGGCAGTCTAACGCCTAACCTACGCCATCAACTACTTCTTTGGAAGACCAGGAACTATTAGCCAAAATCAGAAACCCCGAAACCAGAAGTTACGGGTTCAACTTATTGGTAAGGGAATACCAAAAAAGGGTGTATTGGATGGTGCGCAAAATGCTCATCGACCATGACGATTCTAATGACGTAACCCAGGAGGTGTTTATTAAAATCCATAGGGCCATAGATCGGTTTAGGGAGGACGCACAACTTTACACATGGATCTATCGAATTGCGACCAACGAATGCCTTTCCTTTCTCAAAAAGAAAAAGAGAAGGTTCTTTCTGCCCCTGGAAGATGTAAACAAAGAGCTGAGCAACAAGATTGATGCCTCCCCGGAAATGGATGGCGATGAGATCCAAAAGAAACTGCAAAAGGCGCTGCTTACATTGCCCGACAAACAAAGGCTGGTGTTCAATATGAAGTACTTCGAAGACATGACCTACGAACAGATGTCGGAGGTTACAGATACCAGCGTGGGAGCGTTAAAAGCCAGTTTTCACCACGCGACAAAGAAAATTGAAGAATTTTTAACTGCCCATTAAACTATTATGAAATTCAGCAATCCAAGATAAAATGAAACTGGAAGACATACCAAAGAAAAACGTGTTTAAAGAGCCTGAAGGCTATTTTGATGAATTGCCTGGAATCATCCAATCACGTATTGCAGAAAAAGAGCACAAACCATCATGGATCCCATCCTATGGGTTGGTGCTGCGCTATGCACTCCCTGTGTTGGCCGTGGGCTTTGCATTGTTCTTGATATTCAGACAAAGCACACCCATGTCTGCCAACCCGGAAGAGTTACTGGCAAGTGTAGATGCTGAAGCACTGTCCGATTACCTTATAGAAAGTGACTTGACGACCGAAGAACTATTGGACTTTGCCAACCTGGATGAGGAAGACATCAATGCGTTGAATGATCAACTTCTTTATCCGGAAATAGACATTGACTTATTAGAAGATTATTCTACTGAAATTGAATTGTAAAAACCATTAGGATGAAAAATATTATTAAAATTTTATTTGTGCTGTTGATGGCCTCCCCGCTATACACTATGGCACAGGAAGAGGAACTGAATGATCCTAAAGACAGGGAAAAAATTGAAGCTGCACGTATCGGGCTGATCTCAGAAAGGCTTGGACTAACACCAGAACAAGCAGAACGTTTTTGGCCCGTGTACCGTGAGTTCACCCAGAAAAGAGGTGAGATGGTACGCGAGTTCCGACAAGCACAAAAAGAAGTAGGCCCTGATAACCAGGATCCGGAAAAGCAAAGAGAGCTGGTAGAGCTGGGGCTAAAAATAAAACAACGTCAGTTGGATTTGGAAAAGGATTATTCCAGAAGGATGATGGATGTAATCTCTGCGCAGCAGATTATGAACCTGCGCAATGCTGAAAAAGAATTCCAGCGCATGATCATCCGTCAACTACAACAACGGAGGGACATGCAACAGCGAAAAGAAAATTTAAGAGACCGCAACCAACAACTAAGGGATAGAAAAAACAACAACTGATTTTGAAGCAAAGCGCCCTCCTACTGGCCAGCCTCCTATCTATTTGCTCCTTTTCCTCACAAGGTCAGCAGCCAGACTCTCTGTTGAATGACTTTGAGGATTTCGACTCCATCCTTTCGTTTGAAGATTCTCTTTCCATCTTCACCCTCATTGACAGCCTGATGCAAATGGAAGCGCCAGAAAACAAATCCATGATGGCATTGCGACTGGGGTACAACAGCAACGCCAATGCTTCCGGCAGAACATTGGGCATCAGCCAATTTGGACTTTCACCGGGTGCTTCCTACTACCACAAAAGCGGTGCGTATGTAGACGCTTCTGGTTACTGGAGCAGTGAGTACGACCCCAGCTACTACCTCACCATTTTATCTGCCGGTTACATCGGAGTCATCTCCCCAAAATGGTCATTCCTTGGTGAGTACAGTCGATACATCTACTCCCAACTTGGAGATGATGTAATTGTGAGCTATTCCAATAGCGCAAGCTTATCCAACTTTATCGATATAAAGCCACTCACATTTAGATTGGATTATACACTACTCTTTGGAGACAAAACCGGACACCGGGTAATGCCTGGAGTAATGCTCAACTTAGAAAAAAAGAACTGGAAAAAAACAGACCGGATTCTATTCTACCCTTCCTTCAATTTGCTGTTGGGCAGTGAGCAATATGAGGTGTACCTTCCTTATGCAAAGACCTTGGCCGGAGCAATCATCCGGGTAAGAAACGGATTACCACTCTATTACAAAGATACGGGTGCCGACTTTGGAGTAATGAATTATTCATTGACAGCTCCCCTGAGTGTTAACGTCAAGAACTGGAATTTTCTACTTTCCTATACTTATAACATTCCCAAACTCCTTTCCCACGAAGAAGACCCCGAACTCACCAACAGCGGGTTTATTGCCGCCAGCATCTCTAAGTATATCAGGTTCAAATAATTATAACAGCCACTGCCCTATACCTACTTGCTTAAGACGGAATCAAACCTTTGACAACGATTTCCTTAGTGAAAAGGGAGCTTCCGCATGGGAAATGCCTTAAGAAAACAGAACCTGGAGGGGCAGTATTATTCTCACAAGAAAAACGCTATCTTTTGGTCAGGTTTTAAGCCTCTTTAAAGCATGATCACAATTCTCAAAGAAAAGACCGAAAATGACTACGAGTGGATTGATATCACCCATCCTGATAAAGAAGAACTTAACAAAGTAGCATCCAAGTACGACTTGCACAAGGCGTTGGTAGAAGACTCTTTGCAACCCGAGCACCTTCCCAAATTTGAAACGGTGGGCGACACCCAATTTATTATACTTCGGCTGTATAGTAATAAAGTGAACCCGGACGCGGACACGGTACAAGAAGTAACAGACAAAATTGCTGTGTTCTTCGGCTCTCACTTTTTAATTACCATCCACAGGCGGGAGTATCCTTTTTTAAATGAAATAAAGAGTCGCTATGTCGAGACTGGTAAATGCGTCACACCGTTTCAACTCTTATTCCGGATAGTTCATGGAGCCTTAGCTTCTTACAAAAATCCTATAGCGGACCTTGCTAAAGAGCTGGACTTCTACGAACCAAAGATATTCATGCAGGAAAAAACACCTTCGCTGCTGAAGAACCTCTACTATATCAAAAGAAAAGCTTCTGTGATGGATTTCATTTTTGATTTATCACGCCCTATTATCGACAACCTAAAAGGAAAAATTGCATCCACTCACTTCAACCAACTCAAAGACGAAATACTGGGACTGCAAACCAATACCCGACACGTGGTGGATAACGTAGCCAACCTTCTGAATGTCTATATCTCACTTTCATCGCAGCGCACCAACGAAGTAGTACGTGTACTTACGGTGTTCTCTGTGTTCTTCATGCCGCTCACTTTTATAGTTGGCATCTATGGAATGAACTTTGATTTTATGCCCGAGCTCCGCTGGCCCTTCGGCTATCTTTACGCGATGGGATTGATGGTATTCGTAACCTTTATTATTTATCTGTGGTTCAAAAAGAAGGGTTGGTTGTAGAAACGTTCTAAAAGACATGGAACATTGTATCCAAAATAGTAGTTGTATTGTTCAAACAAGGAGATATGAATTTGGAACATAACAAGCAGAATGCGATTGCATTTTATAAAACCGCCTATGAAGGCAACCCAAAAAAAGCCATTGAAGATTATGCTGGGGATGAATACATCCAACATAACCCAGCCGTGGCCAATGGCACTCAGGGATTCATTGATTACTTTGAAAAAATGCAAAGTGAGTATCCTGAAAAATCAATTGTGTTTGTACGTTGTATTGCAGAAGGTGATTTAGTAGCATTACACACCCACCAAACCTGGCCGGGCAATGACGAATATGTAACCATGGACTTTTTTCGGTTTGATAACAATGGAAAAATTTGTGAACACTGGGATGCCATTCAACAGATTCCCAAAAAATCAGCCAACCCTAACAAAATGTACTGATCAACAAAGGAATAGGATTAAATTGGCTTAATATCTCCTCAATTAATGAATGCTGCTATCGTCAACTTGCGCAAAGAACTCCATCAACACCCGGAGCTGTCAGGAGAGGAATCCAATACTGCGCAACGCATTAAACATTTTATTACCACCCATCATGCACCTACCCGGTTCATAAACAATGTAGGTGGGCATGGACTCGTGGCGGTATACGAATATGCCAATCCAGGCACTAGTGTTACCATCAGATGCGAATTGGATGCCTTGCCTATTGTTGAGAGTAATACCTTTAGTCACCAATCCCATGTCGGGGGTATTTCTCATAAATGCGGACATGATGGCCACATGGCGATTGTAGCTGGACTTATCTTTTGGATTAAGAAACAAAATTTTACTTCAGGAAAGATTGTGTTGCTTTTTCAACCCGCAGAAGAAACAGGAAAGGGAGCATATGAAGTGATGAATGATGAACGATTCAAAGCGCTCCACTCCGATTATATATTTGCCTTGCACAACATACCTGGTCAACCCCTGCATAGCATCATCACCACACTTCCAGGGTTCTCAGCCGAAGTACAAAGCTTTGCACTATATCTTAAAGGAAAGGAATCCCATGCCGCTGAACCCGAACATGGAATAAATCCGGCAACGGCAATGGCACAAATTGTAAACGCTATCTCTCAGCTGAATGTGCCAGAACCCACAAAGGATGATTTTGCTATTCTAACTCCTGTGCATATTACCATGGGCGAAAAAGCTTATGGAATATCTCCCGGAAAAGGAGAATTGCATTATACGCTAAGAACGTGGAACGGGGATATAATGAACAAGGTAAAGCAACACCTGCATGAAGTAATCACTACCACATGCCGGTCACACAATTTGGAATACACCATAGACTGGTTCGAATACTTTCCGGCCAGCATCAACGACCCCTTATCTGTTGAATACATCAAAGAAGTGGCACAAGCGAGTGGGTACCAGATTGTAGAACGACCTTATCCTTTCAAGTTCGGTGAAGACTTTGGATGGTTTTCCAAAGAATACAATACTGCTATGTTCGGATTGGGCGCAGGCACCCACTCCCCTGCCTTGCATCATGCCGATTACGACTTCCCTAATGAAATCATTGAAACTGGTATTAAAATGTTTGCTGCATTGATAGAGAGGGCGATGGCTAATGCGGAAGAACAATAACTAGCGCGAGTCCAGGTACCCATATCCCCAACGCTCACACTCGCGCCAGTCAAAAGAGAAACCAGAAGCCAGAATCGAGAATCAAAGCCAACTATTTAACCGGGCGAACCAGCTCAAGTTGTAAGAGTGCAGTGATCCTCCCGCATCCCCCACCACAACACTGCGCCAGTTGAGAGAATAGCCGCAAGCCACAAGAGAAAGATGGCTTAGCGGTTCAATACAGCCATGCCAAAAGCGAAAAACCATCAATCAGTAGCAACAACGCACCATGCACGAGGAAGAAGCCTTTAACCTGGAGGAATAACGGACCTGCCTCGGGGAAGAAGGCACTCATCAGGAGAAACAACGGACTGGCCTGGAGAAAGAACGAACCAGGCAGGAGGAAGAACGAGCCGTTCAGGAGGAAGAAGCCACCAGCCCAGAGCAACAACGCACCGGGCTGGAGGAAGAAGTGTGTAACCTCGGGAAACAAAGGACCGGTCTGGGGGAAGAAGGGTGTCGTTAAAAAAATAAACGGAGCTGGCCTTACCATTCCCCTACTCTACCAGCAATTCTTTGTGAAAATCCTTAGAACGGAAAAGGCAGTTTTGGGTTGTTATTCTTTCACCAAAAATAATTTTAAATATTTTTCAAAAACCTGAAACCTTATTAGAGGGTTTTCCCGTTCAATAAGTATGTTAAACAATTTAAACCCTAACAATTATGTCCAACGTGAAAAACGTGCAGGCCCTTGAGAAGCTCTTGGGCATTTGCACCGGGTTGGGAGGATCCTACAACCCCGGAAATCAAAACCTCCAGGTGAAAGCCATGACCACCTTGTTGAGTCAGGCACGCAACGTGTTAAGCGAAGTTCATTCCGCCAGAACGGGTTATGAAATCGCTACCAACCAGAGAGAGGACGCCTTCAGCACACTGAAACCCCTCACTACGCGAATCATCAGCACCCTATTATCAGGTGGTGCTATGCCGCAGACGGTAGCCGATGCCAGAACCATGTCGCGCAAGATCTTTGGAAAACGCATCAGTCAGGATCGGGCTCCCCTTCCTGCCGAAGGCGAAGAAAAGCCAAAGACCAAACGCAGAGCACGCGGAATGGACTATGAAAGCCTTACCAGTCACTTTGCTAAACTGCTGGAAACGGTATCCGCATCGCCACGCTACAAAACCAACGAGCAGGATTTGTCAGTAGACGCGCTCAGGAAGCAACTCACTGCACTGCACAAACACAACAGTAGCGTTATCGAAGCCACCGTGGCCTGGAAGAATGCCCGCATCAAACGCGATGAGGTCTTGTACTCCCTCGATCGCAACTTGTATGACTCAGGGCAAAGAGCCAAGCAGTATGTCAAGTCGGCCTTTGGCAACCAAAGTGAAGTGTACCGCACAGTAAGTAAGATTCGTTTTACCAGACCCCAGATGTGATGAAACACGTAGCAAAGTAAAAACCCTGCAATGCGAGTTGCGGGGTTTTTCATTTTAGGGACAGTCGATAGTCTTGCGTACTTAATCCAAAGTCTTTAGTCGAGTATCAAGAACCAGAATCCAGGGTCAAGAATCCAGAATTATAATACTTTCATTTTGATTAACTAATCGTACACTTCAATTTCCTTCCATGATACCCAAGAAGGACTTGAAGTGGTTGTTATTTTGATATAGCGGTAATTAGCAGGACCAGTAGGTGTATAGATCAAGACATCCGCTTCTTCGGTTACCCCAGTAAATGTTTTGAGAACAACATAAGAGCCCGTGCTACTTTTACCTTCCAGTACATGTGTTGTGGTTCCTGCAGGAAACTGACCTACCCTCAAGGAAATCTTGCTAATTTCAATATCGCCCTCAAGATCGATTTCAATCCATTGAGGAGGTGCACTACCAGCCCCCCACTGAGAGTCGTTATCACCGTCCACTGCCTTGCCTGGCTCTTCACCGGAAATGGAAGCTGATGCCGTTACACTTTTGTTAAGCGCAACATTGACAGGCGCGAGCAAATCATCATCACAAGCATCTGGATATTCATTGGGTGACATACTTTCAAGTAATTCATTGCCTTCATCAAAAAAAGACCAGGTAGCATCACCTACACCTGACGCTCTGTATAGCCCCCAGTACAACCATCCGTCAAAACCATAGTTACAAGATTCTGCCATCCACGATTGTGCTGCCTGAATAGCATCATCAAGAGTTGCGTAGCGATCTACAAATGAACCAAACTCCCCCATAATGATGGGTTTAGATTCAAAGCCGAGCATACCAAAATTTTCAGCCAGAGGCATGAGGTCATCATCTCCTGA
Source organism: Flammeovirgaceae bacterium UBA2338 (assembly GCA_002344795.1). GTDB lineage: Bacteria > Bacteroidota > Bacteroidia > Cytophagales > Cyclobacteriaceae > ELB16-189. The sequence goes on along the minus strand of DDUM01000048.1, from coordinate 20,763 downwards.
ATACGCATGAAAATCAAAAAAGTCCAGATTAGCGCTGGTGAGCAGATCGGCTGTTTCTACATATCTGAAGTCACCTAGTCCAATTGGATTTGGATAGTTGGGAGCAAAGAAACCCATTGTGACAAGCGCATTGGGGTCATACTTGGCCATTACTTCCCTCACTTTGCTGATATAATGCACCATTCCATCCACAGCCATCTTCTTCTTATCAGCACTGCTACTCATGTCATAGCTTAATCCGTTGGCAGTCGTTACAGTTCCTGTAGTTAAGCTAAAGGGTGGTTGCGTCCTAAAGTACCATTGCTCATTGAGTATGGACCATGCTAACACATTGTCAAACGGAGCACTTTTATCATATAGACCTTTCAGCAAGTCCGTCCAGTATACTTGAGCAGACTCTACCCCTTTAGCAGTCAGGTAGTGACCGTTTCTATACCCTGCAAATTGAGAGGAAGTCCCCAAATCGGAAATCTCCCAGTATCCACCCTCATCCGGAAGGTCGTTGGAAGTAAGAATGAGATAGACGCCTTCTTCTTTTGCGATTTTTAGGGTTTTCACGATGTTATCCAGATAGGTTGAGCTAAGTCCTCCACTTGCATTGGCAATACAACCAGGTCCCTCATTGCACAAATCCAGGAATATCCGAACTGTGTTGTAACCATTCCCTTTCAGTTTAATAAAATCATTTCTTACACGAGATTCAACAAAGTCACCTACACCAAAAAACCGTTCGCCCACGATTCCAGGCATAAGCCAAAAATAGTTGACCCCCCGCATAAGAAACTCCGTATTGGTTGTGCTATTCCAAAATTTAGCTTTTCCACCAACAGATTGAACCTTTATTGCATGAGGGGTTGGAATGATCACCTCGGGTACTTCTACCACAACAGAATCCATCGGATCATCAAGTACAGGATCAACTTCTGGTTCTTTATCACAACCAATAAGTAGTAGCCAGGGCAGTAGTAGATATAATATGATCTTAGCGTACTTCAAATCATCAGGTATATAATGAGTTGTAGGTCAAATCCTCTATAAATAAACTTATCAAAATCTAGTGGTGTTTCCAACACTAGCCTTTTGTTCCTCACCTCCATATCCTAACTAACACTCTCACCTACATCCAGTACAAGCAATTTAGACTTATCCAAGCCCCCTGCTTGGAAATCAAAACTGTCGAATCTGTACTCAAGGATAATAACAAAATACGAAAGGCTATAAGCTCAATACTTCTCAAAAAACCCCATTGGCGTGCTCCCACCTACAACTGACGGGTAAATGGCGGGCGAAAATGGCCACTACTACTCCTCTCTCCCCGTATTATCGCGTAACATTGTGCTTATAAAAAGATCGTCATGCAACAACCGGAACTAGGTATACAACTTACCGCCCTACGCAAAGGAAAAAACCTCACACAAGAGGAGCTGGTGGAAAAAAGCCACGTCAGTGTGCGCACCATCCAACGCATAGAGGCTGGAGAGGTATTGCCCCGTATGTCTACCGTGAAAATTTTGTTAGAAGCACTTGGAGAAGATTACGAGTCATTTTTAACAAAACAAAACATGGAAATAAAAAACGAATTGAACACCCAACGCAACACTTTAATGATGGCCGTTGTGGCCGGAGCCGTTTATCTGGTCTGTCAAATTATTCTTGGCGCTATGGACATCTCCTGGTTTACAGATGACCGCAACTGGGGATTCCAGACCAACGCCTTCTTTACCGGCCTCACCGTACTGATGGTGGTCTCATACATTCTCTTTACCAGAGGATTTATAGTGCTAAGTCAAGTCTTTGAAAATTCATTGCTAAAAGCAATTGCCTACATATTGATGGTTGCCACTGCTGGCCTTGGTATCTTAGACATTGTCTCCCTGTCCGTTACCGACATGGAACTGTTGTTACTTCCATATGGTGCAGCTGCCGTACTTTTCGGTTCGCTGAGCATCGTCTTTGGTGTAGCGCTCATCCGACTGCAGGATGGCATGGGCCAACTCTCCCGCATTGCGGGCATTATGGAAATTGTAATGGGATGTTTATTGATTACTGTAGTACTGTTCTTCATCGCCTGTGTGATCATGATCCCTGCAGTATTGATAGAGATACTGGTGCTCTGGAGAGGGTATGAATACCTTTCCAGAAGCACTTCCCCCCAAGTAAGCAGCCTTTAACAGAAGCATTCAACAAATTTTAAACTCATGAAAAAGTTATTACTATATATTATAGTGACTGTTAGTGCTATGTTCTTTTGGGCATGGGTCACCTTCCAGGCATCGGTAGGCGGATGGTTCCATCATCCAATTGCCGATCAACCTACATCCCAGGCTTTTCAGAAAGCAGTGGATATTGAAATCGATAAACAATTCACGGGCAATTTTGCGATGGCCGTTATGAACAATGGGAAAACGGAATACGAAAAATTCTATTCTGCAGGAAGGCCCGTAAACAGAAATACAGTTTTCCAAGTTGCCTCTTTAAGTAAGTGGGTTTCTGCTTTTGGCATCATGAAGTTAGTAGAAAATGGTCAAATTGATCTGGATGCGCCTGTAAGTCAGTACTTAACAAGATGGAAATTACCCTCAGGTGAATTCAATAATGAAGCCGTTACTGTGAGAAGATTGTTAAGTCATACAGCAGGACTTACAGATGGGTTGGGCTACTCAGGTTTTGAAATGGGAACACCCGTACAGCCCATCGAACAGTCATTAACCCAAGCATTGGATGCTGATGAGGGAGTGAGTGGTTCCGTGAAGGTGGGGATTGAGCCTGGCAGTGAGTTCAAATATTCAGGCGGTGGGTACACACTTCTTCAACTCATCGTGGAAGAAGTGAGTGGGCAAGCATTTGCAGATTATATGAAGGAAAATATTTTCCAACCCTTGCACATGACCCATTCCTCTTATACCTGGCCTGACTCCACTGCTGATAACTTTGAATTGGTTGAATTCTATAATAGCAATGGCACTAAGGCGCCACACTATCAATACACCTCTCTTGCAGCCACATCATTATACACTTCACTTTCAGATTTAGAAATATTCTTTCAGGTGTTTCTGGTGGGAAGTAATAATGAACCTATCGGGAGAAACGTATTAAAACCTGAAACTGTAAAAATGATGCGGTTACCTCATGCCCAAACAATGGGAGAAGATATTTGGGGGCTCGGCACCATATTATTTGCAGCAACAGAAAATGGCGATTTTATTATCGGTCATGATGGAAAAAGTACACCACCCATCAATACAGCCGTTCGGTTAAACCCGGAAACAGGGGATGGCATCATTGTATTGGAAACAGGAAATCCCTTACTGGCAACAAAACTGGCCAGCGAATGGGTCTTTTGGAAAACCGGAAAGGTGGACACATTACTTTTTACAATGGAAACAAACAGGATGATAACCATCATTGGGATTGGATGGGGAGTCATTGTATTGATTTTTATTGGTCTTTTGATAAAACAAAAGAAAAAACAAGGTAAAGCGTAAGCCTACCCTAAATCACCACACAAAACTGTCCCCAACCCAGAAGCCAGTATCCAGTATCAAGAACCCTTGCCAAACTAAGCCCATTTTGATACTTTACAGCTTTAATAATTAATGGTATGAAAAGACTTCTACTCCTTCCCTTATTGGCCCTCACTTGTTCTTTATACGCACAGGACTATCGCTGGCAGCAGCGGGTAGAATACAAAATGAATGTGGCCCTGGACGTGAAAACCCACAAAGTAACAGGAGATCAGGAACTGGTGTATCACAACAATTCCAACGATACGCTGACCAAAGTCTATTATCATCTCTATTTCAATGCCTTTCAGCCCGGCAGCATGATGGACGTGCGCTCACGCAACCTCCCCGACCCGGACAGAAGGGTGATGGACAGGATTTCTAAGCTGAACAAAGATGAGATCGGCTATCAGCATGTGCTAAGCCTGAAACAAGACGGACAGGACACAAAATATCAGGTGGACGGAACCATACTCACCGTATACCTTCCCAAGCCAATTATGCCGCATACCAAAACTGTTTTTAATATGAAGTTCGAAGCTCAGGTACCTATTCAAATTCGTAGGTCGGGGCGTGACAGCAAAGAGGGCATTGCCTACTCCATGACACAATGGTATCCCAAACTGGCAGAATATGATTTTCAGGGATGGCACCCCGACCAATACATCGCGCGTGAGTTTCATGGCGTGTGGGGAGATTATGATGTCACTATTAATATTGATCCTAAGTTTACCATTGGAGGTAGTGGAATATTGCAAAACCCAAATGAGATAGGTCACGGTTATGAAGACGAAGGTGTAAAAATAAAAAAGCAAAAAGAGAATCTTAACTGGCACTTTGTAGCAAAGGATGTACACGACTTCGCATGGGCTGCCGACCCTGAATATACCCATACACGCGCACAGGTACCCGATGGGCCCGAGTTGCATTTCTTTTATCAGCCGGGAGAAAAAACTAATGAAAACTGGACCAAACTGAAAGAATATGCCGTAAAGCATTTTCAGTTTATGAATGAGACATTCGGAAAATATCCTTACTCAGTATATTCTATCATCCAGGGAGGAGACGGAGGAATGGAGTACCCCATGTGTACCCTCATTTTGGGTGAAGGAAGTTTTGCAGGCCTGGTGGGTGTATCTGCGCACGAGGCCTCGCACGCTTGGTTTCAGGGTGTGCTGGGAACGAATGAATCCCTTTACCCATGGATAGATGAGGGTTACACCGACTTTTCCAGCAATGAATCACTGGCACGTATGTTTAATGAAGAAAACGCGCACCAGGACAGCTATAACAGTTATTTTAAATTAGTAGCGCGAGGCCTTCAGGAGCCGCTGAGTCAACATGCCGATCATTATAGTACCAATACTGCCTATGGTACGGCTGCCTACAGCATGGGTGCCATGTTTCTTAATCAGATGAAATACATTATTGGAAAAGAGACGTTTTATCAAGGCATGCGCAGGTACTTTAATACCTGGAAGTTCAGACACCCGGAACCCAACGATTTTTTACGTGTGATGGAAAAAGAGTCCGGGCTGCAATTGCACTGGTATTACCGCTATTGGATACTGACTACGAAACACATCGACTACGGCATCACTGGCATTGTGGACAATCAAGGTAAAACAGAAGTAACCTTAAAGAGGGTGGGTGAATTCCCTATGCCCATCGATTTGCTGGTGACCTACAAAGACGGCAGCAAAGAAGTGTTCTACATCCCGATGAGTGAAATGCTGGGTGGCAAAGAACAGGAAGACAAATCTGTAAAATGGACCCCGCTTGACATGTGGAACTGGGTAAATCCCACTTACTCATTTTCAATTGATAAACCTGTTCCTCAAATTGAGAGTATGGAAATCGATCCTAGTCAGCGGATGGCCGATATCGACAGAAGCAACAATACACTAAAGCCTTGAGACTAGTGTCGTGTATAGTCTGTTTGATAAATTAGTTGACAATTGACAATATTCAGTTGACAAAGTGCGATCCCTTGTCAACTGAATATTGTCAACTGTCAATTTCTACTTAACCATCAGGCGTTTGCTGATAGATCGATCTCCTCCTGAAATAGTGACGATGTAAATACCCTGAGGAAGGTTTTCAATAGCTAGAGGTATTATCCTGGTCTCATCCACATCGGATGAATTAATTATAGTAAGAAGATTTCTTCCTATCATATCTCTTACAGTGACGTGAACATCCGTCCCTGTGCTTACCCCAACAAGTTTTACGAAGGTATTATCACCTTCAGTTGGATTGGGATATACATCGAATGCAATCTGTCCACTGGATCCCACTTCTACTTTTACAATCCCGGAGAATGTACTGGTTCCATCAAAGTCCGTTTGCTTGAGCCTGTAGTAGGAAGTCCCCGAAAGTGGTTGAGAATCTGTAGCAAAATAACTTTGGGCTTCATTCGTAGTTCCTTTTCCGGGCACAGTAAACAAAGACTGAAACTCCTTTCCGTCTACAGATCGTTGTACCGTAAAGAAATCATTGTTCAACTCTGAGGCGGTTGTCCATTCCAATTGCACTTCACTACCTTCATAAAAAACATTAAAACTTTTGAGTTCAATAGGTAAAGGATTGGTGCCACCAGTGGCATTGGCTAATGTAAACGTACTAAATGACGTAAATGGATTGGAGGTAATAGTACCTGTGCCAGCCGCTGACCCGGTACCTCCTACATCAAACCAGGTGGTTCCCATTCCATTGGTCTTCGCCACCCTAAGATTGGGTGGATCAGTAACCCCATCACTGGTTCCTATTCCATAATATAATGTTATCTCCGCGCTGGTAAGATTAGCAACTGCAGACCGGTCAATAGTCCAGTAACGCACCCCGGACACCTTCTCAAGAGTACCTGGAAGCGTGTATCCCAATGCCGCTGCAGATTGCATATAATGTTCTGCTGTGTAAACCACAGGTGTAGCGTCTGAGTGCGTAACCCGCAATATAGCTGGTCGGTGATTGCCATTATTACCCAATGGTAAATTTCTAATGGTACTGGGTGTACTGGTAGCCACTTCATAAGTCATGGGCCCATCGATGTAACTAGTGGTACTCCCTATTGTGGTGGATGTCGTATTTTTTAGATTTAGAATATTAGTGGATGTAGTACTCACCACTCCTGAAGTAAGGGTGAGGTTACCATTGACGGTAACGGCCCCGCCCAATGAAATTTGAGGACTGGTAAGGCGCGTGTTATTAAGAACAAGATTATTATAATTAAAAGAATCCCCACCAGAACCAGCGCTGCCAGCCAGGGTTTGTAAATAGGTATTGGTAAATAATTCTACCGATGAAGTTCCATTGCTAACCAAGGATCCATAGCGCGTTGCACCTCGCACAAAATCTCTTCCTATTCTAAGACGAGCAGCGTTGTTCAATTGAATTTGCTCTTGTCCGGCTGCCGTTGCATTAAAAACAATATCTCTGGCTACGGTTATCAATGAGTTATTATTTCCCTGCAATTGCATTAAGCGGCCACCCGTAGAGGTAAAGTTAATATCCCGATTGACCACCAACGCACCTGTTCCGTTAACAATAAAGGTATTATCAACAGTTGTTCCTCCTGTACTTGACCAGTTCAAATCTTTATTGATTGTTAACAAGGAACCTGTATTGATAGTAACACCAAAGGCACTGTTCCCCCCGGATCGACTGAGTTGTAAATTATCGTTGATGGTCATGTTACCATTACCTGTCACCGTAATGCCCCCCGTAAAATTATTACCCGTATTGGTGAGCGTTGTCTTTCCTGCTACGTTAAGGGTCGCTCCATTTACAATCAGCTGAGTAGCAGCGTTAGCAACTGTTAAATTTACTTCGCCTGCATTGGCCGCAGCACCCACCGTTATCGCATGTCCTTGTATGTAGGCCACATCTCCTGCTACGGGGAAGAATACCGTTTCTGCGGGGCCACCATGACCTGTAGAAGACCAGGATCCGGCTGTGTTCCAATTGCCATCAGCAAAGGAATAATAAGTCTGACTGACATTATTAATACATAAAGTGAAGGATCCTCTATAACCTAATCCCACATAATTATCGGTGGATATATAATAGGTTTGCCCTACAACAAGACTGCTATAAGTTATATTGACATCAGTAGTAGCATTTACCCTTCGCACGCAGGCTAGCTGTGTAGTTCCATCGTTTGCCCACAAGGCCATGTTAGGATGTTGTAACGTTCCCTCAGCTCCACCCACTTTCATGTCTATTGAAACAACAGGTGAGATTGCAGTAAACTTAAACCATCGATTATAGTTAGGTCCATTCTCCCAACAGCTCCCCTTACTCTTGTCAGCTGAAGCATTGACGGTTGTAAATTGGGCATTCGCAGAACACCAGTTATTCAAATCGGTGAGCTCAAGTGCGCCTTCATAAAAATCATAGGAGGGCTCATCATTTGCACACAACGTAAACGTACCTCTGTAACCCAGCCCAACATAATTATCAACCGACACAAAGTAAGTATTTCCAATGATAAGATTAGTTGCAGCCAATTGTACATCGGTGGAGGCATCGATCCTGCGCATGCAAGCCACCTCAGTGATGGCATCGGCTTCCCACAATGCAATATTAGGATGCTGCATACTGCCTTCAACACCACCAACCTTGAGATCAAGTGTTATAAAGCTGGTAGTAGCCACAAACTTAAACCAACGATTGTAATTGGGTCCATTTTCCCAGCAACTGCCCTTGTTCAAATCAGGTGTAGCATTCACCGTAGAGTAAGCAGCATTGGCAGAGCACCAATTGTGTATATCCGTTAACAAAATGGCTCCCGCTGGCTCATCGTAGTTAACCGTATTGTCAATGCACAAAGTGAAAGTACCCCGATAGCCCAATCCTACATAGTTGTCAACAGAAACATAGTAAGTATTCCCTATAGTCAGGGTAGCTGTTGAAATTTGAACATCGGTAGTGGCATTTACCCTCCTAACGCACTTGATTTCTGTTATCCCATCTGCTTCCCATAATGCCATATTGGGATGTTGCATGGTGCCCTCAGCGCCACCTACTTTTAAATCAAGTGTAACATTAGCTGAAGTGGCTACAAATTTGAACCAACGGTTATAATTGGGGCCGTTCTCCCAACAGCTTCCTTTGTTCAGGTCGGCTGTTGCGTTTATCGTTGAGTAAGCTGCATCCGCTGAACAATTATTGGCACTGTGTACAATGGTAATCGCTCCATTATAGTCATCGTAGGTGACGGTATTATCAATACACAAAGTGAAGGTGCCTCGGTATCCCAGCCCTACATAGTTATCAACAGAAACATAATAGGTATTCCCAATCGTTAATGATGACGTAGAAATTTGGACATCGGTAGTTGCGTCCACCCTGCGAACACATTGGACTTCTGTTGTTCCGTCTGCCTCCCACAATGCCATATTGGGATGTTGCATGGAACCTTCTGATCCTCCTACCTTGAGATCAAGGGTTACATTGGTAGTGGTGGCGACAAACTTGAACCATCGGTTATAATTGGGGCCGTTCTCCCAGCAGCTTCCTTTGTTCAGGTCGGCTGTTGCATTTATGGTGGAGTAAGCAGCATCTGCTGAACAATTATTGGCACTGTGTACAATGGTAATCGCTGCATTGTAATCATCGTAGGTAACCGTATTGTCAATGCACAAAGTAAAAGTGCCTCTGTATCCCAATCCCACATAGTTGTCTACAGAAACATAATAAGTGTTTCCAATTGTTAGTGATGAAGTAGAAATCTGAACATCTGTTGTTGCATTGATCCTTCGAACACATTTTATTTCAGTTGTTCCATCCGCTTCCCACAATGCCATATTGGGATGTTGCATGGTACCTTCTGATCCTCCTACCTTGAGATCAAGGGTTACATTGGTAGTGGTGGCCACAAATTTGAACCACCGGTTATAATTGGGGCCATTCTCCCAGCAGCTTCCTTTATTTAAATCTGCGGAAGCGTTTATTGTGGAGTAGGCGGCATCCGCTGAACAATTATTAGCACTGTGTGTGATCGTAATAGCTCCATTGTAATCATCATAGGTAACGGCATCATCAATACAAAGTGTAAATGTGCCCCTGTACCCTGCTCCAACATAGTTATCAACAGATATATAATAGGTATCACCAATGGACAAACTCGAAGTAGATATTTGTACATCTGAAGTAGCATTAATTCTACGGACACATTGTATTTCAGTAGTACCGTCAGACTGCCACAAGGCCATATTGGGGTGCTGCATGGTGCCCTCTGCCCCACCCACCTTCAAATCAAGTGTAACCTCAGTTGAGGTAGCCACAAAAGAGAACCAAACATTATAGTTTGGTCCATTTTCCCAGCAACTGCCGCTGGTCAAATCTCCCGTTGCATTTATTGTGGTATAGGCGGCATTAGCAGAACAGTTACCACTGGAATGGGTTATGACCTGAGCAGAAGCAAAATTGTCATTCGCAGGCTGAGCCAGAGCCGAGATGATGGACATTCCGAAGACAATCGGAAGTAAAAAGTACCTCATTTAGTGTTTAAATTTATTAAACCAAGGGGAAAATTACTCAAAATTTTACGTTTTACCTCAAAAACATACATTAGTGAGTATTTCCAGATAATGAATACTTTCTGTTATTCAATGGTAACTTCATTAAGTTGCCTCTTCTAAAAAGCCTGATTTATGATCTTAAACTACATATGGGTATCCTTCTTCCTTATCGCATTTGTTGTAGCTGTATTAAAACTCATCTTTTTTCAAGATTTTGAGGTGTTTCCCGCCATGCTCAATTCTACGTTTGACATGGCCAAAACAGGCTTTGAGTTATCCCTATACCTCACCGGAGTAATGTCTTTATGGCTCGGCATTATGAAAATTGGAGAAAAAAGCGGTGTAGTTAATATTCTGGCACGTGCTTTCGGACCTTTCTTCACAAGGCTCTTCCCAGGTGTTCCGAATGACCACCCGGCTACTGGCTCTATCATTATGAATTTCAGCGCCAATATGCTTGGCCTTGATAACGCTGCTACGCCTCTTGGCCTCAAGGCCATGAAAGAAATGCAAGAACTAAATCCTGATAAGGATACAGCATCAGATGCGCAAATAATGTTTCTTGCATTGAATACTTCAGGTTTTACCATCATCCCTATAGCCATTATTCTCGACCGTTCGATACTGGGTGCCGCCAACCCCACTGATATCTTTATCCCCACTTTGCTGGCGACCGCAGTCTCTACCCTAGCCGCCATGTTTACAGTAAGTCTATATCAACGCATCAATCTTTTTGATCGGGTATTCCTAAGTTATCTGCTTGGGTTCAGCGCCCTTATCGGAGGTGCGGTGTATTACTTCATGTCGCTTCCTGAAGCTGCTCTCGAACAACAATCCAACCTTATCAGCAGCATTATTATTATTAGCATTATTATATCATTCCTGCTATTGGGGTTGCAAAAAAAACTGCCACTTTATGAGACCTTTGTAGAAGGCGCTAAAGAAGGATTTGAAATCTCTATTAAGATTATCCCTTACCTGATTGCCATTCTCGTTGCCATAGGTATGTTTCGCAGTTCCGGCACTTTAAATTATGTTACGGAGGGAATTGGTTATATCGTGAGCAGTTTTGGTTTTAATACAGACTTTGTTGACGCACTACCGGTTGCATTACTTAAACCATTGAGTGGTGGGGCAGCCAAAGGCATGATGGTAGAAACGATAAAAACATTTGGGCCAGACTCGTTCACCGGTAGACTGGCCAGTATTTTAAGAGGCTGTACTGAAACAACCTTTTATATTTTGGCTGTGTACTTTGGCTCAGTCAACATCAGGAAAACTCGGTACGCGCTAACGGTTGGACTAATCGCAGATGCTGTTGGGGTAACTGCTGGAATATTTGTGGCGTACATGTTCTTCCACTAAGAAAACTATTCCTCGTTATTCACGTTCTTTCGTTTTCCGTTCTTATCGATAAAGACCATCTTGCTTTCACCAGCAGGATTAGATGTCTTTACCGCTACCTCACCAGATTCTACTTGAAAGGAAACTTCCACGGGTAGCAGTTCATATGAAAAATTACTACTCCAGGCCAAGCCATCCGTGCGGTATATTTTAGCCATTGTTGCTGGAAATTTATTCCCCACCTTTTCTTCCGAATAGAACAATATGTAAAAAACTTGTCCATTCTCATCTGAAGTGGAAAGTGCCTTGGTTACGGGTAATTTCCCTCTGGTAAACACCTTGTTATCAATTGGAAATGAGACATTTACCCCTCCTTTTCTTGCTGCGTTAATCGTAGAAAAATAGCCTGTTGCTACTGTGTCTGCGAATTGAAATCCAGCCGTAAACTTATCTTCAACGAGAATCAATGGCTTGAACTTACTATTGTCAGAGACTTCCATAAACAATGGAATAGAATCTGCCTCCGTTACCATCCAACGCAATGCATCAGACAATCTCCCGGACTCCTTTTCCTTTCTTTCTTTTTCTCGATCAGCAAAATCTTTTGTCGTCTTGACCAGACTTTTCAATACAGCAGGTGTTCCATAAGCTCTGCTCACAAAATGATTGTAATCCAAAGCATCGGCCTCCAAATCACGATTGGACAACTTGGTGGAAACACTATCCAATTTTTTAATTTCTTTCAACTCCTTCTCAATGAGCCCTAATTTCAATTTGATATTGGATGAATCCCTAAAGGGTCTGTTGTTAATCAACTCCGACAAATACTCCAATTCCGCAATCTTCATCCCAAATACATCCATGGGCATGGGGTTAGGATCGTATTTCTTAAGCTGATTATAAAGTATTTTGTCTACCAACTTCGTTAGGTCGTTCTTTACAGAAACAGAATCCTGCTTTAGCTTCTCTCTTAGTTTATTGATCTCAATATCATACGAAATAAGGTTTTCTCTCATCGGCAAAACCTCTTTCTCTATACCTGCAATTGTATTGTCAGTCCATCGTTTAAAGTCCCATAGGACTAACTTATCCTGCATAAAATCTGGTGTTGAGGTTCCGTCTTTCTCCAGGCTGGTAATTTCTTTCAAATCCAATTCCTGGTTATATCCTGTATTACCGAAAGTGGAAGAAATGTCTTTATAGCTTTTAAAGGCCAGTATGCTCGAATCAAAAACATGAGTAATACGTTTCAGATTTACAATCGTGCTTGCATCCGATCGTAGAAAAAGGGTTTTTTCATTCCCGTATTTCAATTGAATATCCTTATAAAGAAATTGAGCTTTCGCATATTGTGCCTCCGCATTATCATAGTGAGTTTTCAATTCGCCCACCAGTACTTTCCTTTCTTTAAGGGCTTCTATTTTTTTCTCGATATCAAACTGTACGTCAGATAACTTCACACCAAACTTGCCTGTCCGTAGATCTCGTCTGTTGTAAGCCTGATAGTATTCATCATTGCGTTTGATCTCCTTTTCAGTCATCTGCTTATACGCCTTATCATAATAAATAACAGCTGAATCGAGGTTATTGATCATGATATCAGTATGCTTCAGCACATCATTATTGGCAGCTTTCTCCTGAAGGATGATACCCATAAACAGATAGGCATTAGGATTGTCATCATTCTCAGCCAAATAGGTGCGTAAAAAGGGCTCTGCCTGATCGTATTGCTTGGCATTCAGCAATACAAACAAATCTTTGTACTTCACCTTTTGCCCAAAAGCAGGTGACAAAAGAGAAAGAAAAGAGAGTGTTGTAAGTAAGATTCGAACCATTTTGTGACGTAAATTGTAGCAAATTAAGCAATAAATGAGATTTTGTTGAATACTTTTCAATAACCGCACCAAAGTTAATCTGAATGACTAGAATAATTAAGTTTTTGAAGTCCTGGGCAGGAACTGTGTTGATTGTAGCCACATTATATTTCACCGGGCTTCTAAGCAGCATTTCTTTTTTGGCACAATCTGCTGTTCTAAAGACAGGTTTGATGAATGCTTCCGCTGAAATGGTGGAAGAAGATATTAATTTTAATTATGATTTTCAAATCAAAGATCTGAATGGCAATAGATTGGATTTTGCTCAATTTAAAAACAAAGTTGTCTTTTTGAACTTATGGGCAACCTGGTGTGGCCCATGCAGAGCTGAAATGCCCACTATTCAAAAGCTCTATGAGAAGATGGAGGATGATCCGAATGTTGTGTTTGTAATGTTGTCTATTGATAAAGACAAGGATCTTCCAAAAGTTATCAAATACTTAAAAGATAAAGATTATACATTCAATGGTTACATGCCTTCCGGATATCTCACAGAACAACTCAATGTTCGCTCCATTCCAACCACATTTGTAATCTCTAAGGAAGGTAAAATTATAACCAAAGAAGTAGGGACTACAAATTTTAATACCAATCGGTTCTACCAATTTTTGAAAGAAGAATCAGAAAAGTAAATCGGTGGATACAAATTCGAATCAAAAATTTCAACCTGAATACCTCCTCAATTTTACAATCGAGGTTTTTACTTATTTTGGAATACCCAAAGATCACGCGGCTCTCGCTGCAAAGATCCTGGCGCTTTCCGATATCCGAGGTATAGATTCTCACGGTGTCGCCAGATTGTATAGTTATGTTGGTTTATTATCAGAAGGACTGATCAACCCCAATCCTAAAATCAGTATTGCCAGAGAAAAGAAAAGTGTTGCCACCGTAGATGGTGATAATGGGCTAGGCTTAGTGGTGGGTCATTACGCCAACGAAATGGCGATGGACAAAGCAGAAAAACATGGGTCGGGCTGGGTTTCAGTTTGCAATTCTAATCACTATGGCATTGCAGGTTATTACTCATTAGAAGCATTAAAAAGAGATATGATTGGCTGGTCGATGACGAATACCACTAAACTGGTGGCTCCACTATGGGGTGCAGAACGTATGTTGGGCACCAACCCCATCGCTATTGCATTTCCCGGATACAAAGAACCACCTGTAGTGATTGATCTGGCAACGAGTGCTGCAGCTTACGGTAAGATAGAAATCGCAAAACGACAAAAAGAAGAGGTGCCCGAAGGATGGATTGCTGATAAAGATGGAAATTTAAGTACCCAACCAGAGGACATGATCAATGGAGGGGCCTTACTCCCACTCGGTTCAACGAGAGCACTTGGCGGGCATAAAGGTTACGCATTGGCCTCCATGGTCGACATTCTTACTGCTGTATTAAGTGGCGCCAACTGGGGGCCATTCGCTCCCCCATTTGCACTCCGACAGGAAATACCTACCAGAAGTGTAGGTAAAGGGATCGGTCATTTCTTTGGTGCTATGGAGATCGATGGTTTTATGGATGTAATTGAATTCAAGAAAAGGATTGACGAGTGGATTTCAGTGATGCGAAATACAAAACCAGCCAAGGGCATTGAGGCAGTACTCATCCCGGGAGATCCAGAACATCAGGAAGAAATCAAAAGAAAAAAAGAAGGCATCCCCTTGAATGCCACTGTGATATCTGATTTGAAAGCCATTTCAATACACACGGGCATACCTTTTTCAGGTCATTGATTCAGCAGCATCTTCTTCACTTTTTCCATTCCTGTACTTCCACCCTCTTCAACGAATAGAATATCCTCACCAATGCCATAGTCAGGTTTTTTAGGGTCAACAATAATTCTTTGAGTATCTTTTCTAGTATATTGAATGAGACTGGCAGCCGGATATACCTGTAAAGAAGTTCCTACCACAATAAAAACATCTGCTTGCATGGCATACTCCACCGCTTCTTCCATTTTGTAAACCAACTCCCCAAACCAAACTATATTGGGTCGCAGTTGAGTACCCCGTTCGCACCGATCACCCAACTTAAGTTCCCATCCATTAATTGGATAAACCAATTGTTCATCCACACTACTTCTCGATTCAAACAAGCTACCATGAAGATGAACCACATGTGTTGACCCCGCTTTTTCATGGAGGTTATCTACATTTTAAGTAATAATGGTTACATCAAAATCATTCTCCAATTCAGCCAGTACTTTGTGTCCCTGATTGGGTTGTACTTCCAATGCTTTCTTTCTTCTCTGATTATAAAACTCTAAAACCAAAGAAGGGTTCTTTGCCCAACCTTCTGGTGTAGCCACTTCCATTACATCATAGCCTTCCCATAATCCACCTGCATCACGAAAAGTAGGGATACCGCTTTCTGCACTTACCCCTGCGCCTGTAAGCGCAACCAGTTTCTTCATTTACTTTTTCAATTTTCTATCAAAGAAATCTTTGGTAGCATCAAATACCTGCTTCCAGCTTTCATACCTGAGAAAACCATGTACCTCATCAGGCAGCACCAAAATTTCTATATCCACTTTTTTGTCGCGAAGTTTCTCGGCCAGATCAATGGTCTGCTGAAACAATACATTTCTATCGTCATCACCGTGTACAAACAAAACAGGAGCAGTCCATTTTGATAAGTCACTCACTGGTGAAGATTGGTACGCTAGTGCCATGTCCTTCTCACCAATGCCCCACGATCCACCAGGTGAAAATTCACGGGCCCGGAAAGCCCAATCATGCACTCCATGCAAATCTACTCCTGCCTTAAACAACTCAGGATTTCTTGCTAAACCCATAGCAGTAAGGTATCCACCATAAGAACCACCCCACAATCCGATTTTAGCGGGATCTACTTCTTGTAATGTTTTTAAATAGTTTCCTGCAGCCACCACATCCTGATACTCACTGGCACCACGTGGCCCCTGGTCTTTTGCTCTTCGAAAGTCCCTCCCGTAACCAATTCCATCTCTATAATTCACCGAAAGCACAGCATAACCCTGACTGGCGAGGTGTTGATTGAATGCGTAGGCATTGATGTAGTATTCACTATAATGAAAGCCCAACAACATTTGTCGGATGGGTCCGCCATGCATAAACACCAATCCCGGCTTTTTTCCTTTTTGTTTTCTATCGATAAAAAGCTGTCCATGAACGGTGGTGCCATCTGCCGCTTTCATGATCACTTGCTCAGGCATCACAAAACCTTTGGATGAAAATGAAGCGCCCACCTTCCGGTCAATGGATTCTAAATTTTTCGTTTTGGAATCGTAACGCATCAAAGTTAATGAGGTGTTATAGGTAGACTGAAAGCAGTACAAGGAACCAATTGCCCATTGCGGATACATTTCAATTCCCACTCCTGAAGTAATAGCAACAGGCTTACCCTCCTTTACGTTACTCATCCAAATATGTCTTCTGTCTACATCTTCGCGATTACCATCAAAATAAATGGAAGTCTCATCTTCATTATAACTATAACTTTCTACTATTCCATCTCCAGGTGTAATGTCTTTTAAATTTGATCCATCAGGGTCAATCGCGTACACATGATTCCAGCCTTCGTGTTCAGAGAAGAATAATATTCTATTTGATTTAGACCAAGAAAGGGGTGTTGATGAATAATATTGCGCAAACCCACCATCATCAGCAGGCGAATCCCAAATCGATGAGGCTTTACCTAACGTAGCATCTGCTACCCACACAGAAAATTTAACACCACCCGTAAGATCAGGCAATTCATCCACTCTCGTTCCTGGCATTCTCAAAAATCCTATCTTTTTCCCATCGGGTGACCACACTGGAAATGCATCGTTTCCTATATCAGGAGCAATCCATTGTATTTTTTTGTTAGTTAAATGATAAACACCGATGAATGCATGGTCACCACGGTCGCTCACAAACAAAATTCTTGAACCATCCGGGGATAGAGATTGGCTTCCGTTACTTCCTCTTGCACTAAAGAGTGGCTCAGGAAGGGAATTTTTTTCTAATGCAATGGTGAACAGCTGTCCTCCACGACTAAACACTATTTTGTTATTTCCTACAAGAATAGGATTGCTTCCATTGGCCAATCGAAAGGGCTCGCTGCCGGGTGTTGTAGCTATACACCAAATGGCTTGTTCTGCACCCTCCACCATACTGGCCGGATTGGGGTTTTGCCCATATCGGTTCGCAGCTCCACCACGTACATACACCAGCAGGTTTCCATTGCTGGAAAACAATAAGTCTGACAACTCCTGACCATCATCCTCCGCATACCGGGTTAATTGTTGAGTAGTGCCATTTGATCGAATAAAAATATTTCGCTGACCCTGATCATTAACGATCCAGGCCAATTGCCCATTAGCAGAATAAGCAAGACCCGAACTGACAGGGTGGCTAAGAAATTGATCCAGTGTTTGGGCACAGGCAAAATGCACTGCCAACGATGACAGAATAAAGACTATTATCCTCATAGTAGTTAAGCTTTTCTCGAATATAAGAAAGCTAAAACTAAAAGACCGAAGATGTGGGTTATTGCTTTTTCTTCTTTGTAAATCGGCCTTTCTTTTCAGGAGCTTTTTCAGCCAATTCAATACATTCTTCCAGGGTAAGATCAGCAGGTTCTCTGTCTTTCGGAATCTTTACGTTCTTTTTCCCAGCTTTAATGTAAGGACCCCATCGACCGTTCAATATCTGAATGTCTGGGTTTTCATCAAACACCTTAATCATCTTATTGGCATCGGCAATCCGCTTCTCTTTGATCAACTCCACCGCCCTTTCATAGGTGATGGTGTAAGGGTCTTCATCCTTGGGTATGGAAACAAATTTTTTGTCATGCAGTACATAGGGGCCAAACCGACCTATATTAACTACCACAGGCAACTCTTCAAATTCCCCCATTTGCCGAGGGAGCTTAAGAAGTACTGTTGCATCTTTAAGGGTAAGATTTTCAATAAACTGACCTTGTCGCAAACTTGCAAACTTCGGTTTTTTCTCTTTACCGTCCTCAGGATTTTCTCCCAATTGAACGTAAGCGCCATACTTACCCAGCTTGGCATACACGTTGAGGCCTGTCTTGGGGTCTACACCTAATTCTCTAGTTTTATTGGCTACAGATGAGCGTTCTACTTTTTCAGTATCCTCCACTGTGCTGTGAAATGGCTTATAAAACTGATCGATCATCTTTTGCCACTTCAGATTACCACTCGCAATCTCATCGAAATCCTTTTCAATATTGGCCGTAAAGGAATAGTCGGTAATATCAGGAAAGTGCTCCACCAGAAAATCATTTACGATCATGGCAGTGTTGGTAGGAAATAGTTTATTCTTTTCAGCACCTGTAATCTCCTGTGCTGTTTTTGTTTCTACCTTATCCTTATTCAGGGTAATCACCTGATACTTTCTTTCCGTTCCTTCCCTGGACTCCTTCACTACATATCCTCTTTTTTGCACCGTAGAAATAGTAGGTGCATAAGTGGAAGGCCGGCCAATTCCAAGTTCTTCTAATTTCTTCACCAAACTTGCTTCAGTAAACCGGGGTGGGTGTCTGCTGAAACTTTCAGTGGCTTTCATCTCGTCCAGCTTCAGATCCTGCCCTACCTTTAATGGTGGCAACATCTTTCCACTCTCCTCGTCAGCTTCCTCCTCATCATCGTCTTTCGACTCCATGTATACTTTTAAGAAACCTTCAAACTTAATCACCTCACCGGTTGCCGTAAGGGTTTTTGGATTGGTGGAGATACCTATGGTTGCCGTGGTGCGTTCCAATTCAGCATCTGCCATTTGCGAAGCTATGGCACGCTTCCAGATTAATTCATACAAGCGTTTTGCATTGCGATCCATCTTTGGGTCAGTAACGGAAAAGTCAGTTGGCCTGATGGCCTCATGCGCTTCCTGTGCTCCTGATGACTTCGTTTTAAACTTGCGTGTTTTAATAAACTCTTTTCCAAAGGCGCTACCAATTTGTTCAGTCGCACTCTTCACAGCGTCATTGGAGAGATTCAATGAATCCGTTCTCATGTAGGATATCTTACCAGCCTCATATAGCTTCTGTGCCACCATCATGGTTTGAATCACTGAGAAACTTAGTTTCCTGCCTGCTTCTTGCTGCAAGGTAGAAGTAGTAAACGGAGGAGAAGGTGTTTTCTTTGCAGGCTTTTTTTGCAAATCGATGATAGAAAATTTTGCGCCTTTACAAGAGGTTACAAATTCAAGGGCTTCTTTCTCTGTTGGAAGCTTTTCTGCAAGGTCTGCAACCAATTGTTTCCCTTTCCCAAGATCAAATACAGCAGAAACTTTGAAAGTAGACTTACTCTCAAACTTTTCTATATCTCTTTCGCGCTCGACCACCAATCGTACAGCCACAGACTGCACTCTTCCTGCAGATAGGCCTGTGCCTATCTTCTTCCATAAAATAGGCGACAACTCAAACCCAACAAGTCTGTCAAGTACCCTTCTGGCCTGTTGTGCATCGACCAGATCGATATCAATACCACGAGGGTTTTTCATCGCATTGTCTATCGCATTCTTAGTAATCTCCGTAAATACAATGCGCCTTGTATTTTTATCATTAAGATCAAGAACTTCTTTTAAATGCCATGAAATAGCCTCTCCCTCGCGGTCATCATCACTGGCCAGATAGATCATTTCTGCCTCCTTTGCCAGCTTCTTGAGCTGCTTGATGACCTCTTTCTTGTCGGGGCTTACATCATAAGTAGGGGCATAATTATTTTCAATATCTATTGCTTTGTTTCCTTTAGTCAAATCACGCACATGCCCCATACTAGAGGTGACTTTAAAATCCTTTCCCAGATAACCCTCAATCGTTTTTGCTTTTGCGGGTGATTCAACAATAACTAAGTTTTTTGACATGATTTTATATAATCCAGATTTTCAAATATCTGCATTTTTTTAAATAAACAAATTCGAACGCTTTAGTTGCCCATCCTTATGAGCCCAACAATCAAAAGATTAGATTTGTTTTATGGTACGTTGGTTATACCTCATGAGACATGCGCAATCCGCTGACAAACAGCATAGTCAACACGATAAAGACCGCGAATTGACCGCTACCGGAATGCGGGAAGCTGCCACAATCGGACATTTTTTAAAAAAAAATAATTATGATGTCGATTTGATCATTTCCAGTGCCGCCAGAAGAGCAGAATCGACCGCAACCGTTATTCACGGGATTTTAAATTTACAATCAGAAATTACCATTAATGAGGAATTATATGAAGCTTCTGTCCGCAATCTCATGGAGACTGTCACCCACCTGGATGATGATTTCAAAAATATTTTGATAATCGGTCATAATCCATATATCTCATACTTTGCCGAACACCTTACCAAAGCTGAAATTGGCAACATGGAAACTGCCGGACTCGTCAGCATACGTTTTGAAATTTCAAAATGGGAAGAAGCAACCGAGGACATTGGATCTTTTGAAAACTATATACACCCATCTATAATAGAGTAAACCACATTATGCCGTCTAAAGAAGAAGTAATTGCGCAGTTCAATCCTAACAATCCGGGA
>DDUM01000082.1 GCA_002344795.1 Flammeovirgaceae bacterium UBA2338 | reverse complement strand
GACCGCCTTTTGGTTTTATTAACTTTCTAGCTTTCAATTCATCAAACAATGCCAATAATTCATTAATCTTATCTCTCGCGAATTGAATTTTAAGGTTGCCTTCATGGTTTTTAAAAAGCTTTTTAAATTCCTTAACTGAAGGAATCCATCCCTCATATTTTAGAGCATCAACCAATTCGTCTAAATCATGTGGATATCCTTTCCATTCATAATGAAAAGTACCATTCACATTGTTAGATTGTGGGTTAAATCCAATGTTAGGATTTTCAATCTTTAGGAGTCTAATTAATGCTTCGTAACTATAGTTGTTGATTGATGATGCAATTTTCAGAGAATGGCTGATTTCTTGAATGAGCCTCTCTGGTTTGTATGATTTTTGAACCACCTTATTTATAAGATATTCAGTTACGTCCTTTAAGATTAGCTCAAGATATCCCTTTTCGATTGGGTCAGTAATATTCTTAAGTTTAGAGTTTACGCTGATTAGGATATTTGATGCTAAAAGCCCAAATTTCGTGAAGTCAATCTTTGGTTTATCAATCTCTAATTTGATAAGTTGTATTGAATTGCTTAAGACCAGATCAAGGCCATGCTTTCTCAAAAGGCGCAATGGTTCTTCATTCCTAAAAAATAGGTCACCAAGTATCTGTTCTAAAGTCATAGCTGCAAATTAACAACTTATAATTACAGAAATCATGCCCTAATCTAGACCGGGCATCGGATAAGCATCTTTAATTATTCTGCATGATTATTTCTTGGCGTAACCAGTGAGGGTTGAGTTTGTGATCACCTCTACATACTTCGTTTTAATCTTTTTAAGTTCGACTTCTTCTACTAAAGGATAGAAAGTTTGAAGGTGATAAAATGTAACCTTGCTTCTTCCAATGGACTTTATCTTTTTTTTGTTGTGAACTGCATAAATTATTCCATTCAGTTTGAATGGAATATATTCAATACTGCAACCTTTTGTTTTGATATTAACATCAATCTGCTCTATAATAGTTTTAAGTTGTTCTGGATCTTCGAAGAACCTTAGATTCGGATCAGAGTGAAATGATTTACCAGAGTCGAATTGTTTAGCATCACCAGCATAATGCCTGTTCAAAATGTGCACCATTGACCAGGGTGAAATTTCAATTTCAAAGTTATTAAACTTAATGATAATCTTATTTGAATTAATGTCTTCAAAAATTGATGTTACTTTAAGGTAAATATATTTAGACCTTAGAATAGTTCCCTTTCGCTTATAGCCAAAGTCTTCTTTATTAATTTTTCCACTTGATAATAGATTATCTACCTCCTTTAAGTCTTTGTTAGCCTGGGTAAATAGAAATGGCAGGACCAGACGATGGCGATCGGGTAAAAGCGCACTCGTAGTTTTAACATTAATATTTTCGATATTCCATCTTGGAACGTCCCTACAATTTCAACCAAGAATAAATGCTGCATCTTCACATACCTGTGAAGCAGGCTTTACTTTTTGGAGTTCTTGTCACCAGATTCTATTGTATTTCTTACAACCCGATAGATCATAGCGCCAAATGATATCAATACACTCAGGATGAGTATTATTAACGTTATATTCTCAAGCGTCATTTCCATAGTGCCCCAAATTAACAAAACGCCAAGAAAACACACAGCACTCCTGTTCGTCCGATACTGTTCTTTTCTTTGGGGAAGTAATAAAGCATTGATTAACTATAGGTTATGAATATACAGCACATTGATCGGTATTCTCAAACTTCATTCATTCAAAGTAATCCTGAACTTTTCCTGCAAGTTAATCTACTCAGATTATCTCAGTTAATGTAAATCGTTAATAATCAAAGAAATGCCATTTGGATATTCCAACGAGTTTCAATAACTCACACAAGATCAAGGGATTACAAAATAGCGCTGCTTTATTTATATTCCATCATCAAGTGATATACCCGGTGATGATTTTATGTTAAACCAAAACCCGGTAACGATCAACCCCGCCCATGAATCGATATGCGCTATTGGCTGTGTTGGATAATAATATTAGATATTGAATGGACGTACCAGATGCACACCCCTTTGACAAATATTATTTGCTTTTTTTTGGTGTCTCTCGGATGTTCTGAATTACCCTAAAGATCATTGAACCAAACGCCAATAGAACACTTGCAATTAGTACTAAGAGGAGTGAATTTTGAAGTGTCATTTCCATTGTTCATTAAAATTAAAAATTACAGTCTACATACCAAAATAGGGCCAAAAACAGGCCTAGCGGTCTCCATTACCATTGCACATTACTCCCTCCACGTTGCACACCTGGTAGCTTATTTATGGTTTGCTCATCAAAGGGTGGTTTTCGTAACTATGGGGTGGTTTGATGATAGGTTACTTAGCGCTAATGCAACCATACAACATGCTCATTATCAGTAGAATATGAATTTATGGACATTTCTAAATTTTTTAGCATAAATCATAAAAGGCTAATAATCTGTCGATTACAATACCTGCTTAGTTCTTTTCGTTGACATTTCTAAATACAGTTTACGCGTATAGCCATTTGAGCACGCGGGATCAATTATGCAAAACGGGCAGCGCCCTAACTGACAACGTACACCCTTACTAGGAAATAAAATACTTCTTGAAAAGCGGTGCGAAATACGGATCGCAAAACGAAGGCGTCTCCGCAGAGTAATCAACAATCTCCTGATCCTCCAAAGCATCGGTTATCCGTTTGATATTGCCCTGGCTGCCCAGCTGATAAGTCTGCAGAACGCGCTGTGAAGTCATCTGTGTTTCGCCAGCCAACAGTGCCTTGATGTAGTTGGTTTGGTACAATGTCAGCCCTTTAACGATGTGTTGAAATAAGGCCAGATGATCGTTCAACAATTCCTCCCAGGAATCTTTCAGGATGGTTGGTGTAATCTTATCCCTGGCATTGTTCCAGCAAATACGGGCCAGGTATTGAACGTAATACGAGTGTGCATCCACCAGTCCCACCAGCTCCCGGGCTACTTCGTTGGTAATGGTCTTGCCTGTCTTCTTGAATTCGTTTACCAGAAAACTCACCCATTCGCTTTCATTGATTTTAGGAAGTAAAATGGTCTCTCCAAACCGATAAAACGGTTGTGAAGAATGTGAGAACAATGCACTCATCACATGTCGTTTGCTTCCATAGAGACAATACGTCACTTCCTTGTGCTTTTGCCAGTGCGACCGGAGTTTCTCCAGTACAATGGCACCATCCGACCATTCTGCTATTTTTTGAAATTCGTCCACGCACACGACCACCCGTATCTTGCGTTGGCGGGCTATCTTCTGTGCCAGGTCCAATACAGTGCCCGGATCCAATTGAGCCGCAGGGAAGTCCAGTGAAATGCTGATTTCCTCTCCTTCCCCTACCGTATATTTAATGTAAGGAATAAAGGATTTAATGTGTTTAGTAACCGTATCGGTCAATTGCTTGAGCCTGGATGTAGTGGCCAGTAATACTGACTTAAGCACGGTTCCATAAAACTCTTCCGATGAATTAATACCGAAACAATCCACTTTCACGGGATACAGTTTCCCTTTATAAGTATCCAGGGCATGATCCACTAAGGAAGATTTACCCCATCTGCGTGGTGATATCAATACGATACTTTGGCCATCCCTGAATGCGCCATGCAGCCGCTTTAGTTCTGCTTTGCGATTGCAAAAATTCTCTCCTGTGGATAGCTCACCGTATTTGAAAGGGTTTTTATTTTTCACAATTGTATATTATACAAATTTGTATAATACAAATATAGGTAATAATCTTTTAAACAAATAGTCTCGATTTGCATACGTAAACCCATACTCGGTACAACCATTTGACAAATTCGTAATCTAAAAATGCTCTCGGGTAATTTTACTCATTCTGGTCGAAATGAATAGATCTTTGATAATGAGCCATTTATGGATTATTCCTTTTCTATAAGTTTGAATTATACCTATGAAAAAAATACCCTTTTAATCTTCGAGCAATTTACCCTACTTTGTGCAAGATAAATTAATCAGTAAAATCTGTGCAGGTACGGCTTTCATATGGGGCGATTATTACAATAATTGTTTTATCGGTTCTGCTAGCTCAATGTGTATATGAGCCCCAGGAGTCATTCCATAATCCAATTGCTGAACCTGAACCAATTCAAGTAAACATAGACCTTGAATCTCCAGAATTTACTAATCCATTCTACCTTGATTTTGTAACTAATTTTACCTTCTCATTTGGCCAAACTTCCAAGCCACTGGCTCAACATGCTGTCATATTAAACAACACATCAGTTTTATCCTCAACAGTACAAAACAAGAAAATAATTTTCACTCTTAACCCCCTTACTATTGGCCAGGGAACGCACAACATCCATATTTATTTAGCTTTCAAAACTGGTTCAGAAAGTCTGGCAGAGCAATTGGAAATGGAGTATTATCAATATGAAATAGAATTTACGGTTGTTATTACCAACCAACCTCCAAGTCTAATTTCACCACTTTCTGCAAAAATAGAGAATGGTTACCTTAAAATACGTTGGAAAACCAATACCAACAGGCCCTATCGATTTGTAATGTCAAATGGAATTAGAAATTCGGTTGTATCTAATTTTAACCAGAATTTCGAGTATATCTATATTGATTCTGGATATGTCGGTAACCCTACCAGTTACAATCTTAGTATGAGTAACGCTTTTGGAACTCATTTCGTTGGTACAACTTCAAGCCCTCCATCTCCTACCCATTTTGAATTGAAAAAATCCGATGCCAACCTTTATCAACTAGAGTGGACTTCCAGTATATATCCAGCTAATGTTTCACTAGTAGGTACTTCAGGTATTGTGAGTGTACCTATTACGCAAGGCCAAGTTGCCCTTGACTCCCTGCATTTTGGTGATGCGCTTAATTATCGGCTAATAGTGAGCCGCAATATCTATCAAGATCAACGATTTGATTCCGCTTTTGTGCTCAAAAGTGAAAAGAATTTCCCCACATTCAGTAGCTTAAAAGTTATATCCCAGTCAAACCTGTATTTGATAAAAAAAATGGAACTCTTTCGCCTTTCACTTCCGGACTTTCAACCAGCCGATAGTTCAACCACAAGTAGTAACACTTCCCATGAATATAGGGAATTTAATTTTAGTGCTGATGGTAGTTTTATTACCGTGTTGGCTTTTGATAGGTCAGTTCCAATTATTATTAATCCTAATGATTTAAAAGAAGCAACTGCATTCGGGGCATTTATGCACACTCCCACAGGGTCAACTGAACATGCAGCGGCAACCCATCATAACCCTGCATCGATCAACAAATTGCTTGGCGCAAACATTATATACAATGGCTTACCGACACCCATTGTCTATGATCTCAATGTTGATGCATATGCTTTCCCATATGATACCTTTACCCGGTTAGACTCTGCTAATTTCGACACTCCCCTCTTCTCCCCTGATGGTAATTTTTATTGCCTAAATGATCGAGATCAACTTCGTAAGGAAGTTTATAAAGATATGGGCGGTGTTTGGAACCGTGTAGGTTATATGCCTATAGGTGATTTTTATTTTCGTGTGGGTTCGGGGCTTGAATTGATTTCGATTGGAGCCGGAAAGGTGACTACGTACGATTTGGCCATATTACCGGTAGGTGAAGGTGAATTTCAGGCAACACGAGAATTCACTATTTCCCCTGTCCCGCCCGGTAGCCAACAAGGTCAGATCGGGTATGATGAATTAACTGAAATGATTTTTGTTGAAACTATCGATCAATTTAACCTATCGACAATTCGCCTATATGATGTTCAAAGTTTTGCACACAAAGGCTCAATGAAGGCGAGTGTTCGATCTAATACGCCCAACACAAATGTTCGTCACATTTATTCAGGCGGATATCATTTTGTTTCCACTGGTTATGCAGAAAAGGTAATACCATGAAGGCCAGGCTATTAATTATGCCTTTCTTTTTTCTCGGGCTGAGGTGTTTTGGTCAACTCAACACCTATCTGGAAAATGGATATGGGTTTTACTCGATGGAGGATATGAAAAGTTTGCAAGGAGATTACATAACCCAGTCGAGAGTGTCCCTGAAGAAAATTAGCTCTTTTCCATCTTACTTTAACTATGGAATTGGAACAGGATATGAACTGAAGTCCAAACTGGAAATTGGTATTACCTATCGATATCTTTCTACTGGCGGAAGGTTGGATTATTCGGACTACTCAGGGCAGGCACGCATTGATCAACTTTTGCGGGCGAATGCAATAGGAGTTTATACTAGTAAACCTGTCAATGAATCAACAAAATGGCCTTTAGTGCTCGGTATAAACATATCAAGAATTTATACCACAGTAGATATTGAAACCTCTTTGGTTTTGGGAAATGATAACATTGATTCAAGTACCGTTACGTTGAATGGAAATGGTTGGGGGTTTTATGGTTCTTTGATGCTTCAAAGGTACTTTACAGATAGGGTATTTGCATTTGGAAAACTTGGAATTGAAGCATTTGCCAACAAAAACCTTCAGGTCGATGGCAATGACACCAGTCTTAAAGCAGATTGGAGTGGCGTACGTGTAGCACTCGGTATAGGCTTCTCTTTGACTCCAAAGAACTCAACTGCCCAACCAAAGTGAGGATGTCAATATTTATAATGATCAATAAAAACAACATATCACCACCATATTTTGTAATGGTGCTATTCTTAATTGCGTTAAACTCGTGTATTCCCAAACATGTGAATGCTCAGACTCCCCAATGGCGTCATGAAGGATATGGTGGTTTTTATTTCAATTCGATTACAGTGACGGGTACCGGGAGATTAATTGCAGGAACTATCTGGGATGGCTTTTTTATTTCGGATGATGAGGGAGTCAGTTGGGTGGCATCAAATAATGGATTTGAAGGAGTTGATAGCCAATTCCCCAAGTTATTGACCACAGGATCAAAACTTTTTGCTGCCACACGAACAGGATTATTCGCCTCGAATGATAATGGAAATTCCTGGTCCACTTCAGGAGTAGTTGACCAAAGTGTTCATAACTTGGTTGAGTCTGGTTCAAATATTGTCATCGCAACAGAGGGCACTATCTTCTATTCAACAGACAATGGAACTACATGGTTACCAGGAACAGGAATTGATGATCAGTTCATTATCGTATTTACTCAATTGGGAGCTTCACTTTTTGCTGTTTCTGGCAATAGCGTATTTATTTCAAATGATAACGGTGAAAGTTGGTCACAAACAAATTCAATATCTCCAAATAATCTTTCTACTTACGATGTCGTTGCAGTTGGAAGCAACTTGGTCTGTGCCACCAACATTGGAATTTTTCGGTCAACTGATTCTGGGACTACATGGGTTCATACCGATGCAACAAAGCGCTACGGAAAAATGGCATTAATCAATGGAAATCTTTTCCTGGGTGATGACGATGGTATATATATATCTACAGATGAAGGAGTTAATTGGACTTTGCTGGACCCGGTTGTATACGGTATTACTGTAACACAATTTGTCGAGAGTGATGGAAATATTTTTGTTGCTACAGCAAATGGAGGAATATTGTTTACCGATGACAATGGGATAACATGGTCAACTAGAGATTCAGGCCTTATTAATCCGTATATTAATTCACTGGCAGCCAAGGGAGAAATTTTTATCGCAGCAACCGACAGAGGTCTTCGCCTTTCATCTGATGGAGCAAAAACCTGGACCCAAATCCCAAACACCAGTTTGATGAATTATACAAGTATATTAGAGGCTGGTAATAAATTTATTGCTGGTACTGATACCAATGGCATTTACATTTCGGAAGATGACGGAGTTACCTGGAGTGCTGCTAACGTTGGTTTATCTGAACTATCAGTAAAGACGTTGAGCCATATTGATAGCAAGATCTGGTGTGGTACACAAAATGGATTATTTTATTCAACTGATTTTGGAGCTACATGGGTTTCAACAAACGTATTCGGAGAAGTTTCAACAATAGCAGGCAAGAACAGTATTATTTATATAATGACTCTTCAGCATGGAATGAAAATTTCTACTAACGGAGGTTCAACATGGGCGGATGCTAATACTGGACTTCCTTCTAGTTTTGGGCAGTCTCTTCATCTTAGTTATATGACTCAACTTGGTGACAAAGTCTACTTTTCACACGGGTATAACGGAAAAATTTATCGTACAAATCTTGGCAGTAGTGTTTGGGCCGTTTTTGAAAACTCTGAGGGCTTTGGCCTTACTACTGATGGAATGAATTTGTTTTATAGATTGTCTAGTAATAAAATACTGGCCAATTCAGGATTAGCAAGCGTTTCTCTTGGATATCCCAGCCATATATCTTCCAATCGCCCCCTATTTATTCTCCCGTTCAATTCAAGGTTATACGCTTGCTTTAATTCAAACCTTTACACAGGGGTTCCGGCAAGTGCTATTTATTCAACAAGTATTGAAGGAATACCAGGTATTTCACAACTTAATCCTCCCGCAGGAAAAGTCGGAAGCACCCTGACTATCGATGGCTATAATTTGGTTGATTCACCAAAGCGCGTTTTTTTTAACAATACCGAAGGAACTATTCTGTCGTCAAGCCCTACATCGTGGACGGTCGCAATCCCTCCCACTGGTGGAGATGCGACTGTCAAAGTAGTTGCTGGTGATTTTGAATCAGTGTTGACACAAAAATTTAAGATTATTCCCGAATTGAGGAGCATCACTCCTAGTGAAGCCATCGTGGGTACACGTATCGTAATTGAAGGAACTGGGATGGATACTAATACTTTCTATGAAGTGAAGTATGGATTATATACCTATGGGTTTGTGAAACCAAACTCAAGTAGTAGACTCGTCACCAGTGTACCTGATATTGATTATAAGGGTCCCATTGCCCTTTTAGCCAATGGGCAAGGCACAAACACTGAATGTGAATTTATTATTCTTCCACGCATTACAAATTTCTTGCCCAGGGAGGCACGAGAAGGTGAGCTAATTACCATTTCGGGTTCTGGGTTTTCTTCTCTCCCAGGAAACAACAAAGTAATGTTCAACGGTACCGAGGCAATAACAGTCATGTCCAATCACAAAAATACGCTGAGTGTGATTGTGCCAAGTGGTGTAGCGTCTGGATCGATTTCAGTCACCACTCATGACCGAACGGCATACAGTGAATTCCCTTTTGTTGCACTGCCTTTGCCAGTCGATTGCAGTTGGGGGCCAGTGCAGCCTGCTATTAGTCAAGTTGGTTTTTATGATTCAACATTTCCAATTCTAAAATCAAGCAGTGAAGGTGGAAACAGTTGGTATTTAAACGGGGAATTGGTTGGTAATGATTTTGGTAATTATTTATTAGCCATAGTCAGCGGCATTTATACCGTGCAAGTAAATGCCGATGGTTGCTTGAGCCCACTATCAGATGGATTTGAAGCATCCGTTTTAGTGACCGGAATTATGAATGATGTGGTGAGAATTCCTGTCGAAATTTATCCCAACCCTGTTGAGGATGAGCTTGTATTAAACTTGAAATCAATTCAAAACAGTGAGCTCGTTAACATTACTATTTTTAATCAACTAGGTATTCCTGTATACCAAAATAGTGAACCCGGTGGTGAAGTAGAATATATCAATGTAAGCCACCTAAACACGGGCATATATTTTATAAAAGTAGAATCAACCTCTATCCATCTGAACAATAAGTTGATTAAGAAGTGAGTTACTTTAAATATCTTTGAGAATGATTAAGCCCATTTATGAAATGCTCGTGTCTGATACTCTTGAGTATAATATCATTTGCAATTGAGCCAAAAAGGTATGATTTTCATTTAACCAAACAAGCGAATTGTTCTAACTGACTGCATTGGAAGACAGTCAGTTCTGTAAAATTATTTCAATAATACACTACTTCGCATTCCGGGTTACCCTGCTTGAACTCTGCGATCTTCCGGCTGCTCACTTTTGTATTGTAGCATTTTAACACACCCAGAGAGATATTGGCTACCGGGTTCAGGTTGCGCACCAGGGTATTGGAGCAATCGAGATACATTAAACCTGATAACCCTTCCAGCGCATTCAATCGCCTAAGTGGCGTACCAGAACAATTCAGTTTTTTCAATTGCTGCATATTGCGCAGTACGTCTATGTCATCGATTGGCGTATTGCTGATATTCAGCTCTTCCAATCGTGGCAGATCAGCAACCACGTCAATATTTGTAAGTGGGCTTTGGGTAGCATGAAGTGACATCAAGTAACGGTGGTTGCTCAAGGGTGACAGGTCTGTAATGCGTGTAGATGAAAATTGGATATGCTTGAGTCGAATGAATACATTCAATGCCGTGAGGTCATCTACATCGGTATCCTGAAAGTGCAACTCCTCTCCTTCTATCAACCTATGTAAAACCTCCGTAGATCCTTCGTTCACTCCCAATTGAATAGTGAATATACTTTTCCATTCTTTCGAAAGACCCCCCCACCATTGGTTGAGCTGCTCACTTTTATAAACCACAAGACATTTTGGGTTTTTATCCAAAAAATATTTCACCGCATTGTCATCAATACCGGTTCCATTCAAATACAGTTTTTCTAGTGTTGGGTGTTGTAGCGCGGAAGGAAGGTTTTGTACGGGAGTATGGTTGGCCATGAGCGCACGAAGGGATTTCCACCGCGCCATGGCAGACAAGTCGTACACCATGGAATGACTTACATCCAGATAAGTAATCGCTTCCAGTACTTCAATAGGTTTTAAATCAGCTACGGATGTATGGGAGGCAATGAGTACTTTCAACTTGCTGAACCTGCGCAAGGGTTCAAGATCAGTAATCGCTGTGTTGTCAAGGTTAATAGAATCCAGTTTGATGACCCTGGCCAACTCTTCCTTGGTGGGGTCTTTACTGATTCCTCCCGCTTGTTGAAACAGGGTGCGCCAATCGTGTGACAAAGTAGCCCACCAACTCCTTAAATCTTCAGAATCAAATATCACCAACACCTGCGGCCGGAGTGCCATAAAGGCTTCTGCCGTTGACTGATTAATTCGGGAATGATCGCAGTAAATTCTCTTCAGTTGAGCCAATTCCTGCAGTGAGGACAAATTGGAAACCAAAGTATGATTGATATAAAGTTCTTCCAGGTTTTTCATCCCCTTCAAGGCAGTAATATCGGCCACCCTATTACTGTCAAGGTTCAATATTTTTACATTGGATAGCGTGCTCAGGTAATTCAGATTGACGATAGCGGTACGTGATATGTTGAGGCGCTCCAGATGGGTAAGCGAATCCAGCGATTGCAGGTTGGAAATACCCGATGACTCCAGGTTGAGATTCTTGAGGTTGAGGCAATAACGCAGGGAGTTGTAATGGACAACGTTGGTCCCACTTAAATCCAGTTGCACAAGGGTGGTCATTTTTTCTATCACCGATACATCGGTGACTTTGGTGTGCGCCAGGGAGAGGTTTGATAACTTCCAGGCATAGCGGAGTGGAGAAATGTCAGCCACCTGCGTATAAGATAAATCCAAGTCTGTAAGCTCCGTCAGGTTGCGAACGGGTGTTAAGTCCGTGATCCTTGTGTTAGAAAGGTTCAATGACTTTAAACTGTACAGCTGCGATAAAGGCGAAATGTCCTGTATGAAGACATTCCCCTTTAAATCCAGGTTTTGAATGCTGGTAATGCGCTTCAGATCAGATAGCCCTACGCTATCCGTTACTTTTATCTCCTTTTTGAAAATGGATTGCCATTCGTACGACAATGAATTCCACCAATAGGTAAGCGCGGCACTTTCATCAAATTCATTGGTATAAATGCTTACGATTTTCAAATCCTGGTCTACGGGATTATAATTCACCTCGATAAAACGTTTCATGGTATTGTTGACCGCTTCACCCTCTACCGTAGTGCCTCTAAGGTTTCTCAACAATTGCACTGTATAAAAAACATTGTTGTCGGACTGCTCTCCTACCTCAATGTCTTCAATCGTAAACTCAAACTTTACATCTTTAAAAAAAAAGTCAACATCCTTAAGATAAGCCGGCACATCCTTATTGGTAATTACCTTACGCGCAGCATCGAGGTCATCCTCGATTTGGACTTTGCTATCCCTGAATATCTTTGTATAACTTTCTGTAATCAGCACATCCTTATCACGGGAGGATGTTTTTTCGCTTCCCAGGGTATTGAGCATATACTCCAGAAAACCAACCATGTTCTTTACCTTATCGAGCTCAGGTGAGTCGACCGCTTTTTTTTGTTGCGCTTCAACAGAAGTCGTGAGCACCAACAATAAAAAAGTAAAAAGCACGCATTGCTTAATTGATTTCATGGTGCAGGTATCTTCTCAGGAGGGCCTCATCACCCTCATTATTGAACTTCACTAAATTTGAAATCAACCAGCCGGTGTTATAGCCTGGCCTGTTGAACTCTGCCAATTCGAAATACCAACCGGGGATCTGAAAGAAATGAAACTTAACCTGATCTACTGATTTAAACTGAAGCCCTCCCCTCTTTACTTCATATAAAAAAACGGATAGGTGATCCGGCTCAAATTTTTTACTCACGTACTGCGTTACACTGTCCCGATTCAGAAAGGCTTTCCGCAAATTCATAAAGTCCAGCTCGTGACTCATGGGATGCAAAAATTTTCCAACGGGTACGGTGTCTCTTTTAAAATAAGGATCAAACCTGTCCGCATGTACCTTGTAAATGACCCAACGTCTGCCCAGGTGATGTTTTTCCAACTCCATGAACAAGGTGACCAACTGCGCTTTGCCATTGGCAGTAAAGGTAGACTGCACTTCAGCAAACCAGTTGGCGCCATTAAAATCTAAAATAGCGGGGTCATTTTTTTCCAAGACATCATTAACAAATTGGATTTTCAGATCATTGCTGATCCCGGCATTGGACCGGTCAAAAAGCATTTCCAAATACTTTTTACGCAGTTTTGGATTTCGAAATTGTTTGTCCTTTGGATAATACCGCTCTCCCTTTTCGTCCTCTTCTCCATTAAAGCGTCTAAAGAATTGATTGATCTGTTTGGTCTCGGCATACAACCTGCTCTCATCTTCCATCTCATTTGTAATTTGAGCATGCAGATAAGAAGAGCTAAAAATCAATACAAGAAAGAGAACGAACCTTGTGATCATGCAGAAGTTTCCGTTACACGAATATCACCCAACAATACATCCCAAAATTCGATTGTCCTTCCGGCTATTTGTGTCTTTTTACGTTCAACGTAAATGGTGATGTCTTTCTTGGTGGTATCCTTGTATTTTATACCATCATCCGACTCTCCCTCAAAACGTTGGTAAATGGTAATAACGCCTACATACCTTCCATCAGGTTGTCTTTCCAGATCACTGATATAATGGATATCATACCATTGAATTTTTACACGGTCATAATTCAAAGCAATCAGCCTTTCAAAGTACTGTCTTACTTTATAATAATTAATCTCTTTTCTATTAAGGGAAGAAACTCCCATTTCGCTGTCTTCTGCAAACAACTCTTCGGCACGATCCATTACCCGTGTGGCTTCAGAATAGGGAGTGGTTTTGTTGCCAATAATAGAAATGTATTTACTCAAGTCCTTCACTTTTTCAAGGGCCAAAGAGTCAATGGCTTGTTTTCTCTGCGGACTGATGTCTGCGCTTTGGGCCAACAGGCTTCCCGAAATGAAAAGGCCTACAAGAAGTGTATAAAAGTATTTATGCTTATTCATAGTGTTTTCGTTATCCAGTAAATGCTATCTAATTCTTAACCAGTTCTACTTCTGTAATCTTTCCAGAGCTGTCGAATTGAAGTTGATTAATTTTATTGATGTTCTTTTTCTGATCTTTCAGGTAGTTGAGGTATTCGCCTATGGTGGTAGGCCTGTCGTAATCTTTTTGTCCACCCTCTTCACTGATCACAATCAACACCGGAGTGTCCTTTGATGCAAACAGCGATAAGGCTTCCTTGATGCTGCTGTTGGCAGCCGCGACATTATTCGAGTTGGATATTGACGCAAAAAAATTCTCGAGTTTTTGATACGGTTCAGCCGCTTTTCTTCTGGCTTCTAGCTTTCTCGCTTCCTCTTCCATCTCTAGTTGCTTCTTTGCTTCCTCTTCTTGTTGCTTGCGCAGTGCAGCTTCCTGTTCCATTTTTGCCTTCTCAGCGGCAGCATCGGTGGCATCCATAGCTGCTTTCTTACTTTTACAGCTTACACCACCCGCCATGAGCATGATAATGAGCGCCCACATGGTCACTCTTCGTGAAATTCTATTAGATACCATTCTTCTTTTATTTTAAATAATTGATATGTCTATCGTTTAAGAGAAATAATCGTGCCACACCCTACAACGTTTGTACTTCCTGTTTATGGTCAAAGAAGTGTAGCATTTTTTTCTCAAATTGTGTGTATTCGCTTCCCCGGTTTTCTGTATTCGTTGATTAATACAAATAAAAAAAAGCTTGTCGATAAGACAAGCATTTTTCTATCAACATTATTCATATGGTCTAGCCAGTTTGTGAAGGTATTACTGGGGTAATATCACTCCACAAGCTATCCTTCCACCAGCAGCACCTGTTGGCTGTGTTACAAAATCATCTACTTTCTCATGCACAATAACACCTTTATTGAGAATGTTTGTGGATTCATCTCCACCAATGCTCCATCCTTCAATTTCTTCACTCCATGAAACGTTACCGTCCGCATCTGCGATAAGGTTAATTACGTCACCTGCGTGGTATTCATCCACTCCTCTTTTACCATGCTGCATTCCGCCTGGGTTCCAGTGTCCGCCAGCCGATGTGGCATCGGGAGCACTACAATCCCCTTTCTCATGTAAATGCAACGCATGCTCGCCTGGAGTAAGTCCAGTCATTTGAATAGACATCCTTACCGTTCTATCACCCGTTTGAGTAAAAGATGCTGTCCCGCTGGCGGTACTGCCGCTGGCACTGTTCATCGTAGCCATTGCAGTTGGTTGTGCTACGGGTGTTGTTTCTTCTGCAGTCGTTTCAGTGGCTTCCTCTTTCTTAGCTGGCGTACAAGCCATCAATAGAGTAAGGAATACAGCTGATATGCTTACACTTTGTAATCTCATAGTTTTACTTGTTAATAAAAAAATAATTAATTTTTGATCTCAAAGGCCTTAATTTAGCTAAATAGTGCCTTGATCACAACCGATATGCCATAACTAAACGCAGGTGAAGATATATGGTCAAAATCGTCTTTGAATATTCCTAGCAATTATAATGTAATGGGCAACTGCCTGATCCTTTTACCTGTAATACGATACATGGCATTGCTGAGGGCTGGGGCAAAAGGTGGCACCGGTGGTTCACCCGCTCCTGTTGGTTTCTCGTTGCTGGGTACAATATATACCTCCGTTTCAAGGGGGGCATCTGTGATGCGCGCGACCTGATAGTCATCAAAATTGCTTTGTTGCACGGCTCCATTTTTCAGGGTGATTTTACTCTTTAGTGCTATGCTGCCACCAAATACAGCGCCTCCTTCAAACTGTGCCTTTATCCGCTCGGGATTGACAGCAACGCCACAGTCGACTGCGTAGTAAACTTTGGGAATTTTTATTTTTCCATTCTCCACTTTTACTTCCACTACGCATGCCACGTAACTCAGAAAACTCCGATGTGCCGCTATGCCCATTGTACTTCCATCAGGCATTTCTTTTCCCCATCCCGATATCCTCTTTACTTCTTCAATTACATTTCTGAAACGCGCTGTGCTCCAGGGAAACTCTTCCAGCTTTTCAGAGTAGTTCCAGAAATCTTTGGAGTAAGATGCCATGTCGATGTTCCTATCGCTACCCAACAGATCAAGTAAATTTTGAGCTGGGTCTACCCCTCTTTTTTCAGCCACTTCATCCAAAGTACAACCGATAGCAAAGGCATGGTTGATATTGGCTACCGAACGCAACCACCCTACCCTCACCTGCGCATTGGCATTGTTGCTTTCGCAAGATACATTGGGAATATCGTATGGCATATCCAGTACACCTTGTGAAAGCTCAGACCCTGAAGGCTCATTGGCTTTGGCATTGGATGTGGACCCGATGGATGGAAACACCGTGCGGTGCACCCATGTATTTACCTTCCCTGATTCATCCATACCCACGCTGATGTGTTGCGCACAATTTGCATGATAATAGTCGTGCTGAATGTCATCCTCACGTGTCCATAATAGTTTGATAGGAAAACCACTTTCTTTAGCTATTCTGGCGGCTTCTACCACATAATCAGGTTTTGATTTTCTTCCAAAACCACCACCCAATAGTGTAACATTGACTCTAACATCTTTCTCGTCCAAACTCAATGCGCCCGCCACTGCCGAACGCGCCCATTGAGGTTCCTGCGTAGGTGCCCATATTTCCATCTTACCCTCTTTGAAATGCGCCATAGCGCAGGGTGTTTCCATCGGTGCATGCGATAAGTGATGCACGCGAAAATCAGCCTTGACTTTTTTGCTGGACGCTTTCAGTGCGTTGGTAGCATCGCCCTGCCCTCTCCTTACCTTTCCACTCACTTTTGCTTTGCTCATCATGGTTTCGATGTAGGCAGTTGAGTCATAATTACCATTTACACCCTTTTCCCAAATTATCTCCAGAGCATCCCGGCCTTTCATGGCTGCCCAGGTGTTGTCTGCAACCACCACCACGCCACCCAGGGGACTATCTAACGGAATAGGAAAGCCAGGCGACTCCAAAGTAAATACTTTTTGCACACCAGGTATTTGCATGGCAGCCTCTCCCTTATACGATTTTATCTTTCCTCCTGCTACAGGTGGTCTTTTCACAAGCGCTACTTTGGCACCTTCCAGTCTTGTATCCAAACCAAAAACAGCCTTACCAGTGACAATATCTTCGAGGTCAACGATAGAGGTTTTCTTACCAATGAATTTAAAATCCTCAGGTGATTTAAGTATCACGTCTTGCGCTTCCGGTAATGGAAGCAAGGCTGCCTTGTCTGCCAGATAACCAAAACCCAACACATCGCCATTGCTGTTGACCACTTCATGGTTTTTTGCTTTACATTCCTTAACGTCAATTTTCCACTCATTGGCTGCAGCCTGCTCCAGCATAGTTCGGGCAGTGGCACCCGCCTGTCGCATGATGGGATAGAACATACGCACGCTATAAGAACCATCCGTATTCTGATCTCCGTATTTGGCGTCTCCCACAGCTTGCACTACTTTTACTTTCTCCCAATCCACTTCCAATTCATCGGCCAGTACCAGTGGAAGGCTGGTTTTTATTCCTGTACCCATCTCCGATCGGTGTGCAATGATGGTGACCTCTCCAGACCCATTGATATTGAGATACACATTGGGTGAAAAGTTGGCGGTTGGGTCACCCATTAATTTTTTGGACGTATTGGTGCAACTGAATTGCATACCCAATAACAATCCAGTGGCACTAATGGAGGTTGTCTTAAGGAAAGTCCTCCTGTCTATTTTGAATATTTTATCCTTCATGAGTTCCTCCTTTCGCTGCACGTTTGATGGCTCTTCTGATCCTTACATAGGTTCCACAACGGCAAATGTTGCCCTCCATGGCCTGATCAATATCATCGTCTGTCGGATTGTTGTTTTTATTCAACAGGGCCACGGCAGACATGATTTGTCCCGATTGGCAATAGCCGCACTGAGGCACGTCTTCCTGAATCCAGGACTGTTGCACCGGGTGCAATCCTCCTTCAGCAATTCCTTCAATAGTAGTAATCTTCTTTTGGCCAATAGCAGAAATTGGCAAGGTACAAGACCGAACAGGTTCACCATCCAAATGAACAGTACAGGCTCCGCACAATGCCTTGCCACATCCGAACTTCGTGCCAGTCATACCCAGATTATCCCTGAGTACCCAGAGCAAAGGAGTATCATCAGCAACATCCACTTCTACTTCCTTTTGGTTGAGGTTAAATTTAAATGCGCTCATTAAGAGAATTGAATTAGGTCAGTGAATGAGTCAATGAAGTATTGAATCTACTATTTTTTTACCTGCTGAGGGAATGGATTAAGGTGTTTCTAAGTAAAAATTCAGTTCAGATCGATGCTTCAAGTGAAGCTTTAAGATAATCATCTGATTAAAAGTATCTCCCATAACTATCTATTATTCAGTTTACTAAATGAAATAAATTAAGTAAATTAACGTTCACTAAAAGAACATGCTGCCACGCCTTGTTGTCATATTGACCCTCCTTGCAATGGGTTGCCAAAGCAATCCCATGTTTTGCCCTACGCCTGAAACTGTGAAACTCAGGAAGGCCAAGGCCCACAAGATGCGCTATGCCATGGCCAAAAGAAAACAAGCGATGGCCAATAATCATGATTACTTTGAAGATTCAGGGTATAAGACTAAGTCACTCAGTAAAATAGAGGAATGGGATTGTCCAAAGCCGGGGTTGAAACATGATAAAATGGTACAGAAAAAGGCGAAAGACCTGCATAAAAGATATGCCCAGAATCTTAAGCGTGTGGCTAAAGAGTCTGAAGAACGGACTATAACCGTTAATTCGAATAAGCAGTAATTAACTGCTTATTTCGACTTTAATATCCTGAAGGATGTAGACTTGCCATCGGCAATTGCCTGAATTACATAGTATCCGGGTTTCATGTCTCTGACATCTAATTCAAGTGGCCCATCATTCATTTCCACCCATCTTTCACTTCTTGAAATGAGCCTTCCGGATCCATCCAATAGGGAGATCATGATCCTGCCTTCAGCTAAGCCCTCATGGGTTATAAACAATGTTTCTGTTGTTGGATTAGGGTAAACACTAAACGATATGTTTGACGTAACGACTTCACCTACCCTCACTGAAACTATTGGGCTATAAGTAAATTGTTTATCCAGGTCAACTTGTTTGAGTCGGTAGAAAAACATTCCCTGGTTGATTTCAGTATCTGAAAAAGTGTACGTACGGATTTCGGTAGAATTAATGGCACCGTTTACTTTACCAATAGCAAAGAATTCTGTTCCATCTATGGATTTTTCAATTTCAAAATAGTCGTTGTTAATTTCTGAGGCTGTTATCCAGTCAAGCGAAACTCGATTGCCTATTTGTTGTGCCTTCAAGCTCACCAGTGTTATGGGCAGTGGTACGTTGTTGCCAGAAATCGCCCATGTGGAAAAAGTAGTAACACCAGGTACCGTCACTGTGGTAGCACCACTTATTTGTGCCGGTAATGGTGTGTCCCAGAAAGTACCATTCCATCGCTGACCTAACAGCGTAGTGATTGTTCCAACTTCTGCCGCAGTTGCACTAAGTGTAATATCAGCATTGGGCGTAGTTTCTCCTGCCAGGCTGATGGACCAAAACCTGTCAACTGTGTTGGCACTGTTGTCTGCACCCAAAGCGTCCCGTACGTGAGCAACTCCGGGTGGCAATGGTGAATTATTTGCTGCTGTTGGATAGGTGGCCAACGAAACAGTTCCGGCATCTCCCGTTGAGAGATCAAATGTCACTGGAATATAAGTTGCTGCTGACGTGCCGAATGGAAATACATGCGGGTTGGCATCGGTACCGATTACCCAACTTAAAACACTGTTGTATGTAGTATTTTCACTTAATATATAACCATTTGTTCGGACGATAGAACCTGGTGCAGGATCTGTAATCAATAAAGTATTTCCATTAAGATTTAACTCGCCATCAGTTAACGTTAGCAGGAAACCAACATTGACATTGTTATCCATCCTCACTCCTGTTGCTGATTTGTTAACGACAATCTCTTCAAATACTGTTTGAGATGCTCCACCGAGTATAGAAAGGGTTGAACCGCTGAAAGTGACCTCGCTGTTTAGCAAGTCAAGCGCTGCTGCATCGTTGGTGAAATGTTGGGAAATGGCAATGTCGGTAGTGACCGCCATATCTGCTCCAGCATCGAAGGTGAGATTATAAAAGTTGTTTGTTCCACCCCCTTTTAATTCATCCAAACCCGAGTTGCTGTCGAAAATTACCGTTGAAGTT
Organism: Flammeovirgaceae bacterium UBA2338; assembly: GCA_002344795.1. Classification (GTDB taxonomy): domain Bacteria; phylum Bacteroidota; class Bacteroidia; order Cytophagales; family Cyclobacteriaceae; genus ELB16-189. Next base: position 13,639 of record DDUM01000082.1, on the reverse strand, counting down.
CCTCCAGTGAAGGTTCCATTATTGGTCCACTCACCTGAAATCCTGTGTGTCAAGCCGGTGCCGCCTTTAAGCTCTGCACCTAATCCAATGAACAAATCCTGCGAAACCATCCAATTGGTTGCAGCAGTAACTCCTACTGCATTGGTGTTGGTTATCCTGACTGACGCAAAATTGGGTGTGTTGTCAACCAGGGTAATAGCAGCAGTACCACCAAAGACAACATTGCCGGTGGTAACAAAGTTGTTACCAAGATTTATCGTAACGGCAGGTGGTCCGGTGGCTCCAAAGGTGATGGTAGCATCACTGGTGACAGTACCGTTATTGGTAAAACTTCCATTTATATTATGATCCAAAGCACCACCATTCCATGTTGCACCAGCTGCCACATTCATAAGTACTGCTACTGTCCAGGGCTGTGAAGGGTTGATTGATGCGGTATTATTAATATTAACAGTTGCCAACGTAGGCGAAGCCGTACTATTAAATATGGGTGCGACAGTACCATTAAAATTTACCACGCCCGATGGCCCCGATGTTACTGGTGAATTTAGTTGTATGGTCTGTGCTTGTAATCCAGAAAAGGTGGCAATACCATTAAGTGTCAGCGTCCCGGAGTTAGTCAGGTTTCCATGTACTGTAGCAGTGGTAGATCCAACATCAAAACTCGCACCTGCAAGCACATCAAAATTGTTATTGATAATCAGTGATCCACTGCTGATCGAGGTGGTGTAAGATCCGGTCACAATCAATTCCTTTGACGTAAACCCGTTTCCTGAAAGTGTTTTAGTTGTTCCTCCTAGTATTAAGCTGCCTGGTGTCGCATCCAATGTGCCATTATTAACAACATTCCCTAAAAGGGTAAGTGTGGTTGTTGGAAGCTGTAGTGTCGTACCTGGATTAATAGTAAGATTTCCAAGAACGGAAGTTGGGCCCACCATACTTATTGTACCACCACCAGTAATGGTTAAATGTCCATAACTTACCGGAGGAATGGGTCGTGATGCCCCTCCATAAAACTCAATGGTACTGGCAGGATCTGCCACGAGGACAGCAAAGTTTATCAATTGAAACCCCGCCCCACCAAAACGTGCCGTACCGGCTGCGTTAAGAGAAGCAGAGCCTCCCAACACTGAACGTGTCACACTGAACGAGGAGACATCTACAGTGCCTGCTTGAACACTTATGTTTCCATTTATTCCAAGATTCCCGAGAACTGTGAGGGTTCCTCCTGCCTTATTTATCGTTAGGTCGTTGAAAGTGGTAGTGTTAACTGTTTGTGCACCCCCGCCATTGAAAGTGACTGTTCCCAACCCAGGAATAAATGTTCCGGTTGTTGTCCAGTTACCTGCAACGTTAATGGGGGATGAGATACTGTTCAAAATTGCTCCCGTTCCTATCAAGACATTTCCCGTTACATTGAGCGTACCACCTAAATCGAGCTGCCCTCCAGAGGTTCCCATGATTAAATTACCTGTAACAGAGGTTAGTGCAACGGTAGAGGCTACACCGAAAGCCTTATCGATGTTCAAGTGATGATAGGTAAGCGGTGCCACCACCTGGTCATTGATTCCATTGTACTTAACAGAACCTGTGGCCGGTGTGAATGTTCCTGTAGTATAATTGTAGTCCCCTCCAATATTCAGAACTCCCGCATCTGTAAAAGTAATATCAGCATTTCCCGATTGAACCAAAGATCCGCTTACGTTAATCGTTCCTGTTGATACCGTTACATTGATTCTTCTGTTGGCAACTCCCTTGCTTAATTCAAGATCGCTAAAAGTTGTTAACGTTTGCGCTCCCACAGCTATGGTGTGGGTCATATCAGAAGACCAGGTCCCCTCAATATTCCCCTGTACAGTCAATGAGCCGCCTGATCCAATTGTAAGTGTAATTGCAGATGCGGATCCAAATGTGATTCCTTTTGTTTGAGCAGCTGAATTTAATGTAGGCTGAAACGGCACTGCCCTATCACCCAGCAATACAATATCGTTTATTGTTGGTGTTGGCCCAGGAGTTCCTGATACGGTGGTCCAATTTGCAGGATTTGACCAAACAGCTGATACCGCTGTGCTTGACCAAGCCAATACGTTTTGTCCATCTGAGAGGGTCCATCCGTTTTGAATATCAGTTAGCCCCGTTTGCTCAACCCAATTCGCACCCGTGTCATGGTTACTCTTAAATCGATTGACCCAGGTGGCAATACCCTGATCTGTCCACAAGGTCATCGCCCCCTCAGCATTGCCATTCACTTCCATTTCCTCATAGTGCAGTCTCATTGTTGCCGTATACCCAGTTCCTGCCACCGTTACAGTATACTTCCGGTTAATCGGGGAGCCTGAGGGAAATCCACCGACTATGGTTTTCTCTATCAAGACGGTGATGGAGGTAATTCCTGATCCAACATTAGAAAAATTAATAAAGTTGTTAGGCCCTTCAAAGGAATAATTGACTCCTGTACTATACGCATGAGTTCGTATGACCCTACCAATAATTATCCCATTTCCTGTTCGGGTAGCGGTAATCGTAATTGTATTGGAACCGGTAAGCATTGTTCCCTCAGTCATGGCTAAATTAAGCGCTGATATATTATTGTTCAACGTTACATTGTTGGCTACCCCTTTGTTAATAGTGAGGTTATTGAAGGTGGTAGCACCCGTCATGGTGACATCGTTGCTTCCTGTTAATGAGAATGTAGATGTATTTGCCGCAAATGTCCCACTGTTTGTCCAACTTCCACCAAGTGTGTGTGAAAAGGTGCCCCCCACGAATGTGGTGGCACTGCCAATGGTAAAATTGCCACTGATTGTTAAACCTGATGGTGGTGTCTTGGTATTGCCATTCGAAACAATCAGGTTATTGAAAGTTGAGAGTACCATCGCCTGCGCACCCGTGCCATTGTAATTGACGGTATTGGGTACATTTGTTGTGGTGATAAAAGTTCCACCGGCTGATACTGTATTGGCAATTCCCAGAATGGATGATGTACCCATAGTAAGTGTCCGGGTAGCAGGAATGGAAATATTAAATAGATTCGCTGTCCCGGAAAGCGTGGATGTACCATTAAATGTGGTAGTACCTGCACTTGCGGTGAAAGATCCAGCAATTGAAAAATTAGATGAAATAGATAAATCTTTGTTGGCAGTAATGGAACCTGGAACATTGAGTGCAAAAAATTGAAGTGCCCCAGCACCAGTTACACTCTTACTCGCTCCGGTTAAAGACAGGGTACCTGCAGTTGCTGTGAAAGTACCGGTAGTTGTAAGGTTACCAGCAATCACAAGGGGACTGACCGTACTGACACTACCACCTCCTGCAACAATGAGATCATCCAAAACTATATTGGATCCAGAAATAGTTTTGGATGTGCCTGTCATTGTAAATGTTCCGGTGCCACCAGTTGTGTGTATAAATGTTCCCCCACCTGAAGTTGAAAAATTTCCACATAGAGAAAGAGATACGTTGGCATTGACCAAGGTTCCATTTCCTGCTATAACCACATTGCCAAAATTGTTGATGGCTGTGGATGCCCCACTCCAGATTACTCCAGCACCACTGGATGTCACGGTACTACCACATCCATTATAGGTCCCATTGTTAACCCAGTTTCCTCCAAATGAATGTGAGAATGCTGTACTCGTGAACACTGTTGACGCGCCAATGTTAATGTTACCTCCGACCGTGATATTATTTGCTGCCGTATACGATAATGTACCAGCGGATGTGGAACTGGTAAGGTTTCCTGCTACCGTAAATGCGGCCCCTGGCATTGTTTTCGTAGCTGTACCTGTAGCACTCAGTATCAGGTTTCCGTAGCTCAACGCCTGGACGGTTTGGTTTGCACCTTTGTATTCTACGGTGCTCGTTGTCGCTAATAATATTGAACTGTAGTTTGAGGGGAATGTATTCGTTCCACCAATTCTAAGTGTAGTTCCTGCAGCCATAGTAAGACTACCACCACCTGAACTTCGGTTTGCTGTGAAGGTCTGCAGATCTAAAGTCCCACCCTCAATTAACAGATCTCTTGTAATTGTGGTGTTGGCACTTAAGTTTTTGGTCATACCTCCACTGACCTTCAGGATGTCATAGGTTTCCGATGGGTCAATGGTTTGATTTACTGTTGTTGATGCGTAATTGATTACAGCTGTATTGGAGGCACTGTTGGCACTTCCAGCTGAGTAGTTTCCAGCATAGGTGGCAGCTTTCACCCGAAGTTCACCTCCTGACCTGATGTTAATATCATTTGTTCCCACTGTCATAAAGAAGCTGGGTGTGGGATCCAACGTACCGGAGAGTTCAACTAATCTGGATACTATTACATTTTGTGCAAGTGTGATAGTACTTCCCGAATTGATATATAACCTGCCAAAATCAGTTACAGATGATCCACCAATGGTTTGATTAGATCCAATGAAATCTACTCTTCGATTAGTACTGCCAATGGAATATACACCATTGTTAATCCAGTTTCCTTCTACTCTCAGGATCCCACCATCATCGGTAAAGGTACCATTGGCTCCTATTGTCAAATTACCGTAAACAAATAACCCGTCATCTTCAGTAAATTCTGTGGCAAATGCACCGGTTCCAATGGTTAATGATTTACATCTTCCTACTCCGGCAGTTCTTTTAAGTGTGCATTGGTTATTACCTGGAATGAAATTGATAATAACGTCTGTATTTTCATCAGGCACTCCTACGGGACTCCAATTCCCGGCTGTTCTCCACTTATCATCTATTGCCCCTACCCAAGTAGCTGTTTGTGATAATGCTGAAAAGGCCGGGAGAACTACCAGAAGAACCAACCCTGCGAACCGATTACAAATACTCATCATTTAAGAATTTATCTCCCATTTTATTGCCAGAAGTCAGCCCAATGTTTCATTGTACTAGCCCCGCTAGCAGGATTTATCAATACTTTGGTTTACCTCTTTAAGGTCGTAAAATTATTACTGAGAACAGTACGCTATTAATGGGTTATACCAAGAAACCTTACATGAAATGTTTTATAGGATAAATCAATTTTTTACAATGGAAACCTTCGTTTTTAGAGCATTAGGAGCATCCTGTAAATTACTCAATGTAAGTTTTACTCAATTGTTTGACTGAAATAAAACCTGGATAAAAACTGAGAAAAAAGAGTAGTTGATTAAGTAAAACACTAGCATTAGAGTGTGTACATCCAATGAATGAGACAGTTACGATTATATAATATACTAATCCAATTGGCTATCCTCTTATTAATTGTTTATTCTTAAGGAGATAAGTGGAATAATATGAACATCATTGATCTTTTTAACCTCTCTTTTATTGATAGAAAGGATAAAATAGCCCTCGAATTCGGGGATACGGAGCTCACATTTAATGATCTGCATGTAAGGAGTAACCAAATGGCCTGCGTTCTTGATTCGAAAGGCCTTGAAGCAGGCGATCGACTTGCCTTGTACCTAGAGAATAGCCTTGAATTCGTTGATATTTACCTTGCTTGTCTGAAGTTGGGGATCATTATCGTTCCCGTTAATATCCTGTATAAAGAGCGGGAAATTACTCATATCATGAATGATGCCACTCCCAAAGCCATTATTTCCTTCAATGAAATAGAAGGAATCGCAACATGGAGCGCCAAAGAGTTGGCAAACCAGGCCAGGAATCAGTCACAGAAAACTGTAAAATGTAAGGCTACGGGTGACAGTCCGGCTGCAATCATTTACACTTCTGGAACTACGGGTACTTCCAAAGGTGCCGTACTTTCTCACAACAACTTCATTGCCAATGCGATCAACCTAAATACCTGCTGGAAGATTACAGAGGCAGACCGGCTTTTGATTGGCCTCCCCCTCTTTCATGTGCATGGTCTTGCCAATGGAATGCATTGCGCTTTCATTGCTGGCGCTACTATGAGATTGTTGACTCGCTTTGAACACCAAAAAATAAAGGACGAGTGCGTGGACTTTAAGCCAACCGTGTTTTACGGTGTACCCACCATCTACGTAAGGCTATTGGAAAAAACAGAGAGAGAAGCCAGTCAAATTGGTGCTACTGTCAGGCTATTTGTTTCGGGATCTGCTCCTCTACCGCCTCAGGTGTTGGATGCTTTTCGCGAAAAGTATGGTCATGTTATTCTGGAGCGATACGGGATGACTGAAACCCTGATGAACATTAGCAATCCCTATGTGGGCGAACGAAGGGCGGGTACCGTTGGATTTCCATTGCCGGGTACATCCGTAAAAATTATTACAACAGATGGCAAAGAGGCTGGTGTTGATGAAGAGGGTGAAATCCATATCAAAGGGCCCAATGTTTTTTCTCAGTACTGGAACCGGCCCGATGCCACCAGTGCCTCTTTTGAAAATGGATATTTCAAAACCGGAGACATGGCGGTGGTCTCAGATGATGGTTACTACACCTTGCGGGGTCGAAAAAGCGAGTTGATCATTTCAGGAGGTTTTAATATTTATCCAAGGGAGATTGAGGAGTTTCTGATGGAGCAAGAAGAAATAAAGGAGGCCGCTGTTATTGGTGTACCGGATCGCATGAGAGGCGAATTGCCGGTGGCATTTGTTGTACCCAACGGAAAATTAGATGAGAAGGCACTGGAGGACAAATGCAAAAAATCACTGGCTTCATTTAAAGTACCACGAAAGTTTATTTCAATTGATGTGCTTCCCCGCACTGCATTGGGCAAAGTGCAAAAACACATTTTGGCCAAACAATATTCATCCCACCAATAAATTCTGAATATGAAAAAAATTGCTGCTATTGTATTGATCGTATTGGCCTTAATCATGCTCTACCTTTCTTATAAAACGGGTGGCCTCCCTCCGGCCATCACAGGCATTGGTTTCATAATAATAGCGATGGTATTTATAAGGGAATCCTAAGTAGGCCATTCATGATGAAAGGATGATTGATTAAAAATCGATTCCTGCCAGTCGGCTTTCAAGGTCTTTGGCTTGCTGAACAGTAAGATTGCTATTAGGAGGTCTTATATTGAGCCATGCATCATTCTTTTGCCTTTTTGCCAATATATGTTTTACACTGGATATGAAGGAAGGCCCCTCAAATGCAAGCCTCGCCTCAGTTAGTTTAGATTGAAGTGCATCCGCCTTATTTTCGTTTCGATGTGTGTATACCTGAGCCGCCAGCAATCCCGTAAGGTTGGTAGTGGCAGAAATCACCCCCGCTCCTTTTGCCCTTATTACATCCAAAAAGTACTTTTCTGTACCTGCGTAAAGTTTAAATCCAGGAATTTCGCTACAAACCGACTCCATGTTATTCCAATCGCCACTCGAGTCTTTCATTCCTACCACCGTGTCAGGATATAAACTGACAAGGTGTTTTATAAATGGAACAGAGAAAGAAACTCCAGTCATCTTAGGAAAGTGGTACAGGTAGATTTTTAAATTGGGATCGGAGACGCCTTCAATCACCAGTTTAAAGTAATCGGTCAGTCCATCGTCCGTTATTCCTTTATAATAGAAAGGCGGAAGCATCAAAACACCACCTACTTTTTTTGACATCGCGTGTTTCGTCAACGCAATGGTATCCAATAGCGAACAACAGCCCGTCCCTACCAAAAGCTGATGGGGTGCCATTCCTTTTTCGATAAGAAAATCCAACGCCTTCATTCTTTCTTCAAGTGAAAATGAATTGGCCTCACCTGTAGTGCCCATAAAACAAATGCCATTGTTGCCATTGTCTAAGAGCCAGTTGCAATGATTGAACAACGCTTCATGATCGATAGAAAAATCTTTCTTCAATGGAGTGACAGAAGCAGCAAATACCCCGTCAGGCAAATTGGTTTTGAACTGAGTCATGAATGTTTATGATTACTTGATTATTGTTTTGAGTGCACCAACCAAAGTATTTACAAAATTGGGATTGCTGCTTTCTCCCATGAGCCCAATCCTCCAGATCTTGCCTGCAAATTTTCCTAACCCACCTCCTACTTCTATATTGAATTCATTGAGGAGCTGCCATCTTACTGCAGCATCGTCAATGCCTTCTGGGAGTTTCACCGCATTGAGCATCGGTAACCTGTACCCTTCCTTCACCACAAATTCAAACCCCAGTGGCTCCAATTCCTTTTTTAACAATAGGTGGTTTTGTTGATGTCTTTTAAACCTATTTTCTAATCCTTCCTCCAATACCAACCTGTATGCTTCTCTCAACCCAAACATGGCTGAAACTGGCGCTGTATGGTGATAGGCCCTTTTGGCTCCCTGCCAATAGTTCTTGACCATGTTCAGGTCCAGAAACCAGCTTTGCACTTTGGTTTTGCGGGCATCCAATGCTTTTACAGCATCTTCACTAAAGGAAACGGGCGACAAACCGGGTGCTGCACTCAGGCATTTCTGCGTACCCGAATAAACGGCATCAATACCCCATTCATCAATTTTAAGGTCTGTTCCACAATAAGAGGTGACAGCATCTACCACAAATAATGCACCTGCATCATGAACGATTTTACTGATCTCTTTTAACGGCTGAAGTACACCAGTGGATGTTTCTGCATGTACAATCGCTACAAGCTTTGGTTTAAGTCCTTTTAGTGTATCCTTTATCTGCTGAGGATCAATAGGTTGCCCCCATTCAGCTTCTATTTTAGTTACTTTGGCACCTGCCCTTTCGGCTATATCCGCCATCCTTCCACCAAACACACCATTGATACAGATAACTGCTTCATCCCCAGGTTCTAATAGGTTGATAAGGCATGTTTCCATACCCGCACTGCCGGGTGCAGATACCACAAAGGTGAGGTTGTTCCTGGTTTGAAAAGTGAGCTGTGCCATTTCCTTGATTTCATCCATAATGGTGACAAACTCCGGATCAAGATGACCAATTAAAGGTGTGGCCATGGCCTGCAATACCCTCGGGTGCACGTCACTTGGACCAGGCCCCATAAGGATTCTTCTACTTGTTCTTAGTTGACTATCGTATGACATTCTTTCGTTTTTATTTGAATTCAGTCGATGGCTATCGACTAATCATTTTTCGGATTATACGTTCTCTCTGCATTCTTCTCAATGTCTTCCCGATAGAAAAGTACATCCTTGAACTCTCCTCTTCTGTACATTTCAGCCTGGTCTGTAAAATGAGGTGAATTAGGGTCGCCACTATTACCTCCCGCTAACACAGATTTAGCTTTCACCTTCTCACCAAACTCAACTACTGCAACAAAACTATTACCTCGTGTTCCATACCATTTTTTCGTGCCAGGATAAGGCCGGCTACCAAAGGCAGCAAGCGATCCCCAGAAAGAAGATGGATAAGCAATGGCAATGCTGGGCTTTGAATCATCAAAGGGCTGAACAATGTCACCTGTAATTCTTTGAAATCGGTTGATCTCTCCCCAGGCGGTTTTCCAGTTACCAAAGTCAGCTTGAAGGATGCTTATTGCATTGTATAATGCTTCTAGCTTTTCCTTGTCAGAAGTTTTATTGGCCATGTAATCGATGAGTTCCAAGTCACCATTTCTTCTCGATGCCCTGTCTGCTACCATTCTCTGCAAGTCTTTCGCCCAGTAGATGGCTACTGCAGTAGCTACAGAAGTTTCTGCATATCTATAATTCCAGTTCTTCAGCACCTCAATAGGCTCCTTCAAATCCGGGTTAGCAGGCTTCACTTTTTCATAGGCAGCTACAACAGCTGGCACCAATCTTTCAAAGGCAGGCAGGTAAGTATCATAGGCAGCGGCTATCAATTTGTCTAAAGTGAAATTGGTGGAGTCTTTTAATACACGCACCGCATGCAAACCTCTGAAGTTTTCAAAATCAGGTGCCATATACTTAGGAAAGTCAGACGGATTGGGGCTTTGATCACCAGATACCGTGAATGGAGTGGCATTACAATTCTGTATCCATCCGTTGGATGGGTTCAATGTGTGCACTGATTCTTCTACTGTATGCAATCCTTTCCAATCTGTAGCTGGATTACTTCCATCTACGGGATTCAACCAGTCAAACTGTGGATCGCGAATGGGTATGAAGTTGCCATGGTAGTAAGCAATGTTTCCATTGTTGTCTGCATAAACAGTATTGTTGGAGGAATTGGTATTCAGCTCCATGGTCTTGTTAAACTCTTCGTAGGTGCTGGTCTTGGTGCGGGTGTAGGATTGTGTTAAAGCCTTTAAAGGCTCTTGCATCAAGCTTATGCTGATCCATTTACCATCATGATTGGCAATGACCGGGCCATGATGAGTCGCATAAGTGGTAAACTCTTTCGTGGCCTCCTTATCTCCATCCTTGTAGGTCAGTTTTATGGTCTTGGTAGTTACCGGCTTTAACTCTTCACCATGTTTGTAAAACAATTCTTCGCCCTTTTTAACAATGGTTTCTTCGTATTCATCGATGGCATCGGCCCTGCTGCTGGTGTGCATCCAGCCATTGTGTTCGTTGAAACCCTGGTAAACGAAAAACTGTCCCCATGTCACCGCTCCATAGGCATTCAGTCCCTCATCGCTGACAACATGTACCTCTGGTCTGAAGTAAAACGAAGTGTGCGGGTTGATGAGAAATAAGGCGTTGCCCGTAGCGCTTTTGGAAGGTGCTATAGCAAACCCGTTGGAGCCCGTAGGTTCTTTTTCCCACTCAGGGATGGCAGGTTCAATGAAAGCCATGTCGTTTTTAGGATCGTAAAACTCTGCTAATTCTTTAAGAGATATGGTTTCGATATCTCCGCCAATACTTCCCTCGCTAAACATCAGGGGCATCCACGGTTTAAACTCAGTAATCAATTTTGGTTTCGTCTCCGGATGTGTTTTCAAATAATGATTAGCACCATCGGCAAAAGCATTCAATAATTTTTTCATCCACTCCGGACTTTCATTATAAATGGTTGCCGCTTTTGTGGTATCAATAAAAAGTCTCATGCGCAAGTCACTCATCAGGCTCTCTGCTCCTTCCACTTCGGCCATCCTGCCCATGGCTGTGATGTAGTTCATCTCTACCCTGTTAAAATCATCTTCGCACTGCGCATAGATCAGTCCGAATACAGCATCCGCATCCGTCTTGCCGAATACGTGGGGAACGCCATATTTGTCTCTGATGATGGTGAGATTTTCAGATCCGGCTTCTTGAGATGAATTGGTGCAATTGTAACACACAAGAGCCAATAGGATGAATACAAAGCTTCGCATAGGTCTTAAGATTTTGCTATTATTTGCAAGTTAAATTTAAAATCAAGAGTCGCAATAAGAATTGGGGTGTACGGAAAATGTTAAAAATAACACGCTTGATTGGTCTATTTGAGATAAGTAGAATAGAAATGGATTCGTTAAAAACTTTGAGCCTTGCCGTCTTTATGGCAAATTGCGGACTCATTTCTTACAATACTTGATATACAATGAAAACAGCTGAAATTCATACTAAAAAAGGGGTAATGAAAGTAGAATTCTTCGAGAAGGATGCTCCTAATACGGTTAAAAACTTTACAGATCTTGCAGAAAAGGGATACTATGATGGTCTCACTTTCCATCGTGTAATTCCCAACTTCGTTATTCAGGGTGGATGTCCTGATGGTACAGGCATGGGAGGCCCTGGTTATCAAATCGATTGCGAATTAGATGGTGAAAATCAATACCACGATCGTGGTGTACTATCCATGGCGCATGCCGGAAGAAATACTGGAGGATCTCAGTTTTTCATTTGTCACGGAAGGGACAACACCAAACACCTCGATCGCAACCATACTGTATTTGGCAAGGTAGTGGATGGCCTTGATGTGATTGACCAAATCAGAGAGGGTGATGTGATGGAGAAGGTGGTAGTGAATTCATAATCGTGTAGACTGCTTTCGCAGAATCCTTGACACCATTCCAATAACACAAAAAAGCTTGTGACACGAATGCCTCAAGCTTTTTTATATTATTCCATTTCAACTAATCCCTCTTAATTACAAATGGTTCCTCCATGGCAGAGAGCCTTCCTTCTGTCTTTGACTCCGCTACCATTTTCTCTACTTCTTCCATCAACTTTGCATTCTCAATGACGATACCATCCTTGATCGTGTGTATGATGCCTCCTTTGCGGAACATCTTACCATCATTGTCGACAGTTAAAGCTCCAAATGAATACATGTAACGCAAGTTGTACAATGGACTGCCATCAATGATTAACAAGTCAGCAGTATAACCGGGTCTCACTAATCCTAACTTATCCTGACGCAAGGTTTTGGCGCTGTTATAGGTGGCTGCCTTCAACACTTCCAGTGTATGCATTCCCGTTTCTCTCAACAATTGTAGTTCGCGGATATTGGAAAACCCGGGTGTGGCGAAGATGTAATTATCATCTGTGCCATAGGCTACACGCCCCCCTTTTTTGTTAAAGGCATAAATCAGTTCCCCCCAAAGCTGGTACGCATAGCTCCAGTTGTATTCATCATCACTGGTCCAGTCGTAGTGGTAGGCACCATGATAGTTAGGATTAGGGCCGTTCCAATCCATCAAAGTCTGATGGGTATATTTCTTGTGCCAGGGTAAACTCGAGGCGCGAATAATGTCACGGTTGGCTTCATAGACTACACGGGTTGGCAACATGGTAACTCCATAGGCAACCAATGAATCGGCAACTTCCGTCAGCAGTCGTTCTTTGTTGGCCTCCGACCATACCTTTCCTGCCTGACCAAAGCGAGCATTCTCATCATTGTAATTGTAAGTAGGGCTATAATCCTGAACGGATCGATCCAAAGAAGATTCAGCATAAGAATAATGATGCTCAATCATGGTAACACCTAGTCGTGCTGCATCTACCGCCTGAATTACCGGTGAAGTATTGGGTGCAATATGGAAAGTTGTAATTCCTCCTGCCGCTGTTACTTCTCTACACACAGCTCCCAACAGTTCCTGATTCCAACCTGGCCCTCCATCCAAACTTACCACGTGTGCGCCTTTGCTGAACATTTCTGTCACTACTTTTTTAACATTCGCAGGATTATCAAGGAAAATCTGATCGTAATTGGTGTTGGCACCATAACTCCAGAGTGGAAACATTTTGGGTGCAAGAATAGTATTGGATTTGCTCTTGGCAGACTCACTCATAGCATTAGTAAGACCTCTATCTGGAGCAGGTACCATGGTTGTAACGCCATGTGCCAGCTTCAGGTAATAAACATATTCAATGGGCATAGGCTCCTGACGCAAGTGCATATGTAAATCAATCATGCCGGGCATTACATACTTGCCAGTAGCATCAATTACCCTATCACCGGTTACTCTTTCAGTAGATCCTCTTCGCTCAGCCGAAATAGGATCAAACGGAATCATGTCGGTGATCATGTTGCCTTGTATGACGATATCATAAGGGCCAACGGGAGGGCCGCCATGACCCGGTAAAACCATGGCTCCACGAATCACTAATTTTTTATAAGGCCCGGTGGCCAGATCACCGAACTTCTTCTGTGCTGTGGCATCAGCGAGCATAAAAAGGCAGGTTACCAGGAATAATAATTTAACTTTCATAATTAGGTTTAGATTGTTGAATTCAATCCTTAAGGTAAGAAATTGAATGGCTCCTATTCTCGTATTAATGATCAATTGATCTTAATTAGGATAGGTGGCTGATGAGAACTAAAGAAAATCAATACTATTTAGCTACCAGGAAAGATATTTGTAAACGATCCTAATCAGTTTATAGGCTTCGTCCAT
>DDUM01000026.1 GCA_002344795.1 Flammeovirgaceae bacterium UBA2338 | reverse complement strand
TGTGTTTGCGCTCACCAATCGTCCAGTCATCATTTCACACACCGGAGTAAAAGGTATGTGCGACAACCAAAGAAACTTATCTGATCAACACCTGACAGAAATAGGAAAACGAAATGGATTGGTGGGCATTGGCTTATGGGATACTGCTGTGTGCGGAAATGATGCAGCCGCCACAGTTAAAAGCATTCGTTATGTAGCGGATAGGATTGGTGTAGACAAAGTAACACTGGGAAGTGATTTTGATGGAGCCCTAACCACTCACTTTGATGTTACAGGATTGCCATTAATAATGGAAGCTTTGAAAAACGACAACTTTACCGATGAGGAAATCGAATTGATTATGGGTGGTAATGTGAGAGATTTTTTATTGAGGAATTTACCGATCAATTAGAAGAATCGTATTTTAACCTGGAAGGGATTATTTTCTTTTATCCACCTACTGCCTCCTTACATGCTGATGCCTGATAACAATATTGCTCTCCATTCAGTGGAATCTTTCCTGCTTTATTCAACAATCCATCCATGCGGATGTTCGCAATGGCAGGACCTTCATCGGAATAGGACACCAAGGTAATGTGATCAAAAGCATTTTCATCCTCATCATTTTGCGCGCCTCCCGTTGTGGCCAGCATGATATAGTCATGTCCGTTTTTGACGGTATGTGAATAACTATGGAAATGACCATTAATAACAGTGTATTCTCTTTCACCTAAAGCTTTTTCAATCCTTGAAAGATTGCCCTCTCCTTCCCTTTGCCACACAGGCTTATGCATGAACACAAAAGTGTGCTTCACATTCGGATTTGCGGCAATCACTTTTTCAAAGTAAGCATTCTGCTCTTCTTCAATCTTTCCCGTTTTTCGTTCGGGCATATTAAAATATTCTGTTTGTGGATATTCTTCCGGATGATCTCCATCCAAAATAGCTATGGCTTCAGATCTGGCATGATGAATCCGTTCTCTGAACTCTTCCGTATAGTCTTCGGTATCCAATACAAGAAAAAGTACATCCTGATACACAAAATGATAATACTTCTTTCCGTATCGTTTCACCCAAAAATCGCGCATGCCTGAGCTGGTGAGATCGTGGTTCCCTCCTACATGAAACAATGGTGCATTGGCTTTCGCAGCTCTCTGATCGAAACTATCGAATTGTCTTTCAAGTTCAGGAATCTCCTCCGTTTCACCATTCACCAGATCACCAACGCTCAAAATAAATTCGGGTTGTAATAAATTAATTTGCTCTATGGCCACCTCAAAGATTCCATCTCGCTCTCCTCCATTAAGATCAGAAATGATCGCAAAGGTAAAACTGCGATCTGGCTTCCCCGTGGGCTCATACGACCAGGGTGTAGGCCCACCGTCAATATTATGTACAAATGGTTGTGCTTTTTCTTTTGGATTTTGGCAACTCACCAAAGCGACTACAAATAGCAGTAAAGTGTAAACTCTCATATTCCATTTAAAATTAATTGACTGTGACCATTTTATTGTATTTATTTCTGTACTCTACCGGTGTCAGCCCTGTTATTTTTTTAAAGATAGTTCTAAATGCTTTGGTATCACTGTACCCCACATCGTACATCACTTCATTGATATTCTTTCTGCTGTTTTCAAAACTTCTTTTAGCTGCCTCCACTTTTATCCGTTGAATGTATTCCAGGATTGAGTTGTTGGTGGCCAACTTAAACCTTCGTTCAAATGTTCTCCGTCCCACACTAAATTTTTCTGCCAGCTCGTCTACCGTAATTCTTTCATCCACCTTCTCTTCAATGTAATCCTGCGCCATTCTTACTGTATCATCTTTGTGTTCCTTCTGTCCTTTAAACATAGCAAAAGCGGACTGACTGTGTCGATCAATATCTATGGCAAAATACTTAGATGCCAAAATTGCCGTTTGACGGTCTGTGTACTTCTCCACCAAATGCAGCAACAGGTTCCAATAGGAATTGGCTCCACCACTGCTGTAGATGCGGTGCTCCTCAGTAACAATACTCCCATCCATCACTTCAACTTCCGGAAACATTTCTCGGAATTCATTGGTAAAACCCCAATGGGTGGAACACTTCTTGCCATTTAATAATCCTGTGGAGGCCAGCAAAAAAGCTCCAACACACAAAGACGCCACTTCAGCACCATTGTGATATTGATCCACCACCCAGGGTATTATTTTTTCATTGGCCTTAATCGCTTTTGGCATGTCTCCAAACAAAGCAGGTATCACTACTAAATCAGTATAGGTAACCTCGTTCAATTGCTTGTCCGGAGTAATGGTAAACTGCCCGCCATTCAACTTGATCTGTTTTTTAGCGCCTACTAATTTCACATCAAACAAAGGCTTCTTTCCAGACACAGTTAGAAACTGGTTCACTGCTGAAAACAAATATTGAGGATCGGCTATGGCCTGTGAAACCGATGATTCGGGCACAAGAATGCTCACTGACTTCATAAATACTAAGTTATTCCTGGATCAAATATAATAAAATAGGTTGTCGCAAATAGCCCCTCATTTGTCGTTCTTACACAGCAACCGAATTGGCTTTCTCCCCTATGTTTGTGTTATCAAATAGAGAAAAATGAAAGCCAATCCAATCAAAATCAGTACGGTTGATGATTATATAGCCGCACAATCTCCAGAACAACGAGAGATGCTTGAACAATTGAGAAGTCTCATACAATCTGTAGTACCCAATGCAGAAGAAGGCATTAGTTACATGCTTCCTACCTACAAACAGCATGGACACCTTGTTGGGTTTGGTGTAAACAAAAAGGGATGCAGTTTCTATTGTATGAATCCTAAAATTGCAGATCAATTACCCGATGTGTTCAAAAAACTAAAATGGTCTGCCAGCACCATTCATTTTATGTTGGATGAAAAATTACCAGTCACTGCCCTGAAAAAAATAATTCGGTATCGCGTAAAAGAAAATGATGAACGAGCGAAGAAAGCATTAAAAACCAAAAAGAAATAAAAATGAAAACTGGAAAAAACATCACTATCGAAGCTACTATCAATGCTCCTGTTGAAAAGGTATGGAAGCTTTGGAACGATCCAAATCACATCAAGCAGTGGAACGCGGCTTCGGATGACTGGCACACACCCAGGTCATCGGTCGATTTGAGGGTTGGAGGTAAATTCTCAAGCACTATGGCCGCCAAAGATGGTACCATGAGCTTCGACTTTGCCGGGGTATATACTACGGTGAATAAAAACCAATTGATTGAACTAACAATTGAGGATGGCAGAAAAGTAAGAGTTGAATTCTCATCTGAAAACGGAAAAACGAAAGTGGTCGAAACCTTTGAAGCAGAAAAC
Organism: Flammeovirgaceae bacterium UBA2338; assembly: GCA_002344795.1. Classification (GTDB taxonomy): domain Bacteria; phylum Bacteroidota; class Bacteroidia; order Cytophagales; family Cyclobacteriaceae; genus ELB16-189. Next base: position 1,200 of record DDUM01000026.1, on the reverse strand, counting down.
ACCAACCCTTTGGAAATGCAAAGAGGCGGATGGCAGGCCATTCTTGACAATTTTAAAAAGCACGTGGAGCGTTTGAATCAATATGAGCAGCTGGACTTCAGTATTATCATCACTGCACCAAAGAAAAAAGTATGGGATACCATGTTGGGAAAAGAAACCTACAAGAAATGGACATCAGCTGCATGGCCTGGTTCCAACTACGAGGGCGAATGGAAGGAAGGTGAAACATTGTTCTTTTTCGGTCCCGATAAAAGCGGAACCAAAGCAAAATTAGTAGAGCATCGTCCCTATGTATATACTAAAGCAGAACATGTTGCCAGCTTGGATAAGGGAAAAGAGGATACGGAAAGTGAAATTGCCAAAATTTGGATTGGCTCAACTGAAAGCTATGCATTTTCAGAAAAAGACGGACACACTACGCTTGATGTAACCATGCACGTTACCTCTGACTGGGCAGATATGTTTAAAAAAGACTGGCCAACGGCATTGAATAAGTTGAAGGAAATCTGTGAGTAAATAGGAATACAACAATGAACAATTCAATACATCCCTGTCTTTGGTTTGACGGACAGGCAAAGGAAGCTGCTACATTTTATTGCAGTGTATTTAAAAATTCGAAGATCACTGCCCACACCCCGATGGTCGTCAATTTTGAACTCAATGGCCAAAAGTTTATGGGACTCAATGGCGGTCCTCAATTCAAATTCAATGAAAGTGTTTCTTTCGTGGTGGAGTGTGATGATCAAAACGAAATCGACCACTATTGGAATAAGCTTACTGTAGGAGGTGCAGCATCTCAATGTGGATGGCTGAAAGATAAATTCGGGCTTTCATGGCAAATCATTCCCAAGCGCCTGGGGGAATTAATGAAAGGAGATGCTCAAAAATCACAACGGGTGATGCAGGTACTCATGAGCATGGGGAAAATTGAAATAGCCAAACTGGAAGAAGCCTAATGACCAAACTGCGTGCTTATCTCACCTTCAATGGCAATTGTCGTGAAGCCATGGCTTTCTATAAGGAATGTCTTGGTGGAGAACTGAGATTACAACCTATCAGGGACTCTCCTATGGCAAGTAAACTACCTGAAAAAATGAAAGAATGCATTCTTCACTCTACTTTGACCAAAGAGAATTTTGTTCTCATGGGGTCGGACATGGTGAGTGAAGACGGTCTTCAAAGAGGGAACTCAGTTTCCCT
>DDUM01000001.1:6612-125281 GCA_002344795.1 Flammeovirgaceae bacterium UBA2338 | reverse complement strand
GCTCTTCCGATCTCTCCAGGAACCTTGCTTTAAGTCATGTTGAGTGCTGCAAGAAAAAAGGACGGTGACAGACAGAAGAACTAGAATTAACCTCATATTTTCGTGGGATTAGAATTGTCAATTTAACAACGATGCAAAATAATGAAATGTTCACAGGACTAAAGGTCGTGGAGCTTGCTTCTGTGCTCGCTGGCCCAAGTGTCGGACAATTTTTTACGGAATTGGGCGCTGAAGTGATAAAAGTCGAGAATCTTAAAACGGGAGGCGATGTTACCCGAACCTGGAGGGGAAAGCATGAAGGAGACAATACTGTAACTGCTTATTTTACTTCCGTGAATTGGGGAAAAAAGAGCCTGGCCATAGATCTGTCGAAAGAGGAGGGAAAGGACATTGTCTATCAATTGGCGACAAAAGCAGATATAATCATTGCCAGCTACAAGCCCGGTGATGCGGAAAAATTAGGTGTAGATTATGCTACGCTTGCCAAACAAAATGCATCATTAATATATGGCCAGATTACGGGATATGGACCCGATAACGAACGTGTAGGATACGATGCAGTCATTCAGGCGGAATCCGGTTTTATGGATTTGAATGGAGAACCGGGTGGAGTGCCGTTAAAAATGCCAGTAGCACTGATTGATGTATTGGCAGGCCATCACTTAAAGGAAGGGTTATTACTTGCTTTGTTAAAAAAAGAGAGAACAGGTGAGGGTGGTTTGGTGGAGGTGTCGCTCATTCAGGCTGCGATTACTTCGCTCTCCAATCAGGCGACCAATTGGTTGGTAACGCATCAATTGCCTGTGCGACAGGGGTCGGCTCATCCCAACATTGCACCCTATGGAGATACCTACATAACAAAGGATCAAAAAATAATTTTGGTGGCAATCGGAAGTGATCGTCAATTTCGTGATTTATGCCAGGTGTTGGGGTTAACTGAACTAGCATCAAATTCAAAGTATGCAACCAATTCGCTGCGTGTGAAAAACCGCGAGGCTTTAAATTTGGAATTACAAAGTGGAGTTTCACATATCAGCACACAGGATTTCATGAATGGGTGTCAAAAATTGAAAATCCCTGCTGGCATTATTCAAAATCTGAAGGAGGTGTTCGAGATGGATGAAGCCAAAGAGATTTTAATTCACGGTGCCCATTTGAAAGGTGTCCGAAATGTGATTAGCAATAGCAATGGAAAACTTCCCGATGTTTCCAATATATCAGCACCTCCACTATTTGGTCAACATTCTGAAGAAATTTTACGAAATACCTTAACACTCTCGCCCGAGCAGATAGCAATACTTCGTAAAAACAAAGTCATCAATTAAATTTCTAAAAAAGCCCTTATACTTGCGGTTTTAAATTGGATAAATTGAAACATCTTGTTGTTATAACTTTTGCATTAAGTGCTTTTCTGGCCCATGCGCAAAACGATACCATCCGACTAGAGGAAATAGTTATTCATTCCAACAGGATACAAACTGGTTTTAATGAACAGTCTGTCAACGTTATCGTAATACTTCCGAAAGATATATCGAATGCTCCTGCTTTAAGTATTACCGATGTGTTGCGCTACCATGCGGGCATGGATATCCGCCAGCGTGGAGCCAATGGTATTCAGGCCGATCCGGGAATACGTGGAAGCACATTTGATCAGGTTTTGATTTTAGTAAACGGGATCAAGATGAGTGATCCACAATCGGGACATCATACTATGAATTTGCCGATCGACATCAACAATGTTGAAAGGATCGAAATTATTAAAGGGCCTGCAGCGCGTATCTATGGGCAAAATGCCTTTGCAGGAGCAATTAATTTTATTACTAAAACACCAGATAAAAATGGACTATCCCTTCAACTTACCGGTGGAGATTATGAATTGTGGGGAGGTAAGATAGGCGGTGCTTATAATGGTGAAAAGATAAGTCACTACGCAAGTGTCAGCCGCGATCAGTCGGGCGGATATAAATACAATACTGACTACAGCATCAATAATTATTTCTATCAGTCAAAGATAAAAGCAGGGAAGGGGGCTCTCTCTTTTATGGGTGGGCTTACTGATAGAAAGTTTGGAGCCAATGGATTTTATGCTGGTGAAAATTTCAGAGATCAATATGAAGAGGTTCAAACGAGTCTCATCTCTTTATCCTACGACCCTCAAAGTGATGGGGTGTGGTCAGTAAGACCAAGACTATACTGGAGGCGAAACAAGGATGACTATATTTTTATTCGATCCAATCCCGCTTATTACGAAAACATTCATACAGGACAAACAATAGGCGCGGAAGTGAATGCCACACATGAAGGCAAACTGGGGAGTACTGGATTAGGTGTGGATGTGAATCAGATCGACCTTGAAAGTAACAACCTGGGAGAGCGAGAGCGCACGGTCGCTACTTTATTTGCAGAACATCGATTTACTTTTTTGAATGATCGATTGGACGCCACCCCGGGCGTTCAGCTGAATTATTATTCAGATTTCGGACTGAATGCATTTCCGGGAATTGACCTGGGTTATACTTTAAGCCAGTCATTGAAACTTTTTGGCAATTGGGGCTACACTTACAGAGTGCCATCATTCACCGATTTGTACTATTCAGATCCAGTTAACTTAGGAAATACTGATTTGGAACCGGAAAAGGCAATTTCCTATGAGCTGGGCTTAAAACTGATCGGTTCCCGTGGTATTATTGGCCATGTGAGTTATTTCGCTCGCCAGGGAAAAAATACCATTGATTGGACACGCAACAAGGATACTGAGCCATGGCAAGCCGGAAATATCTCTCAGGTCAATATGGATGGTATTGAAACGAATATCTCTTTTTTACCTTCTGCTTTTTCAGGCACAAAAGGTTTTTTTGAAAAACTAGACATCAACTACACCTATATCGGTAAGGTGAATGTTTCCAGTGGAGATGCCCTTTTTTCGAGATATGCTTTGGAGAACCTAAAACATCAATTTTCGGCTGGATTAAGCCTTAATTACACAAAATGGCTACAACAATCCATCTATTTTAGATATGCAGACAGGGTAACGATGGATGATTATTCGGTAGTAGATTCCAGAATTAGTGCAAACACAGGTAAAACGGGCTTTTTTATCGATGTTACCAACATTTTCGACACCCTTTATAAGGAGACAAACCTGGTGACCTTGCCCGGCAGGTGGTTTAAAATGGGGGTTTCCTATAAATTTTAATGATTTACCTCTATTCTCCTTCCTTACGCCTCTCTACCCAGAGAAAAAGGGATTTTTGATGATTATTTCAATATTTAAATAACTGATAATCAGATCAATAGTTATTAAGAAAAGAGCTTTTAGGTCTTGGTTTAACCCTACCAAATAGTTCCTGATTAATGGGTTTATATGTCAATTGAGCCCATAAAGTGTCATAAAGTGGGAGAAAGTGGTTGAAAATGTTATTTTTCTACCTATGTTTGTTTTAGGAGAACCAACCCTAACGCATAGGGATGGAAAAAAGAAAAGACAACCACTAAAAACGTCATGACTTTCTTCACTAGTGAGTATGAGAGCAAGCTTGATTCCAAAGGGAGGCTGGTACTGCCTGCCCGGATCAAAAGCCAGTTGCCGGATAGTTCTGGTAACGAGCTGGTGATTCGCAGAGGATTTGAGCCATGTCTTATTCTCTATCCTATGGTGGAGTTCAAAAAAGTCTTCTCAAAAATTTCCGGTCTTAGCGAATTCAACGAAGAGTACAGAAAGTTGCAACGCAATTTTTTTTCAGGTACTGCCACAGTTGAGTTAGATGCTAACGGCCGATTTCTCATTCCGAAAAATATGCTTGGGTATTCTCAGATCGATAAAGAAGCGATACTGGTGGGTATGGGCAACAAGGTTGAGATATGGAACCCTATACAATATGAGAAGCACATGATCCATGATCCTGGTGAGTTGTCAAAATTAGCGCAGAAATACCTGGATGAATAATGAGTGAGGCGAGCTACCATCGGCCTGTCATGCTCAGTGAATGTATTTCCGCTCTAAACATCGACCCTGAAGGAGTTTACGTGGATGTAACCTTTGGAGGAGGTGGACACAGTTTGAAGATTTTGGAAAAGATCAAAGGCGGACGGTTGATTGCCTTTGATCAGGATGAGGACGCGAAACGGGAAGCAGAAAAAATCAACCATCGTTCTTTAACATTTTGTCAAGCCAACTTCATGTACATGAAAAGGTACCTGAAGCTGAATCAGATCACGAAAGTGGATGGTATTCTTGCTGACCTCGGCATTTCATCACATCAGATTGATTCCCCTGACAGGGGATTTTCAACGCGATTTGATGGGCCTTTGGATATGCGAATGGATGTACAAGGTCCAGTCATCGCAGCCAATATTTTGAATGAATACTCAGAAGAGCAATTGCATAAGATTTTTGGGATGTATGGTGAGCTGAGAAATGCAAAAACGGCAGCAAGGGTGATTGTACAAACAAGATTGCAAAAAAAATTCGAACGCAATTTTGATTTGCTGGAAGTGCTAAAACCAATTGCACCCCGTGGAAAGGACTTTAAATATTATGCCCAGGTATTTCAGGCATTGCGGATTGAAGTGAACAAAGAAATGGAGGCACTGGAATCCTTTTTAATGCAATGTGGGGAGGTGATGGAGACAGGTGGCAGATTGGTAGTGATGTCTTACCACTCGTTAGAAGATCGTATGGTAAAAAATTACATCAACACTGGAAAGGTTTATGGTGAATTGGAAAAAGATTTTTATGGTAATCCAATCAGGCCATTTGCAGCCATAAACAGAAAACCAATTACAGCAGGAGAGGAGGAGCTTGAACAAAATAACAGAGCGCGAAGTGCAAAATTGAGAATAGCTGAAAAGTTATAGATATGAGTGAGAACAAGTTTAGGATAGGCCAAAGAGAAAAAAACAAAGGAACGGGAAGTAGTATTTTTTCCGGATTAGAGAGGCATATAAAACTGGAAACCTATTTTGAAGAAGGGTTTCCTGTAAAGTACCTTCCTAAAATTCTGTTTGTGCTTATGCTGAGTTTGATCTATATCGGTAACACACACTATTCTGAAAAGACAATAAGGAAAATAAACAATTTACATACAGAAGTAGAAGACATACGAGCTGACTACACCACATTGAAAGCAGACCTGATGTTTGCCAGCAAACAATCAGAGGTAGCGCGTAGAGTAAAATCATTGGGATTAAAAGAAAGTATTAAACCACCCTATAAAATAGTTGTAAAAGAAGGTGAATATTAAGAGATCCATATTAATACGTGTACGAATAGCATTTCTTTTTGTGATGCTCTTTGGTATTGCTGTAATAGTGAAGATATCTCACATTCAATTTGTAGAAGGAGAGGAATGGACTAAACTCAGTGAACAAATAACTTTCGACTACAAAAAAATAAAGGCAACGCGCGGAAATATCTATTCCGATAACGGAAGCTTACTGGCAACTGACTTGCCTTTTTATAAAGTGGCTTTTGATCCAAGGCTGGCGAAAGACAAAATATTTAAAAGCGGGATAGATTCTTTGTCGATGCTTCTGGCAAGATACTATAAAGATAAATCTGCTACCGAATACAAGAGAATGATTCAGGATGCAAGGGCAGCCAATCGACAGTATATAGTGCTCAACCGAAAACAAATCAATTACCAAACTAAAAAGATAATGTCAGAGTGGCCCATTTTCAGAAATGGACGCTATGGGGGTGGCGTTATTTTCGAAAAAATCGATGTTCGCTACCGTCCCTTCTCCAACCTTAGCCGCAGAACGGTTGGTTTCGTCAATGAAAATGGAAAAGGGGCAGGATTGGAATACAGTTTTAATGAAGCATTGGGCGGCCAGGATGGCGAGGCTTTATTTCAGAAAATAGCAGGAAGTACCTGGAAGCCGGTATATGATGTCAACAACATCAAGTCCAAAGATGGATTGGATATCCAAACTACGATAGACATCAACCTTCAGGACGTAGCAGAAACTTCTTTGCATCGGGCGATGGAGCATCATGAGGCCGATGCCGGAACCGTAGTCGTGATGGAGGTAAGTACCGGACACATTAAGGCAATCTCCAACCTCACCCGGCAAGGGAATAGTTATAACGAAATATTTAACCATGCCGTTGGCGGGCTTTTTGAGCCTGGCTCTACCTTCAAGTTGGTAACGATGATGGCGCTTTTGGAAGAGTCCAATATCAAACTGACGGATAGTATTGACACCGGTAATGGAGAGCTGACTTTTTATAAAAACACAGTAAAGGATCATCACGATGGCGGCTATGGAAAGTTAACGATTCGTGATGCGTTTGTACTTTCTTCCAACGTGGCCATGGCCAAATTGCTGGACAATAATTTTGGTTTGAAGCCAGATAAGTTTGTTGATTTAGTGGATGAACTCAAGCTGTCAAAACCACTTGGTCTTCAGATAAAAGGAGAAGGTTATCCAAAAATATTTCGCCCAGGCTCTAAAGGATGGAGTGGTATCACTTTGCCTTGGATGGCTTATGGATATGGATTTGAGGTTACCCCATTACACACACTGACCTTGTACAATGCCATTGCAAATAATGGGAAAATGATCAAACCCATTTTTGTAACAGCGATTTCAAAAGCAGACCAGGTGAAGAAAGAGTTTGAAACGGAAACTCTGAACAGTAGAATTTGCTCCAGCAGCACATTGAACAAACTACGCATGTTGTTGGAGGGTGTGGTAGAAGAGGGGACAGCCAGTAACCTGAAGAATGCTCATTATAAAATTGCAGGAAAAACAGGAACAGCTCAAATTCTTGAGAACGGAAGGTACACTAAGAAATACATTACTTCATTTGTTGGGTACTTTCCAGCACATGATCCCAAATATACCGCTATTGTGTTGATCAAAAATCCAAAAGGGTGGAGGCAATACGGCAACAACGTGGCGGGTCCGGTCTTTAAGGAAATTGCCGACAATATATACTCGAGAGACATTAATCTTCACATGGCAATGGAGAAGAAAAAGGTATTGGAATATGGTGTGTTCCCGGTTATACAAGCAGGTAAGCAAGATGAATTGACCATGTTATGTAATGAATTGGGTGTGTCGAATCATACCAAAACAGATGAAGACTGGATTAGGGCAGTGAGAAATGGAAATTCAGTGTTGTGGGATAAGAATACACCCGCCAAAGATCAGGTGCCTAACGTAAAGGGTATGACTTTTAGAGATGCCATTTTCTTGTTGGAGCAATCAGGACTGCATGTTGAATACAATGGTAAGGGAAGGGTGGTGAATCAATCCTTGACACCGGGATCGAAAGTAAGTAAAGGAAAAACAATACATATTAGTCTGAGTTGATGCACGAATTAAAAGACATATTGTACAAAGTCAATATCACCTCTGCATCGGGAGATATGAGTATTTCATTGAAGGGAATAGCTTTTGATTCCCGAAAGGTGAAAGATGCATTTCTTTTTGTAGCGGTAAAAGGCATCCAATCAGATGGGCATGAGTTTATTAAAGCAGCTATTCAAAAGGGAGCTGTTGCAATAGTTTGTGAAAAGCTTCCAGAAGCGCTTTCTGAAAACATTACTTATGTTACCGTTAAGGATAGTGCCAAAGCATTAGGAACAATCGCAGCAAACTTCTATGGAAACCCTTCAGCCAAATTAAAACTAGTTGGGGTAACAGGTACCAATGGAAAGACCACTGTAGTCACTCTACTGTATAAACTATTCACTTCCATGGAGTACTCTACAGGGCTTTTGTCTACTGTGGAAAACAAAGTGAATAACGAAGTTATTGTTGCCACCCATACTACTCCTGATCCCATTCAAATCAATGAATTGCTTGTGAAGATGCTGGAGGCAGGGTGTACGCATTGTTTTATGGAGGTGAGTTCGCATGCTGTTGTGCAAGGCAGAGTAGAGGGCCTCACTTTTGCAGGAGGTGTATTTACAAATATCTCTCACGACCATCTCGACTACCATAGAACGTTCGAAAGTTATATCCGTGCGAAGAAAGGGTTCTTTGATGAGTTGCCATCAGATGCATTTGCATTGGTCAATCTGGATGACAAAAGAGGAATGGTGATGTTACAAAACACCAAAGCTTCCAAAAGAACTTATGCATTGAAAAAGATGGCTGACTTCAAAGCGAAGGTGATGACGAATTCACTGGAAGGGCTTGAGTTAGAAATTGAGAATAGAAATGTTTGGTTTAAGCTGATAGGGGATTTCAATGCCTACAATCTGCTTTCCGTTTATGCAACAGCCGTTTTGTTGGGCGAGGATCCAGAAACAGTTTTGATGAAACTTTCCGCCCTATCGGGAGCTGCCGGAAGATTTGAATTGATTCTTCCCGGATCAAAATTCACGGCTATTGTGGATTACTCACATACACCTGATGCACTAAAGAATGTATTGGAAACCATAACCCAATTTAGAACAGGGCAGGAGCAGGTAATTTCTATTGTGGGGTGTGGTGGAGACAGGGATAAAATGAAAAGGCCTTTGATGGCTGCCATTGCCTGCAAGTATAGCAACAAAGCCATCTTCACTTCGGACAACCCTAGAAATGAAGACCCAATGGAAATTATTAAGGATATGCAGAAGGGTGTTGGCGTGACGGATGCAAAAAAAACATTGGTTATCGTGGACAGGGAGGAAGCTATTAAAACGGCTTGTATGATGGCAAAAGAAAAAGACATCATTTTGGTGGCTGGTAAAGGTCATGAAACTTATCAGGAGATTAAGGGAGTGAAGTACCCATTTGATGATAAAGAAGTATTGGAAAGGATGTTAAAAATGTTCAGTAATTAAGATGCTATATTACTTATTTGACTATTTGGATAAGCATTACGATCTCATGGGAGCAGGTGTGTTTCAGTACATTTCCTTCCGTGCAGGTGCAGCAGCGGTAGTATCATTAGTGATTACGATTACATTCGGTAATGTCTTAATTAATTTTTTAAGAAAAAAACAGGTTGGGGAAGATATCCGCGATTTAGGACTAGATGGACAAATGAATAAGAAGGGTACCCCAACAATGGGTGGTCTTATTATTATTGGTGCAATACTTATCCCTACGCTTCTTTTTGCGCGCATAGATAATATTTATGTTATCCTCTTGCTCATTACCACCGTTTGGTTGGGACTTATTGGTTTACTGGATGATTATATCAAGGTTTTCAAGAAGGACAAAGAGGGTTTAGCGGGAAGGTTTAAAATCATTGGACAAGTAGGCCTGGGTTTGGTAGTGGGGCTAGTACTGTATTTCAATAAAGATGTAGTAATAAGACAACAAAAGCCAACACAAGAGGTGGCTGTGATCTCTGATGAGATGTCTGTAAGTCCTTATGAAGATGTAAAGTCTACAAAAACAACAGTACCATTTTTTAAGAACAACGAATTGGATTATTCTAATATCATTCCATTTATACCCAAGGACTTCACATGGATAATTTATGTGTTGATGGTGGTGTTGGTAGTTACAACCATTTCCAATGGCGCCAATATTACGGATGGTATTGACGGCCTGGCTGCGGGCACCTCAGCCATTATTGGTTTGACACTGGCAATTTTTGCTTACCTCTCCGGTCGTGTCGACTTTAGTAATTACCTGAGTATAATGTACATCCCTAACCTTGGGGAGTTGGTGATTTTCTGTACTGCATTTGTTGGAGCTTGTTTGGGTTTCCTTTGGTACAATGCTTATCCGGCACAGGTGTTTATGGGAGATACAGGTAGCCTTGCAATGGGAGGTATCATCGCAGTGTTGGCATTGGCCGTTCGCAAAGAAATTATGATCCCGGTGTTGTGTGGAATTTTCATCATTGAAAACATTTCGGTCATACTACAAGTAGGCTATTTTAAATACACAAAAAATAAATATGGTGAAGGGAGAAGAATATTCTTGATGGCACCACTTCATCATCACTACCAAAAGGTGGGAATACATGAATCTAAGATTGTAACGCGATTTTGGATTGTAGGAATTTTATTGGCTATTCTAAGCCTGGCAACATTGAAATTGAGATAATGGATAGAATTGTAATCATAGGAGCAGGAGAGAGTGGAACAGGCGCTGCCTTGTTGGCAAAGGCCAGGGGATATGATGTGTTTCTGTCTGAAAATGTCAACATAAGAGAGCGCTTTAAGGCAGAAATGAAGGCGGCCGACATCGAATTTGAAGAAGGTGTTCATTCACTCGATAGAATTTTAAATGCAGACCTGGTTATTAAAAGCCCAGGTGTACCTGACAAAGAGGATGTAATCCAACAGATAAAGAAAAAAGGAATTGAAATTATTGATGAAATTGAGTTTGGATTTCGTTTCCTAAAAGGTAAGGTGATCGCTATTTCAGGTACAAATGGCAAAACAACGACAACCTTACTTACCTATCACTTGCTGAAAAATGCGGGATTGAATGTAGCTCTTGCAGGAAATGTTGGAGAGAGCCTTGCACGAAAATTGGCCACTAATGATTATGATTGGTATGTAATTGAGGTGAGCAGTTACCAGTTGGATGGAACCACCACATTCAAACCGGATATAGCAGTGTTGCTCAACATTACACCAGATCACCTTGATCGCTACGACTATAAGTTTGAACTGTATATCGATTCGAAGTTCAGGTTGCTGGCTAATATGGAGCCTAACGATCAATTCATTTATTATAAGGAGGATCCGGTTCTGAAAAAAGAAGTGTCGTCCAGACAGCTCACACCAACGCTCAATACAGTTTCCCTAAAGGGCGATAAAGTTTCACAAGCTTACTTCGATGGTGTGGAAATGAATTTTAGAATAGGTAGAACTTCTTTCTCATTAAAACAAGAGGAGACTACGCTTAAAGGGCCACATAATTTGATCAATACCATGGCTGCAGTTTCAGCTGCATGCTTTGTAGGAATTGATGTAGCGCTGATTAAGCGAGGACTAAAAACATTTAAAAATGCACCGCACAGATTGGAATCAGTGGCGAAAATTAACAATGTGGAGTTCGTCAATGATTCCAAAGCGACCAACGTAGACTCTGTGATTTATGCATTGGGAAGTTATTCAAATTCATTGATTTGGATAGCTGGTGGAGTGGACAAAGGAAATGATTACGATCTGATCAGGGAGCAGGTAAAGGAAAAAGTCAAAGCTTTGATTTGTTTGGGTGTTGATAATAATAAGTTAAAAGATTATTTCTCAGGAATTGTGCCTACCATTTTGGAAACACAAAGTGTAAAAGAGTTGGTAAGGATGGCGTTAAAAAATGCGGATGAAGGAGATGTGGTGTTGCTATCGCCTGCCTGTGCAAGCTTTGACTTATTTAAAAATTATATCGATAGGGGAGATCAGTTTAGAGAAGCGGTGCTAGAATTAAAAGAGGAAACAGAAACCATTGCGTCATGAATAAGGTAAAAGAATGGGCTGATAAAAATTTGCAGGGAGATCCGGTGATATGGGCTGTTGTATTTGCGCTATCTGTCATCAGTATCCTTGTTGTGTACAGTTCAATTGGAACGTTGGCGTATAAGCGAACGATGAGCCCTGAAATGTATCTGATAAAGCACACCTTCATGGTGTTTCTTGGATTGGGTGCTATGTGGGTTGCTCATAAAATTGATTACCGATACTATTCGAAGATTTCCAGATTGGCTTTGTGGGTGAGTGTACCCTTGTTGATATATACATTTACGAATGGAACTACCATCAATGATGCAGCACGTTGGATTACACTCCCAATAATTAACACTTCATTTCAGCCTTCTGATTTTGCAAGCCTTGCCTTAATTATCAACCTGGCAAGTATGCTTTCTAAGAAACAACAAAATATTGATGATATAAAAGATTCACTTATTCCAATGTTGATCTGGTGTGGTGTTATCTGTGGTTTGATTGCATTAACGAACCTGTCTACTGCTGCCTTATTGTTTGCCACCTGTATGTTGGTCATGTTCATTGGACGTGTACCTGTAAAGTATTTGGCCATGTTGGTCTTGGTGGGCGCATTAGCAGGGTCTGTTGCATTCAAATTTGGAGTAAGAGGGGAAACAGCCAAGAACAGGATTACCAGTTTTATAAATGGCACTGAGCTTCCTTTTCAGGCAAAGCATGCGCGCATTGCAGTGGCAACGGGAGGTATCGCGGGTAAAGGACCCGGAAATAGTGATCAACGCAATATTCTCCCACACCCCTATTCGGATTTTATATATGCAATTCTCATTGAAGAGTATGGTATGATTGGAGGGGTGGTGCTGTTAGGGTTGTATCTGATTCTTCTGCATAGAGGTATGAAGGCCGCGTATAACAGTGAACGTGCTTTTGGTGGATTGCTTTCAGCAGGGCTCAGCTTTGATCTGGTGTGTCAGGCGATGGTGAACATGGGTGTGGTAGTTGGGTTGGGACCCATTACAGGACAGCCATTACCATTGATAAGCATGGGAGGTACAGCAATGATTTTTACAGGACTGTCTGTTGGAATAATATTAAGTGTAAGCAGAGGAGAGCGGGATGAGCAATGGCAACAAATGAATATGGATTCTAAAGATGTAGCAAAAGCAGCGTGAAAAAGGATCAACCATATCGACTTATTATCAGCGGAGGTGGCACAGGGGGTCACGTGTTTCCCGCCATTGCAATTGCTTCTGCATTTAGGTCACGCTATCCAGATGCAGAGATTTTGTTTGTTGGTGCTCAGGGAAGGATGGAAATGACACGAGTGCCAGAGGCTGGTTATAAGATAGAGGGATTGTGGATCAGCGGATTGCAAAGGAAATTCACATTTTCCAATTTGTTATTTCCGTTCAAATTGCTGTCTAGCTATTTAAAAGCAAGGGCTATTGTAGGAAGGTTTAAACCGCACGCTGTAATAGGAACAGGTGGTTATGCCAGTGGACCAGTGATGTTGGCCGCGAACAGATTTAAAGTCCCATCTCTTGTTCAGGAACAGAATTCTTATGCTGGATTAACGAATAAAAAGTTAGCTAAACGCGCAAAGAAAATTTGTGTGGCTTATCCGAACATGGGTAAATATTTTCCTGCTGAAAAACTGGTGATGACTGGAAATCCGGTGAGAAGCGATCTTTTGAATTTAACCACCAAAAGAAGTGAAGCCTTGAAGTTCTTTGCTTTTAGTGAGAGGGAAAGAACGCTTTTGATTATTGGTGGAAGCCTTGGAGCCAAAACCATCAATGAGAGTGTGCTTTCCGGATTGGATAAACTCATCGATGCACAGGTACAAGTGGTGTGGCAGACGGGAAAGATGTATTATGACAACATCAAATTGATGACAGCTGATAAGGACTTGCGCAGAATTCGTATTTACGATTTTATAAAACAAATGGATTTGGCGTATGCATCCAGCGATGCAGTGATTTCAAGATCGGGAGCACTGGCCATTTCTGAACTATGTATTGCCGGTAAGCCTGCCATTCTGGTGCCTTCACCTAATGTGGCAGAAGATCATCAGACAAAAAATGCCATGACATTGGTAAATGAAAAGGCTGCCATTATGATAAAGGATAAGGAGGCCAGGAAGAAGTTGGTGGATGAAGCTTTGAAGTTGGTCTACGATCAGCAACAGAGTGACAGGCTATCAAAAAACATATCGGCTTTGGGTAGACCCCATGCTGCAGAAGAGATTGTAATTGAAATTGAAAAATTGATAACGTGCAATTGAGTCAATACGATACGGTTTATTTCCTCGGTATCGGGGGCATTGGAATGAGCGCGCTGGCACGTTGGTTCAACAAGCAGGGTATGTTCGTGGCGGGGTATGACCGTACACCTACACCTTTAACAAATGAATTAGAAAAGGAGGGAATAAAAATTCATTTTGATGATGACGTGGCCTTGATTCCGGCACGAGTGGATAACCAAAAGACATTGTTTGTCTATACTCCAGCGATTCCCAAAGACCATAAGGAATACAACTATCTAAAGGGTAAGGGTTATGCGATATTAAAGAGGTCTGAAGTATTGGGACTTATTACAAAATCACATAAGACAATTGCGGTAGCAGGAACACATGGTAAGACTACAACATCCTCGTTGATCACTCACATCTTAAAGGTAGCAGGTGTGAACATGGTGGCATTTTTGGGTGGGGTAACAACCAACTATGCTTCTAACCTGATATCAGAGGGAGAGGCCAATGAAAATACCATTGTGGTTGCGGAAGCAGACGAGTTTGATCGTTCATTCTTAAAACTGTTTCCGGATATCGCGGTCATTACTTCTGTTGATCCCGATCACCTGGACATATATGGCAACCATCAGGAAGTCATTAAATCATTTACTGATTTCACCAGGCAGATTAATAAAGGTGGATTACTTGTAAAACACGAATCAATACGCGCTATCGACAATGAGTTGGATGGTGTGGAAGTAAATACTTATGGCATGAGCCGGGGACAATTTTTTGCCAGTCGGATTACCACAGAGGGTGGATTTTTTGAATTCAATCTTGTAGGCTATGCCTCTGAGATTGAAAAGATAAAGCTTGGCGTCCCTGGTTTTCATAATATGGAAAATGCAATTGCAGCCACCATTGTTGCAAAGCATTTGGGTGTGGACGATGCATCGATCAAAAAAGCACTGGGTTCTTATACTGGTGTGAAGAGGAGGTTTGAGTTTATTATCAAACGCGATGATCTCGTCTACATAGATGACTATGCTCATCACCCCACAGAGATTACAGCTTTCTTGTCGTCTTTGCGTGCCATGTATCCGGGAAAGAAGATCACTGCAGTGTTTCAACCGCACTTGTACAGTCGCACAAGAGACTTCGCAGAGGGGTTTTCAAAAAGCTTGAGCATTGCGGATGAGGTGTTGTTGATGGATATATACCCTGCCCGTGAACTTCCAATTCCGGGTGTGTCATCCGATATGTTGTTTGATGCTATCACAAGTACGGTAAAAGTGAGGTGCACGAAAAATGATGTGGTGCAAAGGGTCGAAGACATGGATGTAGAAGTGATTGCTACTATTGGAGCCGGGGATATTGATACTTGTGTGGGGCCATTGAAAGAATTGTTAGAAAGTAAATACCAAAAACTGGCATGAAGCTAAAGTGGAATATACGGTCAGAAGTAAAAATAGCCATCGCTGTTGCTGGATTGTTCCTTTTGATTGCATTCAGCGCACGTAGGCAGAGTGGGGTAGTATGTAAAAACATTGTTGTAGAACTGGAGAACACAAACGAAAATCATTTTTTGGAGGAAGCTGATATCCTGAAGATCATTGAGAACAGTGGTCAAACGATCATTGGGAAAAATATTGAAGAAATAAATTTGAGAACCCTTGAGGCTAAGCTAGAGCAAGATAAACACATCAGCAATGCAGAAATGTTTGGCGATGTAAAAGGAAACCTAAAAGTCAATGTTATATTGAGGAGACCCATTGCTCGATTGATAAGGACGGACGGCCCGGATGCCTATGTGGCGGAGGATGGAAAGGTAATGGAAACTTCTGAGAAATATTCAGCCCGGATTATTTTGGTGAGTGGTGATATTGTAAAGAAACTCATCAGCCAGGGTGACTTGAACACTACCGAGGAAGGCTTAGCACTTATGGCGATGATTGAGTACATCAATAAAGATAAGTTTTGGAAGGCACAAGTGGCACAACTGGATTTTAATAAATCAGGTAAGGTGTTTATCTACCCTCAGGTAACCGGACAAGTAGTTGAGTTTGGGTTACCGGAAGACATCGAATTGAAGTTTAAAAAGCTAATGATTTTTTATAAGGAGATTTTACCACAAATGGGCTGGACAAAGTATGACAGGGTAAATGTTGAATTTGAAGGACAGGTGATAGCGGAGTAATGGTATTAAATATTTTAAGTGTCATGGTAATCTTAAATTTTTGTATTGAAAAGTTGACAAATCACAAGAGGCAGTTGACAACATTGTTCGTCAATAAATCCAATTGTCAATTGCGAATTTGTCAACTGTCAACTGATACATTTAAGCTAGCAACAAAAAAACTGATGACTAAAGACTAATTACAAAGAGACTAACAATAACAACCACTAATAATAAACGATTACAACCATGGAACAGGAGAAAATAATAGTAGGACTCGACATAGGCACAACCAAGATCTGTGCGATTGTCGGTCGTAAAAATGACTTTGGTAAACTTGAGGTTTTGGGTTTAGGAAAGGCGGAATCTGAAGGAGTAATCAAAGGCATCGTTACCAATATAGATAAGACAGTATTTGCTATTGAAAAGGCAATAAGAGAAGCCAGCGATATGTCAGGTATTGATGTAGGCGTAGTGAACGTTGGAATTGCAGGGCAGCATATACGAAGCTCCATTCACCATGGTAGTATTACACGCAATACCAAAGACGATGAGATCAGTATCGAAGATGTGAATCGGCTTACGGAAGACATGTATCGCATCGTCATTCCTCCTGGAAGTGAAATTATTCATGTCATGCCACAAGATTACATGGTAGATTATGAGGAGGAAATAAAAGATCCTGTTGGCATGTCTGGCGTAAAGTTAGAGGCGGATTTTCATATTATCACTGCTCAAACCAGCGCCATCAATAATATCAATAAATGTGTGCGCAGGGGTAACCTTGAAATAGAAGACTTAATACTAGAGCCACTGGCATCCAGCCTGGCTGTGTTGAGTGAAGAAGAGAAAGAAGCGGGAGTATGTTTAATAGACATTGGAGGTGGGACTACAGATGTAGCTATTTTCTATGATAACATCATTCGCCATACTGCGGTTATTCCTTTTGGAGGAAATATTTTGACCACAGATATCCAGCATGGCTTGATGGTGATGGCCAAACAAGCAGAGCAATTGAAAACCCGATTCGGCAAGGCCATTGCAGAAGAAGCAAGCCCGAATGAAATTGTTTCTATTCCAGGTATCCGCAACAGGACAGCGAAAGAAATTTCTGTTAAGAATTTATCTCATATTATCCAGGCGAGAATGGAGGAGATCATTGAGATGGCGCACAGCGAAATAATAAACTCTGGTTTTGAGAATCGATTGGCTGGAGGTATTGTCATTACCGGTGGAGGGGCTCAACTGAGTTGCCTGAAGCAACTGGTTGAATATATGACAGGTATGGATACACGCATTGGATATCCCAATGAACACTTAGGTAAAAGTAAAATTGAGGCGGTAAAAAGCCCAATGTATGCTACAGCTGTTGGCCTAGTGCTATCAGGTTTCCGTTCGTTGGATGAGCGGGAAGAACGGTACAAAGAAGCAAAAAACTCCAAAACAGGAAGAACAAAGAAAATTTCTTCTTCAGATTTTTTCACCAATATCCTTAACAAAACGAAAGGACTGTTGATCGATGATCTGGATGGAAAAAATGAATACTAAAAAAGAATAACCACTAAACAACAATCGTCATGTCCGGAACAGCTTACAAATTCGAGCTCCCCAAACACCACCAATCAATTATCAAGGTAATTGGTGTTGGTGGTGGAGGAAGCAATGCGGTTAACCACATGTTTGGACAAGGCATCAAGGATGTCGAGTTTGTCGTGTGCAATACCGATGCGCAAGCGCTTAATAGTAGTCCCATACCTTACAAACTACAAATTGGCGCCAACCTGACCGAAGGGTTGGGGTGCGGTGCAAACCCTGAAGTGGGGCGTGCGGCCGCAGTAGAAAGCAAAGACCAAATCCGTGAAATGCTGGCGGGTACCAAAATGGTATTTGTAACAGCAGGAATGGGAGGAGGAACAGGCACTGGAGCTGCTCCTGTACTTGCAAAAATAGCAAAGGATATGGATATCCTTACAGTAGGTATTGTTACTGTTCCCTTTCTATTTGAGGGAAAGAAAAAATTTGCACAAGCACAGATTGGTATAGAAGCCCTTCGAGCCAGTTGTGATACGGTACTTGTTATACTAAATGATAAGCTGAGAGAAATTTATGGAAACCTCTCTATCGGCCAGGCTTTTGCACAGGCTGATAACGTATTGACCACAGCTGCAAAAGGAATTGCAGAGATCATTACACTAACAGGATATGTTAACGTAGACTTTCAGGATGTGCGTACAGTGATGCACAATGCGGGTGCGGCAGTAATGGGATCAGCGGAAACACGCGGTGAGAACAGGGCCCAGTTGGCAGCGCAGCAGGCACTGTCTTCTCCGCTGTTGGATAACAGGGACATCATGGGCGCAAAAAGAATTTTGCTTTCTATTATTTCCGGTGAGGAAGCAGAACTTCAAATGGATGAATTGAGTGAGATCACAGAGTACATTCAGGAGCAAGCAGGCGATGAGGCTGAAGTGATTTTTGGTCATGGGGTCGATTCAACAATAGGAGATAGAATCAGGGTGACGGTGATTGCTACAGACTTTGCAGCGGAGACAATTGTCAACAGAACAGAGGCACAAAAGAAAGTGCATGATCTGGATCGCACACAAAGTACGCTGTTTGAACAAATCGATAGTTCTGTCAATCACAGAGATGCTGAAGTAGAGCTTAAAGGTGAAGAGAAGGAGAAACCGGTTTTGAAAACGCCAGTGGAACGACCCAAGCAAGAGGAAAAAGAAGAAACTCCTGAAAAGAAAGAAGAGAAGAAAGAAGAGCGGAGTTACACTTTTACTTTGTTTGAGAAAAAGGAGGAGCCGGTACAGAAGAGAACCTTATTTGATGAGGCAGAAGAGGAGGAGGGAGAAGAGAGCTTGTTCAGTGCGGATGAAGATGAATTTGAATTGGGCAATGAGGTTTCTTCCGATCAGGTGCTTAATGAAGAAGGAATGATGGAATACCGCAAGACCAAAGAAAGGCTGGAACAGCAGGCGAAAGACAGAAGGGAAAAATTGAAAGCTGCAAAGAAGCACGAAATGACCAAAGAAGAATTTAACGAGAAATGGTCATTGCCGGCTTACCTGAGAAGAGGTGTGAAAATGAGCAATACACCTCATTCATCGGAGCCCTATATCTCCAGGTACAATTTGAATGACGAAAACAGTATTCTCGGTAACAATAAGTTTTTACATGACAATGTTGACTAGGTACTGGATGCTGGGCCAGCATCCTGCATCTAGCATCCAGTATAATGACATGGCATTCCCGGTATGACTGGTTTTTACTCCATTCGTAGTGGTTGTTGGTGGTAAATATTTTTTGCCGGTACCGGGATGCCTTATTTTTTAAACTGTTAAAACCCATTTTTTTAAACTGAAAGCCGCCTCTGAAAAGGGGCGGTTTTTTTTGACTACTCGGTTAATAAGAAGAGAAATGTTTAAAAAATGGTAATGAATATATCAAGACCCAGTATCTAACATCCAGCATCCAGCGCCCAGAATTCCTATCTTTACCCAACTAACCTAATAACTCATGTCCAAACGCTTCGTCTTTATCTCCTTCCCTATATTGTTATTGGTTGGTATTTATTTCCTGGGGCCAGCTCCACAAAAACCAAAGTTTGATCCTGAGATGCCGGTCGTTC
Source organism: Flammeovirgaceae bacterium UBA2338 (assembly GCA_002344795.1). Classification (GTDB taxonomy): domain Bacteria; phylum Bacteroidota; class Bacteroidia; order Cytophagales; family Cyclobacteriaceae; genus ELB16-189. The sequence continues at coordinate 105,887 of DDUM01000001.1, read as the reverse complement.
CTACTGATGCTAATGGATTAGAAACTTATATCAATAACCAGGAAGCAAAGCACAACGTAAAACCCGACAACGAAGCACGCATCGTTTGGTTGGATAGCAGCCGTCAGAAAACAGAGTACAGCGTGGTGTACCTGCATGGCTTCTCTGCTTCACAAGAGGAGGGGGCTCCAGTGCATACGGATTTTGCGAGGAGATTTGGTTGCAACCTGTACCTCCCGCGGCTAGCCGATCATGGCATCGATACAACAGAACAACTATTATACTTTACTGCTGATCGGTTGTGGGAGAGCTCCAAAGAAGCATTGGCGATAGGCAAAACAATTGGCGATAAGGTAATTCTTATGAGCACATCAACGGGAGGTACAATGGCACTGATGCTGGCCGCACAATATCCGGATGACGTATATGCACTCATCAATATGTCTCCCAATATTGAAATCAATGATCCTAGTGCCTTTATACTTAATAATCCCTGGGGATTGCAAATTGCCAGGATGGTGGTCGGAAGCGATTATCAGGAAATCAATTATAAGCCTGAACGCTTGCCGTATTGGAATGCCAAATACAGATTAGAATCACTTACTCAGCTGCAGGAATTGTTGGAAGACAAGATGAATAAGGAGACCTTTAGTAAGGTTACCCAGCCTTCATTGACATTGTACTATTATAAGGACGAACAAAATCAAGACCCTACAGTAAAAGTGAGTGCGATGTTGAGGATGAATAAGGAGTTGGGATCACTCGATGAACTAAAAGAGGCAATTGCCATTCCCAATGCTGGGGCACATGTGATTGGATCGCATTTGGTTTCCAAAGACCTGGAGTCTGTTGAAAAAGCAATTAATGCTTTTGCGGAGCAGAAACTCGGGTTGAAACCTTTGAATAAATAACTTTTAGTTTAATTAATCTTACCAATAATTTCTTCTTTTAATGAGTCGAGATACTTTTTAACAATCGTCCAAATTATCCTGTCATCTATATTATCCTAGGAGTGGATTAATCTATTTCTGAGACTAATAATCTGTATTGCATTTACCAATTTGTTTTTGGGAGATGCTTTAAGAAATTTATTAGTAGCTTCTCCAATTATGGCAAGGTGTCTTTCCACAGCTCCCTTTAACATAAAGTTTTTCTTATATTGGGTAAAGGAATTGAGGTCACTTGTAAACGACAGAATATGATTGATAGAGGTGAGAATGTCAGATAAATACTTTCTCTCCTTGTCCGTCATAGATCAATTTTTTAGTAGCCTCAATGCTCTTTCTCAAATAGGGATTGTTAATTGAATCTTCAGTCAGTAGATCAACCCTCCTACCAAAAATTACTTCTAAGCTATCCCAGAGAGAAATCAAAGCCTCCCCATATTCGATTGGATCCTTGATACTTAAATCAACCACCAGATCTATCACTGGTATTTAAATCAAACGAATTTGTGATGGAAGACCCGAATGCATATAGCTTTTTAACCCTGTGTTGTTTACAGGTATCCTTAAATTCTTTTGATTTATCTTTTATGATTGAGTACAGATTCACAATCTTAAATTTAGCAATTATTTAGATTTTAGTCAACGACTTAACTGCCCTCTCCAAATCCTCCGGAGTATCAATCCCCATCGACTCAATATCAGTTTCTGCTACTTTGATCTTGTAACCATTCTCAATCCAACGGAGTTGCTCTAAGGATTCTGCGAGTTCCAATGTGGATGGAGCGAGTTGTGTGATCTCACCTAGAATATCAGACCGATACCCATACATCCCAATGTGTTTGAAATAATCTTGCTGTTCAAACCATTTCTCTTTTGGTACATTCCTCAGGTGAGGCAGTGGACTTCTGCTAAAATAAATGGCTTCGTTTTTAGCATTGCGTATCACCTTTACAATATTGCTATTGTGAAGCGCATCGGCATCGGTAATCTTTTTAATAAGAGTAGCCAGTTCAGCCTCTCCATCCAACAAGGAAGCCAGTAGATCAATTTGACGTGGATCAATGAATGGTTCATCTCCTTGTATATTAATTACATAATCAAATTGTTCTCCCGTTGAGGCCAAAGCTTCTGCACAACGGTCGGTGCCACTCACGTGGTTTTCTAAAGTCATGCACACCTCACCGCCTTTGCTTTTTACATGATCGTGTATTTTCTGATTGTCAGTCGCTACAATCACCCGATCCAGTTGACTCGATTTTTTAGCCTGGCTGTACACCCATTCAATCATCGTTTGTCCCGCGATATCTGCCAATGGCTTGGCGGGAAACCGAGTGGATGCGTAGCGTGCGGGAATTATTCCAACAATTTTCATACAGCAACTTTTCTTACCCTCAGTGTAGAGCCTTCAATTTCAAGTACTTTTACCGTATCTCCTTTTTCTATGTAATCACCTCGGGAGAACGCATCGTAAATCTGACCTTCGATCATAATTTTGCCACTGGGTCTCAACACGGTGTATGCGGTGCCTGTTTTTCCTACAAGGTCCATCCCGGTATTGAAATTAGAAGTATATCCTTCAGATTGGGCTTGTGTGTCTGTTAAAGAAATTCTTTTGAAAAAACTGGAGTTGCTCAAACGCACTCCTCCAAAGAACAACAACACCACTCCACCTGTGAGCCCTCCAAAGATGGCGAGAGAGGCAATGATGATGTCATTCATTGGAACCATTTCAAAATTGAAGAAATCGTTGTTGATCATGATTAACACCATCGAACCTACGGTCATGGCAATACCGGCAATACCGGCTACGCCAAATCCAGGGATCACAAAAACCTCTACCATAATAAGTACGATGCCTACAAACAGCGCAATGATCTCCCAGTTCGCAGCCAATCCATTGAGATAGTAGGGTACAAGGTATAGTATTAATGCAGTGATGGCCGCAAGAATGGGAAATCCAACACCGGGAGTCTGTAATTCAAAATAAAGACCCCCCAGGATAACCAGAATAAGAATGCCGCTGATAAATGGGTTTAAAAAGACTGCAATTACTTTTTCTACTGCACTGATTTCGAAGAATAACAATTCATAATCAGTAACTCCATTTCTCTCTAATATTTCCTCTATTGATTCCACCTCCGCTTCACAGTATCCATACTTCAGGGCTTCTTTTGTGGTAAATGTGATCACGCTGCCCTCTTCGGAAATACTATCGATAGCGATCCGTTCGTCCACCATACCTTCAGCGATTCTGGGGTTCCTGCCATTGTGTTCGGCAGTGGAGCGCATAATAGAGCGCATATAAGATTGGTACTTGTCAGGAGCCGCTTCACCCGTTCCCTGTACTACAGTAGCTGCACCAATAGTGGCTCCAGGAGCCATATAAATGCTGTCACAGGCGATAGAAATCAGGGCTCCGGCTGAGGCTGCATCTTTATTGATAAACACCCAAATGGGCGCTTTCAGGTCTAAAATACGGTCGACAATATCCTTGGAGTCTGTCAAAACACCTCCATAGGTATCCATTTCGATGATTACGTAGTCTGCCTTAATTTCTTCTGCATGATCCAGGGCCAGCCCCACGTATCGTGTCATCCGGGGGTCTATTTCGGCCTTTATCTCCATGATCATCACCTTCGATTTGTCCTGCCCATAACTGGTGCTATTACCCAACAACCAAAGCATGGAAAATACGATCATTAATTTCTTCATCGTTATTAAGCTGATTAACTTGCATAAAGTTAACCCAAAAAATGTCAATCTTTTATTGACATTTTTTGCCCGCAGGGCTGACGAAAGGCTGACGGAGACCGTCAGCTTTGTCAGGGTTAACCCAGATAGAGGCTGGTGATTGATTACCAGCTTGGGCTGAATTGAGGAGTTGTTTTTTGATTAGCCAAAACTGGCATGAATTTGTTAGGTGTTATGCAGAATTGGTATTTTTTCAACTTGGTAAGATTATGATAAAGTTCATTTTTTTGGTTTCTCATTTGTGGGTAACCCCGGATTTCACATCGCCATCTGACTCACTCCGACTGGAAGTCATCGGGGGCAAGTCTTTTGTAATCCATCAGGTGGACGAACAGGAAACACTGTATGGTATTTCCAGACGATATGGTGCGTCTATCACTCAGATTTTGGAATACAATAAGGAGGCTGATGCAGGCCTGGATGTGGGACAGATCTTAAGGATCCCGTATGTACCTCGGGTAGCAGTAGTTCAAACCAATAAGGATTCTCATACTGTTGGCCCCGGGGAAACATTGTTTTCCATCTCCAGATTGTACAACCTTTCTGTAGATGAGTTGAAGTCGATGAATAACCTTACTGCCAATGCATTATCAGTAGGACAGCAATTGCGCATCAAAAGGGAAAGCTCAATTGCACCAAGTGTTACCATTCAACCTGAAGTAAGGGCGACCACCGAAGTTGGCTATCACAGTGTAGCTCCACAAGAAACGCTTTACTCCATTTCTCGTGAATATGGAGTTACTGTTCAGCAATTAAAAGAATGGAATAATTTGACAGGGAGCAACCTGGAGATAGGACAGTTAATAAGGGTGGCCGCCTCTGGGGGAACACCTTCAGCAAACACGCCAGTGGATACAACACCCAAGGCGGTTACACCACCTGTTGATCAACCCAGGGAAACCGTAGTTAAGATATCTGAAAACGTGGCGGGAACGGATGAGATAAAAGAATCTGGTTTGGCTGAATTAATTGATGGCACAGAAGGCAACAGAAAATACCTTGCGCTTCATCGCAGTGCCAAACCCGGTACCATTCTGAAAGTGCGAAATGAACTCAATAACCGCGAAGTTTTTGTAAGGGTAGTAGGGCCACTGCCAGCTACCAGTGTAAATGATAAGATCATTATAAAAATTTCGAAATCTGCCTTTGACCGATTGGGGGGAGTTGATTCAAAGTTTAGGGCGGAGGTTACCTATTACAAATAATTGGTGAATTTTCAGGATCTTAAATCTTTTCTGGATGAAAGAGTGGAAATTTATAATCAACCTGGATTTATAGAAAATGATCCTGTCTCCATTCCGCATAGTTTTTCGAAAAAACAGGATATTGAAATAGCTGGTTTTTTTGCCGCCACTCTGGCTTGGGGACAACGGATTACTATCATCAATAAGAGCAAGGAGTTGTTTAAGATGATGGACAATGCGCCTCACGATTTTTTGATCAACCATAAGCTGAAGGACTTAAAGGTTTTTGAACAGTTTAAACATCGCACTTTTAATGCCACTGATTGTCTTTATTTTATCCGATTTCTAAGTGAGCATTATAAAAATAATAACTCTTTGGAGTCTGCCTTTCCGGTTGTTAAAACGTATGTGGATGTAGAGCATGCCCTTATCCATTTTCATGACCTTTTCTTTGGCCTTGAGGATTTTCCACCTCGCACCAAAAAGCATGTGGCGACTCCTGTGCGGAAGTCGGCTTGCAAGCGCATCAATATGTTCTTAAGGTGGATGGTGAGAAGAGATAATAAAGGCGTTGATTTTGGAATATGGAATTCAATTACACCAGCTCAACTTATTTGTCCCTGTGACCTTCACGTAGAGCGCGTAGCCAGGAAACTTAAATTAATAACCCGCAAACCTCTTGATTGGCTTACAGCGGTTGAACTCACATCGGCACTCAGAGAATTTGATCCACAGGATCCGGTAAAGTATGACTTTGCGCTGTTTGGATTGGGTATTGAGGAACGCTATTAATTATTTCCAGTTGGCAGGATCCAGGCGCCATGATTTGACATGGATAAGCTGATCTTCATTCAGGTATTTCATCTTGACGGCAGCACCCAACATGGCGCTAAAATCACTTAAACAAACGAGTGGTATTTTGGCAGCCTTAAAGTTGTTTTCGGCTACATCAAATCCATAAGTGAAAATAGCTACCATGCCTGTTACTTTTACTCCTGCCTCTTCAAGAGCTTTGGCTGCCTTAAGTGAGCTGCCTCCGGTAGAGATAAGGTCTTCCACCAACACTACTTTTTTTCCTTTCTCTATCCTTCCTTCAATTTGATTGCCCATACCATGTTCTTTGGGCTTGGGGCGCACGTATACATATGGGAGACCTAGCAGATCGGCTACAAGCGCCCCCTGGGCGATACCGGCCGTGGCAACACCCGCTATATAATCCGCATCCCCAAAATTGTTTTTGATTACTTCGGCAAGGGCTTCTTTGATGTAAGTACGAATAGATGGATAAGAGAGGGACAGGCGATTGTCGCAGTAGATGGGAGATTTCCATCCTGAGCTCCAAGTAAATGGATTTTTGTAATTCAGCTTGATGGCTTGAATTTCAAGGAGTTTCTCGGCCACCGAAGTAGCTGTTGACTGATTAATGGTAATTGACTTCATTACGGGTATTAAAGGGTCTACAGCAGAGCGCTTTCGCCCTGTTTTTTACAAATGGCAATTTATTATGAAAGTCCACCTGCTCCAAGAATATGGTGATAAAGTGACCTAATATTAATTGGAATCATTTTTTTGAAATAAATTGATTAATCATTGGAACAATGTTTGACACATTGCTTTTTATTTATGTTTTTGCACCTGTGGTAGCATCTCGCTTATGAACCTTTTTGTTAACGACACTCCTGTTAAACTCAGAAAGCCTGAAGTAAACTCTGGGGAAGGGCGCTATAATCAGATCATTGACGCCCAGAGGGAGGAAATCACCAAAGCCAAGCTTATTCACCATGTGTGGATAAAAAATGTAACGGTAAAAGATATGGGAGTCATTCTGGAACTTCTTAACTCCAAAGTACCCACCAGCCTCATATCTCTTGAGATCACAACCAGAAAGTATGATGAGGTGAAGGATTTTATAAAAAGGCAATTTAAGCTGGTAAAAGCAGCCGGTGGCTTGGTGAGGAAGAAGGATAAGTTATTAATGATCTACCGTTTGAAGAAGTGGGACCTGCCCAAGGGCAAAAGAGAAAGAGGTGAGGGCAACGCTGAGACAGCCATAAGAGAAGTGGAGGAGGAATGTAATATTAGTGTGAAGTTGGGTGAAAAAATTTGTACAACGTGGCATACCTACACGATGAACAAAAAAAGTATGATGAAGCGAACGAAATGGTATATGATGAGTCTTGTGGATGATAGCAAGATGAAGCCTTGCCTTGAAGAAGATATTGAAGACCTGCGGTGGATGACACAAAAAGAGGTGTATCATGCCCTCCAGAACTCCTATAAATCAATTCAGTTTGTATTTGAAGAATATTATAATAAAACTGAAAGCTTGAATCTGGAGAATTAGAGCTTATAAGGAAGGAACTCGGTCACGTCTCCATCGTAGCGATGTACTTCCCGAATGATAGAAGAACTAACGGCTGCAAACTGAGGAGATGTAATTAAAAAAACAGACTCTAGCTCCGGGTTGAGATGTCGGTTTACCTGAGAGATACTGTTTTCGTATTCAAAGTCTGTGGTGTTTCTAAGACCTCTTAATAAGTAATTCGCATTATGTTTTTTTGCAAATACAGCTGTCAATTCAGCAAAAGTCAATACTTTGATATTGGGATAATCGGAAAATGTTTCTTCAATCTTTCTCACCATAAAATCTACCTCAAAGTACCTCTTACTTTTTGCACTGTTGTACCCAATACCCACTATGATCTCATCAAACAACTTAAGGCCTCTTAACACGATATCTTCGTGCCCTTTTGTAAAGGGGTCAAATGAACCTGGGAAAAGCGCTATTTTTTTCATGGTAAACAGCTAAGCTTGAGATTAAAGTTAACAAATTAAGCTACTCAGTTGCTGTTAGTTGCTTAATAGGTGCAATGAATACAGATCATAAAAGTGGTGATCTTGTACTTCATCAAATAAATAGCCATACTTAAGATGCCTGGGACGACTGCCAAAGGATACATTTTTGATGTATTTAGAGAACTCGATGGCATGTGGAGAATTTTTGCCGATGTATCCCCACAAAACGATTTTACTGTTCTGTTGATCCATTTCCATGGCATTGAGCACAAGCATTATATATTTTACATAATCCGAGAAATGCTGTATTGAAAACTGGTTGTAGTAAATCAGCCGTCCCTCATTGACGGACAAAATATGCAGTTTGAACCGATCGATGTATATGAATAGAGGGGGTTTGTTATCAGTAATAGTTTCTCGAAGCACGCCTTCAATTAAACCTGCCGACTGATGTATAAAGCTTACCGTTGAGTTTTCGTACAGAATAGATATCCATTGGTGGATTCCTTTGTGCACAGCGAATACTGTAACAACATTGCTTTTTATATTTTCACAATAGAGTACAACCTCTTTTTTCGGGTCGAATTTTGCGTTGAGCTTGAGGTATTCCGGGGCGGCATCTTCAACAAACAAAGAAGACGGCACCTGCACCAGCTTATTGTTCTTAATTGAAAACTTTACTTTTTTCCAAAAACCAGCGGTCAGCAGATGGTGTGCCTCAAATAACTCCTTGAGTAACTCTAACTGATCATCGCTTGAATTCAGATTATGAAAAATATAATCCTCGAAAAATACGAGCCTATCCTGCCCATCTACAATACCAATTTGAAGATCCCGAACACCTAATTGAATAAGCAAGGAATACTCATGTAGATGCTCTACATCAAATTTTTCATCTTTGATTTTCTTGATCAGCTTATAGCTCTGAGCGGCAGCTGCCAAAGTAGATTAAGATTCCCAGTTTCCTGATGTAGAGACGTCAGTGCGAGAACCAAAACGAAGTGGCTTACGGTTCTTGGCCTCGTTGGCTTCACTTCTGAAAGGGCTATCTGGTGTTGGATCTTTTACTTCGATCACGTCTACCATGATTCCACCACGATCCACTTTTCCCACGAATATATCAAACTTGGTTTGACTTCCTGGTTTGAATGCAAGACGATTCAAATCAACATCTGGATTGAATTTATAGTCCCATAACGTCATTAGAATCTGGCCTTTTTTCACCATGTCCCCCACATTCAACGGTGTCAGAGAACTGATAAATCCATTTTCAATAAATGGTGGCTCGCTGATTTTATCACCTATTTTTAATGCATAACCGCGCTGGTTTTTCACTGCCCTGTCACCCACTTTTACTTTATATCCCATGAAAATACCATTATCCGCAGCGTTCACGTTATATGTTACTTTAAAAATTCGCTCACGAGCAGAGGTGAATCCAAGTGTGTCTATGTGCACGATAACTTCTTCACCACCATATTCTTTCTGAATAAGTTCTTCTCTTCGCTCGATAATAGCTACCTGGCCATGCTCAATGAAATTGATTAATGAGTCCCAGTTGGACGTATATCTTCCGTTTACCTCTTGAAACACGATTTCGGCTTCGCGGATCATTTTTAGTTTCTCAATGACTGCGTTTTCTTTTGTTTCAACCATTTTACGGTCATTTACTGTTTTCTGGACACCACTATACAGGTAGTAGCCCAAGAAAATACTAATGCCAAAAAGAACGAAGGTCAGGATTTTAGTAAGATTCATTTTTCACAGGTTTAAGCTTGCAATTATAAATATTTTAAGCCGTTTAACACAACCAATCATAATTTAAAATAACCCCTCAAATCAATGATTTTGGCCGGTTCAGTGGCGTATTTAAATACTCCATGGAGTTGACTCGCCTCGATTTCGGAAATTTCGTCCCAGGAAAGAAATCGGGCATCTGTTATTATTTGATCAGCAGTTTTCATTTCCGGATCGACTCCCGTTTTTAGGGTGCCGCCTACCCAATTTACACTAAAAAATAGCTCAATGGCATGAAGTGGTTCATTATAATACTCTGTTACGAACAATAAATCACCTATGGCTATTGCCAGGTTGGTCTCTTCAAGAAATTCTCTTTGAAGTGTTTGGTGTGCTGTTTCCTTCATTTCAATACCACCTCCCGGAGGAGCCCAAAAATCGCCAGATGTTAAGTTTTTATGATTCACCAGGAGCAACTTATTCTCTACGATACAAATCCCACAGACCCTGATCCGTACACGATTTCCATAAATATTACTCAAAGATTCTGGCATAGTTGTGGCACAAAAAAGGAATGGCGTTTGTTGTATCTATTCGATAGGTAATGAATGCCTAATTTTAAAAAAAATCACAATTATGAAGCACTTTATTGCACTTTTCATTTCCATTTTGATTTTTAAGGTAGGATTTACGCAGGATCAGGTAATAACTACTCCAGATGGGCCAAAAATTGAATGGGAGAACTCTAACTTTGATTTTGGTGATTTAATTCAGGGTGAAAGGGTAGAGAATACCTTTAAGTTTACCAACACGGGTAACGCACCATTGATCATAACCAATGTGGAAGTTACTTGCGGATGTACCACTCCCAAGGGGTGGCCTCGTGACCCAATTCCTCCAGGGGGGAAAGGTGAGCTTACGGTTGCCTATAACAGTGTAGGCAAGTATGGCCGTCAAAACAAGGTGGTAAAAGTGATCTCCAATGCAGTTACACCCAACAATCAAATTGTGTTTACTGCCAACGTCCTTACCAAAAAATAGCTTATTTGTTTTTTGTACTCAGCAGAAACAATAACCATCCGGCAATGAGTAGTACGCCTCCAATGGGGGTGACTGCTCCCCAAATGGTCTTTCCACTGAGTGACAGGATGTAAAGGCTGCCACTAAAGACTATTATTCCGGAGGTCATCAGCAGAGCAGACCACGATGCCTTGCTTTCATTTAACTTATCGACAAGGGCTGCCATTGCTAATAAAGCCAGTGTGTGATAGAATTGATATTTCACAGCCAATTCAAAGGTATCTGCCCTACCGTGTTCTGTAAGTATCTGTTTGAGTGCGTGGGCACCAAAGGCACCAAAGGCTACTGAAAGCCCACCTAGTAATGAGCCCAGAATAATTAGTTTTTTTTGAAGTGTCATTTTTTTATACGGTCACCAAAAATGGCGGTACCAACCCGTACCATAGTACTTCCGAGTTCTACGGCAATAGTATAATCAGCACTCATACCCATGGAAAGCTCCTTCATCTCAATGTTCTTGCTGAATTTTTTGCTTTTTAAATCATCGAAATATTGCTTGAGCTGGGTAAACTCTTCTCTGATGATGGATTCATCTTCAGTGAGTGTAGCCATTCCCATGAGGCCCGTTACTTTTACAAAAGGATAATCGTTCACTGTCTCCAGTAAGGTCAGTAATTCTTCATACTTCAATCCGTACTTACTGTCTTCACTGGCAATACGCACCTGAAGCAGGCATGGAATTACGCGGTTGGCTTTGTTGCCTTGTTTATTAATTTCCTCAAGTAATTTCTGGCTATCAACGGAGTGAATTAATGATACAAATGAAGCTATGTATTTTACCTTATTAGTTTGCAAGTGACCAACCATATGCCACTCAATATCCTTGGGTAGTTCGTTCCACTTACGCTCTAGTTCCTTTGCCTTATTCTCACCGAATATGCGCTGGCCTGCAGTATAAGCCTCCATGATCTTTTCTGTGGGCTGTGTTTTGCTCACCGCGATCAGCTTACACTTCTTCTCACTGAGCTCCCGCTGCAATAAGTTTATGTTGTTTTTAATGCTCATTTTATAACTTTGCCCGCACCCCAAGAGGACTAAACGAACCCGAATGCAATAATATGGCGATATTAGGCACGTTACTAAAAAAAGGCATAAAACTTCGTGAAAATTTAGAGCAGGAATACTCGTCTCCGGCAGAACTGCAAAAGCAGGAATTGAAGCATCTTCTGATAACAGCCAGACAAACTGAATTTGGGAAGTACTATGAGTTTCAAAACATTCTGAAGGGGTTCAGGAAGGCGGATAGGGAGTTTTATGACTCATTTAGCTCAGTAGTCCCCATCCATGACTACAACAAAATCCATCAAAACTGGTGGCATCTTTCGCTTAAAGGAGCCAAGAATATATGCTGGCCTGGCCGAATAAATTATTTTGCCCTAAGCTCCGGCACTTCCGAATCATCTTCAAAACATATTCCTGTGACCAAGGAGATGACCAAGGCGATACAAAAGACGAGCATTCGCCAGATACTGACTTTATCAAAGTACGATTTACCCAATGAATTTTTTGGAGCTGGAATATTGATGCTAGGTGGAAGTACCCACCTCAGTCATAAGGGTAGTTATTTTGAGGGTGATTTGAGTGGAATTCAGGCAGCCAGGCTTCCATTTTGGTTTCAGCATTTTTATAAGCCGGGAAAAAAGATAGCCAAGACAAGAAGTTGGGATGCCAAGCTGGATGATATTGTAAAAACTGCCTACAAATGGGATATAGGAATAATCGTAGGCGTACCCGCCTGGATTCAAATTTTATTGGAAAAAATAATTGAACATTATAAGGTTAAACATATTCATGAGATATGGCCTAACCTGAGTGTTTATGTGCATGGTGGGGTTTCGTTTGACCCCTATAAAAAAGGATTTGCTAAATTATTGGGAAGGCCAATCCACTATATCGAAACTTATCTCGCTTCTGAGGGATTCATTGCCTATCAGGCTTTTCCTGAAAAAAAATCAATGAGGCTCGTGCTGAACAATGGTATCTTTTATGAGTTCATTCCATTTGATGATAAAAACTTTGATTCATTCGGTGAACTAAAACCTGATGCCAAGTCGATTTATATTGACCAGGTAGAAGCAGGCAAAGAGTACGCGCTATTGTTATCAACCTGTTCGGGTGCCTGGCGGTATTTAATTGGCGATGTAATCAAATTCGTTTCTGTAGAGGAATCTGAGATTATCATCACGGGAAGAACCAAGCATTTTCTGAGTTTATGTGGAGAGCATCTTTCTGTAGACAATATGAATAAAGCCATCGAATTGGTTTCCGATGAAATGAATATTGACGTCAAAGAATTTACGGTAGCGGGTGTTCCGCATGGTAGTCTTTTTGCGCATCATTGGTTCATTGGCACCAATGATGAAGTGGATGCAAAAGCATTGAGAGATATGCTTGATCAACGGCTAAAGGAACTCAATGACGATTATGCCGTTGAACGTAGTGCGGCCCTTAAAGAGGTAAAGGTGGATGTATTTCCTGTGAAAATATTCTACGAGTGGATGGAGTCAAAGGGAAAAGCGGGCGGTCAAAATAAGTTTCCAAGGGTGCTTAAAAAGGCACAGTTGGATGAATGGATGGATTTTTTGGAGGCAAACAAAACCTCATGATTGTACTCAATGGAATAAAATTTGGTTTGATACTGGCGCTACTTATTGGGCCTGTTTTTTTTACAATAATTCAGACCAGCATAGAGAGAGGTTTTTGGAACGGAGCATTGGTAGCCGTTGGCGTTTCATTAAGTGATATTTTTTATGTTGCCATTTGTTATTTGGGAATGGCGCAAGTATTGGAAGATGGTCAGTTTAGAATGTATTTGGCGTATACAGGGGGAACGATCTTGATTTTATTGGGGCTATACCATCTCCTTGTGAAAAGCAGAAGAGGGATTCGAAGGCAAATTGAAGCAGCCAATGAAAAGGGTGTTTTTCGATATATTTTTAAAGGGTTTGTAATCAATGGACTTAGCCCGATGGTTCCAATTTTTTGGATAGGCGCTATTAGTATTGCCTCACTGGACTTTGGTTACTCGGGGGCGGGCACACTTATTGTTTTCCTTGCCTCTTTACTAATCACTGTACTTGTTACAGATGTTGCAAAAGCTTATTTGGCTGATAAACTCAGAAGCATGGTAACACCCAGGTTCATGACTATCATGAATGTAACTTTGGGCATTTTGCTTATCGTATTTGGTGGCAGGTTGGTGATGATTGCCCAAACTTTTACTGGAGAGTTAGTCTTGTAGCACGTTGCTGAGGAAGCTGGATTTCAGTAGCAACCAGATCAGTATCAGTACCATCGCCCATCTTAAATACACAAAGTAGAAGTCAGCGGTATCTTTGAAACGGGTTTCCTTGATTTCAGCCTTTTCGTATTGATCGATTTTTTCGAAAACATTTTTAAGTGCCTGATTGTCGGTAACCCGAAAAAACTCTCCGTTGCTAATCTTTGCGATATTGCGCATGGTGGTTTCATCTACCGTATTTTCCACCATATGCGGTCTTCCAAAATAATCTTTACCAAAGGGTACCAAACCTTCTTTCCCCACCACGATCGTATAAGTTTTGATATCGTAAGCTGCTGCGAGCTCCGCTGCGGTTATAGGGTCAATGTTACCTGCGGTATTATCTCCATCACTTAATAAAATACAAACCTTGGATTTCGATTCAGACTCTCGCATACGGTTAGTAACTACCGCCATTGCACTACCAATGGCTGTTCCCCGATTTTCAATCATATCAAAACTGATTTCATCGAGATAGGCATTTAGTAAATCATAATCAGTAGTAAGAGGAGCAAGTGAAAAGGCATCTCCAGAAAACACTACAATGCCGATGCGATCCTGAACTCGCCCATCGATAAAATCCCTAGCTACATTTTTAGCTGCCTCAAGCCGATTGGGGGTAAAGTCTTCAATTTGCATCGATTGAGAGATGTCGATGGCAAGAATGATATCAATTCCCTCCGTCCATTGCTCAACCTTCTCATTGGTTTTTTGTGGCCTAGCCAGTGCAACAAAAATAAGAGACAGAATGAACATCAATAATATATCCGGAAATAGTCTAATCAGTGTAGCAGGGGTGGTCCTGAGATCACTTTTTACAAGGGCTACAGGTAGTTTTTGATTAAAATAATATTTGAATACCCACCTAAGAATAAAGAGAACCGGAACCAGAAATAGAAGGTACAAGTACATGGGTGTGGCCCAGGTAAAACCTTTTAGCGTAGTGGGAGAAAACCACGATAATGAATACCAGGCCTCTAATAACTTATCCATTTTTCACCTCCTGCACTTTGTCATGAAACTTTTGATCTGTGTATTCTTTTAAATCGTAAAGAGGAGTGGATTCAAGCTCTCTTGCTCCACTGTATATTGTACGATCAATTTGCTTCAATGCTCCTGCTAATTTTTCATTTTTCACCATCAGAAAGATCTCTTTGGTGGTATACTTTGTATAGGGTCTGGACAATAGCTGTTCCATGTATCGTTTCCACATGCTCAGGGTAGTTTCTGCCTGTTGTGTGGAATAACCTTTTTCCAATTCCCGAATGGCATTTTCAAAATCCTGTTTGAATTGGAGGTAACCCTTGTTAAGCTTTTTTAATATAAAATATTTTTTGATGCGCTTGCCAAAGGCGATCCATATTACAATACCCAAAATAATAATCGCTCCACCGATGATGAGAAGTAAAGGGTAATTCAGCAGCCAACTTACCGTTTGATAGGCCGTGTTGATTTTTAATGGCAATTCTTCTACCGACACTGAATCTGGTACTTCCTTTACCATCTGTTGCAGAAAAACAGAATCTGTTTTAGCGAACACAACTGTGCAATCTGCCTTGTTCACCACAAACACAGGCAGGCTGATCCGCTGAATCGTATCTATTTCAAAAGAGGTTAAGAAATAAACAACGCTGTCGTAACTGGTGTTGCCTGTGGTTTTGGTTGTAAAGTATTTTTTGTGATCAATTTCAAAAGGATCAAAAGAGAAAGTAGAGTCAGGAAACACTACTGTCATGTTTTTTGGATAGGTGGCAGATAGCGAATATGGAAATGGCTGACCAATCTTTATGCTGTCGGTACCGAATTGTCCGCGCACTTCAACTTCTTGCGCTTGTGCACAAAACGAAACCAAAGTCAATACAAAAAAAACAAGTCTCACCTGATCAAGCACTTTTCTTCGTTTTGTTCCTCACCTTAAACAATTTCAACAACTTGGGCACAAAATCCTCCTGCGTGTTGACGCTTAAAAAATTGATCTGATGTTTTTTGCTAAATGTGGATAACTCTTCTTTTCTACTTACGTGATTATTGAAGATTCGACTTCGGAAATCACCAAAAGAAGAATTAACCCACAATGTCTTTTTACTTTCTTTGTCCTGAACAGGAATGATACCCAACTTTGGCAGACTGGTTTCCCTGTTATCATTGATTTGAATTAGTACGAGGTCATGCCTCTTGGCCAGCGCCCGCATATTAGGATAAAACGATTCATCAATAAAATCTGAGATCATAATAATAACACTCCTCCTTTTTATTGTGTTGAGGGCAAAAGCGATAGCTTTACTTAAGTCAGTCTTAGAAGACTTAGGCACTAGCCTAACAAGATTGGAAATGATTTCATAAGCCTGACTCATTCCTTTTTTAGGACGAATGAACTTTTCTGGTTGGTCTGAATAACAAATCAAGCCCACCTGACTGGACTCCTTTACTCCCGATAGGGCAAGCACACCACAAATTTCTCTTCCAATATCAAATTTAGTTTTGCCTGGTGTACCTATTTCCTGAGAGGCACTCACATCCATTATAAAGAAAATGGTCTGCTCTTTTTCTTCTTTAAAGGTTTTGACAAAGGTGCCATGCCCCTTGGCAGAGACATTCCAGTCGATGGTGCGGATATCATCCCCGTATTGATAGGGACGCACATCATCAAACTCCAGCCCCGACCCCTTAAAGATGGAATGGAAGTCGCCCTGCATCTGGCTATTGATAGCTTTCCTGATTTGAATCTCGTATTTCCGCAGCTTTTTGACTAAGTCCTTCACCAGCTTCCGATATTTTGGCTCAAAAATAGCTGAAATATGAGTATTTTGGAGCCGTTTTCAGTGTATACAACGGTAAATTTGACAAAAGGTGTTACAGGAATGATGGGAAGGTTGAAGTATGTGGTAATTGGGGTTCTCATTACGCTGGTGCAGTGTAAGCAGGAGCAAAAGCCGGCAGGCCTCTTGAGTAAGGAGGAAATGGTTAACCTCATGGTAGAGTTGTATTTATCAGAAGCAAAACTTACCCTTTCGGGAATTCGCAGAGACTCAGCAAATAAGCTCTTCCTGCCGTATGAAGAATCAATTGTAGCATCCAGGGGTGTTACAGATTCAACGTTGAACGAGAACTACAACTATTACCTTCAGCACCCTGATGAGTTGGAAAAAATTCTTGATGCCGTTATCGATACGCTAAATCTCAGAGAGCAGCGCGCCAGTGATGTACCCTAAGTTATAATTTGGGTTATGGTTTACCCCTCCGATTTTGAAACTAAACTTGGATTTGACCAAATCCGCCAGCGGTTAAGCGATTATTGTATAAGTGCGCTTGGTCGCAACGAGGTGGACAAAATAAGATTTCGTACCGAATACAATGTGGTTAAGGAACTCCTCAACCAGGGGAGTGAATTCAAAAGTATAAAAGAAAGGGCAATTCCATTTCCGCTTTCGCAATACTATGATCCTTCAGTATTCTATCCTGTAATTGCGATAGAAGATAGTTTTATAGAGGCAGAGTCATTGCGAGAGATAGCACTATCTATTCAGGTGATTGAAGGTTGTGTGAGTTTCTTGAAGAAAGAACAAGAGACATACCCTAATCTGTATCAGCTGTCTTTACCAGTGGATTTGCCGGGTACCATTAAAGAGTCGATCAATGCCAGCATTGACGACATGGGCAAACTAAAGGACAATGCCAGCCCCGACTTGAATCGCATACGCAAAAAATTAAAGGATGAGTCTGGCCGGGCGCGCAGACTTGTGGATCAAATGTTTCGTGAGGCTGTCACTAATGGAATGGTACCTGAAGGGAGCTCACCGGTGATCAGGGATGGGCGGGTGGTCATTCCTGTGTTGTCAGAATACAAGAGAAAAATAAGAGGTGTGATCATGGACGAGTCTGCTACAGGACAGACAGTTTACATGGAGCCAACAGAAGTAATAGAAGCCAATAACGAGATCAGGAACCTGGAACTGGAAGAGAGAAGGGAGTCCGTAAAGATTTTGCGCAGGCTTACATCATTGCTTCGTGATCACTTGCCAGCCATTCAATTAGGTTTTAGCTTCCTTGGCAAATTGGATTTTATACAAGCCAAGATTCGTTTTGCAATGGACATTGAAGGGGACATACCCCAGTTGATGGATAAGCCAAAACTGAATTGGATCAATGCGCGTCATCCACTACTTTTCTTGAGTCATAAAGGGAAAAGCCCGGTAGTGCCGCTCACTATCGATCTTAAAGAAGATAATCGGTTTTTGTTAGTCTCAGGGCCTAATGCTGGAGGTAAGTCTGTTTGTCTTAAAACCGTGGGATTGCTGCAATACATGGCTCAATGTGGGTTGCTTGTACCCCTGGATGCAAAATCGGAGGTCGGCATCTTTCACCATATTTTTCTTGATATCGGAGACCAGCAATCTATAGAGAATGACCTAAGTACCTATAGTTCTCATCTCCGGAATATGCGTCACTTTGTTGACCGGGCAAATGAAAACACGCTGGTGTTGATGGATGAATTGGGCGCAGGCACAGATCCTAACTTTGGTGGAGGTATTGCAGAGGCCATTTTAAAAAACCTGGTAGAGAAGGGAGTATGGGGAGTGGCTACTACCCATTATTATAATTTGAAATTATACGCTGATCATAATGAGGGAATAAGGAATGCAGCCATGCAGTTTGATAGCAAAAACCTTGAACCTCGTTTTATTTTGGAGATAGGAAAACCTGGGAGTTCCTTTGCGCTGGAGATTGCTCGCAAAACCGGGTTGGGGCGTATTATTAAAGAGGCAGAAGACATCATAGGAAAGGACCTTACGGGGCTGGAAACGCTGATGAAAAAAGTGAGTGATGAAAAGCAGGAATTGATCAAAAGGGAACGTGACGTAAAGGACAAAGAAATTAAATACAAAGAGCTGCTCGATAAATACAATCAATTAAATGAGGAGTTGGAAAGCAGAAAGAAAGAAATTATCAATAGGGCAAAGGAGGAAGCAGCCCAACTTATCCAGCAGACCAATAGAGAGATAGAAAAAACCATCCGGCATATCAAAGAAAACAGGGCCGAGAAAAAGGAAACGAGAAGAGTAAGGCAAAGCCTGGAAGGGTTAAAGGAAAATGTAAGACCAAGTGCAGACCGTATGGTCACTTCTGCTAATGAAAAGATAGAAGAAGGGGATTATGTAAGAATGGTGGGGCAGGACGTTATCGGGCAGGTGGTTTCACTAAAGGGCAAGTCAGCAGTTGTAGAGTTTGGAGATATGCGCTCTTCCATTAAAGTGGAGAAACTTGTTAAAAGTAGTGCCAGAGAAAATAAGGCAATTAAGTCAAGACGTTCCTTTGGAGTTGACCTTTTGGCAAAGCAAACCAATTTTAACAGCACATTGGATGTGCGAGGGATGCGGGTAGAGGAAATCATTCCGGTATTAGATCAATTCCTGGATGATGCTGTGCTGCTTGGGCATGGTGGACTACGAATTTTGCATGGAAAGGGAGAGGGTGTTTTACGAGGGGTTGTCAGGGATAGGCTAAAGCTGAACAAAAATGTAGTGAGCTTTGGTCATGAGCATATTGAAAGAGGTGGAGATGGAATAACGACTGTTGTTTTGAAATAAATAAGACTGACTCAAGAGTGACACGTTTTGTTTCTCCGCCAGTTGGCGGAGAAACAATCCTAAATTATAAATTCTAACTATGGGGATTCTTCGCTTTCGCTCAGAAAAACGACATTCTTTAACTTTTAAGTCAGCCTATTCTATTATTTAGCCTTTTTTTCTTATTGGAAGGTAAACACCCACTGACCTTTTACATTGGATATCCTACCAGGGTATCCATCTCCTGTAAAAGTGAATGTTATCTGAAGCTGAGTATCGGTAACAGAATAAGTCATATTCAATTCGTCACCAGTATCTGGATCTCTGACAATTTGCGTCTCTGGGCTAGCGCCAAACTTCCATTGACCACTGGATAGCCATGGACTCAGGGTGGTAGGTCTGCCCGTCACAGAATACCCGAAAGTAGGGCTTCCGGCAGTTCCTGAAATGGTAAGGGCAAAGTTGTCATAATCCGTTTGATCTAAGTTATCAAGTTTTACAGAGGTTGCATTCCACGTTTTGGAGAGTTTTCTTAGTTGAATGTCCTCAACCGTCTCACCAGGGCCAGAATCTTTTTTACATCCCTGGCTTACCAGAAGAATTCCAAAAACAACTCCCAGTAGCATTAGCTTTCCTATTTGTTTCATTCTATAGCTTTTAAAATCGTAATAAACTTAATAAAACGGGTTCTCTAAAAAAAGAAACCCTATGAATTGCCCTCGAAAATAGACGTAGTAACATATTTAATCACCTGAGGGAGCTAAATGTAACCTACTTTAGACCCATTAAATCCACCTTTTGGCAGTTTTCCGGGTATTCGTATTCGGTGTTTGACGCAATCAAAACCAGCCTGGAAGCACCAAATTCCCTAAGATTAACCTGATACCATTCAATGGCCTTTTTGTCCAGATTGGTAGTGGGTTCATCAAGGAAAAGAGCAGAGGTTTCCGAGAAAAAGGCCAATCCAAGCTTAAGTCGTTGTTTCATCCCTGAGGAGAAATTAGAAATTAGCTTGTTTTGGGCATGACTTAATTCCATTAGATCAGCCAAATCCTCAATAGATCGGTTTTGAGCTACACGTTTAAACTTGAAATGAAAATGAATCATCTCCTTCATCGTAAACTCCTCAATCAATTCCATATAAGGAGTAGCAATGGTTACCTGCTTATAGGCTTCCTCTGCAGGAATCACAAGCTCTGGATCAGAGTAAATAATTGAACCAGTGCTGGCAGGTACCTGACCCCACAAAACCTGCATCAGGGTAGACTTACCCGATCCATTGGGACCTACAATGGCGTAGCTGTTACCTTGTTCAAAAACGAAATTTAGTTTTTTGAAAATCCATTCGCGATTGAATCGCTTTCCCAGATTCTCTGTAACTATTTTCATTCAAAAGGCGTGGAGCTTGTAGAGAATCCTTTCATGACCCCACGCTCAGAACTTTTTATAAAAGCAACGATGTAGTCACGTTCCTGGCTTTGGACAATTTCTGTTTCGACACGTTCGATGGCCTTAGAGTTGTTGAGTCCTTTTAAAAAGATGAGACGATACGCATCCTGAATTTCAGATATTTTTTCTGAGGTAAATCCTCTTCTGCGCAGCCCGATGGTATTGACTCCACAGTAGGTGAGTGGCTCTCTGGCCGCTTTGGTGTACGGAGGGATGTCCTTTCTTACCAATGATCCGCCTGAAACCATCACATGCGCGCCAACTTTAACAAACTGATGAACTGCGCTGGAACCACCGATGATTGCCCAATCTTCGATCACAACGTGCCCGGCAACCTGTACTGCATTCGCAAGAATGCAGTTATTACCTATAGTACAATCATGCGCAATATGCACGTAAGCCATCAAAAGGCAGTTGCTACCAATTTCAGTCTTGTGCTTGTCCGCAGTACCTCTACTAATGGTAACAAACTCCCGAATGACCGTATTATCGCCAATAAAAGTTTCTGTTTTTTCCCCCGCAAACTTTAAATCTTGTGGAATGGAAGATACTGAAGCACCCGGAAAAACCTTTACATTTTTACCGAGACGGGCACCTTCCCAAATAATGGCATTCGGGCCAATCCAACACCCATCTCCAATGACCACGTCACTTTTGATGGTTGCAAAAGGCTCAATAATAACATCGTTTCCGATCTTTGCGTCAGGGTGAACGTTGGCTAACGGGTATTTACTCATGCGTCTTTTCTAACAATGCTTGCGGTCATGGTGCCTTCACATACTAAAGAACTACCCACGTAAGCTCTGCCAGACATTTTAGCAATTCCTCTTTTAATAGGAACAAGCAGATTACACTGAATAACCAAAGTATCACCAGGGAGTACCATTTTTCTAAATCGAAAGGATTCAATCCCCAGGAAGTAAGTCCAATAGTTTTCCGGATCTGGCACCGTATTGAGTACGAATATACCACCAATTTGTGCCATAGTTTCTACCTGGAGTACTGCTGGCATAACCGGGTTGCCTGGGAAGTGACCTTGAAAGAAAGGTTCGTTCATAGTCACGTTCTTTACTCCTGCAACACTTTGGTGATCCAGATGAATGATCTTATCGATTAATAAAAAAGGATAACGATGACGCAAAATATTAGATATCTGATTGATATCAAGTACCGGGGGCAAACTGGGGTTGTAACGTGGTATTCCTTTCTTGTCGGCCTCAGCCATGGCCTTTTTAAGCTTTTTGGCAAAAGCTACATTAGCAGCATGGCCTGGTCTTGCTGCCAGAATTTGTGCTTTTAGCGGCCGGCCTGCCAACGTAAGGTCACCAATTAGGTCCAGTAGTTTATGCCTTGCAGGTTCGTTGTTATAGCGAAGCTCAATATTGTTTAGAATTCCTTCTTTTTTTACCTCCACCTTTGGCTTACCCAGCATTTCGGCAATATTGTCCAGTTCGTGCTCCTGAACAACACGATCCACAATCACGATGGCATTATTAAGGTCTCCACCCTTGATGAGGTTGTTCTTGTAAAGCATTTCTAATTCATGCAAAAAACAGAATGTTCTGCATGAAGCGATCTCTTTTTCAAATTGGCTTATATTGGTAATAGAAGCGTGCTGACTTCCTAAAACAGGGGAGTTATAGTCAATCATAACAGTTACCCTGTAATCGTCTAGCGGCAGAGCAGCGATTTCTACATTGCGATCTACCTCACGGTAAAAGATGCCATCCTGAACTTCGAAGAAATCACGAAGAGCGTTTTGTTCCTCTTTTCCAGCCTCATTGAGCACGTTTACAAATTGAATAGAGCTTCCATCCATAATAGGAGCCTCTGGCCCATCCAGTTGGATCAGCACATTGTCGATTTCAAGACCGGTTAGGGCGGCAAGTGTATGCTCGATGGTGCTTACCCTGGCTCCACTTTGCTCTATGGTGGTTCCTCTGGATACATCTACTACATTGTCGCAATCAGCATCAATGATGGGAGATCCGGGAAGGTCTATTCGTTGAAACTTAATACCATGGTTAGGCTTTGCGGGCAAGAATGTCATATTAGTGACGATGCCTGTGTGTAACCCTACTCCGGACAAGGTCACGGATTTCTTAATTGTCTGCTGCTTGTGATTTAGCATTTTGTAATAAAAGGGGCAAATTTAACCCCTATTCCTCGTATAATCTAAAAAATTGGACTCCCTCTATAATAAATGGGGCTAATTATAGTCAAAATAAAAGAACCAGACTTGCTTTAAGCCCATTCAATCTGATTTAAGGGCAGATTGAGCCACAGCCAACTTTTGTTCAAGTTGTTTTAGGCGCGAGCTAATGTCAGGGAGTTGTTTAAATATCGCGTATGAGCGGAAATATTCTTTCACATCGAGTACCGGATAGCCCAGCAAACGCTGACCTTCCTCTTTCACTGATTTGGATATGCCGGCCTGAGCTCCAACACTCGTTTTGTTGGCAATAACAAGATGTCCGGCTATTCCTACCTGCCCTGCAAGGATGCAATTTTCACCTACTTTGGTCGATCCGGATATGCCCGACTGGGCAGCAATAACGGTATTTTTGCCTATCTCTACATTATGCGCTATCTGAATGAGATTATCGAGCTTTACGCCCGACCTCACGATGGTAGAATCGCCAGATAGCGTTGCACAATCAATTACCGTATTAGCACCTATTGTTATGTTGTCCTCTAAAATGACGTTGCCCAGTTGTGGAATCGTTTTGTAGGTGCCGTCTTCCTGGGGAGCAAAACCAAATCCGTCACTGCCCAGCACAGTACCTGAGTGGATGATGCAGTTATTACCCACCACAGTTCCTGCGTATAGTTTTACATTAGGGTGAAGTATAGTATTGCTTCCGATTACCACATTGTCGCCAATGTAGGTGTGAGGGTATATTTTTACGTTGTCTCCTATTTTTACGTTGCTGCCAATGTAGGAGAATGCACCTCTATAAATTGACTTTCCTGTTGTACAGTTTTCACCAATGAAGCAAGGCGCTTCAATACCCTCCTTTTGAAAGCTTATCATTTTATGGTATTCCTCCAGAAGAACGGTAAAGCTTGAGTAAGGGTCATCTACCATTATCAGAGTGGATCTTACCTCTTTCTTAGGAACGAAATCTTTCTTTACAATGACAGCGCTTGCCTTTGTTTCATAAATAAAATGCTCGTATTTGGGGTTTGACAAAAACGCAATCTGACCAGATTTGGCGTCTTGAATTTTGGCAAGCATATTAATACTGAGGCTGCTGTCTCCTTTGACGGCACCTCCCAGCATTGCTGCGATTTGCTTAATGGTAAATTCCATTAATTAAATAATGGTTTGATTGTCATATTTAATTCGAATTCCTGAAGTTACTTCTTTTTCAAAGATACATTTTTAGGACAGCATAGATAGTTTTTTTTCACGATATTACTAAGTGCCTTAATATTGGGTAAATCGGAAGCATCAGCGATTTCCTTCAGCTCACCTTTCTTAGTCAGAATGTGAATACCCTGACCCCCACTTACATAGGCCTCATTTGAAACCACACCATGAGAAAACAGGAAGAAGGCATCTTTTCTCAGTATGTCATAATTATCACTGATTTCGGAACGGATATGTTCAATTGTAGCTTTTTCTATAGCGTCATTGGTAAGGGCTATTCTAAATAAATTTCTCTGTAGGAGCATTGTACAAAGGGTTGACAATATCCGATCTGGGTGATTTTGCCAGAGTTTAATAGCACCCCAAATATCATTATCGTCCAGCAGTCCAAAATGGCTAATCACTTCATATCTCTTAAAATCATCAATAGTATATGATCTTTTAAGAAAGAAATAAAGTGACTCTGAACATGAAAGCAGCTCACCCGACTGGACGAGGTATTCCGCTCTCTTGATCAGATTGACCAACATCCTTTCTGCGCTGACCGCTGTTTTGTGCAAGTAGACTTGCCAATACATCAGTCTTCGGGCATTAAGAAAATTCTCAATGCTGTAGATTCCTTTTTCCTCAACCACCAGCCGATCGTTGGACACGTTCAGCATAACTACAATTCTATCTACCCCAATAGAACCTTCGCTTACACCAGTAAAAAAAGAATCTCTGTTCAGGTAATCCAATCTATCAATATCAAGTTGACTGCTTACCAGTTGATGAAAGAACTTTCGCTGGTACGTGTTTTGAAATATTTGAAGAGCAAGATGCAATTGGTCATTAAAGATTGTGTTGAGTTCTTTCATGAACTGAAAGGAAATACTTTCATGATTTGCATGGTGCAGGAGTGTTTCTTCCAGCGCATGCGAAAAAGGGCCATGCCCAATATCATGAAGCAATGTGGCGATTTGTGCAGCCTCATACTCTTGAGGTGAAATCTCAATGCCTTTTAATCTCAGATTATCCAAAACCCTTCCCATAAGGTGCATAGCGCCTAAGGCATGATTAAAACGTGTATGAATGGCGCCAGGGTAAATGAGATCTGTGAGACCGAGTTGTTTAATGTGTCTTAACCGTTGAAAATAGGGGTGTTGGATGAGGTCAAAAATGAGTTCGCTGGGTATTGGCACAAACCCATAGACGGGATCATTTATGATTTTCTTTTTATTAATGCTTTGGCCCAAGATTATCCGTATAACTCGTAAATTAGGCTGAATTTAAATAAAACAGCTAGTGCAAAGGTATAACATTTTGTGGGCAGACGATGAGATTGATCTTTTGAAACCTCATATTCTATTTCTTCAACAGCGGGGATATGATATTACTCCGGTTAACAATGGGTCCGATGCAGTTGAATTGTGTGAGTCGAAGCATTTTGATGTGGTTTTTTTGGATGAGCACATGCCTGGAATGTCTGGATTGGAAGCGCTCACATTAATAAAGGCGAACAAGCCAACGTTGCCTGTGGTAATGATTACCAAGAATGAGGAAGAGCAGATTATGGAGGAGGCCATTGGTGCTAAGATTGATGACTATTTGATTAAGCCACTGAACCCTAGTCAAATCTTGTTGTCTGTGAAAAAAATACTGGACAACAAGAGACTCGTTATTGAGAAAACTAACCTCAACTATCAACAGGAGTTTAGAAATATAAGCATGTCATTTCTGGATGATCTGGATCATGAGAAATGGGCTGAAGTTTACAAGAAGTTGATTTTTTGGGAACTTCAGTTGGATGAGGGCGATAACAAAGACATGGCAGAAGTGTTTGAGATGCAAAAGGTAGAAGCGAACACCAACTTTTGCCGGTTTGTAAAACGCAATTATGAGTCGTGGCTCAATGATCCTAATTCTTCTAAACCCATTCTTTCTCATCAGGTATTTAAAAAGAAAGTATTTCCTGAAATAGAAAAAGGGACACCCACTTTTGTATTTGTAGTAGATAACCTTCGGTACGACCAATGGAAGGTTTTGAAGCCAATTATTGAAGAGTTTTATAATGTAGAGAAGGAAGAGTCGTATTATTCTATTATTCCAACCACTACTGCTTATTCGCGCAATGCACTTTTTTCAGGAATGATGCCTTCTGAAATGGCCAAAACTCATCCTGATTTATGGGTAGGTGATGATGATGACGATGCAAAGAATAATTTTGAAGATGAGTTTCTAACACGCCAATTGAGAAGAAACAATCTAACCATAAAGCATTCATACCATAAAATAAAAAAAACTGAGGAAGGCCGCGATCTTGTTAATTCTGTTAATAATTTATTTAACAATGATCTCAATGTAATTGTCTACAATTTTGTAGACATGCTTTCACATGCTCGTACGGATATGGCCATGATTAGAGAGCTTGCCCCAGATGAGTCAGCGTACAGGTCATTGACCCGCTCCTGGTTTATGCACTCACCACTTTTGGATATTCTTAAAAAGATTTCAGAAAAGAAGGTAAAGCTGATCATTACTACGGATCATGGCACCATCAGGGTAAAGCGCCCTTTTAAGATTATAGGTGACAGGAATGTAAATACCAACCTTCGTTATAAGCAAGGAAAGAACCTCAACTATGATGGTAACAAAGTAATGGAATGCCCCAAGCCAGAGCGTTTTTTTCTACCCAAATCGAACGTTTCCACTTCTTATGTTTTTGCGATTGAGGACCAGTTTTTTGCCTATCCTAATAATTACAATTATTACGTAAATTTTTATAAAGACACTTTTCAGCATGGAGGAGTGAGTCTTGAGGAGATGGTGATTCCCTTAATTTTCTTAACTTCGAAAAATGCCTGAGAATTGGGTGAGGACGCTAGGTGGCCAACCGGCATCTATTGCAGATTTGAAGAGGGTGGCTGATGAACTGCTGCATGCTGCCGGAACCACTAAGGTTTGGTATTTTGATGGAGAGATGGGTTCAGGCAAAACAACTTTGATAAAAGTTATTTGTGAACAATTGGGAGTATCAGAGAGTACCAGTAGTCCCACATTCTCCATTATCAACGAATATCAAAGTGACAAAGGAGATACGATTTATCATTTTGATTTTTATAGATTAAAAAAGGAAACAGAAGCTTATGATATGGGTGTGGAGGAATATTTTGAATCAGGGTGCTATTGCTTTGTTGAATGGCCGGAGCGTATTCCCACATTGCATCCAATGCACTTTTTTAAAGTGAAGATATCCGAAGAGGCTAACAATACAAGAATTATAGAATACAGCTTGCTATGACCGAGAAAAAGAAATCAGGGTTTGCAGCACTGGCAAAGTCCAGTTTGTCACCGCAGGAACAATTACTTAAGGTAAGGAAAAGCAAAGGGTCTTTTTGTATTGGACTTCCGGTGGAAACATCTTTACAAGAAAACAGGATCAGCCTAACACCCGATGCGGTGGCTATTCTTGTAAACAATGGCCATGAAATTTGGGTGGAACGTAAAGCGGGCGAGGGATCAAAATTTTCTGATAAAGAATACAGCGAAGCTGGGGCAAAAATTGTTTATTCTCCGCAAGAGGTATTTAAAGCGGATGTTATCCTAAAGATAGAGCCACCCACGCTGGAGGAAATAGAATACTTCAGCCCGGGACAAACTTTAATTTCGGCTTTGCAGCCGGGGCATCTTACCAAGGAATACATACAAGCATTATTAAGGAAAAGAGTGACGGCACTTGCATGGGAACATATAGAAGATAAAGTAGGAGGCATTCCTATCGTAAGGGCAATGAGCGAAATTGCCGGAAGTGCAGTTGTATTAATTGCAGCAGAATACCTTAGTTCGGCTAATAAGGGAAAAGGAATCATTTTAGGTGGGATCACCGGAGTGCCTCCAACAAAGATGGTAATTATTGGTGCAGGCACTGTTGCCGAATACTGTGGCAGGGCTGCCCTAAGTCTTGGAGCAGAAATTCAAATCTTTGACAATCATATTTATAAGTTAAGAAGGATAAAGCATATCCTTGGTCATCAATTTAATACTTCCACCATAGACACAGCTACACTAAGTGAAAGCCTTAAGAATGCTGATGTGGTAGTTGGCGCATTGAGAGCAGAAAGGGGAAGGACGAGACATGTTGTGTCGGAAGAAATGGTGAGCCAGATGAAATCAGATTCTTTAATTATCGACCTGAGTATTGATCAGGGCGGATGTGTGGCGACATCTGAAATCACCACCCATGCTAAACCCGTATTTAAAAAGTATGGTGTTATTCATTACTGTGTGCCCAACGTAGCTTCGCGTGTTGCACATACTGCTACTACCGCCTTAAGCAATATTTTTACGCCTACTATTTTACGAGCAGAGGAAGAAGGAGGAGTAGAGGAAATGATTTTATCTCACCGATGGTTCTTGAAAGGGGTTTATGCCTACAAAGGCAACCTTACCAATGAGGTCATTGGAAGGAAGTTTAATCTGAAGTATAAGAACATAGAATTGTTTATGGCTGCCCGGTTTTAACCCTGAAATGATTTCAGGTTTTCTTCCAGTACAGCAATCTTTGATTCTGCGTCTGCCTTCTTTTTTTGTTCCGCCTCAATCACTGCTGGTGGAGCACCTTTAACAAATCGCTCGTTGTTCAGTTTCTTCATCACTGAATTGAGAAAGCCGCGCATGTACTCTAATTCTTTCTTAATTGATTCTTCCTCTTTCTCAGCATCTACCTTCCCTTCCATAGGTATGAAAAATTCAATCGACTGAACAATAAAGCTTGTTCCATTCCCAGGTTTATCGTTGCTGAATGTTATTTCTTTTACATTGGAAAGTTTCTGGACAATAGAAGTAAAGCGTGAAGCCTTTTGCCGCCCTGCTTCACTAATGATCAGGTCAATGGATTCCTTTGGTGAAATACCTTTTGTATTCCTGATGTTTCTGATTTGGGTAATGATCTCAAACGAGAAAGTAGCCTGATCAATTATGCCTGTATCAAACGCTGCAGGTGTTGGATAGGATGCTACAATAATGCAATCCTTATCATTTTTTCCATCCAGCTCATGCCAAAGTTCTTCTGTAATAAAAGGCATGAAAGGATGAAGCAATTTTAATATGGATTCGAAGAATCGTACTGTTTGGTCGTAACTGGCTTTGTCGATGGGTTCACCAAATGTTGGTTTTACCATTTCTAGGTACCAGGCACAGAAGTCGTTCCATACCAGCTTATAGACAGTTAACAGTGCATCAGAAATTCTGAATTTGGAATAGTGATCCTGAAGTTCTGCCATCGCCTGGTTTAACCTGGATTCAAACCATGCAGCGGCAATTTTATTTTCTTCAGGTATTTCAGCTTCTATTGTTTCCCAGCCTTTTACCAAACGGAATGCATTCCAAATTTTGTTGGAAAAGTTTCTGCCCTGCTCGCAAAGCTTTTCATCAAACAATAGATCGTTGCCTGCAGGCGAGCTGAAGAGCATACCCGTTCTCACACCATCCGCTCCGTACTTATTAATAAGATCAAGGGGGTCAGGTGAGTTGCCGAGTGACTTCGACATTTTTCTTCCCTGTTTGTCCCGCACAATTCCAGTAAGGTACACATCTTCGAAGGGTCGCTCCCCCATGTATTCATACCCGGCTATGATCATTCGCGCTACCCAAAAAAACAGAATTTCAGGAGCGGTTACAAGTACTTTTGTAGGGTAGAAATAATTGAGATCTGCGTTCGTAGAACGATTGACCTTTCCGTTGGCTTTATCATAATGTTCGTCATTAAAGCCATGAAATACTTCGATTGGCCATAGCCAGGAAGAAGCCCAGGTGTCCAATACATCTGGATCCTGATGAAGGTCACTTTCTTTTATTGTTCTCCCTGATTTTTTGGTGGCGAAAGTTACTGCCTCCTCAATGGTTTCTGCCACTACAAAATCGTCATCCCCATCCCCGTAGAAATAGGCAGGAATGCGATGCCCCCACCACAGTTGCCGTGATACGCACCAGTCTCTCACATTTTCCATCCAGTGCCGATAAGTATTTTTGAACTTGGCGGGATGTAATTTGATATCATCTTTCTCAACAGCCTGATAAGCCTGTCGAGAAATTTCTTTCATTTTCACAAACCACTGTAAAGAAAGCTTGGGCTCTACCACCGTATTTGTCCTTTCCGAGCGACCAATACGGGTAACAAATTCTTCTTCTTTTACCAGGTGGCCTGATTCTTTCAGGTCTTTTACAATTTGTTTTCTAACAGCAAACCGATCCTGACCAACAAACTTGGGTATTTCACATTTTGCATTGAGTGTTCCGTTGTCGTTGATGGTATCTATCACTGGCAAGTTGTGCCTTAATCCAATTTCATAGTCATTGACATCATGTGCAGGGGTTATTTTTAGACATCCTGTGCCAAACTCTTTATCTACATAGTCATCTGCAATTACCGGGATTTCACGGTGAATGAAAGGAACCAATACCTTTTTTCCAATCAGTTTTTTATAACGCTCATCTGTGGGGTTGACAGCAATGGCTACATCCCCCATGATGGTTTCAGGACGTTGTGTGGCGATGATTACCCATTCGTCTTCGCTGTCCTTTACTTTGTATCGCACCGAGTACAGAATAGATTTCTCACCATCCTCCTTATAAATTACTTCTTCATTGGATAGTGCGGTCTTCGCCTCTACATCCCAATTGATCATACGCAGCCCACGATAGATGTACCCTTTATTGTAGAGATCTACAAACACCCGAATCACGGCTTTGTAGTACTCAGGATCCATGGTAAAAGCAGTACGTTTCCAATCACAAGAGGCTCCTAGTTTCTTAAGTTGCTCCAGAATAATTCCACCATACTTTTCCTTCCACACCCAGGCGTGTTTCAAAAAATCTTCCCTGCTTAGATCTGATTTCTTTATGCCTTGTTCGCGAAGCATGGCTACCACCTTGGCCTCTGTAGCAATTGAGGCGTGATCTGTGCCCGGTACCCAACAGGCTGCCTTGCCCTCCATTCTGGCTTTGCGGATGAGAACATCCTGAATGGTATTATTAAGCATATGCCCCATATGGAGCACGCCTGTAACATTAGGAGGGGGGATGACTATCGAGTAGGGCTCTTTGTTCGGGTCTGGCTTGGCATGAAACATGTCGTTTTCATTCCAATAGGTGTACCACTTGTCTTCAACAGAGGCTGGATTGTACTTGGTCGAGAGTGACATTCAGAAAATGGTAGTTAATTTAAGCTGCAAAAATAGGAAACTCAACCCGATTTGACGGAGTATTAAGCTCGAAATCCATATTTGTCCACAACAACGTATATTCAATGTTGCAAGTTATTCTGTACCGGATATTGAGAAATTTAAATACCAACAAGAACTATGAACACAGAACCTTCCGAATCGCCTGAACTTGAAAATATTCAATGGAAACAATTGTGGAGCTTGGCTGCACTCTATGGATCGATAATTATTGGATGGATTGCCTATGAGAATTATCAGCCCAAGCTCCTGATTCAGTTTCAGTTTACAGACTTTAGTTTTTTATTGTACGTGGTTCAGGGATTTATTTTGTTGATCACGCCCCTGTATGCAGGAAAATTGGGAGATAAGTTTCGTTTTAGAAACGGCCATAGGTTGCCAATTATCAGCTCCGGGATAAGTTTTGCGGCCATGGTATTTATGGCTGTAGCGTTTACACTACTCAGCAATCCGGGAGAGGTTTTTAGGTGGATGTTACCAATTCTTATAGTAGCCTGGCTGATTGCCATGAGTATATTTACAAGCCCTGCACTTTCCACTTTGGAGCTGTTCACTCCAGTAGAAAAGCTACCTAAGGCAATGGCAGTCCTGACTATCGTGGCCAACTTGATTTATTCACTAGAGCCTGTGATTGATGACATTATTGATTACCTCGGTGCTCCCGTTACCTTTATGACGGGCGGAATTATTACTTTCTTAAGTGGCTATGCCTTACGAAAAAATTCTTTGGGATTGTTCAAGATGAGTGGTGGAAATGAAGCCAAACCAATGGCCTCTTTTCAATTGGATACCCAGCGATCTCAATACCGCTCTATTTTTATTATGGGTATTGTGTTGGGACTCACAACTACAATTTTATTCAACATCTTTCCTGATATTCTTGAACAGCACCTTGGTGTCTTACTTAATGGAATGGAGGGAAATATTATTTTAGTGCTGGTACTTGTTTTGTCAGCCATAGTTTCTCTTCCTGTCAGTACAAAGGTAAGTCAGTATGGTCTTCAGCAATCATTCAATGCAAGCGCGCTGGTTTCCCTGATAGCAATGGGTTTAATTCTGGTTTCCCCTGCTACCTGGATGGTGGCTATCATGATTCTTATTTTTTCGTTTTCGTTTACGGTATTGTCTGTAAGTTCTTTGCCTTTGGCAATTCAGAAAGCAAACTATTATGAAAAGGTATTTTGTGTGGGAATATTTTTTAGTGGGGTTGCTCTGCCAGATGGGATAATTGAAGCTGTATTGGCTTACTAATCGGGTTTCATTCTAATTCTCCAATTAGAAGGATACAGATTATTCATTCGATGGGGCAACAAGTTTACCCAACCCAAAGGATTTTCCTCGTAGATGAGTAAGGCAAATCCTTTTTCTTTTGTATCTATCTCAATGGTTTCTTTCCTCAGGTAGCTGATGGCTTGTTCACGGGATAGCGCTATTGTCGCAAAGTTGCTCTTATTAAGATGTATTGATAATGCAGCGTTGTGCTCAGGCACCAACTTTCCGTGTTTGTCGGTTGCCAGCGAAATACCAAATTGGATGACGCTTAGCCTATCTGAGAGGAAGGTAATTAATTCATAATGTATTTCTGGAACGGCTGTGATCACCCCTTTGTTTACAACATACCTGAATAGCGCTGGGTCTTTTAACCATAACTTTACCTCTTCATTTTTACACTTTTCACCTAGTACCTGCCTGGTATGCATGCGCAAAGGACTTACAGGTTCCTTTTTACGAACAACAGAAATAAAAAAACCTTCCCCTTTTGCCTTATGTGGATAAAACCGATAACCAATTGTATTTTTTAGTTTTGTTTCTACTACACCCCAGTTTTCTTCAATCGGAATATTCAAAAACTCACAGTCGCCAGTCTGGCTCAGCCATTCCATCGTTTCTTCGTCTTCTTGTGTGTTGTAAGTGCAGGTACTAAAAATAAGTATACCATCTTGTTTCAAGGCGGGCCATATGTCTTTCAAGATTCTTCTTTGCCTCATTGCGCATAAGTTGACATTGGCCGGAGACCATTTATCCAGGGTATCATTATCTTTTCTGAACAGCCCCTCACCTGAACAGGGGGCATCGACAACGATCAGATCAAATAATCCATTTAGTTTGGAGAAATGAGTAGGGTCGTTGTTTGTAACAATGGCATTTGCATATCCCCATTTTTGAATATTTTCTGAAAGAATATTGGCTCGCGTCCGAATGGTTTCATTACTCACCAACAAACTATTGGGGTGAAGCAAAGAAAGGAGGTGTGTTGATTTCCCTCCTGGCGCTGCGCACAAGTCCAGCACCCTGAGCGGCTGCTTGAGGTCTACAGAATGGGTAAGTGCCTTCTCTAGAAACATGGAACTGGGCTCCTGTACGTAATAGGCGCCAGCATGCAGCGATGGATCTAATGTAAATAGGGGTCTTTCATTCAGGTATTTTCCAAATTGTGTCCAGGGAATTTTACTTGTATTGGTTAATTGGAAATTCTTGCTGGGATTAGGACGAACACTGGGCGGAGAGGGGGT
The DNA here is from genome assembly GCA_002344795.1 of Flammeovirgaceae bacterium UBA2338. Lineage (GTDB taxonomy): Bacteria > Bacteroidota > Bacteroidia > Cytophagales > Cyclobacteriaceae > ELB16-189. The sequence goes on along the minus strand of DDUM01000001.1, from coordinate 72,011 downwards.
AAGTAAAGCTTCAAAAAATGAGTCTGACTCGTTTCCCAGTAGGTCTTTTATTATCTTTTGGAAATCATTGGGTATGGATAATTCTTTGGGCACAGATCACAGATCAGGGTAATAAAAAGTAGAAGTGATTAAGAATCATACCAATACTAAGTTAGTTTTGATAAAAACAAAAGTAAATGAGCAAAGCGAATAATCCGAAATTGAAGAGTTGGGTGGAGGTACCCGCTGGTTCTGACTTTCCAATTCAAAATTTACCTTTTGGAATATTTAAGACACAATACCTGACTGCGGTTGCAGGTGTTGCCATAGGTAAGCATGTGCTTGATTTAGTATATTTATATGAGAAAGGTTTTTTTGATGGACTCGGACTCCCTCCGGGAATTTTTAATCAGGAATACTTAAATCCATTTATTGCATTAGGCAGAAAGAAATGTGGAGAAGTGCGGGAGCGTGTTTCTGAGTTGCTGAGAAGTGATAATGATGAGTTACAGAACAATGTAGCGGCACGCGAGTTGGCATTGATTCCCATGGAGGAAGTGGAGATGAGAATGCCCGTTCAGATTCCAAACTATACCGATTTTTATAGTAGCGAAGAGCATGCAACCAATGTAGGCACTATGTTCCGCGATCCTAAGAATGCATTGTTGCCCAACTGGAAACATTTGCCGGTAGGATACCATGGGCGAACTTCATCGATTGTGATATCCGGCACTCCCATTCATCGACCTAAAGGACAAATAAAACTCCCAGACTCTGAATCTCCTATTTTTAGCGCTTGCAAAAAACTGGACTTCGAGTTGGAAATGGCATTCATTACTTGTGCAAATACTGCACTGGGTTCATCCGTTTCTACCAGGGATGCAGAAGATAATATTTTTGGTATGGTGCTGCTCAACGATTGGTCGGCCAGAGATATTCAAACGTGGGAGTATGTTCCACTTGGACCTTTTTTGGCAAAAAACTTTGCATCCACGATATCTCCATGGATTGTTACAATGGATGCGTTAGAGCCTTTTCGCGTTGAAGGACCGAAGCAAAACCCTAAAGTATTGCCTTACCTTAGCTATGAAGGAAAGAAAAATTATGACATAGGATTGGAAATCGTAATTGGTGAAGGAAAGAACGAAACTGTAGTTTCAAAATCAAACTTTAAATACATGTATTGGAATATGTGCCAGCAGTTGGCTCACCACACCATCAACGGATGCAACCTGCAGGTGGGTGATCTGTATGGCTCTGGCACCATCAGCGGACCTGAGAAGGGATCTTATGGTTCTATGTTGGAGATCACCTGGAACGGAAAAGAACCGATTAAACTTAATGATGGGTCTGAAAGGAGGTTTATTGAAGACGGAGATACAGTAACATTAAGGGGAATCGCAGCGAAGGATGGAGTAAGGATCGGATTTGGAGATTGCTCAGGAAAAATTTTACCATCCCTATAAAGAAAAAATATGTTAACAGTTGATCCGAAAGAAGTATCTGTTCCTAAAATGCATGGTTATCTGTTGGGTGCTGTGGTACCCAGGCCGATCGCATTTGCCAGCACAGTGGACAAAGAGGGAAATATCAATTTAAGCCCATTTAGTTTCTTTAATATTTTCAGTGCCAATCCACCCATCTTGGTTTTTTCTCCTTCTCGAAGGGGACGAGATAATACCACAAAGCATACCTATGAAAATGTACTTGAAGTGCCCGAGGTGGTGATCAATATCGTGAATTATAATATTGTACAACAAGCTTCTCTTTCCAGTACAGAGTACGATAAGGGTGTAAATGAGTTTATTAAATCGGGGCTTACGCCTGTTGCTTCAGAAAGGATAAAACCTCCCAGGGTGGGCGAGTCGCCAGTCTCATTTGAGTGTAAAGTGAATGAAGTAATTTCACTGGGATCAAATGGAGGTGCAGGCAACCTGGTAATATGTGAAGTACTACTGGCTCACATCAAACAAGAAGTACTGGATGAAGAAGGAAGAATTGATCCTGTAAAATTGGATGCAGTGGCCAGGATGGGAGGAAATTATTATTGTAGGGCGCAGGGAGATGCCATTTTTACTGTGCCTAAGCCCTTAACTACAAAAGGAATAGGGGTGGATCAAATTCCCATGGCCATTAGAAATAGCAAGGTGCTGACAGGTAATGACCTAGGAATCCTCGGTAATGTAGAGCGGCTACCGGCAAAAGGTTCTCTGGACGAAGTCATAGAGTATGCAGACACGAATGCTGTCCATACACACGCACAAAAATTATTAAACGAAGGCAAGGTAGAATCTGCCTGGAGGCTTCTTCTGACCTACCACGGGTAGTCTAATCCCTGTATAAAACGGCTTTTACGGCACGAACGCTTCTCTCCACATTGGGAAGAATAGCGTCTATCAAAGTAGGTGCATAAGGCAAAGGCACATCCAGGCTGTTGATTCTGTGGATGGGGGCATCCAGGTAGTCAAAAGCATGTTTTTGAATGTGGTAGGTGATCTCTGAAGAGATAGCGGCCAATGGCCACGCTTCTTCAATAATTACCAATCTGTTGGTCTTCTTTACCGATTCTACAACAGTATTGTAGTCAATAGGGCGAACCGACCTTAGGTCTATGACTTCAGCAGAAATGTCCTCTTTTTGAAGCTCTTCTGCCGTGCTTAATGCCACTTTCATAAACTTGCCAAAAGAGACAATGGTCACGTCTGAGCCATCTCTTACCACTTTAGCTGACCCGATTGGGATCAAATATTCTTCTTCAGGTACTTCACCCTTATCTCCATACATCAATTCAGACTCCATGAAGATAACAGGATCATCATCACGGATGGCTGTCTTAAGCAGCCCTTTTGCATCATATGGATTAGAAGGGATTACCACTTTTAAACCAGGGCAGTTGGCATACCAGCTTTCAAAATTTTGAGAATGCTGTGAACTTAGCATCCCGGCATTACCCGTAGGCCCTCTGAACACCATAGGAATATTAAACTGACCACCAGACATAGACATCATCTTGGCTGCAGAGTTGATCACTTGATCGATGGCAACAAGTGAGAAGTTGAATGTCATGAATTCAATAATAGGGCGGGTTCCGTTCATGGCCGCACCTACACCTATTCCGGTAAAACCCAGCTCGGCAATAGGAGTATCGATTATGCGCTCAGGACCGAATTCGTCCAGCATACCCTGACTTACTTTATAGGCGCCATTGTATTCAGCTACCTCTTCCCCCATGAGAAAGACATTTTTATCTCTTCTCATCTCTTCATTCATTGCCTCACGCAGGGCTTCTCTAAACTGAATTTCTCTCATGGTGCTTAAAAGTAAGTTAATCCAGCATTTTGCAGGATGGCGTAAAAATAGGCATACGGACTAATTGGATAAAGGGAATGATCGTTTTTTCTACTAATGGCAGAAACAAAAAAACCCTTCCTGTTCTTCAGGAAGGGTTTTTTGAGGAATTATGTATCTATTACTTCAGCGCGTTTCCAAACGCATCAGTAGTAGAGAATGCTGCAAACTCAAGATCAGTCAAAGCTTTGTCTTTCAAGCTTGGATCAATCTTCACAGCACTGGTAAGGCTGGCAGCTACACCATCCGCATTTCCAGAACGAGCCGCTGCTACAGCTGCTCCGTAGTGGGCAATGGCCATGTTGCTATTCTTTCTTGCTGCTTCTGCAAATGAAGTAGATGCGTTAGAAAAGTCTTTGTTCAATAGCTGAGCAAGACCTTTGTTGAACAAGTTTACGTCAGTATCCAAAGCTGAAGACTCAGAACGCACTGCGTCAGCATACTTAGCCATGTAGATTTCACAAGCACCTTTCACACCATTTACACCGCGGGAAACGTCTCCGCTAGCACCGTTCAATGCTTTTGAAGCGTGGCTTGCCGCTTTGTAAGGGTTGCCTTGCATTAAAGAGACAGAAGCAAGATTAGCATGCACTTCAGGAGTCTCTTTCATTCTTGCTGCAATTTCTAATTGAGCAGCAGCTTTGCTTGTCATGTCAGCCAATTTAGAGTTGTCTGCAATTGCCATAGCAATGTAAACAGCTCCTAAGTTGTTGTGTGCATTCCAGTTGCTACCTTTCTTAGTAGCAGCAGTATAGATGGCTGCTTTCTCCTCAAGAGAAGGAGTGAGTGTGGCAGCATACATCATTTCTTCAAAAGAAAGCGTATCGGCTTTCATTTGGCCTTGCGTAATTTGCTTAGCCAATACAGAGATTTCAGCGTCTGTCTTCTTGTCTTTGATAGTAAGAATCTCAGTTTTAGCTGCTCTTAAACCAGGATATACGTCTCTGAATACCTTGCGGTAAGTAGGAAGTTTTCTCAATTGTCTTTCCTGATCTACGAAGGTTCCACCGCTATTGATGATGTTCAAATAAGCAGACTTCTCATCAGAAGTGATGCCATCATAGGCTGCCAATGCAGTTTTGAATCCAGCCCAGTCTTCAACAACAGGCTTAAGGATAAAGTTGATTTCATCAGCCATTCCCTTGTAATCGTACTTCTTCATCTGAGCACGGTAGTACTTTTCGATAACAGCAGCACGATCCTGAGATAAGCGTGAGTTGATACGCTCAGCACCTTCTGGTGAGTGAGTACCTGTAATGGTTACAGTTTTTGTAATGTTTTTAGAAGCGATGAAAGCGTCTAATTGCTTTCCTTTTTCACTTCTGGTTTCAGAAGTACGGAGTACTGATCTTCCTTGCTGGAAATTGAAATCAGGGATAATAACAGGGATAATTTCTTCCTGATTGTTATATCCGTGGTTAGCAAAAGCTGCATAGTAAGAGTTTTGAACCAATTTGGAGGTAGTGATGATGCCTGTAGCTACTGCCAATCGAGGAGTAGTTTTGGTTTTAGCACCTTTTACAGCTACACCTTCTACTTCTAACGTTCCAGTCTTATAAGCTGGTTGGTATGGAAAAGAGAAAGATTTGGTCACCGAAGGCTCTTCTGTCTTGGCATTTGGATAATCTTCAGCCTTGAAAGAGATAGGATCCATTGCAACTTCACTGTCACCATACTTATAGAAGGAGTTCAGGTTGTAGGCGGTTCCTTTTTTCAACATTTTGACAGGTAGGTTGGCTGCCATTTCATAGCTAACGGTATCCTTATGAACTTCAAGAGGGTTAGGAGTAACAGTTAAATTTTGTTCCTTAGACATCTTAATCATACTAGGAAGCGTACACCCTGTAAAGGTTAACGTTCCGATGATCAGGAATGCGTACACAAATTTTCTCATGGATTTTTGTTTAAAGTTTTTAAGCGAGTTGCAAAGGTATGCTTATCAGTATTTTTTTGCAATTATACTCAAAAAAATAAGATTCTAGCCTCCCAGAGTAGGGTTTTAACCGCTTATATTTGTGGGATGTTTTTAATGTCGATAAATGGACGTTTACTCAGGTAAATGGTTTGGTTTCTTAAAATTGAGGTAATATGATGAGTGAATTGATAAAACGAATCCAACATTTTTTTGAGAAATATGCCTTTGGTGTTTGCACCCGGCTAGGAGAGAAGCTTGGTATAGCCACTTCCAGCATCAGGCTGTTCTTTATTTATGTCTCTTTTCTTACGCTTGGATCCCCTGTGATTATCTACCTCGTGCTGGCTTTTGTCATGAATATGAGAAGGCACATGAGGAGAAGAAGCACTATCTGGGACTACTAAAGTCCAGATCGCTGAACTTGTGCTTCCTTCTTATGTAGTAATCAACAATGATTGAGCCCCTGTAGATTTGAAGCACTTTATAAGGCAACTTGGATGATCTTTTGGAAAAAAGCCCAAAGCAATGGATGAGGATATAAAGATGAGCCCGTAATACGGCCACAAAATCTTTACCATACCCTGTGAGTAAGAACTTTAAGGCGGCTACCCAGTCCAACCCCACCCGGATGGGTAACTTATACAGCAACTGCCCCGGGCTCAGATTCTTAATGAGTAAAATAGCCCCATTTCTGAAATTGTAGTAAGTTTTTCTTGGGTTGGACTTGTCAAGCGTTGCCCCACCTACATGGTATACGGTACTGCTCCCGCAATACATCACTTTATGTCCGGCCCTATTCAATCTCCAACATAGGTCTATTTCTTCCATGTGGGCAAAAAAGGTCTCGTCCAGACCACCCATTGAATGGTAAAGTTCAGCACGGATCACCATGCAGGCACCTGTGGCCCAAAAGATGGGGACGGTGTCGTTGTATTGCCCCCGATCTTCTTCCACCGTGTCAAAGATTCGCCCTCGGCAAAAGGGGTATCCGAGCGCATCAATAAATCCACCACCAGCCCCAGCATATTCAAATAACTGCTTCTCGCGATACGATAAAATCTTAGGTTGGGCTACAGCAATTGATGGGTCATTGTCCAAAAGGGAAATAATCGGCTCCAGCCAGTTGGACGATACTTCTACATCTGAGTTGAGTAGCACATAGTATTCGGCCTGAATCTGCTGGAGTGCAAAGTTGTATCCACCACAGAAGCCGAGATTGGAAGAAATAGGAATTAATATTACTTGTGGATAGGCCTGTTGCAGGAAATCTTTCGACCCATCTGTGGAGTTGTTGTCGGCTACTACAATTTGTGCGTCATCGCTAAATGCTGTTACGGACGGAAGAAACTTTTCAAGCAGCTCTTTGCCATTGTAATTGAGAATGACAACAGCAACACGGCTCATCCCATGAAACTGCTAAGGTCCATTCCTGGTATATTGGGAATCAACCCTTCTGTACTTTTCTTTATCTCTTCTTTTGCCAATACCTCAGCCTTTTCCATTGCTATATTGATTGCGGCTATGGAGAGATCCTGAATAAGAACTTTGTCGTCTGCTTTTAAGATGGTGGGATCAATATCCAATTCTATCACTTGTTTTTTTCCGTTCACGGTAGCCTTCACCATCCCACCTCCAGATTCACCGGTAGCCTTTACATGTACGAGGTTGTCTTGTGCTTCTTTCATGCGGGCCTGCACTTCTTTCATTTTGCCCATCATTTTCATCATGTCCAGCATCGCTTGTTCTGTTTATTGAAAGATGCAAATTTAGGATAATTTTTTACTGGCTGGAGAATTATGAACAATGGAACGTGTAAATACCGAATACTTGAAGCAACGGCTATCAAATCATCGTTTCCTCCTTAATAGTATTACGGTTCCGGTTTCCTTATAAGTTCGCCCCGCCAGATCCGTCACCTCAGCAGACCACACGTATGCATCCTCTGCTACAGGTTTTCCATTAAATGTGCCATCCCATGTCTCACCCTTTTTGCCAGTAGTAAACATCAATTCGCCCCATCGGTTAAAGATGGATAATTCCATTTTTACAATAAACTGACCTGATACAAAAAAATGATCATTGAGTTGATCTCCATTTGGGCTGAAAGCTGTTGGGAAAAAGATTTTTGAGTCTTTGATAAAATTCATCGAATTGGAAATGGAGGCGGTGATTCCGCTTTGATTTGGCCTTGCCCTAATGCTGTAGGTGACAAACTGATGATCAGGGTCTGCGTCATCATCTACAAACGTGGTGCTGATACCGGCATTGATGGATCGGTACAATTCGCCTTGCAAGTTGTACTTATCAATGATGTACTCACTTACGCCATTAGTCCAGCCTTCGTATTCAGTCCAGTTTAAGGTTACAATGTTGTTTTCCATAAACCCGGTCATCCGTATCGGATTAATAATAATCCCTTCCTGACTTTTATTATCACACTCATCAGTGTAGTTGATGAGGTATGTAAAGTTGCTCTCAGACAAATAACCTTTGTGAGTAAATTTTGTGGTGTGAGAAGTACCCAGGTTGGTAAATGTTTTACCATCGTTGGCGATAAGGATGTTGTACTTGAGTGGCGCACTGGCTGGATCCTGGATCCATTCAATATTGAGTCCTTGTGGTGTAACTACACTGCTTGCATTGGTGATACCGGGCGGATTGTCAATTCTGAAAGACGTTCCGCAAAATTGCAGCGACTCACTTGTCACTCCACCAGCATATCGGTTGATAATTTTGTAGCAGTAGTTGGTCTTGCATTCAATGTCAATATCATTAAAGCTGGCAGGGGCGCCTGGAATAATGGTATGCGTAGCATCATCTCTTTCTACTTCGGTACTTTGTATGCCTGTGTTGGCGGTAGTCCAGGTCAGTTGGTTAATACCACTTTGGATATTTAGGTTAAACTTAGGGCTACAGATTATATTGGAGTAATTATTAAACCCGATGCATGCATCGTAGGCGCTCAACCGGAAGCAGTAATAATTGACTTCTGCATTTAAATTGGCAACGGTGAAAGTAGAGGTGTCGTAAAGGGTGGCCAACTGTTGAAAAGGCCCGGCACTGTTTACCGCGATTTCAAGGCGATACTGAATGTGTGGTTGTGTGCTAAAGTCCAGTTTTATTTGTGACTTGTTTATTGTAGTAAGCTTGGTGATTGTAGGAGCAGGAAGAGAAGTTAGCGCATTGAAAGTTTGCACCTTGGAGTCACAATTATCAGCAGAATTAATATTGAGACCTCTTACGGAAATGGATTTATTGCCTGGAGTGGCGTAGTCGTGAAATGCTGTAGCATTGTTCCCGCTGGGAATAATCGTTTCTGGAATGCCATCATTGGTAAAGTCAATCACCAATTGCTGATAGCTTTTTTCTAATACTTTAATGGTAACATCTGAATTGGCGCAGGAATAGATTTCAAAATTGGGTTGAATGTTTTCGGTCACGGTAATGGTAATGTTGTCAGCACCCTGCCCCTGGTACAACACCTGAAGGTTATAAACACCGGGTGTGTTGTATTGAAAAGTAAAGAGGTTAAGTGTTTGCTGTCCGTTTCCCTGAAAATCCATCGCGCATGGATTGGCACCGTTACAATTACCAGCAAGCAGGTTGGTCAACGTTATTGTAAAAGGAGCACAACCCTTAATTTGATCTACCTGAAACCGCCCCAGCGCACTGGTATAAGGCTGCGCCATGGCAACACTTACCCATAAAAGCGCTCCAGCGATGAGTGCAAACTTCAGCTTCACTTGTTGAGGTTAAATTCCTTAAGAAATTTTTCCGCCTTCACCATGTCATCATGAAGTAAACGGTCTGTTTCTATAAACGGAACAGTAGCCCTGAAAGTATCTACCAATTTCTCCAAAATCGGAGAGGTTTTAAGTGGTCTCCTGAATTCCAGCGCCTGTGCCGCGGTAATCAATTCTATTGCCAATATGGAATACAGGTTGTTGACCACCCGGTATAATTTTGTGGCGGCATTGGCACCCATACTCACATGATCCTCTTGCCCGTTAGAAGAAACAATAGAGTCAACGGACGCGGGAGTGCACAATTGTTTGTTTTGACTTACCATTGAAGCAGAGGTATATTGGGGTATCATCAATCCTGAATTGATACCCGGATTGGCCACAAGGTAATTGGGCAATTCGCGTGATCCGGAAATGAGTTGATAGGTTCTTCTTTCTGATATACTTCCCAGTTCTGCCAACCCGATGGCTAAAAAATCCATGGCAAGCGCCAATGGTTGCCCATGAAAATTACCTGCTGAAATAATTTTATCTTCCTCCGGAAAACAGTTAGGGTTATCGGTAACACTGTTGATTTCGGTTAAGAACGTTTGCGCTACAAAATGGATTACATCATCTGTGGCACCATGTACCTGAGGGATACACCGGAAAGAATAAGGGTCTTGAACATGCTTTTTGGGTTGGGCAAGAATGCCGCTACCCTTTAATATTCTTTTCACATCCTGAGCTACGCTCATTTGCCCTTGATGTGGTCGGATGGCGTGCACCAATTCATCAAAGGGTTCAATGCGACCATCAAAACTATCCAGGGATAATGCCCCAATAAGATTAGCAAGTCTCAACAAACGTTGTCCGTGAAGGGTGGACCAAACACCATAGGCACTCATAAATTGTGTGCCATTCAACAAGGCCAGACCTTCCTTGGCTTTGAAGGAGATAGGGGATAAACCCAACTCATCTAAGAGATCTTTGCCAGCGTATCGTTTGTTATTGTAATCGGCTTCGCCCAATCCAATCAACGGAAGGGTAAGGTGTGCTAGTGGTGCCAGGTCTCCGGATGCCCCCAACGAACCCATTTCATAAACTACAGGGAGTGCTCTATTATTATATAAAGAGATCAGATGTTCAACCGTTTCAAGTTGTACGCCAGAGTATCCATAGGCCAGTGACTGTACTTTTAAAAAGAGCATGAGATGCACGATCTCGGCAGGTACTTCCGGGCCTGCGCCACATGCATGTGACATCACCAGGTTCTTCTGAAGCTTTCCGAGTTCTTCCGCAGGAATGTTTTTACTATAAAGGGATCCAAAGCCGGTGTTAATGCCATAAACCGGTGTAGCGGATTCGCTCACCTTTTTATCAAGGTAATCGCGACAAGTTGTAATTTTTGTTGCTGCCTCTTTTGATAAATTGATTTGACCATTCAATATTTCGTGAATATCAGAGAGGGTCAGTTTATTGGTAGAGATGGAATGTGTCTTGCTCAAATCAGAATTGAATTAATATTTCCTCCAGCGTCATTTGTTGCTGGTCACCGGTTTTCATGTCCTTAAAAGTAAGAACTCCGCTCTTCATTTCATCGGGACCGATAACAACAACATATGGAATCTTTTTCTTATTGGCATAGTCCAGTTGCTTTTTAAGCTTACTGATGTCTGGGTAAATCTCAGATGATATACCTTCTCGCCTCAGTGCCATTAGAGCTTTCAGTCCATAGCGCATGGCTTCCTCATCAAAATGAGCAATGAGTACCTTTGACGACTCTTCCGTGCCTTCAGGGAATAAGTTCAGTTCATCCATGGCATCGTATAGCCTGTCCACACCAAAAGAAATACCTACTCCGGAAACACCCTCCAGTCCAAATACACCAGTAAGGTTATCGTAGCGACCACCACCGCTCACACTGCCAATGGCGACATTGTTGATTTTTACCTCAAAGATGGCACCGGTGTAATAGCTCAATCCTCTTGCCAATGCAATGTCGAATTCAAATGAATCTGCAGCGAGATCAAACTTAGAGAGCAGTTCAATGATGTGTTTTATATCCTGAACCCCCTTTGTTCCCTTTTCGGATTGCTCCAATCGGGAGTGGAGTAATTCTATTTTCTCCAGGTTAGATCCTTTGAAATTGAGGATATCAAAAATGCGAATGATGCTCTCTGTGCTAAATCCTTTGTTGCTCAATTCCTCTTTTACCTTTTCCTCGCCAATCTTGTCCAGTTTATCGATGGCCACAAACAAGGAGGATTCATTTTCCCTGGCTTCTGCAATTTCTGCCAAACCACTAAGGATGCCTCTATGATTGACTTTGATAGAAATATCCTCAATGCCCAACCCCTTGCACACTTCTTTGATCATCAGTACTATTTCAGCTTCGCAGAGTAGAGAATCAGTACCAATCACATCCGCATCGCACTGATAGAATTCGCGGTACCGTCCTTTTTGAGGTCGGTCGGCACGCCATACAGGCTGTATCTGAAAACGCTTGAAAGGAAAGGTAACCTCGTGGCGGTTCATTACCACGTACCTGGCGAAGGGAACGGTGAGATCGTATTTGAGGCCCTTTTCAGAAATATCGAAGGCGAGTCCTTTTGAGTCTTTCGACTTCAATTTCTCTGTGTCCACGCTTTTCAGGTAATCACCAGAATTGAGCACCTTAAATAACAACTGATCACCCTCTTCGCCATATTTACCCGTGAGGGTAGAGAGGTTTTCCATGGCCGGAGTCTCCAGTTGCTGGAAGCCGTACTTCCGAAATACCTTTTTTATGGTGTTTAGTATATACTGGCGCCTGGCCATTACGGTTGGCCCAAAATCGCGTGTTCCTTTCGGTAGAGTCGGTTTTTCCATTGCTATAAGTCAAAACTAACCATGATCTGGCTTATTTACATGATTTACACGTTGGATTAGCTTAAAATTATTTTTTAAGATTGATAGATTCTGCTATTTTTGCGACCTCTTGCACTTATGGCAGGGAATCACATTAAAAAATTATCGTCATGGCAGTAACCAGATTGAAAAGAAAAGCAAGAAGAGACAAGGCTGAGTCTTCGCGCAGAAGAACGGATTTGAAAGTTCAGAATTTTAAGCCTGTGATGAAATCTGTTGATATCGAAAAGATAAAAGAAGAATTTAAGGCAAAGAAGTAATTTGAATTCAGAGACAATATAAAAAGTCAACCTCTGTGGTTGACTTTTTTAGTTTAGGCCCCCTCCGTTAACCTATTATACTTCCTCGTTTCCCCAATTCAATCACCTGCATGTTTTTAATTTGAGCATTTGTTAGCTCAAACCTTACAATGGTTTTAATGTGATGGAACCCGTGGTTTCCGGCAGCACCCGGGTTCAAATAAAGCATGTTGTCAAACTTAGGGTCGCGTTGTGCTTTCATAATGTGGGAGTGCCCACAAATCAAAAGATCAGGCGCATGGCGTAGCAGTTGGTTTTTAATTCTATCATTGTAGCGTGGAGGCGCACCTCCAATGTGGGTAATCCAGACTTCCACCCCTTCACAGGTAAACATCCAGTCTTCAGGAAACCGATTATAGACAGAGGCACTGTCGATGTTGCCAAAGACAGCACGAACTGGTTTGAATTTTTCTAATGCTTCTATTACAGCGATATCACCAATATCACCAGCATGCCATATTTCATCTACTTCTTTGAAGTACTCAAATACTTTAGGGTCAAGATAACCGTGGGTGTCGGAGAGGAGGCCTATTTTCATCAGACCCAAAACTACCAAAGTCTTTTCTAAGTGCTAATTAAAAATACGTTGAACGACTGTGGCCCCTACGGTGAAGTGTAAACGGTAAGAGTGAAACTCTGGGTAGAGTAATGATTAAATTAGGAGTGTGATAATCTTTTCTAGTACGGACTAATTCTTTACCAATCGGACAGTACGCAATTGTTGTCCATCAAATATTCGCACCAGATACACCCCTGATGGCTGATCAACAAGGGAAATTTGTGTGTCACTGTCTGTGCTAATGGCAAAGTTTACCTTTTGCCCCAGGTTATTGAACACCTGAACCTGATCTTCCGCCAGCCGCAGTTGATGGATGGTGAATACTCCGGTAGACGGGTTAGGAAATACCTGTATTGATGAAATGCCTTCATAATGAACAGCTACAATAGGAGAGTAATCCACTTGTCCATCAAAGTCTGTTTGTTTCAAACGATAGTACGAAATACCCTGGGTGGGCTGGTTGTCGTATCGCAGATATTGGATGGGGTCGCTGGAGTTTCCGGCACCTTTAACCTTATCAATTTCTATCCACTGTTCGGAATCAATGGAGCGTTGGATTTGAAAGAAGTCATTGTTGATCTCCGTTGCCGTTTTCCACTCAAGCTTTACAGCATCTGTTTGTGGGGTGGCTGCGAATGACACCAACTTTACTGGAAGTGGGTTACTCGAGTTGATATTGCCTAAAGTAAAACGGTCACCAGATTGAAAGTTAACTCCTGAGAACACCACTTTGTTGCCGGAAATAGAACCCACGATTGGGGTGACATCATTGTCAGCAAATCCATCGCCATCTCTGTCGATGAGCAAACGGAGGTTGGAGCCAAGAAAAGAGCCAGAAGTGAGTGTAGCTACATCAAACGAAAGGGATACATTTCCTACATCTCCGGTCTCACTCACTGCCCAAATTCTGTTGAGTCGTTCCTGAATGAGTGTGCCATCTACCGCGGTACCCACTGCGGTGGTAGAACTATTATAGGTAGCATTGTTATGTCCCCACATCATAAATTCTCCATTCCCAAGGTCTCGTGGGTTCCACATGCGCACTACTCCGGTGCCTTTTGCATCTCTATGGTAAGATCCGTCAGCAGCTTGCCCCACACCAGCCACTTCATGATCGAAGTCTGTTCCTGGATTGTCCATGGTATACACATCATTGAGTGCAAGTGCGAAATTGTATTTAGCGGCAAGATAATTATTGATGAGTATCACCTGTGCTGCATTGGTCACTTTACTGTAAATGAACACTTCACCGATACGTCCGTTGAAATAGTAATTGGGACTCCCTTCATTAGCTCCTGCACCCACGCGGGTATTGGTGGTGTTGTTAATCACAAAGGTTGGTGTCGCTGTCACGGCTGTTCCATTTTGTATGGATAGTGATTTTCTATTGGCCGTAGCATCATAGGTAAAGGCCTGTGAAGCCCATGTGCCTGCTGTGCTGGTGGCATTGAGCACATCCCAGCCGCCTCCGTTACCATTCCAGAAAGTCCAGATGTTAGTTGTTGGTACACTGTAAAGCATATATCCTCCGGGACTTGTTTTTCTGCTGGATATCACTGTTTTATAGGATCCAGAGCCAGTAACATTGTTGGCTGAAAAGACGGAGAAGTTTGCCGGATTTAATGCGGCAGTATAGGCACGTTGAAAGTAGTGTGAAGTACCATTGAATTCAAGCACTGAGTAACCATTGATGGCATTGGTCTTAAAGACGGCTCCATTGCCCACCGTAAAATTATAATTGTATCCGGAAAGATCATTCCATGAAGTAATAGTGGCGTCATTGGCACCACTTAGTCTTGTAGCATCCAGCCAAAGTACCAATGAAGTGGTTCCATCCGTGGCGCCAATTCCCGCTGGGCCATTGTTGCCCAAAATAACAGAGCCGGTTCCTACGGTAGGGAACGTTCCTGCACAACCTACTCCTGTACAGGTGATAGTAAATGAAGAGCAAACCTGATTGATGGTGCCACTATTTGAAAATGTAATTTGACTTCCTGATCCGTTTTGCAAAATGGTAGAACCCGTACCGCATAGGGTAGCGTCTGTATGATCAATAATGATATCGTCTGAGGAGGTAGAGTTGGTATTGATAATGGTAATGCTATTACCCGTTAAAATAAAATCATCCAATGTGCTTAGCGCAGATCCATTCGCTGCTTCCAGGTAGCCAGTATTTACAAGACTCGATCCGGTAGTAAGTGTTCCTCCACTGGCAATTTCTGTATAGCCTCCGATCATTACCTCTATGCCAGTTACCGAAAGGGTTCCCTCAATGCGGATATCTCCGGTTTGATAGAACATGGCCAGGTTTGAAGCGCTAAAAGGGCCTATGTTGGGTTGACTCAGATCATCTGGTTTCACACCCGGATAACCATTGTCTGCTACATTATCTACAGTAATAGTATGTCCGGTTTGGATAACCACATTATCTCCACGGCCAGGAAATACGCCTGCTGGTAATGCTCCGGAAGAGCCATCAGAACTTAAACTCCATGAAGTATTCGCTTCCCATGCACCGCTGGCAATGGAATAGAAGGTATTGACAATATCGGTGCTGAGCGTGAAGCGGGTGCCGTTGGCTATTTGGGTAACCCCTGCAAACTGATAGACATTTCCTCCCACGTTGGTGGCACCCGCGACAGGGGTTTCATCAGCAAAGGAATTATCATTATCGGTATCCACTAACAGCCGAAGGTCGGCAGCGGTAATGGTACCCAATCCAGTTAAGTCAAACCGAACATCTATTGCTCCTACGTCCACCGCTGCACTCGATGCGTTTACCTCACTCACCCGCCAAACCCTGGAAAGTCTTGAGACTACTCCGGTAGGAAGATCAGTGGTAATTAATGGAGTGTTTGCCAGTCCATTATCTCCCCATAATAAAAATTCACCATCGTCAAGGTTGGTTGGGTTGAGGATGCGCACCATGCCAGTTCCCTGTGCATCATTGTGAAGGTTGGATGCATTGATTCTGCCAATACCCGCCACATTGAAGTCGTAATCTCCATTGGCTGGACTGTCCATGGTGTACAAATCATTCGAACTCAATGTGACATTGAACTTGGCAGCCAAGTAGTTTTGAACGATGACCATCTGAGCATCGTTAAGTGCTGTATAATAAATGATCATTTCCCCTACATCCGCAGTCGGGTATTCAGAACCTCCGCTGTACTTTCCTGAATAGAAATTCTGACTGGGTAATACATTATTGGCTGAGTTGCGTTGTGCGTTGATTCCTCCATTCAGGTAGGTCTGCATACCATTGGTAGTATTCCTTCTATAGCGTGCCCCACCAACATTATTAGTACTTGCCACAAGCCCGCTGGCCACACCTGAAGCGGTACCTCCATCACTGGAAGCGATAAAAGTCTGTCCAGCACTCCATGGATACACCACATAGGTTCCTGCTACATTTTGAAATCTTATCAGTGACTGGTAGTTGGTTCCATTAGCCACTACAAACAAGGTCAGGTTATCAACACCTGGCCCGTTGAAGGATGAAGTGAAGAATTGTGAACTGGAGCCGGTATAACGAATTACTGTTCTATTGTTCAACGCAGCCGAGGTGGTGGTGGTAGGTCTGTTTCCTACTGTTGCTTGAGAAAGGTTATTCCCATACCCGGATTGATCCCCCCAGGCACTCACCACGCCCCCTGAGGCGGTCACCCCTGTATCACCTCTCCACCATGCTCGTAGTGTAGAAGCGCCATTGGCTGTACCCACACCACCTGGTCCTGTTTGAGAAAAACCGAACTGGGGCATCATGCAGCAAGCCCACACGAACACAAGGGCAATTTTCAGTAATTTAAAGCTTAAGCCCGGATAGGGAGGAAAAGATACCTTCATAAAGCCACTGTGTAACAGGTGATTTTAACCGCCAAATCTACAGTCTTTTTATCACTATGTAAGATTTGCATAATATTTTAGTGGCAAAAAATGAGGTAAAACGATAGACTAATCATAGGTTTAGGTTTAACTGTATTGATCAGTACAGAAACAATTTTGCTGGCCAATAGAAGAAAGTACCGACAGTTTTTTCTTTTGAATGTCAACGCCTTTTAATTGACCACATGATTGAATCTTGCATCTGTTGGTGTAGATAGGGGGTATGGCACTGTAGGATTGGCGCCTGACAGGGAATCTTCAGGATAGTGCCCCGCCATCTCAGCGAATGATTGCGTATGGCGGGGACATATGCCAGTAGCTTCTGCGTCTGATCACGTATCGACAGAACCTGCTATTGTAGGTGCTGCGACTGGCTGCGTACGTCAAGAACTTGTCAGTGTTTTTTCTGCGACTGGTTGCGCATACACTCCATCTGCTGCCGTAACCTCTGCGCCACATAGCGTAGCTCCAGGACATGGAGGCGTACCTTCTGCCTCTGGCACCGTATGTCTGTAACCGGGTAGCTCAGTGATACACTCTATTTTGTCTATCATTTTGTGCTAATAAAAAAGTTGAAATATTTTAAAAGATTTTTCTGAATTATGAAACCTTTTTGATAAGGAATTTCGTATTATAAGTATGTATAACAACTTAACAACAAATGTTATGTCACATGTTAAAAATGCAGATGCCTACTCCAGGTTAGTAGGAATATGCACCGGGTACGGAGGTACGTATAACCCCGGTCGCCAGACCCTCCAGCTTAAAGCAATGAGAGCTTTACTCGAAGCAGTACAAAGTTCATTGCGAGATGTTTCACAAAAACGGAATGCCCTGAGTGGTATTACCAACGAAAGGATAAGAGCCTACAAAAATCTTGACCTGCTTATCGGTAGGATCATAGGCACTTTGAAAGCTTCGCAGGTTGATGATGATACGCTGGCCAATGTTCGCTACTACACCCGACTGATCACCGGGAGAATGAAAGCGGGCAGCAACAGGCCTGCCGTGACCGGTGAGGATAATGATGCGGAATCACTGATCAAACGCGCGCTGACGCAGCAAAGTTATGTGGCAAAAGCCTTTAACTTTATGCGATTGGCTCAGTTGATCGAGAAGGTTCCAGGCTATGCAACGGCTGCTGCTGATCTACAGCCTTCTGCTTTGATGAAGGAGGCGGATAGGCTGATGGCGCTCAACGAGGCCTGGTCAAAGGCAAAGGTAGCACTTGCCAATGCACGCATTCATCGCGATACCTTGCTGTATAAAGGTGTTGATTCGTTGCACAGCAATGCTTTGGCGGTCAAAAGCTACTTGCGCGTTGAGTTTGGCTCACAAAGTCAGCAAGCAGCGCAGCTGTCTGAACTAAGTTTCACTAAACGTAAAATCAGATGAACACTTTCGTAAACAATTGAAAAACCCTTGTATGATATTTGCAAGGGTTTTTTGTTTTATAAGCGCAATCATCTACTCCGGGTAAGGCTCAAATCGAATTGAATTCCGGCATAGTAATTTCTCCCAGCAGCGGCATTGAAATAACGGCCTCCAAAGGCATTCAAATCATTACCCAGACTGTATGCCTGGTCAAGTAAATTGTCACCACCTACAAAAAAGTTGATTGGCATTCCGGCAATGAATGAGGACTTATATCCCAGTCTGCTTCCAAGCAAGGTATAGGATTTCGCAAACACACTATTTGCATCATTCAGGGGCAACGAAGAAGTATAATTCATGGTGAGATGCCAGTAAAAGCCTTTTCGAAATCCCATGTCCAATCCACCTGTTAGAATTTGTGCAGGCACTCCTGTGACGGCATTACCACCGTAAAAATCACTGCCCTTAATGTAGTCTACAAATTGGTAGTCATTCACAGTTACACCTGTCCAGACTTTAAAGTTGGAGAAGACAGAAGAGTTAATTGATGGTTGCCAATGGAGCAGTAGTTCTATTCCATTTTGGTCAGTGGCGCCTGCGTTCACAAAATAATCTGCACCATCTTCCGCTCTGCGCACTACAATGGTTTGATCCAAAGCAAAATGATAGAGCACAGCATCCACAAAAAACTTCCGATGAAGGAAATACCCCCGTGTTCCTACTTCGATCTGCATCCCTTTCTCTGCCTTTAGAGAGGTATTAAATATTCCATCCGAAGGGATTACTTCTGCGAGGGTAGGGGGCGCAAACCCCCAACTGATGTTTCCATGAACAGAAAAGACTTCGTTGATTTTTTTCAGTACGGCTACACGGGGAGTCACTATGGGATCGTATGAAACTTCTTGTTGTAGTACAGGATCATTGGAAAGTGCCAGCAATTGATAGCCTACCCAGTTCACACTTAAGCCGCCTGTAAGTATCCAGTTTTTCTTTGTGAATTCTCCCTGCCCGAATAGGTTGTATTGAAGAAGATTAACTTCATCATCACTAAGTAGCGAACCGGGAAACCCTTGCTGGTTTTGATAGTTTTTTATTGGGGAAAAGCCACTGGTCAATTCACCACCTCCAATCAGTTTGGCTTGCCAATCGCCCCAATTGAAAGTGAAATCTGTTACCGATCGCACACCCAGGTTTTGCTCACTTCTGCGTTCATAGTTGCGAACGGATGGGTTTTCGAACTGGACAAAATTTCCATAGACACCAGTGCGGTTGTGTATTTGTGGGGTGAGCTGATATTGGTTGGAGATTCCAGTATAAAATGATTTGAGAGAAACCCCGGCATTGGCCTCAACGGCACTGGGCTGGAAGGCACTACCTGTACGTGCTTGCTGTGGGTTGGCATCATATTCTGCCTGGGTAAGACCGCCTGGAGTTTGATAATATAAGTCTGTATAGAAGATGGCAGCCTCTAACTGCTCCTGATCTGAAATGGCAAAACGGTGGGTACTGGTGAATTGATCCCGAACCATACGAGTTTGCGCTCGGTAGCCATCGGACTGCTGGTGTTGATAACCCAGATAATGGGCACTGTTCTCCTTACCGGTTTGCAGCACCATCTGATAATTATTTTGTCCATAGCTACCACCTAACCAGCCACCGGTAAGTTTTTTCTGCCTGGCAGGTTTTGGCGACTTCAACAAGATTACACCCCCTGTACCAGATCCATATAAACTGGAACCCGGCCCTTTAATGATTTCAATCTGATCAATTGCATTGGCATCAAATTGATTCAGATAAGTATTTCCCCCGGCATCAGTTACAGGAAGCTCGTTCCAATATACTTTTACATTGCGTACACCAAAAGGTGACCGCAATGAACTACCACGAATGGAAAACCGATAACTCCCCGGTGAGCGTTCTTCCATGCGAATACCGGGAAGTGTGTTTACTGCTGAAACGATAGAAGTATTGCTAAAACGAGCCAGGTCTGCATTTAAAACCAGGCCAACAGAAGCGGGCACTTCCAGCAACGGGCGATCTGACTCATAGGACCGAATGACAATCTCAGGTAAGACCCGGAGGGTGTCCTGCTTTTGACTAAACAGGGGAGATGTGAAAAGACAAAGAATAAATACCAAAAGACATTTCATAGCTTAAAATTAACGGGGTAGTGTACATGGTTGTGAAAGAGTTATACTAGTGGTACCCGCGCATCTATAAAACACTTAGGGCATGACAAAAAGCGATAAAGGTGGTTAGAAACGCAAAATCGTAATAAATGATCTTGTTTTTGTGTTACGTTAGTAGTAGAACACTACAACTTTTCTGTCAATACTCCCACCATGGTTTCGATACCTTCAAAGAAATTGCCTACCCGTATGTTTTCATTAGGACTGTGGATGCTGTTGTCTGGGTTGGGGATGCGCACTGAAACCGCAGGGATATTCAATGTTTTAATAAATGGAGCAATGGGCTGAGATCCTCCTGTAGTTCTCATTTTCACGAATTGATCCCCAAACATCTTTTGATGTGCGCGGGAAAGCCATTCACCTAACTCTGTATTAATGTCGGTGCGAAAAGGCTCAGAGCCTAACCTATAAGTCATAGAAGCCAGCTTTGGATATTTGGCCCGTTCATCATCTGTAGGCTCACCATCCACCAAATGAAACCCCTGATCTTCAACATACTTTTTGAGTAGCCTCATTTGTCTTTCTCCGGGTGATTCTACTACAAGTCGCATGTCAATTTCAGCTATGACTTCTTCGGGTATGATGGTGCGCACTTCTTTGCCTACCCACGCAGCACGAATGCCCCTCACATTAAGACTTGGGTATTGCATGGCTTCCTGATAGGTGGCGCCCACTGCATCAGGTCGGGCAATTCCAAGTGTAGCGTTGATCTCATCCATATCTTCGGGAATGTCGTTCAAATCTTTCTTGTCGGCTTCGCTCAACGTGATTCCATCATAAAACCCGGGAAGAGTTACCCTACCCATGTCGTCTTTCAATCCTGCCAATAGTTTGGACATGGCAAAAACCGGATTGGGCGCGTAGTTTCCATATTGTCCGCTGTGAAGTGCGTTACGAGGTCCGTAAACTTTTAGTGTAGCCGTAGCGATGCCCCTGGCACCAAAACAAAGTGTAGGCAGGTTGGACACATGTCGGGTACCATCCATGATCAACACCATATCCGATTTTAATAGCTCCTGATTGTTTTGCACCACCCAGGCGAGTTGGGGTGAGCTCATCTCTTCCTGGAAATCCATGATCACCTTGATGTTGAAATTGGGTTTTACTTTGTGCTTTTCGAGAATGGATAATGCGGTAAGGAAACACATGGCCGGGCCTTTTGAGTCGGAAGCGGAACGGGCATAGATACGCCAATCGGGATTGAAATTATCGTTAAAGTTACTCCAATCGATTTCCTGCCAGTGGCCGTTCTTCTCTTCTTTCAACGCTGCCTTGAAAGGACTTTCCTGATCCCACGCAGAAGTGTCCACAGGTTGCCCGTCAATTTGCAGGTAGAAGAGTACCGTTTTGCCCTTCTTTACGAATTGTTTTTCGGCATACACGTGAGGCGCACCCGGTGTTTTTATCAACTGGGTTTTGAACCCTCTGCTTTCAAACGCTTTGGTAGCCCAGCTTATGTTGGCATCTATTTGCTCCGGGTAATGTCCGTCATTGGGTATCTGAAGAAAGGCGCGAAGGTCATTGACTGCTTTTACAAATTCACTTTTTGTAGCCCTTTCAATTTCAGGGACTGTCTTAAGTTGCGCCAGTGAAGCGAAAATCGGGCACGTGAGCAACAGTGTTGCAATAAGCAGGCGTGCATACATGGTTACTTCAGTTTTAAGTTAACTCGAAAAAACAAGTTAAGCATAAGATAGGTACCGAAGCAACGAAAATATTACCTGCTTATTACCTGCTGATTATGAAGCGGCTACGTCTTTTCTCCTTCTTTCGTCCACGGAAAATTTTCCACCACCAAAAATCATAAATACAATAAGACCAATCAGCACGATCAGGGAGATTTCAAGTTCCATGTGATTGCCTAATGACAAAAACCCATTGGGATAGTTTACGAACACCACAGCACCGATCAGTATAGGCACCTGGACAAGACTTACAATTCGGGTGTAAATCCCAAAAACAATAAGTGGCCCGCCAAGAGCATGTGCAAAAACGATGTAATGAGCAATTGCCGCTGCACTGAACATCTCACCCATTCCTGCTGTAGTATTTTGCAGGGAATCGATATTGAACATAAATTCAAAACCTTTGTAGGTAATGAAGAGTCCGAGGATGATTCTAAAGATATCCAGCCACCCTGGTCGGTGAGCGTTTCCCCAACCTTCAATTTTAGTAACTAAACTCATACCAGTAAGGATTTGGTACACACAAAGTTTACCAAAAAATCAGCTGATTATCAAGGAGATAGCGGATTATTCAAGCCAGGTAGCTCTGAATGGCTCATTTTATTCATACGGAGCCCTGGTGAGGAAAAATGTTCAAAAAATGAATGTTTTGTTACTTAACTAACTTATAATCAATCTATTCTAATAGATTGACAGCATAAATGTCCAAATTGGTATTTATACAGGGGTTTGAACGATCTAAAAATGGCTTGTATTGATCCTTTATAAATCATTCATCGATTGGATGTTTATTTAGGCGATATATATGAGGCTTTATTATAAATGATTATGACAAATGTGGATGTAAAGCTAGGTTTGACATCCCTCAATTATTATTAATCTATAACTATGAAATTTACACTCGCTACTTTCATTTTATTAAGCTCTCTGGGAGCTATGGCGCAGACACAAGCCTCAGCAGCGTTGGAAAAGGATACTAAAACGCTCACAGAACGCTATGCGATTATGAAGGAGAAATCAGAAACCTTCAACGAGTATAAAGTAATTAAGGAGTATATCCTTGATGGAATGTGGAAACTAACGACCGATTCAATAAAAAAAGTACACAGTGATTTGGAGGAAGCCAGGGCAGAGGCCCTGCAACTTCAAATGCGTCTGGATGCCGCGATGGCTGCGGTACAGCAGAAAGAAGAATCTATGGCAGAAGTTGAACACGCAGCCACACACATCTCAGTGTTGGGTATGGACTTCGGTAAAGGCTTCTTCATTGGTATGGTTGGATTTGTATTTCTGGGAATGATTCTTCTTGTTGGTATAGTCACCGGTAGGTTGAAAATGATCTACCAATCACTCAAAGAAAAGATGGAAATGGAGAACCTGATCACCAAAGAATTCGAAAATTATAAGCGCAAGGCCCTTGATAAGCAGATGAAACTCTCCAGAGAACTTCAGAATGAGCGCAACAAAATGGCGGAAATGCGCAGTTAGTAGAAACGCTTAAACAACTTTAATTAGGGAAAGGATTGGCATATGCTGATCCTTTCTGCTTTATACCTTGTGTGGTTATATATGGCCTTTGGGTCGCCTGCCGATTTAATTATTATTTTTATTAGATAAAGTTGTAACCATTCCACAAAGGGCGGGTTTCCCTGCATGAACCGAGTATTTGATTTTGGATAAGCTTTCCGACAATGCATTGATGATCAGTGTTCGAGATGGAGGCCTTGATAGGCTGGGACTCCTTTTTGAACGCTATAAAAAACCGTTGTATGGTTTCTTTTATGGTATGAATAGGGATCAGGAACTGAGCGAGGACCTGGTTCAAAACACCTTCTACAGAGTAATGAAGTACCGTCATCTCTTTCGTGCCCGCCTGCCCGAAGACGGTTCGGACGGTCGGGAGGGAGAATTCAAAACCTGGTTGTTTCACATCGCGCGCAACGTGAGATACGACCACTTTAGGAAGGAAAAGATCAAGCGGAAAGATCCGGTGGAGAATTGGGAGCATAAGATGGGACACTCGGAAAACAAGTCGGAAGAAATGCAGCATGATGAGGAACACATGATGCTGAACCTGGCCATGGACAGGCTTTCGCCAGAAAAAAGAGAGGTGTTATTGCTGAGCAAATACCAGGAAAAGAAATACAAGGAGATAGGGGAGATTTTGGGGTGCTCGGAAGGAGCCGTCAAAGTAAAAGTTTTCAGAGCACTGCAAGAGTTAAAAGGTGTGTACGAAAAATTAGAAAAACAAATGTGATATGGAAAAGAAAGGTGTAGAAGAGCTTATTGCAAAATACAATGAAGGCCTGGCAGATCCTGCTGAGATCAATGAATTGGAGCGCTTGATTGAAGAAGGTAGAGTACCGCTTACCGCGCTTGGCAATTTATCACAACTGGATGATAAGGTGATGGCTGCTCCCGATGCACAACCCTCAATGGAGGTAGACAATAGGTTTTATGCCATGCTGAAGGAGGAACAAAGGAAAGCAAGTAAAGGAAGCCTCTCCTTTCAATGGCCACAATGGAATTTACTGGCACCCCGATTGGCTTTTGCCACTGTTTTACTGATTGCAGGATTTGCCACCGGCTACCTTTGGAATAGGCCTCAGGAAAAGAGCGATGTAGTATCTCTTACAAAGGAAGTGACAGATCTGAAGGAGATGGTGATGCTGTCTCTGCTGGAAAAGGAATCTGCAACAGATCGGTTGAAGGCGGTAAGTCTTACCAGTGAAATGAGTCAGGCAAGCAAAAAGGTTACAGAAGCATTAATCAAAACACTCAATGAAGACGGGAATGTCAATGTGAGGCTGGCAGCGCTGGATGCCCTCAGACCCTATGTTCGTGAAAGTAATGTAAGAGAGGCGATCATTAGATCTATCGCCAGTCAAAGCTCACCCATGGTTCAGGTGGCCTTGGCTGAATTGATGGTAGAACTTCAGGAGAAAAAATCGGTGAAGGAGTTGCGTAAGTTGCTTGAAGAGGAAGCAACTCCGAAGGATGTAAAGCAAAGAATTGAAGAAAGTATTCAGGTTTTAATTTAAAATAATGAAAAAGATAATAATCATACTGTTGATGGTCTGTTACTGGTCTGGGTTTGCTCAGCAGTTCAATGAGACCATTAAGAAAGAGTTGGCCTTTGAAAAAAAGTCTGACAAGAATGCACTGATGATCGCCAATATTAACGGGAGTATTAAGGTGGAGGGCTATGATGGTGATAAAATAGTGGTAGAAATCAACAAGGAAATATTGGCCAAAACCAATGATCGATTGGAAAAAGGTAAAAACGAAATTCAATTAGGAGTAATTGATTTGGCAGATACTTTGATTCTTTATGTAAAGGGTACGTGTAGTGATTTTGGTAGAGGAAACCAGCGCTATCACCGCAATGAAAGGGCAGGTAAGGGCTGGAATTACAACTGGTCTAATTGGGGAAAGGATTGCAAGGAGGAATACCGATACCTGATGAACTTCACAGTGAAAGTACCTTATGGGATTAACCTTGCTGTGAGCACTATCAATGATGGAGATATTTCTGTCGAGAAGGTAAGTGGAGGGTTGTATGCGGATAATATCAATGGAAGTATCAGGCTGACACAAATCTCTGGTGCTACCCATGTCTCATCCATCAATGGAGATATTGATTTGACGTATGACAGTAACCCAAGTTTGCCTTGCAGGTATTATGCACTCAACGGAGATATTAATATTCATGTAAAGAAAGGGCTGGGAGCCAGCGTAAGCTTTGAGAGTTTCAATGGAAACTTTTATACCAACGTAGACGCGATTGAGTCCTTACCTGTTGCACTTGAGAAGAGACCAAAGAAGGATGGTGTTGAGTACAAGATCAATGGCAACAGATATAAAGTGGGTAGTGGTGGTGTATTCCTTGATATTGAAACATTTAATGGGGATGCCTATCTAAAAGAAATTTGATCTGAAAATGAAAATATTTATGAAACATATAGCAATAACAAAGAAGTTGATAATGGTGGTGTTGACACTGATCCTGCTTCCATCATACGGAATGGCGCAGACAGAGGGAGAATTTACAATCCCACTTACTGACCCGGGAAAAAGAGGACAATTGATTGCTCAGCTAAATACCGGATCAATAACAGTGAAGGGGACACAGCGCAAGGATGTACTGATAAAATACATGGTTGTGGAGAGTAACAAGCATAAGGACAAAGGGGAGGAATCAAAAAATGGTCTAAAACGAATCAGTAGTGGAACGATGGACCTTGATGCTTCTGAAAACAGCAATGTGGTAAAGGTAGGTTCGGATTCGTGGAGTAATAAGATGAACCTTAATATCGAAGTGCCATCTGGGTTTGACCTGCGTGTGAAGGCATACAATGATGGAGACATTTTGATTTCGGATGTACAAGGTGAGGTGGAGATCACTAATTACAATGGTGAAATCACCGCAAATAATATTTCCGGATCGGCTGTGGCATCGACCTATAACG
Source organism: Flammeovirgaceae bacterium UBA2338 (assembly GCA_002344795.1). Lineage (GTDB taxonomy): Bacteria > Bacteroidota > Bacteroidia > Cytophagales > Cyclobacteriaceae > ELB16-189. Next base: position 45,677 of record DDUM01000001.1, on the reverse strand, counting down.
GTGATATCAAAATTACTTTTGATAAGCTAACAGAGGGTACACCCATGTCTTACAGTACTTACAATGGAGATATTGATATTACATTTCCCTCATCCTTAAAAGGCACTTTGAAACTAAAGACCGAACGGGGGGAGATATTCACTGGTTTTGATGTGAACCTGGTAAAGACTGGGCCCATTCAAAAGAAAGAGGTAAAGTCCGGAACCTACAGAGTAACGATTGACGACTGGGTAAGGGGTGATGTCAATGGAGGAGGCCCTGAGTTTACTATGAAGAATTACAACGGGGATATATTAATTAGAAAGAAGCAATAGGATTATTGAAGAGATAAAGCCAGTCACCCGACTGGTTTTTTTTCAATACTGGTGAAGACCAATTTCTCTAAAAAAGATACAATTGTCTTCTCCTTGTTTCCTTCCGCAAAATCAGTCAGAGAAGGTAGATTGTTGGAATAAAACTTTTGGAAATGAGCTGTTCCAATAATGGTACTGGCAAGGGAATTGGGATAGGCATATTCTGGATTGTACTCTTTTATTGAGGCCGCAATCCTTTGGCTTAAGTCTTTATAGGGTTTAAATAATTTGTCTTTGTTGTCCGCAGCTACATGTTTGGTGAGAAAGGATTTAGCCCCTTCAGCCATAACAATTTCATACAGCAACTTTTCATTGATGTAGTCAGTTGAGCAGACTTCATCCTCGGGATCGGAAAGAAGCTTAATGGCCATTTTAATTTTTTCTTTTGGACTTGTCATATTATTGGTGTGGAATACAAGTCTGTACTCTTGCCAGCTCCAATACCAATCTACCACATAGAGGAGTAACCGATGCTTATTTTCAAAATAACGATACACACCAGCCTCTGTAGTGTTTATTTTATTGGATAACTTCTTGAATGTAAGTGCCTCAAATCCAATTTCGTGAATGAGGGTGATACCATTTTTAATAATTCTTCTTCCCAGGTCAGAGTCCTCCGGATTGCGAAGAAACAACTTGCGGTTCATTTTTATTTTCAGGGAATGCTCCATTTAAGGCGGAATAAGTTTGGCACACAAAAGTAATGATATTTTTTTTAGTAGTATTACTATCATTTTAAATATTAATACTACCTTTGCTCAGTTTTTAACCATTATTTAGCTATGAAAGGTCTTTTTAAGCACGTCAAAGAGGATTTACCAGCCAGCCTAGTGGTGTTTTTTGTAGCCGTCCCGCTTTGCCTTGGAATTGCATTGGCCTCCGGAGCACCTTTATTTGCTGGTATAATTGCGGGCGTTGTAGGTGGTATAGTGGTGGGGTCATTTAGCGGGTCTCCATTGGGTGTGAGTGGTCCGGCTGCTGGTTTGGCGATAATAGTGGTGAGTTCAATGGCCACATTAGGTGGATCATGGGAAGCTTTTTTGCTGGCTGTTATCCTGGCTGGAGCAATTCAATTACTCGCAGGTTATTTGAAACTTGGTATCGTGGCCTATTACTTTCCATCCTCTGTAATAAAAGGAATGCTAACCGGGATCGGACTTCTAATCATTCTCAAGCAGATACCCCATGCATTTGGGTACGATAGAGACTTTGAGGGGAGCTTATCTTTTGTACAACCTGATGGGCAAAATACATTTTCTGAGTTGGTTAATATGCTTGGTTACATCACACCAGGCGCATTATTGATCACTGTTGTATCATTGATTATTCTCTTACTTTGGGAGAATGTCTTGATGAAGAAAAGTAAGCTTTTTCTGATGATTCAAGGCCCCTTGGTGGCGGTGGTTGCAGGTATATTATTGAATGTTGCTTTTCAAAATGGCTGGTTAAACTTTAGTTTGACTGAGAATCAAATCGTTCAGATTCCTGTGCCAACAACTGTTGGCGATTTTTTTCAGCAGTTTAGATTTCCTGACTTTACTCAATTAACAAATCCGGATATTTACATCATTGCACTTGTATTGGCCACCGTAGCCAGCCTTGAAACATTGCTTTGTGTAGAGGCAACGGATAAACTCGATCCTTATAAAAGGGTAACACCTACCAACCGCGAATTAAAGGCGCAAGGTTTGGGAAATATTGTATCAGGTTTATTAGGCGGACTTCCAATCACCCAAGTAATTGTTAGGAGTTCAGCCAATATTGCCTTTGGTGGTAAGTCAAAGCTTTCTACCATTCTTCACGGAGTATTTCTTTTACTCAGTGCCATTTCTATTCCAATGGTACTAAACATGATTCCATTGGCCTCATTGGCGGCTATCTTATTTGTCGTGGGTTACAAACTGGCCAAACCAGCATTGTTTAAACATTTGTATAAACAAGGTTGGGAACACTTTGTGCCTTTTGTGGCTACAATTGTAGGTATTCTTTTTACTGACTTACTCAAAGGGATTACGATAGGACTTTTGGTTTCCATTTACTTCATCCTGCGAACCAATTTTAAGAACCCATATTACATATTAAAGCATACGACTAACAAGGGTAACGATTACCGCATTACACTTCCGGAAACTGTTTCCTTCTTAAATAAGGGGAGTATTCTTCAGATGTTGAATCACATTCCAAACGAATCAAGTGTGATTATTGACGGGTCAAAATCAAAGTCGATACACACGGATGTGGTGGAGATCATTCAAAACTTTCAGGTGAATGCGAAAACTAAAAATATTGAAATAGAACTAAAAGGATTACCAACCATTAACCCATAAAACAGTGAGAACATTAACTAAAGAATTACAAGCGGAGATTACTCCCCAAAGTGCACTTGAGATACTAAAGAAAGGTAATGAACGTTTTGTCAATAACTTAAAGGCCAATCGAAATTTATTGCAACAGGTAAATGAAACAGCAGAAGGACAACACCCTTTTGCAGTGATCCTTAGCTGTATTGATTCACGTACATCTGCAGAGCTAATATTTGATCAGGGTTTGGGAGATATTTTTAGCGTTCGTATTGCTGGTAATATTCTTAATGAGGATATATTGGGTAGTATGGAGTTCGCCTGTAAGGTAGCTGGTGCAAAAGTGGTACTCGTACTTGGCCATACAAAATGTGGGGCAGTAAAAGGAGCCTGTGATAATGTGCAACTCGGAAATCTTACCGCATTGATAGGTAAATTATTGCCAGCAGTGAAAGCAGAAAAAAGCACGGTCACAAATAGGAATTCTAACAACAGTGAATTTGTAGAGAATGTTGCCACACTTAATGTTAAAATGACAAAGAAGCACATTGCAGAAAGGAGTTCAATTTTAAAAGATATGGCTGAAAAAGGGGAAATCATCATCGCTGGAGGCATGTACCATGTGGATACGGGGAAAGTTGATTTCGATTTGTAAGTGACCACCAATAGCAATATTGAGATGAAAATATATTTTAAGCTTAGTGTAGATCGTCCTTAAGCTTTATTATAAAATACTTAGGGACATTGCCCCGCAGCACAGTTATGTTATGCCTGGTGTTTTTATTCGTTATGAAGTATTCATTTATTTGTTGTAAGGTAAGCTTAGCACAATGTACCTGATCAACAAAAAGTATCTTGTCTCCACGCAATAGCCCTGCTATTTCAGCCGGAGATCCGGGTGCTATTTGTGAGATATAATAGGGACATTCGGCTTGCGAACTAGTTTCAACGGCAATACCACTTCTGTTATATTGGAAGGATTCGTCAGCGCTTTTTATAGATTTTAGCTGCAGGTAACCTTCCGTGTAGTTAATGATGGTACGGTACTTTTTCAGAAACTGAATTCCTAAGTTGCCTTGCTGGGGAACGCTACTATTCCATTTTGATGATGCGCTGTCGGGAAAAGCAGCTATCATATTGGTGATTTCGATTTCACCAAAGTTTATTTTTTGAATGCGCCCAATTCTTCCTGAGGCATACCCTAATATTCCCATCCCAATTATAGTGGGACTGGATGCCTCAGGGCAAAAAGTTTCTTGCAACAATATCGGTAGTTCGGATCCGGTGTCAAGGAGCAGGTATAGGGCTTCTTTTTTACGTCCAATAGCTAACGTGGAGGGGATAATGATTGCAAACTCGGTCAGATGAAAGGGTACCTTTTTCCATTTTTGACTGGTTTTTGTTTTAACCCCATTTTTTCGAAGTATTATCTTTTCAGATGAAAAATTAATCTCCATGTCAAAATGCCGAAGAATATCTAATCCGATGACACCATGTACGGGGCGATCATAGAACTGCTGTAACCCTATTTCACTTTTATCTATTACAAGTAATTGTTTTCCCTCTGTGATCAGCCCTTTTATTCGCACTGAGTTGGCAATGGAAATATGTGCGAATAGGGAATCGGCATTGCCGAAACCTTGTATGGGAATTGTTTTTTGTTGGGTTGGAATTTGAAAAAGGGAGTCTGTAAATGCTACAGAATAATTTGATCCGGTATCAATAATGAACGAAAGGTTTTTGTGTTCATTGAGAGTCACTTCAACCAAAAGACTGTTGTTGACTATTTCAAATGGAATACGAACTACGTTTGATGTCAACCAATACCCCATTTTGGGTTGGCCAAAACAACTTTGAATAATGAGTTGTATACAAAAGAGTAGTTTAAGCTTCATTGTAACCAATTGATACAATTTAGCCACTAAAACCAATTATGAAAATGTGGATACGAGTAAAAAACGAGAGGTGAATCTCAATACATGATCTGATATTATTGTTGATTAATCGCTTCTAATCTTTTTAACAAGGGCGGATGTGAATAATGAAAGAATACATAGGTAGGGTGCGGGTAGAGGTTGCTTAAGGAATCTACCGATAATTTTTTTAGCGCGTTGGAAAGAGCCGTACCGCTAAATGTTTCCTTTGCGTAAGCATCTGCTTCAAATTCATTTTTGCGACTATACATACTGGTGAATAAACCAGTGATACTTGATATGGGAGAAAATAGAATCATAAAGGCAATGAGATTGAGATGAATAGCCTGAACTTTTCCTCCTAAAGCAATCGACAGGTCCTGATTAAAAACCATTAGGGAAAGTATAAACAGTGTAAAGAAAATTTGAATTACAGAAAGCACATAACTCCATACAATGTGTTTCTTTTTAAAATGTCCTACTTCATGTGCTAACACGGCTACGAGTTCATCTGTGGTGTGATTTTCTATTAATGTATCGAACAGTACAATCTTCTTTTTCTTACCTATGCCGGAGAAGAACGCATTCGCCTTTTTGGATCGTTTGGATCCATCCATAATAAATATGTTATCTAATGGGAAGTCCACCTTTTTGGCAAAAGCCTCAATCGCATTCTTTAACTCACCATCACCCAGAGGTGTAAGTTTGTTAAATAGCGGGAGTAGCAATGTGGTGTAGAACATATTGATAAACAGGATGAATACGGCTGCTAGTATTCCGAACCAAACCCAAAAGTTTGGTCCTATCCAATTAATTGAGAAAATAAGCAAGGCCAACAAGGTACCCCCAATGAGGCCACCGAGTAAATACCCTTTTAGCTTGTCGGTAACAAATGTTTTAACAGTTGTTTTATTAAAACCATATTTTTCTTCGATACCAAAAGTAGAATGCCATTGAAATGGGAGTGTTAAAATATCAGAACTAATGATTATGACTCCAAAAAATCCAAGAGCAAGAACTATTTCATTGTCAAAGTACGGGCGTAGCATGGCATCTACCCATCCAAAACCTCCGAATAGCAACATGCTAAATGAAATGACAAAACTGAACGCAGAAGTTATAAAGGAAAAGCGGGTTTGTTCACGGTGGTAGTCAAGTGATTTGATGTATTTCTCCTTATCATAAAACGATGCAATCTCATCAGGAATGTCTTTGCGCTGTGCCTTTAAGTTGAGATAGTCAAGTGCCTGGTCAAATAGGTAGCTCATGGCCGAAATAGCCAAAACAATATATAATATAGTGGTAGGGTTCATCTTCGATTGATATTTCTAATTCCTGGTAAAATTACAAATTCTAAAACGGATACAATTATGGTAACAATAATTGAATTTGTATGTTTATCAATCAGCAGCGTATTCTCTCAATGCGCTTTTAACGTAATCAATACAAAAAAATACTTGTCATGAATGCAGATCGAATTATTGAATACTTCACTGAATTAATACTTACTTATGGCCCAAAGTTATTAGGGGCAATTGTTGTTTGGATCATTGGTATTTGGATAATTAGAGCATTAATGAGAGGGTTAGGAAATGTGATGAGTAAAAGTCAACTGGATGCCTCACTAAAACCATTTCTGTTAAGTATGGCAGGCATACTGTTGAAAGTAATGCTTGTAATCAGTGTGCTCAGCATGTTGGGTATAGAGATGACTTCGTTTGTGGCCATTTTGGGTGCTGCAGGTTTGGCAGTAGGTTTGGCCTTATCGGGCACACTGCAAAATTTTGCTGGTGGAGTGATGATATTGGTGTTTAAACCTTATAAAGTAGGAGATTATGTAGAAGCATCAGGATACTCAGGTACCGTTAATGCCATACATATTTTTAATACGATTCTAAAGACGCCAGATAATAAAACGATTATCATACCTAATGGTGGATTGTCTACCTCGTCTATTACTAATTACTCAACCGAAGAGCGAAGAAGAGTAGACTGGACGATTGGTGTAGGTTATGGAGATGATTTAGATAAAGCCAGGGCCGTGATCAAGCGTCTTTGCGATGAGGATGAAAGAATTTTGAAAGACCCAGAGGTTTTTATTGCCGTGTCAGCACTTGCTGATAGTTCAGTAAACTTTGCCGTAAGGGCATGGGTGAAAGCATCTGATTACTGGGGTGTCTTTTTTAGAATGAATGAAGAGGTGTACAAAACTTTTGAGAAGGAGGGATTGAATATACCATACCCACAAATGGATGTGCATGTACATAAAGATGTTTAACATCTAGGCTACTGAATCAACCTTTCCAATTGCTTATTCACAACATCAAATTGGAACGATTGAATTTCGGTGTTCATCATGTTCTGAATCTGGTCATTGCATAAATTACCCATACTCCCTTCATGGGTGTGATGAAGGTTGTCGGAATATTTAAATTCACCTTTTTCAATGGATTGCCCGATGATCTTGTACGCATCCCTAAATGGAATACCCTGTAATACCAGTTTGTTTACCTCTTCAACACTAAACAGGTATTTGTATTTTTCATCCTTCAGTAAGTCATTCTTTACTTCAATGTTGGACAGCATCAGGTGAGTCATGCGCAAACAATCCTTTAATTGACTGAAAGCCGGAAACAACTTTTCCTTGAGTAATTGTAAATCCCTGTGGTACCCGGAAGGTAGATTTGTTGTGATCAGCATTATCTCCTGAGGTATGGCCTGAAGGGTGTTGCACCTGCTTCGAATCAGCTCGAAGACATCCGGGTTTTTCTTATGGGGCATAATACTCGATCCTGTCGTCAGCTCTTCCGGAAAACTGATGAAACCAAAATTTTGGTTAAGGTACAGGCAAGCGTCCATCGATAGTTTGCTGAGTGTACTGGCTACGTTGCTGATGGCAGCGGCCACCACCTTTTCCGTTTTTCCTCTCCCCATTTGAGCATACACCACATTGTAGTTAAGCTCACTAAAACCGAGTAGTTCAGTGGTCATTTTGCGATGGAGCGGAAAGGATGATCCATATCCTGCAGCAGAACCTAATGGATTTTTATTGGTGATTTTGTAAGCGCTCTGTAGCGTGATTACATCGTCCACGAGGCTCTCGGCATAAGCTCCAAACCACAGCCCGAAGGAAGAAGGCATGGCCAATTGCAAATGAGTATAGCCTGGGAGTAGGGTGTCTTTATGTTTTTCACTGAGTGAAATAAGCAAGTCGAACAACTCCTTTATTTCGGTGACCAGCTCCTGTATCTCGTTTCTGAGAAATAGTTTTATGTCAACGAGCACCTGATCATTGCGTGAGCGCCCGCTGTGAATCTTTTTTCCTATTTCACCCAGCTTGGTGGTAAGCATCAGCTCAATTTGAGAATGAATATCTTCCACTCCTTCTTCGATTATAAATTTGCCGTTTTGAATTTCTTGATAGATGTCTTTTAATGCTGTGATCAGTTTATTCAACTCACTTTTTTCAAGAAGACCTATGGATGCAAGCATTTGAATGTGGGCAAGTGATCCCAGCACGTCAAAAGGTGCAAGAAACAAATCCAGCTCATTGTCTTTGCCTATAGTGAATTGACTTACTTCTTTTAATGCATCCTTATCTTTTTGCCAAAGCTTCATCTTGTTATGTTTTTAGTTCCCGGGCCAGCAACTCTATCAGTCGAATGTAATCCAAAGTTCCATTTTTAATCTCATCGAGATAAATGAATTCATCTGCCGCATGAGACCGGGACGAGTCTCCGGGGCCCATCTTAATGGAAGGTACAGGGATCAGTGCCTGATCTGAAGTGGTAGGAGATCCGTACATTTCTTTTTTTAATTGTTGCCCTGCTTTGACCAACGGATGTTGCCTATCAATTCCTGACGGACGTAACCTGACACTTCGCGGTTTTACTTCACAAGAAACATTTTCTTTGACAATATCAATTACCTCTTCCAGCGTGTAGGCATCAGTTACCCGACAGTCTACGGTAAACTTACATTCCTCCGGTACCTGATTGTGCGCATGACCAGCCTGTATTACTGTAACAGACATTTTAATGTCGCCTAGTGTAGCAGAAGTTTTTGGAAACTTAAAATCTTTAAACCACGCGATGTCTTTCAAGGCTTTGTAGATGGCATTTTCTCCCTCTTCTCTGGCTGCATGTCCGGCCTTTCCTTTACTCACACAATCCAAAACCAGAAGTCCTTTTTCTGCAATGGCAATATTCATTCCTGTAGGCTCACCGACAATCGCAAAATCAATAGGAGGGAGATAACTCCAGATACTTTCTATTCCTCCCGAACCTGATATCTCCTCTTCGGCAGTAGCAGCAAGTACTAAGTTGATAGGTAAATCCTTGTGTGATTCAAAATGAAGAAAAGCAGCAATGAGTGAAACCAGTGCTCCACCAGCGTCATTGCTCCCCAACCCATAAAGCTTACCCTCTTCCATGGAGGGAGTAAATGGATTTCTGGTATAGCCTGCATTTGGCCTTACGGTGTCATGATGGGAGTTGAGCAGCAGTGTTGGCTTTTGAACTTCATAATGACGATTGATTGCCCATACGTTGTTGCCCAATACCTCTGGCCGGACACCTCTGGAAGAGAAAAAATCTTTGATTGCATCTCTTGTATTGTCTTCCGTTTTGCTGAATGAAGGGATGGCAATGAGTTGCTTTAGTAATTCTACAGAGAAACTTTCTGGTGGTTCCATCACTATTTACGAATTAGCGTACCTTCGGTTTCTTCTCCCATATTTTTGGTGAGATCGGAAGCGCTACCAATCAATATTTCACTCACTCCCTTTTGCAAGGCATCAAACGCATTTTCAAGTTTAGGGAGAATGCCGTCAAATAATACTTTTTGTTCCAATAACTCAGCGTATTCTTTACTATTGATGTTTTTGATTACAGACGCTTCATTTTCAATATTGGTAAGCACACCTTTTTTCTCGAAGCAATAGATCACCCTGATTTGAAAATGTTTACTTAAGGCAACTGCCAGTACCGAAGCAATGGTATCTGCATTGGTATTGAGTATGCCGTGTTCATTGTTATAGGTAAGTGGAGCGAAAACCGGAATTATATTCTGCTTTAACAAGAAGTACAGGAAAGAAGTATTTACATCTTTTGGCATGATGTCACCCACAAACCCAAAGTCGATTTCACCAACAGGTCTTCTGGTAGCTTTGATTACATTTCCATCAGCACCTGTTAGCCCCATCGCATTGCATTGATGCGCCTGTAATTGGGTTACAATTTGTTTATTGATGAGCCCTCCATATACCATGGTGACAAGATCTCTTGTAGGCTCATCTGTAATGCGTCTTCCGTTAATGTAGTTAGATTCAATCCCCAACTGTTTACCAATTTTGGTAGCAATCTTACCACCCCCATGGATCAGAATTTTTGGATACTTAATGCTGGCAAAGTCTTTCAGAAAGGAAGCCAGGGCTGTTTCGTCATCCAACACATTTCCGCCTATTTTAATGATGTACAGCTTTTGCATAATTAATTATTTTTAAGGATTTCTGACAGTACTGCTTGTGCTGCCCACACTCTGTTGCTCGCTTGTTGAATGACAATGGATTGGGAGCCATCTAATACTTCATCAGCGATAACGAGGTTTCTTCGCACCGGAAGACAATGCATTACTTTTGCCTGATTGGTGCCGTCCAGTTTTTTGTTCGTCATCATCCATGCTGGTTCAGTATTTAGCATCTGCCCATATTTTTCGTAGGAAGACCAGTTTTTTACATACACAAAGTCAGCTCCCTTGAGCGCTTTGTCCTGATCGTATTCGATCGTACTGCCACTGGTGAATTTTTTATCCAACTCATATCCTTCGGGGTGTGTAATAACAAAATCCACTTCATCCCAATTGCCCATCCATTGTGCAAATGAATTGGGAACCGCTTGTGGTAAAGCTTTGATGTGAGGAGCCCATGTTAACACTACCTTGGGTTTTTTGGAGACGCGGAGTTCTTTAATAGTCACCGCATCAGCAAGGCTTTGTAGTGGATGCAATGTGGCGCTTTCAAGACTTACAACAGGGACACCCGTATATTTTACAAATTGATTGATATAGTGTTCACTGTAATCTTCTTCTTTGTTGATGAGTCCTGGAAATGTTCTGATTCCGATGATGTCAAAATATTGGCCCATTACCGCTGCGGCCTCTTTCACATGTTCCGCCTTGGTACCCGTCATCACGGCTCCATCTTCAAATTCAAGTTGCCAGCCTTCTTTATCTAAATTAAAAACAATCACCTCCATTCCCAGATTACGTGCTGCCCGTTGTGTACTGATGCGGGTGCGCATACTTGGATTTAGAAAAATCATTCCCATCGTTTTATTTTGCCCAAGCCATTTGTCTTTCAATGGTTTGGCTTTGTAATCCAGCGCTGATTGAACGAGTGCTTTGTAGTTGGTTACATCTTCGATGGATAAAAAGTGTTTCATGTTAATGAGTGTTTGCCTTTAATCTGAGTCCGGTCGTTTCATCCAAACCAAACATTAAATTCATATTTTGAACTGCCTGGCCGCTTGCACCTTTTAAAAGGTTGTCCGTAGCAGTATGGATGACCAGATTGCCTTCGATCTTTTCCAGATGAATGAGACATTTGTTGGTGTTGACTACTTGCTTCAAATCAATCATCGTTTCAGATATATGAGTGAAAGCAGCCGACTTGTAGAAAGAGCTGAATAACTGAAAGGCTTCTTCCAGTGAAAGTGACGACTTCACTACTGAACTCACATAGATACCTCTACTAAACGCACCACGCCATGGAACGAAATGGATTGAATCTTCATATTGAGGTTGAAGGTCCTTTAACGTTTGATTGATTTCTTTGAGATGTTGGTGAGTCAGGGTTTTGTAAGCAGAAACATTATTGGCCCGCCAACTGAATTGAGAGGTCTCCTGTAGTTTCTGGCCTGCTCCGGTTGAACCAGTGATACCTGTTGTATGCACTTCACCAAGTAGACCTTTGCTGGCCAATGGCAATAACCCCAGTTCTATTGTAGTAGCAAAACATCCCGGGTTGGCAATATTTTGTGCTTGTTGGATTCTTTCTTTTTGCAACTCAGGGAGACCATATACAAAATCACGCTCCCCTGATTTTTCACCTAAGCGAAAGTCCTGACTCAAATCAATGATCCTGGTTGTCAGCGGTATGTCAGCTTCGGCTAAAAAGACCTTGCTTTCTCCGTGGCCGAGACAAAGAAAAACTACATCGGCTTCATGCTGATATGTGTTGCTAAATACAAGATCAGAGTCTCCCAGTAAATCGCGGTGAAGATCAGACACTTTTTTTCCAGCCTGACTACGACTTTGCACAAATGTGATGTCAACATCTGGATGGTTAACCAATAGCCGTAGTGTTTCCCCTCCGGTATAACCGGCTCCTCCTACTATCCCTGCTTTTATTTTACTCTTCATTTTTTACTTTCATTCATCACCTGATGATAAATCATCGTTTGATTACCAAAAATTTTTGAGAATCCGCGTACATCTTCTCCTGTCCAACCCAGGTTCATTTCACCGTACTTGCCGAATTTGGAAGACATCAAGTCAAAAGGAGAATTGATACCATTGATTTGGAAACGATGAGGAAATAAGGTGATTGATACTTCGCCTGTTGTATTCTGTTGTGAGCTGGTAAGGAAGGCTTCTATGTCTCGCATGACTGGGTCAAGGTATTGCCCTTCGTGCAACCAGTTTCCATAAAACTGACTGAGTTGTTCTTTCCAGCTGAGTTGCCATTTGGTAAGCACATGTTTTTCTAATGCATGGTGTGCCTTGATGATCAGTACAGGAGCAGCCGCTTCAAATCCTACACGCCCCTTTATCCCTATAATCGTGTCACCGACATGTATATCTCTGCCAATGCCATAAGACCCTGCCAGATTCTGCAGGTAGTGGATGGCATCCACCGGGTGATCAAAATTTTTATTGTTAATTTTTACGAGTTCACCTTTATTAAAATGAAGACTTACTTCTTCCGCCTCGGTTTTAGTAATGGGTGTGGGCCATGCTTCCTCTGGCAACATACCCATGGATTGAAGAGTTTCTTTTCCTCCCACGGATGTACCCCACAACCCTTTGTTGATAGAATACTTAGCCTTTTCGAAGTTAAACACAACGCCTTTCGATTTGAGGTAATCGATTTCTTCCTCCCGGCTGAGTCGGTTATCGCGGATAGGGGTGATGATTTCCTTGTCGGGAGCCAGGACATGAAAAATCATATCGAAACGCACCTGGTCATTGCCGGCACCCGTACTTCCGTGCGCAATGGCGGTTGCGTTGATTTCATTGGCATAGTTTGCTATGGCCAATGCCTGAGACATGCGTTCTGCGCTTACGCTTAATGGATAGGTACTATTTTTAAGTACATTTCCAAAAATCAAATAACGAATCACCTTTTCGTAGTAATTTTTGGTTTCGTCCACCGCTTTATGTGATGCAGCTCCAAGTTTAAGTGCGCGCTTTTCGATTTCATCCAATTCTTCCTTGCTAAACCCTCCGGTGTTCACAATAAGGGTGTGCACTTCGTATCCGAGGTCATCACTCAACAATTTGGCACAATAGGAGGTGTCAAGACCACCACTAAATGCTAATACTACTTTTTTATTCATTACCAGAAGAAGATTTTAAATAACACATTGCTCGATTTCTTTCCATCATTTTTCTTTCTCTCCTTCAACATGACATATTTTTTGAGCCTTACCCAACGCTCGAATAATTTGAAGTTGCCCTTGAATTCTCTCTTGCGTTTTTTGCGGATGCGCCCCCTGGAAGTAACAACGGTTGCTATTGCAGGCATTTCCACTTTTGCCGTTTCTTTGGCAGGATCTAAAAGCATGGCCGTGCAAATGCAATTTTTGCGTTGCTTCATGGTGAGAATGTCGAAGTTAACACAACTCTGACAGCCTTTCCAGAATCCCTCATCCGTGGTGAGCTCAGAATAGGTAACGGGTTTATAGCCCAGACCTGAGTTGATCTTCATCACAGCAAGACTGGTGGTAAGGCCAAAGATTTTGGAGTTAGGATATTTTTTGCGGGAGAGATCAAATATTTTGCTTTTGATTTCTCGGGCAACGCCTGTGTTTCTGAAGGCGGGAGAAACTACCAGCCCTGAATTGGCTACAAATTTTTCATGGTCCCATACCTCGATGTAGCAAAAGCCAACCCAGGTGTTATCGGTGGTAACTGCAATAACAGCCTTACCTTCTTCAATTTTCTTTCTTATGTATTCAGGTGATCGTCTTGATATGCCCGTACCGCGCACCTGGGCGGATAGGGCCATCTCCTCTGTGATGGTTTCGGAATAATGCATGTCGTCTGGAGTGGCCAAACGAACGATAATATTATGATCGCTCAATTTCTTAAAATAAAATGGTGATAAAATAAACAATGTGCCAAAGCACTATAGGCGAAATGCCATTACCGCATTTCGCATAGCCATATGAATTGGACTATATCAAATACGGATTTGCCTTCGTATGCGCCTAATGGCCATAGAAGTAGAGGTGAAAAGGATATCAATGAGTCTCCCTTCGGCAAAGTTGCCAAGGCCTGTGTGGCCTGCGGACTCAAAGTATGGTGATGTGTTTTTCAATTCCTTTATTGCTTAAAGTGCATCCTTCTGTGGTGCAAATGTAAACGGTAATAATTCGAATAAATCAACCTTTTATGTAAAATTTTTACCTAACGAGTGTTAGATTCCTCAAGGGTAGAAAGGTTTAATTGTTTCAGATGTTTGGAAAGTAGTTCTAATTCATGATTTCTTTTTTGCCCCCAACAAAGGGAGGTTCAGTGTTGTGTGCATGGTTAATACGGCAGGGAGAATAAACTAAATATCTATATTATTGTTATATTTAGTATCAGGAAAATCAAGACAAAATTAGACGGATACCGTCAGAACTACTAATAAAGTGAATGATCCTTATTAGTTTTTGTGGTATTTAAAGAATTGAGAAACCGAAGAACTTATTTGTAAATTTGCATTATGTGTAAGGATAAATTATTTACTGGAATAGAGGTCTCTAAACAAATGAGTAAAGCTCAAAGTATACTCTATAATCAAGTTATCCCCAAAGAAGAATTGTTTCAGATTAGAAAAAAGAAAGGAAAACTAAGCCCAGAACTTAAAAAGGCTCTAAAGGTTAATGCCTGATTTAATTATAATTGCTGGTTGCAACGGTGCTGGAAAATCAACATTCGCCCCCTCTTTTCTTCCCGAAAATTTAAATTCTTTTGATTACGACAGAACTTATCTGGAAAACTACAACAGTTTACCTGACAGCGAATTCCGGGATAAATTTGCTACTGACCAAACGATAAAAGATTTTGAATCATCTATCGAAAACGCAATAAAAACAAAATCAAGCTTTTGTTACGAAACAAACTTTGATACTTATCCGGTTTTTTGGGCTGAAAAATTCAAAGAAAATGGATATCGGGTAAACCTAATATTTTTCTGTTTAGAAAGTCAGGAAATAGCAGAACACAGAGTGCAGGTTCGCACAGAATTTAAAGGTCATTTTGTAGATAATCAAACTATAGACTTAAAATGGAAAGCTGGTTATAAAAACTTAAATCTCCATTTTAAAATGTTTGACAACATTCTCTTAGTTGATAACTCAAAACAAAATGAGGTCTATACAAATTTGGTTCAAATTGAAAATGGTGAAGTTGAAATTATGGCTGACAAAATTCCTGATTATTTCAAAAATCGTCTCCCGGAAATTTTCAACTTAATTGAAAAAAATAATAACTCAACAAACGGCGATAAATAATGCAGAGTTTAGTGGTTAAGTAAAGCTCCTGAGGTATAGAAAATCAACTATGGAAACCTGGCGTGATGAATACAATAAGGAGTTGGGTGAAACAAATGCAGATCGAATCGGGCAAGTTTATCACTCGGGAAGATATGGAAAAGTAGGCCAATCGATGGTGAAGAGATAGGCCACCGTTACTTAAAATACACAGTAAAATTTATTTACTCCTTCAACGTTCTTGTTGGATTGGTGTGTGCAGCTTTTACAGACTGGAAACTTACGGTGAGAAGGGTAATAAGTACAATCAGTAAGCAAGCTTTCATGTATATGAGCGGACTTATGTCAATTCGATAAGCAAAGGTAGAGAGCCATTGGTTTGCTGCGTAGTAGCTTATTGGGATTATTATCACAAAGGCAATAAGGATGAGTCCAAAGTATTTTCTTGTAAGCAGTAGCACCAATGAATTGACGCTGGCACCAAAGACTTTTCTAATACCAATTTCCCGCACTCGCTGATTAACGCTGTACTCCACCAGTCCGAAAAGTCCCATGCAGGCCACCAGAATAGCTAAACCGGAAAAAATAGTGAAGAGTACAGAGAGCTTTTCTTCCGACTTATACATTTCCTCAAAATTGCTATCCAGAAATTTATAGCTGAATGGAATCTCAGGTATTAGTTTTTCATATGTGGCCTTACAAAAGGCAATGGTGGATGTCATATCCTCTGGCTTAATTTTTAAGGTGAGTGTATAGTAGGCGGGAGGAAAGATTTGCAAAACTACTGGCGACAACTGTTCGCGCAGGCTTTTGAAATGGAAATCTTTCACCACCCCGATCACTTCCCCTCTTTTGATGGTGTCGCCTTCCCATTTTTCCCACATTTCCCAGTTTAGAGGATGGCCAATTGCTTCTTCCGGAGTGCCGAACCCAAAGACTTTAACAGCGGTTTCGTTGAGGATAAAACCTCTTTTTGCATCTGTCCCAAAATCTTTGGAGAAATCTCTGCCGGCAATAATTTCAAGTCCAAGGGTTTTTACATAGTCAAAATCAACACAAAACATGTTGGCGGGAAGCTCTTTGTTAACAGTGGGATCGGTTACGCCATCTCCGGCAACAATATCTCCAGGAAGCCCATAACCCACTGTGGCATAGGTGATATTGGGATTGCTGAGAAATTCCTGTTTTATAGCTTCAAAATTTTGACTGGTGGGTCCGGTTAAAGTTGTTACCATAAGTTGGTCTTTATTAAAACCCAGATCTTTATTATGAAGCAGATTGTTTTGGGATAGCACAATCATGGATCCAGTGATCAGAAAAAATGAAAACATAAACTGGAGTACCACCAGTGTATTTCTATAGAAACCAGTTTCTTTTTTAGCACCAATTCGATTGTAAATAGCTGCCGCTGGACGAAACCGGGAAAGCTGAAAGGCCGGATAACTTCCAGCCAAAGTACCAAGGATTAACACAAAGACCATTATGCCCAAAGTAAACTCTAAGTTAAATGGTGAGGTGATTGATTTCCCTGTAAATTCATTAAGGTAGGGGAAAGCCATTTGCGCTAACACAATAGCAATTAAAAACCCAATGCCTGTAATTATTACGGATTCACTTATGAATTGTGTGATGAGTTGGAAGCGAAAAGCACCGGCCACTTTGCGAATACCTACTTCTTTCATTCGCTTGATGGAGCGAGCAGTAGAAAGATTGATGAAATTCAGGGAGGCAATCAATAGTATAAATAGTGCAGTGCCGCTTAAGACATAGATGGATTGTGCATTACCTCGTTGGGCAATCTCCCACTCAAAATTGGAGGAATGAAGATGGATGTCTTTAATATTTTGAATATGTGGAGTGTAAACAAAACCATTAGGCTCGGTAACCGGATGGCCATATTTCTTTGCGAAATCGTCCAGCTTGCTTTCAAATTGATCAGGCGAAGTTTCAGGTTTGAGTTTAATGTAGGTAAAAAATTGTTGCCACTTCCAGCTTTCAAACCTTTCACTGGAAATAACTTGAGTGAGCGTTGCAAATGACATGATGTAATTGACTTGAAGGTGCGAGTTGGCGGGTAGCTCATTGAACACCCCTGTAACCTGGAAATCATAATCAGAAATTTTTATCATCTCTCCTACGGGATTTTTATCTCCGAAGTATTTATTAGACAACGATGATGAAAGCACCACGGTGTTTGCTTTTTCCAAAGCGGAGTTTTCATCACCATACTTCAGATGTATGGTAAGCATGTCAAATACGGTTGGTTCAGCATAGATTCCTTTTGACTCTTTGATTTTTTCTCCACCATACTCAAAAAGTTTAGCGCCATAGGTGTCCATGATCCGTAGGGTGGATGCTACCTCGGGATAATCGTTTTGTAAGGTCGGGCCGAACGTGGGAGGAACTATAGGCAGGTAACTGGTTATCCCATCATCTCCCGTTCTAATATTATAAACCCTGAAAGTTCGATCCGCATCGGGATGGTAGTTATCAAAACTGAGTTCATCCCACACATAAATAGAAATCAACAAACAGGATGCTATACTGATTGCCATTCCTGCAATGGTGATGAAAGAAAAAAGCTTGTGCTTTAACAGGTTTCTGATTCCGATTTTGAGGTAGTTTGAAATCATGGCTGGAGGTTTTAGGCTTCACTATTCAAAAACGTGTCCAAAACTAAGAACCAATAATTCGTAATCAATTGAGGGCTATTGTACCATAAGAGTGACCGTCCGCGGACGAAGCAGTCCGCAGACGGTCGAAAATCTATTCATACCTCAATGTGTTGGAAGGGTTGGTCATTGCAGCTTTAACCGTTTGAGTACTTACCGTAATCAGTGCCACAAGAACAGCAATAACACCCGATGCTAAGTAGATGAGTAAATTCATGTCAATGTGATAGGCAAAAGTGTCCAACCACTTGTTCATCAGAAACCAGGCGATGGGCCAGGCAATAAGGTTGGCCACTATAATGAGCACCACAATTTCTTTTGAAAGCAAACGCAGGATCGATTGAACAGATGCTCCCAATACCTTCCTTATTCCTATTTCTTTTACACGTTGTAATGTGTTGAATGTCGCCAAGCCAAATAAACCCAGACATGCTATAAATATAGCCAGGCCAGAAAAGAGAGTAAACAACTGACTCTGACTTTGTTCAGCTTCGTACAACTGGCGATAGCGCTGGTCGAGAAATTCATATTCAAATGGTCTGTTGGGAAGAAACTCACTCCATACTTTTTCGATTTGTTGCAATCCATCCTGAATATTATTTCCAGCAAGTTTTACTGAAATTGAATTGATTCGGCCCTGGTGGAATACAATAGGAATAATGTCTTGGTGTAATGACTCAAAATGAAAGTCTTGGACAACGCCAACTAATTTTCCTGTCACTCCTCCATAAGAAAAGTCTTTGTCTATTCCTTCTTGAGGGGTTGCCAGCCCGTATGCTTTGGCAGCCGTTTCATTGATAATAAATGCCAGAGAATCGTCTGTGCCTATTGACTTGGAAAAATTTCTTCCTGCAACCATGGGAATATCATAGGTTGGAAAAAAATCTTCATCTACTCTTACATTTTTAGTGGTGATCTCAGTGTTCACTAGGCTGTCACCTTTTGCGATTCTTGGTGATCCCTGACTGTCCAACAACCTACCAGTGGGCACGCGACTCGACCTTCCTGCATTTTTGATAGCAGAGGATCTTAACAGCTCGTTGTGGAATGCATCATATGATGGTTCCAGTTCCCTATAATAATCAAGTGTAACCATCTGATCTTTATCAAAGCCCAGATCTCTTGAATTCAAATAATTCAATTGCTGAATGGTAATCGATGTGGCAATAAGCAATACCACAGATATAGAAAACTGTGACACCACAAGTATCTTTCGGATAGCGCCTTTTCCTTTCACCGATCCTTGCTGTCCTTTTAATGTTAATGCGGGTTTGAACCCTGAAACAATAAAGGCTGGATAAATTCCAGCCAGCAGACCGATGAATACAGACACGCCAATCAATCCGATGAATAAGGTGGGTTGTTGTAACAAGTTAAGCGACAAATCTTTTTGCGTGAATGAGTTCAACCATTCAAGTCCCATAAATGCTAAACCAAGTGAAAGTATCATTGCTATCAGCGTAATGAGAATGGACTCACTAAGGTATTGTGTAATCAGCTGTCCTCTGATGGCGCCCACTACTTTTCTCAATCCCACTTCTTTTGCTCTTTTGGTAGCTCGTGCAGTGGAAAGGTTGATAAAATTGAAACTGGCAATAAGGATGATGAAGAGCCCTATGATTCCCATCATGTATACATTATTAATATTTCCATTCACCTCAATTTCATCATCGAGATGAGAATACAAATGGACATCCGAAACCTTTTGGGTATACAGTGTGGTCACCCTGGAGGCGACAAAATCCTGAGGAGCTCCAAAGTTGGTAATGACATATGTGCCATAGTGTTTATCTAAAAAAGCTGGAAATTGTGCTTCTAATTTTTTTGGATCAGCGCCTTCTTCCAATAATACATACGTGCCGAAGGCATTGTTTCCCCAGTTGGTCTCTAATCCTGCGCGACCATAAATATTTTCGTTTTCCATTGTGCTAAACGAAACCAACAACTCCGGATTCCAGTGTGCCTGATCTGGAAAATCCTCGAATAAACCGGTGATTTCCAGGTCGAAAGTGTTATTGGCACGAAGGCGTTTCCCTATGGCCTGTGTTTCGTCTTCAAAATATCGTTTGGCTGCCGATGTCGATAGCATTACTGTAAATGGGCGTGATAATGCCTTTTCAGGATCACCAGCCTTTACATGAATGTCAAATATCTTAAATATCGAGGGCTCAACTACGAACAAATGTTCTTCAGTAAAATTCTTTACCAGTTCTCCATTTTCTTCTTGTCCGATTACCAAACCATAGTTGATAGTGCGAGCGAGTTCTTCTATCTCACCAAAATCATTTTTTAACAACGGACCAAAGGGAGGTGCAATACTGCTTAAGTGAAGATTAACGGATCCATCGGGAGATCTAAAATCTCTGGTGATGCGATAGATGCGATCAATTTTACTGTTGTATTTATCGTAGCTGAGCTCATCCATGATGTACAAATAGATGAGCAGGGCACAAGCCATGGCCAGCGCCAAACCCAGTATATTGATAAATGCAGTAAGTCTGTTTCTGAAAATACTTCGGAAGGCTACTTTGAGGTAATTACTGATCATATCAAATTTTAGTTTAAGGATGAGTTAATGACAAATCGCATATGACCAAGTTGCATGCCATGAACTATAATTGTTTCAATTAGCAATAAAAATGCAGAGCTTCGGGTATTTTGATTCAAATTAATGTTCGAATCCGATCGGTTAGATACAATAATGAACATTTATTCGATCCTAAGTGCTTCAACAGGATTTTTTGTGCCTGCTCGGATCACTTTAAAGCTAACTGTAATAATGGCAATGGCCAATGTGGATAATGCTGTAACCACAAAGATTTCAGGTTGAATGCTGACTCGATAGGCGAAGTCTCCTAACCATTGTTGCATGATGTAATATCCTATCGGAACAGCCGCAAGGAAACCCAACACGACCAGAAGGATTAATTCCTTGGTGAGCATGATGGTGATGGACTTGACAGAAGCACCCAATACTTTGCGAATGCCTATTTCCTTGGTTCGTTGTGCTGTCATAAATGAGGATAAGCTAAACAAACCCATGCACGCAATAAATATTCCGATGAAAGTGAAATAGGCCACTAATGTTCCCAGCCTTTTTTCTGCTGCATACAACCGGCCATATGTTTCATCAAAGAATGTATAGGTAAACGGATGTGTGGTGTCAAATTGATTCCAAATTTTCTCCACCGCATTTAAGCCTGCCTGCATTTCGTCTGTTTTAATCCTAATGGTATAGTAGCTCGACCAACTTGATGGTGGTATAAAAAGAACCACTGGAGCAATTTTTTCTTTCAATGATCTGAAATGAAAATCCTTAATAACACCAATAACAGACCCGGGAGGCCTTCCTACTGCCGGCATACCTATTCTATGATCTAGAGGATTCTGCCATCCCAATTGTCGTGCAGCCTCTTCATTGATAATGTAAGCAATTGTGTCACTTGCAAAGTCTTTGGAGAAATCCCTACCCTTCAAAATTTCCATTTGAAATGTATTGATAAAGTCATGGCCAACAGCAAGTACACGCATAGGAGGAGCCTGATCGGGATCGACACCTTCTATCTCTAAGGGAATACCCCAGTCATTGCCTCCGGGTTGTCCTCCGGAAACAGTTACGCTCTCCACATGAGGATCAGCTAAAAGTTCATTTTTAATAGTTTCAGCTTTCATCCTCATGACATTGTTCTGAATGGGCACTGTAATGAGTTCGCTGGGATTGAAACCTAACTTTTTAGATTGGATATAAGACAGCTGCTGAAAAATGATAGCTGCTGAGATAATGAGAAAGGCTGAGATTGCAAATTGTATAATTATCAGTGCCTTTCTGGTGGTATTGCTACCAGAGGTTTTTGTTTTTCCTTTCAATACTTCCGATGGTTTTTGACGAGCAAGATAAAATGCTGGATAGCTGCCTGATATTAATCCTGTGATAGTAGCTGCAAGAAAGGCCAGACTATAAAACAGGCTGTTGCCATTGGCAAGTAAGGAAAAGGTTTTGCCAGTCAGTGTGTTAAATGAGGGTAGAAATAAATAAAACAGAAGAAATCCTAGGGCCAGTGAAATATAACTGATGATCAAAGCTTCACTCAAGTATTGAGTGACCAATTGAGATCGTACGGCTCCTGATGTTTTTCTTATCCCCACTTCCTTCATTCTTGTCAGCGCCCTGGCAGTGGTGAGGTTGATGAAATTGATCGAGGAGATAATAAGGATGAGTATTCCAATGGCGCCAAACACGTAGAGGTAAGTAATATCAGAATTCGCCTCAATCTCTCTGAATAAATGTGATCCTAAATGAATGGAAGTAAGCGATTGGAGGTGTGGGATGTACGATTCAGCGTCCTCTGCTTCAAGATAGGAGGGAAGTAAATCTTTAAACTTGTTACTGACTACAGTTGGGCTTGCACCATCCTTAAGTAAAAGGTAGGTATAAAATTGATTCCATAGCCTCCAGCTATCTTTGTCAGGGTGATGATAGCCTGACATGGGCAAAAGAAAAGTAAAGGTAAAATGAGAGTTGGAAGGAATATCTTTGATCACGGCCGTGACTTCAACTTCTTGTTCGTTGTTAAGCGTGATGGTTTTGCCTAATGGATTTTGATTATTAAAATATTTATTTGCCAGACTTTCCGTAATGACAATTCCATCTGGTCTTGTAAGAGCGGAGCTGGCGTCTCCGTTGATGATTTTGAAATCAAACAGGTTAAAGACTGTTGAATCTGTAATAAAGCCATCGTTTTCATATGCGTTTAATTCACCAACTGTGAATAAAGTTTGATGAGCGAAAACAAAACGCGTCATGGTTTCTACTTCTGGCAGTTCACTTTGCGCTGTAGGGCCCCAGGGGCCATGGACTTTGGCAATACCACCATAGCTTGAGCCTTCGACATCGGTTACCAATCGATAGATGCGCTTGTTGTTGTGATGATAGGTGTCGTAACTTAATTCATGCTGAATGTAAAGCAAGAGAGTAAGGCAACAGGCTAGCCCCAGTGCTAATCCACTAACTGAAATAATGGTGTATCCTTTGTGACGATTCAGGTTACGGAGAGCAATCTTTAGGTAATTGGCTATCATAGCGAAGGTTTTAACCAAAAACCTCTGTTTCTGCTAAAGGTTACAGGAAATTTAATAAAAGTTAATGTTCGGTCACGGACTATTTTACGGCTTTTGTTTTCTTGTATAGCCAATAAGTAATAACGCCAACGAGAATGCAAATCAACACATCCCTCATTTCTACCAACTGCGAACTGGAAAATAACCAGACAGAAAACAGAATTCCGGTCAGTGCAAATAATTTTCCGTGAGGAATCTTATAGGCTGCCTCTTTTCCTTCTTTATCCTGTTTTCTTAATTTAATCAACGCACCACATACCATGGCATACATCACAGTGCGAATGATGGCAGTGATGGTAATGGCATATATGAAGGAACCTGTTACGGCAATGATCAGGGAAAGGCCTGTAAATGCAAATAGCGCAAGGGTAGGTGTCCGATATTTTTCATGAACAATGGAAAGTGATTTGGGTAATTGCCCTTCGTCACTCAAAGCAAACAATAACCGGGAGCCAACCAAAAGTATGGCGTTTAAGGCACCTACAATAGAAATGATTGCACCTATGGTAATAAGGTTTCCTCCGAAACTTCCCATAAAACTTTGCGCGGCATCTGCCAGCGGCTTTTCAGATTGGCCAAGCGTTGGCAGTGTACCTACTGATACGAGCTGGATCGATCCATACAACACCATTACAATCAGAGCGGAGATGATCAGTGCATAAGGCACAATCTTATTGGGATTCTTCATCTCACCAGAGTTGATCACCACCACCTCAAAGCCACCGAATGCAAAAACCAATAAAAGAACAGAGGATGAAAAATTGTTGAACTCCGGCAATTCCCTGAAGGAGAGGAGTTCGGGTTGTAAAAAGAAAAAGCCTACAAGTATAAAAATGAGTAGGGGCACCACTTTACCAATGGTCAGGAAGTTGTTGACAGTGGTGGTTTTCTTTACACCTACGTAGTTAATGCCCGTAAGAATACCAGTGAGCACTACCATAACCATCAAGCGTGGAAAAAAATGATTGAGACTGGGATGATAGTAAGAACTATAGGTGACCAATAAATTGATGAGAGCAGCATAAGATATTATTCGCGACCACAATAGGAGCCATCCCATGATGAAAGCCGGAAAACTACCAAAGGCTTCAAGTATGTATATGTAGGGTCCGCCTGTTTTGTCGAATCGACTTCCTACCTCCGCGAAGCAAATGATGATGTTAAATATCACCAGTGCACATACCACAAAGGCAAGAATGCTATAGGTGCCAGAGAGCTGAAATACTTTTGAGGGGAGACCAAATATTCCTGCGCCAATAATGGTATTGATCATCAACAGCACCAAGTCCCATTTCCTGATAGCGCGAATAAATTGACTCATGAACTAAGTGATGAGCAGTTGACTGAATTGTAAAAACTACAATATTAATATTGAAGTTTTATTTTGTTTTAAGCAAGGTTAAATGAGAAGAAGAATTAAAATACTTTGTGTATTGTTGGTTATGAATCAAATTATAATTGATTCGTTGCTTATAGAGATTACTGTACCATGGTAGGTTTGCCAAAACGCCTGGAAGGAGGTGATGAAGAAGTTCAGTGGCTATTAGTCAAATCCTACTTCTGCTTTTACATATTCAGCAGCTTCCTGGTGCGTACCAAACCAAACATTGTCTTTCGATTTGATGTATTCAATCAACTCTTCCAATACAACAATGCGTGATCGGTGACCGCTGTAATGAGGATGCATGGTCATTAGGAACATGGTGCCTTCATCATAGGCCACATCAAATTCATCTTTTAGTACTTCAAGAAGCTGGCGTGGATTGGCATAACTGTTTCCTCTTGGATTGAGAAGGGGAGCATCATCTAGTATCCATTCAACGGGTAACTCCACTATGCCGGAGGGTTCTCCATTGATGACCAATTCGTAAGGACGATCATCCGCCATCATAGAACTTTCATAAAGGAATCCCACCTCCTTGATAATGTCTGGCGTGGCTGCACTGAAATTCCATGATGGTGCTCTATAGCCAACGGGAGTTTCACCCGTAAGGTCTTCTAACATTTTCTTCGAGTTGATCACCATCTCTCTTTCTTTGTCAGCAGGCACTCTTGTGTTGCGTTCATGTATCCATCCATGCACTGCAAACTCATGTCGTGGTAATCTTTTTATTTCGTCTGCCATCTGTGGCGCAAGGTGAAGACTTAAAGCAGGAATGAAAAAAGAAGCAGGCACTTCATGCTTTTCCAATAAATCTATTACTCTTCGCAAGGCAACCCGCGATCCGTATTCTCCTCTCGACAAATCTGAAATCGTTGGTTCTCCATCCCACCAGGCTACCGTTTCGTTGTCAACATCAAAAGAAAGAAGTACTGCTACCCTGGCACCATTGGGCCATGATTTGGGTGTAAGATCTTTTCCTGCTCTTACCTGATTGACAGCTTTTTCAAAACGTTCTGTTTCCCAGGTCCATTTTTGATCTTCCTGTTTTTCTGTGGCAGTGGGTTGTGGGTTATTACAACTTAATGCAATAAGACTTAGGGAGAGCAATAGGAAATTTTTCATAATGGTAAGTTACATATTTTGCGCCTGCTTAGACGCTAAAATCTTTTCAGCCCTGAACAATGGATCAGCAGACTGGAGCAGTTTGTTTTTAAGGTTTTGAGATAAATTCGGATTATTAATTAAAAACTGTTTTACAGCATCTGCTGCTTCTTTCGATTGGTAAGTAGAAACCGTTTGTTCAACCCATCCTTTTGGAAAAAAGATGTCACCCGTAAGCTGAATTTCTTGTAACATCTCCAGGCTTGGTTGAATGTATTTCACTGATTGTTGAGCGCGGAGCGGGTGATGCAGAAATCCCAATGTTTTCAATACCCAAGGCTCATGCTCTCTGTTTTTAGGATCTTTTAAACTTTCAAAGAATATATCACGTTCCGCTTCGTCACTCGATAATGATCCCATAATGAATTGCATGGCTTCTTTGCGGTCGGGGTTCTTGGTATTTTTGAGTTGCGCTGCAAGAATCTCATTGCTTCCATCGGCACCCCTCACTGCTATTTGATAAGCCAACTCAATGTGATCCTGTTCTGATATCTCCAAACCTAAGGTCATCTCGTCACCCCAGAATTTTTTGAGATTCTCAATACCTTCTTTGCTGTTAGCGGTTTGCCTGAAACAATTGAACAAAATACGTTTTAATGAAACATCTTTTTCAAGCGCCATCAAATCAAAAAGTGTTTCATCAATCTGTGCGCTTATTAGTTGTCGGTCTTCAGGGGTTGTGAACTGCCAAAAGATATTGCTCATTCTGTTGGTGATGTATTCCAGTATCAATGGATTTCTTTCTGTAGCCATTCCCGCGAGAATGGTTTCTAATGTTTGCTTGGCTTCTAACTCACCCCGCAACACATACTCCCAAATGTTGATCCACATGGCAGCACGCACTTCCGGATTTTCTATGCTGTTTACGGTGGCAAGCATGTTGTTTCTGCTCTTTTCGTCCGCAGCAAAATATCCATATCCTCTTCCATTGTAGTTGGGCACAATGTTTAAATCAGGTGACGAAGAGGGGGCAGTATAGCCAGAAGGATCACTGATGACAATTTCTCTCACTTCACTTTGGTTTCCTACCAACTTATATTGAAAAGTCTGCGGCCAGACCAAACCGAGGCTGTCGTTGGTTACTCGAATGGACAGATTGTTGTCCAATGTGTAAGCCACATCCGGCATGCCTTTGCTTTTGATCCACGCGTTGTTCCAAAGTGTAAGGTCTTTATCCGTGAACTTCTTTAAGGAATTCACCAGGTCATCCCATGTGGCATTGCTATAACTGTATTGTGATAAGTAATCCCGAAGTCCGCTTTGAAAATTATCTTTACCCATCATGGTTTCAAGATTGCGCATCATAATAGGCGCCTTCTGGTAGATGATGGCGCCATACAAGGTTCCGGCATTTTTTAAATTATCTAATTTTTGTTGTATTGGGTGAGAGCCTTCACTTCTGTCTATTTCATAGGCGGATGGATAGTGTGCCATGAGAAAGCGCAGGTCGTGATTTATTTCGGGGAATTGTGGGTTAACAATTTTGGCGGCCATGAGGTTGGCGAATACTTCTTTGAGCCACACATCTTCAAACCATTGCATCGTCACTAAATTTCCGAACCACATGTGAGCCGTCTCGTGGGCGATAAGACTTGCCCTGCTCATTCTTTGATTTACAGATGCCGATGGTTCAAGGATTAAACTGCTCTCTCTGTAAAAAATACTTCCGGGGTGTTCCATGCCTCCATATTGGAAGGTAGGTATTAGCGCAAAATCAAACTTGGAAAACGGATACGAGATGTTGGTGTAATCTTTTAGCCAGTTCAGCGATTGACTGTGAAGTTTAAATATCTCTTCCAGATTTGCAGCCACTTTGGTGGAATCTGTCTCTCTGTAATACATCGTCATTCCAGATACAGCATCAGTTGCTTTTTCAAATTTTCCAGCAGCAAAGGCAAACTGATAGGTACTGATAGGTTGGGTGGGAAGAAACTGGTAATTCTTCTTATTATCTGACGAAGAAATCTCAGCCTGTTGGTTAGAGAGGGCTTCCCATTCATTGGGTATAGAAAGGGAAAGAACAAAAGATGCTTTCAGGTCCGGCTGATCAAAACCAGGGAAACAAGTAGAGGCACGGTCAGGTACAAACAATGTATAGAGGTACTCTTCATTTCTGTTCAGCGACAAATCACCCGCTGTAAATGTTATTTCTATTTTATTTTCTCCATCAACTAATAAGTTGTCAGGAATAGCGATGTGTTCATTTTCGAAAACTACATCCACTGCATTTTGATTGACCTTGACTTCCTGTAAGTGATCCGCTTTCTCATTGAAATCGAGATAGAGGTTTTTAGAAGTATTTTTCTTGTAAAGAAATGTGATTGTATTTATACCAGCTATGTTTTCGTTTTGATTTGCAGGGATGTCGAAATGCAAAGTGTATTGTATGTCCCTGATGCTTTCTTTCCTTGACTGCGCGAGTTCATATGAAACTCCTTTTTCTACTTTTTCCTGTGTGCACGAAAAGAACAATGTGGAAAGAAATAGTAAGTATACAAATTGAATTGACTTCATAGATTACTAATTAATAACTTTGGTAATGGTGTTGTCTTTATTGCGAAGATCAATACCTCCTTCTAAGATTGATTTTAAATTAGCTAGATAAAACGTCCATCCCTCACCACATCCAACATATAAATTAGTGTTTGGATTATCATCAGCCGGAATATTCACCTGTGTAAGTTCACAAATAGTGACATCGCCTACTGGTAGGACTGTAACTTTAACGGGACACCCTCCGGAAAAAGTAAATTGAATCTGATCTTTTCCATTGGCAGCGATCACCTCTCTTTTCTCAAATACGGTATCAGGGTAGCCATGCCAATACCAGGTGTAAGTATCTCCCTTTTGGACATACGCTGTTCTGTCCCGTGGGTTTTTATCAGGAGTGACAAAAGTAGCCGTTCGTAAAAACCATTGTTCAAGACCTTCTTGTGTAGCCCATACCCTATAGACTTGTTCTACAGACGCTTTGATAGGGATACGTTTTATGAATACTGACCAGTCAGCCTTACCCATTGGTTTACTATTTATTTTCTGTGGTAGTATTGGTTGAGTTTATACACCGATCATCCCATTTGATGCATTACAAAGCCTGCCAATTTCATAGCTTCGCCCCAAATTTCAATAAAGTCAAATTTAAGCAATGATAAAGTTTATTCTACGAAAAGCACATGTCATCACCTTTCTTCTAAGTGTTGTGATGTCTCCTTTGCTGGCTCAAACCTATGATCCAGATGTATTTAAGGAGATGAAATACCGATTTATTGGACCTGAAGGGAACCGCGCAATAGCTATTGCCGGAGAACCTGGTAATCCAATGGTCAATTATATAGGTGCAGCCTCAGGTGGTTTATTTAAAACAGATGATGGTGGGGTAACCTGGAATCCCATCTTTGATGATCAGGATGTATCATCGGTCGGTTCAGTTGCATTGGCGCCAACAGATCCTTCTCAGGTTTGGGTAGGTACTGGAGAAACATTTGTTATCCGTCCCGCACATTCAGTAGGGAATGGTATTTACCTTTCTAAGGATGCTGGTAAAACCTGGAAAAATATGGGGCTTGAAAAAACCGGACGCATCGGTCGTGTAGTAGTACACCCTAAAAATGAGAACATCGTTTATGCTGCTGCTTTAGGTCATGTCTATGGCCCACAACAAGAGCGTGGAGTTTATCGCACAAAAGATGGTGGTAAAACCTGGCAGCGCATACTTTTTGTAGACGAAAATACGGGTGCAGCGGATCTGGCCATTGACCCTCAAAACCCAAATATTTTATTTGCATCAATGTGGTCAATCCATATCAATACATGGGGACTGACCAGCGGTGGTGCAGGTGGAGGCGTTTACCGATCAACTGATGGGGGAGACACCTGGGAACCAATGAATACCAAAGGATTGCCAGGAGGTGTAAAGCAACCTGTAGGAAAAACGAACGTGGCCATTGCTCACAGTAATCCAAAAAGAGTATATGCGCTATTTGAAGAAAAGAGCCCTCTGCTTTACCGTTCAGATGATGGTGGTGAAACGTGGCAGTTCATGAGCAACAACCATGACATGGCAGAGCGTGCACCCTACTATACACGCATGGGTGTTTCTACGGACAATCCAGACGAAGTTTATTTCATGAGTGTTCGTTTCGGCCAGTCGTTGGATGGAGGTAAAACTTTGGAGAAGCGCCCCCCACGTGGTGGTGGTGATAACCACGATATATGGATTGATCCATTGAATGCAGATCGCATGATGGTGGCCCATGATGGTTGCGCCAGTATTTCTCTTAATAGGGGAAAGACTTTCCAACGGGTAGTTCTTCCCATTGCACAGATGTACCACGTAGAAGTGGATAATCAGATTCCATATTTTGTTTATGGTAATCGCCAGGATGGATGGTCATACCGTGGACCAAGCAACAGTTTGCAAGGATACATTCCTTTAGGATTGTGGAAAGGCGTAGGAGGTTGCGAGAGCGGATTTGCTCGCCCTGATCCTTTTGATAATAATATTATATGGTCAGGTTGCTATGACGGTGGTCTGCAACGTCACGACCTAAGAACCGGACATTCCCGCGAAGTACGGGTGTGGCCTGAGGCAGGTTACGGATGGGCTCCTGCAGATTTGAAATACAGATGGCATTGGAACTTCCCCTTGTCTCACTCACCTCACACCCAGCATAGGGTGTATGTAGGAAGTCAGTACGTACATAAAACAGATGATGAAGGCCAAAGCTGGCAAGTCATCAGCCCTGATTTGACCACCAATGACAAATCGCATCAGCAAAGTTCAGGTGGCATTGCAATTGATAACCTGATGACTTTTGATGGTGCTACATTATTTGCTATCGAAGAATCTAAGGTTCAAAAAGATTTGATCTGGACTGGTTCTAATGATGGCCAGGTACACATCACACAAGATGGTGGTAAAAACTGGGTGAATGTATCGGGTAATATTGACATGCCGAAATGGGGTACCATTGCCAACATCGAGCCTTCACGCTACGATGCAGCAACCGCTTACATTTCAGTAGACATGCACCAGATGGGAGATTTTGATCCCTACATATTCAAAACCACAGACTATGGAAAGACATGGACAAAAATCAGCAACGGTATTCCAAAATCGATTTTGAGCTTTGTCCACGTAGTAAGAGAAGACCCTAAGCAGAAAGGATTGCTTTATGCGGGTACGGACAATGCATTGTATGTGTCGTTTGATGATGGAAAGAATTGGATGTTGTTTAGAAACAACATGCCTCCGGCTCCAGTGTACTGGTTGGTTATTCAGGAAAATTTTGATGACCTGGTAGTGGGCACCTATGGCCGCGGTTATTATATCATGGACGATATTTCTCTATTGCGAGAATATGCAGCCGCAGCACAGCAGTCAAGTTATGTATTTAATATTCGCAAAGCCTATCGCTTTCAGGAAGTAGAAGCGATCAAGACAGATGCACCAAGTCTTAATGCAGGAAGGAACCCATCCTATGGAAGTCCTGTCAACTATTTTCTAAAAGATTCGGTGAGTGGAGGTGTTCAAATAGAAATCTATAACGATCAACAAGAGTTGGTACGCACGTTAAAAGGAACCAATACAGCAGGTATTAACAGAGTATGGTGGGACTTAAGGTACGAACCTACCTTCCAGCCTAAGTTGAGAACAAGACCTCCTGGAAGACCTTGGGTAGAAATGAATGCTGAAGGCTGGAGGCCATTGGTAACATGGGATCTTGATTTATGGAAAGGCCAGTTGGGACCACGAGTTGCACCTGGGAAATTCACCGCCAAAGTTAAAATCGGAGGAAAAGAATTCACAGAAACATTTGATGTGTTGAAAGATCCAAACACTACCGGAACGGAGCAGGAGATTCAGGAGCAGGTAGTGTTCTCGTTGCAGTTGCGCGATGCCATGAACACCGTTGTAGAGATGATCGACAGAATGGAATGGATTCGCAAAGAGTTAGGTGACTTGATCCCTATTACAAAGAATGCAAGATTGAAGAAGGAATTGGTGGCCATGGAAGCGCAGGCACAAGGGATTTCTGCCAAACTGTATGATATCCATCTTACCGGAGCAAGAGAAGATGCATTCCGTTCTCCCATGAAATTGTATGGTAGACTGAGCGCCCTGGCGAGTGATATTACTGCCAATGGTGTTGATTTTAAGCCTACCAATCAGCAAGGGGAAGTGTATGGTGTATTAAAAGGAAGAATGGACAGGGTCCAGGAGGAGTACACTACATTATTGGAGAAACAAGTGCCGCAGATCAACAATAAATTGCCTGATCAGAAGATTGATCTGGAGAAGAAGAACTAATTCTTCGCTATTCATTAGTTGAAATAGAGAATAGGGAGTGGATGAGTCCACTCCCTGTTTTTTTGCTAAAAATGAAGAGTTGTAATTGATAATAATAGCTACTATTTTCAAACGACCTAACTAAACAAAAGATCTGTGGAAAGAAGAGAATTCATCAAACAAGCGTCTGCAGCCACTGCCGGACTGGCCATGCTTCCTAATTTTTTATATGCCAAAGACGCTCCTTCGGGCTTTGTCTTTGATGCCATGGGAGAAATCCGTGACGTGTATACCATGGAGTTAATTGATAAGATCCTCGCCAGTGGTACCCGTGCTATTGCCATTACACTTTCTGATCCAAAACATTACGGGCACGAAGCCTATGACATCTTGTTAAAAGATTTGGCTGCTTACGATAAATATTTTTACGATCATCCAACTCATTTTATAAAAGCCACACGCCTGTCTGATATTGACCGCGCCATCAAGGAAAAGAAACTGGCCGTGTTCTATCTTATTCAGAGTTCTGAACCTATTGAAAAAGACCTGAGTAGGTTAGATGTGTTGTATAACCTGGGATTGCGCAGTGTACAGATGACCTACAATTCGCGCAACTATGTAGGAGATGGTTGTTACGAGCGTACCGATGCCGGACTCTCCAACTTTGGAATGGAACTGGTAGCTCGTTTGAACGAAAAGAACATGTTGATTGATTTATCGCATGCGGGGATGAAAACCATGGAAGAAACAATCACAGCTTCTAAAAAGCCTGTTATCATTTCTCATTCAACCTGTAGAGCGTTATATCAACATGCCAGAAATACCACCGATGAAAACCTGAAGCTGTTGGCTGACCATGGAGGTGTGATTGGCATGTGCCAGATCAGGACATTTATGACCAAAGAGAAAACCAATAACCTGGAAGTGTATTTTGATCATATTGATCATGCAGTGAAAACGGCTGGCATCGATCATGTGGCCATAGGAAGCGACCGCGACCACCGTGTGATTCCCAGTACCGAAGAAGAGATTCAAATATTGCTTAAAGAGGAGGGTGCACAATTCAAACCTACTGACTGGCCGTTGTTCCTGGAAAAACTCAATGGGCCCTCACGTATGAATGTAATCCGTGAAAACCTGGTGAAGAGAAAGTATACCCAATCCCAGATTGATAAGATCATGGGCGGGAATCTTTACCGGTTGTATGAGGAAGTGGTGGGGTAGGACCTTGTGGTTGTATTTTACCGCTGAGAAGCAAAGACGCTGAGTGGGATTTCCATGTTCCTCATCCACGGTTTGTTTGTGTCCCCACAAACCATACGGAAGATGGGATGTCGTTAAGTTACCTTTTCTACCAACAACTTCTCGCATACGAGGTTACTCAGTACTTCTTTGCGTTTTCCAATGGAGATGGTTATCGTTTTGTCAAACGGCTCAATACTATCAATTTTGAGATTGACGCCTAACTTAAGATCTCTGCTATTAAGAAATTTTAAAAAATCTGATGATGAATTGAGCACTGCACTTAAGGTAACCTTATCCCCCGGTTTGCAGTCGCTCAACTTCTCATAGTGCTTCCACTCTATTTTTCCTGTTTTATCCGGTATGGGCGAGCCATGCGGATCAAGTGTAGGGAACCCAAGCAGTTCATCCATTTTGTCAAAAAATGCAGGTGACTTGATGTGTTCGATCTGTTCGGCTATATCATGTACCTGCTCCCAGCCAAACCCCATTTTATCTACCAAAAACATTTCTGTAAGCCGGTGTTTCCGCACAATGCCTGCGGCCTCCTGTCTTCCCTTTTTTGTGAGTTTTATGGGTTTATAACTCTCATATTGTACCAACCGCTTGGCAGCCAGCTTTTTCATCATGCTGGTTACCGTTGGCATTTTAATAGCCAGGTGCTTGGCAAGGTCGTTGACTGACACCTCATCGCTCGTAACCGACAAAGCCAGCAATGCCTTAAGGTAATTTTCTTCAGTTAAAGAATTCACCCTCAAAAATAACGATTTCCATTAATTGTATAGATTTTAAGCATCTAAAAAATTTGTTAGATCAATCTAACTTTATAATTTTACGGGTAGAATAAAATTACCTATGAAATCAACGCTGTTGATCACCCTGTTCCATCTGTTTTGCATCTCGCTTTATGCACAACAAACAATTCGGGGAACAATAACAGAGGCCGATACCAACGAAGGGCTGCCGGGCGCCAGCGTCTATCTTTCTGATAATCCCCAGGTGGGCACGACAACAAACGCCAATGGGGCTTTCCAACTTCAAATTCCTGCCAACACATCTTCATCGGTGCTTGTGGTATCCTTTACAGGATACACAACGCAAAGAGTGCCCTTAGAAAACACAAAAGAGAACTATACCATCGTTTTGAGTGAAGATGTAAATCTGTTGAACGAGGTGATGGTAATTTCAGGCACTTTAAAGGAAGTATCAAAATCAGATAGCCCTGTACCGATAGAGGTATACACACCTACCTTTTTTATGAAAAACCCGGCACCCAGTTTATTTGAATCGCTTACCAATGTCAATGGAGTTCGCCCCCAACTGAATTGCAACGTTTGTAACACAGGAGATATCCACATTAACGGATTAGAAGGCCCTTATACCATGATCTTAATCGATGGAATGCCCATTGTAAGCGGACTCTCAACGGTTTATGGACTAACGGGAATTCCAAGTTCATTGATAGACCGGGTGGAGATTGTAAAGGGACCCGCCTCAACCCTATATGGTTCAGAAGCCGTAGGTGGTTTGGTGAATGTGATTACAAAGAGACCCAACACAGCAGATAATATTTCTTTCGACCAATTTGCTACCTCCTGGGGTGAGTTCAATACAGACATCGGACTTAGGTACAACCTTGGCGCAAAGGCACAATCACTTACAGGCATCAATTATTTTAACTATCAAAACCCAATGGATAACAATGATGATGGGTTCACTGATATTACGCTTGCTAACCGAATTTCTTTATTCAATAAAATAAATTTTGTAAGAAAAGACCATCGTCTCTTTACATTGGCCGGCCGGCTTAACTATGAAGACCGGTGGGGTGGTGATATGCGTTGGACGCGTACCTTCCGTGGCGGTGACAGCATCTACGGGGAAAGCATCTATACCAAACGGTGGGAAGTGTTAGGCGCTTATGAGCTACCCGTTAAAGAAAAGATAGTGTTTCGATTTTCAGCGAATGGTCACAATCACAATTCATTCTACGGAAACACCTCTTACAATGCTGACCAAAATATAAGCTTTGGTCAATTGACGTGGAACAAGGTATTGGGTGCGCATGATCTGTTAGTGGGCGGGGCTTTGCGTTATACCTGGTATGATGATAATACTCCGGCTACAGCATCCATTGGTGGTGGTACAAATAACCCTTCAGCGGTTTGGTTACCCGGAGGTTTTATACAAGACGAAATTACCATCAGCAAACAGAGCAAAGTACTGTTAGGCGCGCGTTACGATTACAATTCTATTCATGGGAACATCTTTACGCCACGTTTAAATTATAAATGGACATCAAAGAATAAAAAGGATATTTTGCGCCTGAGTGCTGGTAACGGATACCGTGTAGCCAATGTATTTACCGAAGACCATGCCGCCCTAACGGGTGCACGCGATGTGGTGTTTCTCGAAGACTTAAAGCCTGAAACTTCCTGGAATACCAATATCAACTATGTAAAGAAAATAGTCATCAGTGGTGGATTCATTGGCTTTGACGCGACTGCCTTCTACACTTATTTTGATAACAAAATCATTCCTGATTACCTAACCAACGATAACCAGATCATCTATACCAACCTGAACGGACATGCGGTTTCGGAAGGCGTATCATTAAATATTGATTTTAACTTTACCAATGGACTGAAGATCATAGCAGGAGGTACACGCATGAATGTATTTACGGTTGAAAATGATGAAAATGGTATTGAAATAAAATCACAACAATTGCTTACGGAAAAATATGCCGCAGTATGGTCTATCTCTTACCCCATTACAAAAAATTTGGTAGTGGACTATACCGGAAACTTATACGGCCCAATGCGGCTACCTGTATTGGGTAAACTGGATCCCCGCCCCGATACCTCCCCAGTGTGGAGCATCCAAAATATTCAATTGACCCAACAACTAAATGACAGATGGTCAATTTATGGAGGTGTTAAAAATTTACTGAATTACACACCCCCCAGCAATAGCATTGCCCGCTCCAGAGATCCATTTGACAAAGAGGTATCGTTTGATGCAAATGGGAATGCACTGCCCACGCCTAATAATCCCTACGCACTTACTTTCGACCCCAATTATGTCTTTGCACCTAATCAGGGTATTAGAGTGTTTGCCGGGGTAAGATATAGTTTCATTAAGTAAGATAATGATAGAATGCTTAATTCCCAGTTACTATAATAGTAGCTGCTTTTCATGATCATGAAGATAAAAACCGTAGGTAAAGGGTAGTTTATACTCAACCCTTACTTTTTTGACTGCTGTACTTAGAGGTATCCAGTAGTATGTAATTTCTTTTGTTTTCTTCTCAACTCATCCTTTGATAATTGAATTTTTCGTTTCTTTATCGATCGTTATTGATCAATAAAGAAATGAGAAGACAATTTATAATTACATCAGTAATCCTGATTGCAGGATTGATTGTGATTTCACTATTCTGGACTCCTATTCTGTGGACATTCATTGTAATAGGTCCCTTATCCGTTATAGCCCTGAATGATATGCTTCAAAGAAAGCAAACGATCAGGAGAAATTTCCCTTTGATAGGTAATCTTAGGTATTTATTTGAAAGCATAAGGCCGGAGATCAGCCAGTACTTTATAGAGACCAATTCAAATGGAGTGCCCTTTAGTCGGCAGCATCGTTCCCTCGTCTATCAGAGGGCCAAAAATGAACTCTCCACTCAACCTTTTGGCACGCAAAATAATATGTATGAGGTGGGATTTGAATGGGTAAATCATTCTCTAAGTCCCACTACAGTAAACCCTGAAAAACTAAGGGTTACCATTGGTGGGCCGGATTGCAAGCAGCCCTATAATGCCAGTATTCTCAATATCTCCGCCATGAGTTATGGGTCGTTAAGCAAGAACGCAATACAAGCATTAAATAAAGGCGCCAAGCTGGGAGGCTTTGCACACAATACAGGTGAAGGAGGACTTACGGAATATCATTTAATGCATGGTGGTGATGTTATCTGGCAAATAGGGACGGGGTATTTTGGTGCACGCACACATGATGGAGATTTCGATCCTGATCTCTTTCAGAAAAAGGCAAGTCAGAAAAATGTGAAGATGATAGAGATAAAACTGTCTCAGGGAGCCAAACCTGGTCATGGGGGCATCCTTCCTGCTGAGAAAGTAAGTGAGGAGATCTCTAAAATTCGTAACGTGCCAATGGGAAAAGATGTATTATCTCCACCGGGGCACTCCGCGTTTACCACCCCTATGGAAATGATGGATTTTATTAAAAAGCTGAGAGATCTTTCGGGTGGTAAGCCTATTGGTATCAAGTTATGCATTGGAAAAAGAAGGGAGTTTATCTCTATATGCAAGGCCATGGTGGAGTCTGGGATACAACCCGATTATGTAGATATCGATGGTAGCGAAGGGGGTACCGGAGCGGCACCCATTGAGTTTTCGGATAGGATTGGAACACCATTGGTAGAAGCACTTTCATTTGCACATAACGCGCTGGTGGGTTACGGGCTTAGGGATAAGGTAAAGGTGTTGTGCAGCGGAAAAATTATTAGTGCTTTTGATGTGATAAAGAATTTAGCCATAGGTGCCGATGTGTGTTATTCGGCCAGAGGTATGATGATGGCCATTGGTTGTATTCAGGCATTGGTTTGCAATACAAATAAATGTCCTACGGGAGTGGCCACACAAAACCCACAGTTGGTTGCCGGGCTTGACGTAGAATATAAGGCCATACGCACAGCCTCTTTTCATAAAGAAACCGTTCATAGTGTTGCTGAAATGTTGGGTTCTATGGGCTTGCATTCCACCACAGAACTCAGACCATGGCATAGGATGCGCAGAACAGACTTTACCGAAATAAAACATTATGGTGAGATATACCCACAACTCAAGCCGGGAGATCTGTTGAAAGAGGAAATCCCCAAAGGATGGGAGCGAGCCGTTTTAGCCGCCTCACCCTATACCTATAAAAACATTGATACAGGGTCTTAAATGTGAGCATAATCACTTAAGCACATAGGCATATTTTGTTTTACCGTCTTGCTGGCCTTGCTGTCCTGAGTTGCAAACTCAGGACACAATTACTACAAATCCTTTTTGTTATAATTGCAACATGTCTGAAGGAGGCTACAAAATAAGAAATAGAGAAGGAATTCATTTTATAACATTTGCGGTAGTTGAATGGGTTGACGTATTCACTCGGAAAAAATATAGAGACATACTGATTGAAAGTTTGAAACATTGTCAGCAGGAAAGAGGACTTTTGATTTATAGTTGGTGTGTGATGAGTAACCATGTTCATTTAATCGTTTCCGCCAGGAATAATGACACAAGTGAAATACTAAGAGATTTTAAGAAGTTTACTTCAAAAGAAATAATAAAAGCTATTTCTGACTATGCTGGTGAAAGTCGAAGAGAATGGATGCTTGCAATATTCAGGAATGCCGGAGAACAAAATAGCCGAAATAAGACATATCAATTTTGGAGGCAGGAAAACCATCCTAAAGAATTATTTGGGCCAGAGTTCACCTACCAAAAGTTAGAGTATATCCATAATAATCCCGTTGAAGCTGGAGTGGTTGAAAAAGCAGAAGAGTATTTATATAGCAGTGCAAGAGATTATTATGAGGGCAAACGTGTTGGTTTGTTAGAAATTGAGTTTTTAGATTTTTAAAGTTTTAGTTGCGTCCTGAGTTGCAAACTCAGGACAGCGTGATTTTTAACACAGAATCTCTGCGGTTAAGCATTTGCCATAAAAGCCACAGTTTATTGAACAGACTCTCAAGTTCGTATTCCACACACACCCCTTCAGGGCATTATGTACAACACAAAAGCAAAGCCAACCACCGGTAAATACATTCTACTTACTGCAATTGCAAAACAACTCACCCCGTCAGG
>DDUM01000001.1:0-6358 GCA_002344795.1 Flammeovirgaceae bacterium UBA2338 | reverse complement strand
CCCCGTCAGGTCATTGTACTTACCGCAAGTGCACAACCAACCACCCCAAGGGTGCATTGTACTTACTGCTTGTGCACATCCACCCACCGGTAAATACATTCCACCCACCCCGAGTGTAAAACCAACCACCGCAAGTGCACAACCAACCACCCCAAGGGTGCATTGTACTTACTGCTTGTGCACATCCACCCACCGGTAAATACATTCCACCCACCCCGAGTGCAAAACCACCCACCGCGATTGTACAACCAACCACCCCAAGTGTGCATTCAAATTACCCGCTATACACACTTACTGGCTCGCCATAAAAACCTTGATCCCAAAAAATCTTTTAAGTTTGCACCCTGTATGAATCCAACAGACGCACGTCAGCTGATTGAAGCAGCTATTCCCAATAAAACCACCGCCACCTGGGCAGATCTGGGTTGTGGTGCCGGTACATTCACCTATGCCGTAGCTGAGCTATTGGGCGATGGAAGCAAGGTATGGGCGGTAGATAAGCTCACGCAGTACCTTGGCGCGAAGAGGGGGGAGGTTGAAATTGAATTTCTTCAGGCAGATATCGAGCGGCAGGAGTTACCTTTGAAAGCGCTGGATGGCATCATCATCGCCAACACTTT
Organism: Flammeovirgaceae bacterium UBA2338; assembly: GCA_002344795.1. Taxonomy (GTDB): domain Bacteria; phylum Bacteroidota; class Bacteroidia; order Cytophagales; family Cyclobacteriaceae; genus ELB16-189. Next base: position 5,738 of record DDUM01000001.1, on the reverse strand, counting down.
GCACTACATCAAAGACCAGGCAGATTTTCTGCAACACCTGCGTTCCTATCTAAAAGATACGGGTAAACTGATTTTGGTGGAATACGATACGGAGCGCAGCAACCAGTGGGTTCCTTTCCCAGTGACTTACGAGATGGCCCAGGCGCTTTTATCGAATGCCGGATTTAAGGATGTCTCCCAAATAGGCGAGCACCCATCAAGTTTTCGTAATGAAATGATTTTTGCGTGTGTAGCACACGCTTGAGACTACTGACGTTTCACCTTGATGTCCGCACGACCAAGAATAATATTCTTGTTGATTTGGGCAGGTCCACTTAAACGAATCTCAGGCTCACCAAAAGCGGTAATCTTTAATTCGTCATTGGCATTGATGGTAAGGCGGCCTTCTCCATAAATGCGCGAGGCAGTGGTATTGCTGGACAAGTGTTGTGTGTCAATTTTATTCTCACCGAACAATCGGTACAACTGATGCCCCGCCACACCTGATTTGATTTCTATCTTATTGGCACCAAATATGGAAGCCTTAAATCTGTTGGTTTGCAGTGACGCCAACGTAACTTCACTTTCACCGTATACCTTCAGTTTAAATTTATCGGCATTGATGGCTCCGTTGCACACCAGCTCTTCCTCTCCTCTGATTTCCAGGCCGCACAGTTCTTTGTAGGTGATATAGGCTGTTACCGAGCTACCGCGATACATGCTTCGTGTTTGCTTTGTTCCATTGTAGTAGAATTTCTCTTGCTTGCCTACCAGCTTGGCATCATCCAAATAGATGTGCAGCCTTTTCCGCCTTACTTTTATATTCACTACCTCAGGATCAACACCGGTATATTCTATCCGGATGGATTCCTTCTCACCCTTTTCAAGGATCACATTGACATATTGCGAGGCTACGATTCGATCAAATGAATCCAGGGGCTTTTCTTCTGATTGTGCGAAAAGGAGGGTAGATGTCAATAAGAAGGTGAAGAGTAGTGTCGGTTTCATATGTCCTAAGTTAGATAATACGAGTACATGCCCCAAAGATGCACTTTGGCACCTAATGGTTGCATGTACCCAGAATAAACTCTATTCTGATCGCAATGATTTCACGGGGTTATCTATAGCCGCCTTATACGCCTGCAGGCTGACAATTCCGATGGCCATGATCAGTGCAAAACACCCTGCCACAGGGAAGGTCCACCAGGGAATAGCAATCCTTATCGGATAGCGCTCCAGGAAGGAATCCAGAAAATACCAAGCAATGGGTGCTGCGATAACGAAGGATACTAAAACCAGTCTTGAAAAGTCCCTGGAGATCATCATCACCATTCCGGTAACGGTGGCACCCAGTACTTTGCGAATGCCAATTTCCTTGGTGCGTTGTTCTGCCGTGAAGGCAGCCAATCCAAACAGACCAAGGCCGGTGATCAACAGCGCCAGGAAGGCAAACAAATTGGCCAACTTGCCAATCAAATCAATGGTGGTGAACTTTTCCTTAAACTCAACATCCGCAAAATCGTACTCGAAGGGATAGGCAGGATTCAATTGTTTGAATACATCTTCCACCTTGCTGATGGATCCTTGCAAGTCGTTGGTTTTGGAAAGGCGAATAGAAACGGCACTGATCCACTCCGGGTCAAAAACCATAAACAGTGGAGACACGGCACGGAAGGGTGAGCCCATCAATGTATTGTCAACCACACCTATCAGTTCGCGTTCACTTCCCCACAGGTCGAGCTTGGTGCCTATGGGGTTTTCCAAATTCATCAAGTCAAGCCCCGCTTTGTTGATAATGATTGCAGACGAATCACTTTTAAAGTCTTCAGAGAAGTCCCGGCCCATTAGCATTTTAATGCCCATGGTTTTGGTGTAATCGTATTCGGTCGCCACCGTGGAGAATATTACCCGTAACTCTTCGGGCTTTCCCGGCCATCCCAAAAAGTTGTTGGACCAGATTTCGGTAATAGGACTGTTGGATCGGGTGACCGCTTCTACCACACCGGTGCGCAACAGTTCTTGTTTGATGGTGTTGTAGTTCTCTCTCAGTTCATCATTGTATTGAACAGAAATTAAGTTTTCCTGATCATAGCCCAGGTCTCGGCTTTTGACATGTTGAATCTGATAGTAGACCACAATGGTGCCAACAATCAAAATGATAGAAAAACCAAATTGCAATACCACCAATACTTGTCTTGGAATACTGGCGCTTTTACCTACCTGTATTTTTCCTTTTAAAACTTTTACCACATTGAATGAGGAAAGATAAAGTGCAGGATAGCTACCCGATAAAATTCCCGTGATTAATATCATAGTGAGGGCAAAAACCCAAAACTGCATGGTGAGGTAGGGAACATGCAGTTGCTTTTCCACCAGGTCGTTGTAAAAGGGGAGGGTACCTTCTACCAGGATGAGTGCCAGAACAAAAGAAATAAAGGCAATGAGTAATGATTCTCCCAGAAACTGAAAGATCAGATCTTGCCTTTTTGAACCCACTGATTTTCTGATGCCCACTTCACGCGCCCGCTTTTCTGATCGGGCTGTGGCCAGATTCATAAAGTTGATACAAGCGATGATGAGAATGAAAATGGCAATGATAGAAAACAAATTAACGTAATCAATCATGCCACCTACTGCTACTCCATTTTCAAACGTTGAGCGTAGTCGCCAATCCTTCATGGGATGTAGAAACAATTCCTTTTTAAAACTGCCATCCTCATCCTCTTTCTCCATCAGAAAGTTTTTGATCTTTTCATCCACTTGTGCCTTGGTAGTTCCTTCTGGCAGTTCAACAAAGACCTGAAAGGAACTATTGCCCCAGTTGTTCTCCGCATTTCTAGCCCACTCCTGGGTGGCCAGCATCAAACTGAAAGGCACGAGGTAGTCAAATTCGAAAGAAGAGTTTGAGGGTATGTCTTTCAACACACCTGTTACTTTTACGTCTGCATCGCTGTCCAGTCGGATGAGTTTGTTGATGGGGTCTTCATCCCCAAAAAGATTCTTTGCTGCTGATTCTGTAAGTACGATAGAGTAGGGCTCATCGAGTACGGTTGCTGCCGATCCTTTTAGCAGAGGAAACTCAAACATTTCTAAAAACTCCGAGCTTACAAAGTATCCCCGTTTGTTGAGCTTCATGTCGCCAACGGTTAACAAATGCGTGCCTCCCCACTCTGAGATCGCAGCGTTTTTGATGTCACTGATATCTTCCTGTAACGCATTCTTTAGGGGTTGTGGCACAGAGATCCATGAATTGATCTTGCCATCAAAATAGGCGTTGGTCCACACCTGATACAGCCTGTCCACCTTGGGATGAAATTTATCATACGAAGTTTCGTCATTGACCCACAGCAGAATCAGAATACTACAGGCAATGCCAACAGCAAGTCCAGTGATATTAATGAAGGAGTACACGGAGTTCTTCATTAAACTCCTGATGGCAATTTTAAAATAGTTCTTTAACATGTGTAGAGGAAGTTATTCAGTTTTTAATGAGTTTACGGGATTGCCAACAGCGGCACGAAAAGATTCAAAGCCCACGGTGATCCAGGCGATAGCAATGGAGACTGTACCAGCCAGTACGAATACAAATACGCCCAGCGTGGTTTGATAGGCAAAACTTTGGAGCCACTGACCCATTGCGTAGTAGCACAACGGGGCGGCAATGACAAAGGCAATGAGAATTAATTTGAGAAAGTCCGTTGTGAGCAGGCTTACAATCCCGGTAACGCTTGCACCTAGCACTTTTCTTATTCCTATTTCTTTTATCCTGCGCTCTGCCATGTACACCGATAGTCCATAAAGGCCCATGCAGGATATAATAATGGCGATCAGGGTGAAACTGGTCATGATAGAGGCCACGCGTTGATCTTCCTCATATTGTTTGTTCACACTGTCAGAGAGAAAGGTACTTTCAAAAGGAGTGCTGGGCACTTGTGCTTTCCAGTTGCTCTCCAGCTGACTGATGATGTTTTTATAATCAGCAGTCGCTACACTCATGGTAATGAAGATGAAATTCTTTTTGGATTCAGGTATCTTGAACATGATGGGTACGATTTTATCGTGAAGCGAGAATTGGTGAAAATCCTCTACTACGCCAATGATTTTATGATAGCGCACTGTGCCATCGTACTCACTGAGCAGTGTCGTGCCCACGGCATCCTTCAGGTCAATGTTGTACTCTCTTAAGCTCGCCTGATTGACAATTACATTGACAGTTTCATCTTCTTCTTTGTATTTGTCCCTTTGGTCGTCAAAGTCTCTTCCGGCTATCAGTTTGATCTTTAACAGATCAAAGTAGTTTTCATCTGTGTTGATCATCCGATGCAAAATGCCTGTATCCGGACTTGAACCTTGTAAGTATAATCCGTAGTCTCTGAGCAAAGGGGTTGAAGGCAAGCTGGTGGTGGCTGAAACTTGTGATACGCCTGCTATTTGCTGAATGCTGTTCTTTAACTCTACATAGTTGCTCCGTGCCTCACTTGTTCGCATGGGGATCACAATGTTTTGTTCGGGATTAAAGCCCAAAGATTTGTTCTGAATAAAATCCAGCTGCTTCTGGATAATAAGTATCGCTGAGATGAGTGAAATGGAAACGATAAACTGAAATACGACCAGTGACTTTCTTAACCATTGAGTGCCCCCCGAAAGCCTTTTGTCTTTCAATACTTTGGCAGGCTGAAAGGAGGAGAGAAAGAAGGCGGGGTAACTGCCCGCAACAAATCCAGTAACAATAGAAATGACCAGCATGGAGAGGGCGACATAAGCTGCCGTGTTGCCATTGAGACTAAGGTCTTTGTGTGTTACCTGATTGAAGAAAGGAAGGGTCAGTATAATGATGATTCCTGATAGGATCATCGAGACAACCACAATAGTAAAAGACTCCCCCAGAAATTGCCCTATTAAGTTTTGCCGTGATGCACCCAACGATTTCCTTACACCCACTTCTCCAGCCCTTTGAGATGCCTTGGCTGTGGTGAGGTTCATAAAGTTGATACAGGCAATAAGTAAAATAAAAATACCAATAGAACCCAGAATGTAGACATACATGATGTTGCCATTGGTTTCTAATTGAAAGCCATCGTTAAAATCGGAATAGAGATGAATGTCGCTGAGTGCCTGTAGGTTTAATTCTTTTTTCATACCAGCACCTCGTAGTACATCCCCAGCATACGTTTCAATGAGTTGAGGAAATTTCTCATCTACGGTTTGCGGAGATGCTTTAGGGAACAGTCGCACATATCCAGAAACAAAGTTTTGCCATGCCCAGGAGTCTACTGAGTTGATAAAATCTCCCCAGCCCTCACTCCGAAGCGACATGTAAAAACCTGCATCGAGGTGCGACTTGCTGGTGTAGGGCTGTAATACACCAGTAACCATAAACGTATCCTTTGACGGGCCACTGTTGATGATGAGCCATTCATTTAACGGAGACTTGTCTGAAAATATCCTTTTGCTGAGTTCACTGGATAATACAACCGATGCAGGCTGATCCATAGCGGTCTCTCTGTTTCCTTCTTTGAAGGCATAATCGAAAACATCGAAAAAGGTGGAGTCTACCAGGTAGCCCAGTTTTTCATAATACAACTCATCACCATATTTGATCAGGTGTTGCTCTACTTCCGGTGGGTTGATAACGCGTGTGGCTATTTCTACCTCTGGAATCAGATCAGGGAGCGCAATAGCAATTGGAGGGGATGTGCGTGGATATCTTTCCGGTACACCGTCTTTGGTAAAAGTGGTGTAAATGCGGTAGATACGAT
>DDUM01000071.1:6892-7671 GCA_002344795.1 Flammeovirgaceae bacterium UBA2338 | reverse complement strand
AAATCGCCCAGTATGGTTTGTGCCGCAAGCGCTACGGCCAAACCACCAATTCCCAGACCGGTAACGATGGCCGTTACATTGTAGCCCAGGTTATCGAATAGGAAGACCGCACCTAAGGACCAAATTATGATGTTGATCACAATCATGATTCCTTTCAACTGCTTCACTTTTTCTTCACCACCCTCCTGACGTTTAGCATAGGATTCCAGAAGAATTTTTAACGAGGAAGTGCCGAGCCTAATCGCATAAAAAGTAAAAGCGACCACAAAAGCATTGCGTAACACTTTGGACCCTTCCTCTCCGAGATTAAGGTATTTAACTGCCAAATACATGACCCCCACATTGAGCATTGGGAGGATAAACCGCTCAACAGCGCTGACTACATAATCATCAAAGTTTGTTTCAGTTGTGGATGCCCATTTTTTGAGTCTAATTAATATGCTTTTTCTGAAAAGTCGGATGATGAGCATCCCACCCAGGATCATCCCCACTGAAATCAGATAGCTTTGTATAGAGTTGCCGTAATATTCAGTATTTAAAAACTCCATGTGGATTTAGTAAGTTGTCTTTTCAGCCTTCAAAGTTATGCGCCCCGGCTTTGTTACCCAAGTAAATGCCCTTCTAATAACGATTTTTTGATATTTGGAAATAATTAAAAAAAATGCTTTCCGTTTCCAACTCTAAATTTGATTTATTTTTGGATATTCAAAGTTCACTAATAATATCCCTATGAACTGGTGGTATGCTCACTCTTTTCCTCAATCAAGTAGGGGTATGAG
>DDUM01000071.1:0-6556 GCA_002344795.1 Flammeovirgaceae bacterium UBA2338 | reverse complement strand
GTTGTAATTTTTATCTTTTACTATACAACCAGTACATCTCAAAAAGGAAACCCAGGCGCCATTAACCCAGCCTTTGGAGAGTATATATCTTCTTATACAGCGGGCGTAATAAGTTCCGGGTCTCCGATTCGTATAATTTTTGCGAAAGATGTAGCTGACCTCGATTTGGTGGGCAAAGATGCTGGCAAGCTGTTTTCATTTAAGCCGTCTGTCAGTGGAAAAGCAGTATGGCTCGACATGAGGACGGTTGAGTTTACCCCGGAAAATCGATTGACATCCGGTCAGACCTATGAACTGGGCTTTTACCTTTCAAAACTTATACCCGTTCCTAAGGGGCTGGAAACTTTCAACTACTCATTTCGGGTGATCCCTCAAAACTTTGGGTTGACCGTGGATAATATTCTTCCCTATGTAAAAACAGAATTGACAAGACAGAAAATTGAGGGCACATTGTCAACGGCTGATTTTGCTGAAAAGACAGCCGTTGAAAAAATGTTGGTGGCCCAACAAGACGGCAAAATACTTTCTGTTTCGTGGGCTCACGCTGCTGACGGAAAACAACATGCTTTTACAATTGAAGAGGTGGTGCGCAAGGAAGCTGCCTCAGTTGTGCGACTCGCTCTGAATGGAGAATCACTCGGGATAGAGCAAACTGCAGATGAGGAAGTACAGGTGCCCGCACTTGGAGATTTTATGGTGACCAATGTAAAAGTAGATCAGGCAGCATCTCAATCAGTAGTAATTCAGTTTTCTGATCCCCTTAAGGAAAAGCAAAACCTGGATGGCCTTATTCGAATTGAAGGCCTGAGCAGTCTTGAATATGAAATTAAGGACAATGAGATCAGGGTATACCCCTCTGCCAGACAGACTGGAAGCAAATCGCTTACCATTGAAGCAGGGGTGAGAAATATTTTGGATTATCGGATGAGTGAACGAAACACATTTGATGTTCAATTTGAGCAAGTGAAGCCTGCCGTCCGGTTTACGGGCAAGGGATCCATCCTTCCAGGTACGGATGGTCTTATTATGCCATTTGAGGCAGTGAATATCAAGGCAGTCGATGTGACCATATTAAAAATATATGAACAGAATGTACTTCAGTTTTTACAGGTCAACAATTTGAATGGAAACTCTGAATTGAGAAGAGTAGGAAAGGCCATTCTTAAAAAGAAAGTATCGCTTGACAATGCAAGCGTAACAGACTTTGGTAAGTGGAATCGCTTTACCCTGGATCTTTCTACCCTGATCAACACAGAGCCTGGCGCTATTTATCAGATAAGGCTCAACTTCAGGAAATCATACCTGGCTTATGTATGTGATGGTATGACTGAGGACACCTCCCTGTCCAACGAGATGACAGGATTTGAAGAGGAGAGTTGGGATGAGATGGAAACGAATGAGGATAGTTACTGGGATTCCTATGAGGACTATTACTATGATGACGATTATGATTGGAGGCAGCGGGACAATCCATGCCACTCTTCTTACTATAACAGTAGCCGGTCCGTCCAACAAAATGTAATTGCTTCCGATCTTGGTTTAATCGCCAAACGAGGAGGTGATGGAAGCACTATTGTTTTTGTGAATGATCTGAAAACAACTCAACCAGTGTCAAATGTTCAGTTGGAGTTATATGATTTTCAACAACAGGTTTTAGGAACGACAACAACGGGCGTGGATGGAAAGGCAACATTTACATCCAAGACTACGCCATTTGTGCTTTTGGCTAAAAACGGAAATCAAAGGGGTTATCTGAAATTAAATGATGGAGAATCATTGTCCCTCAGCAATTTTGATGTAGGAGGTGAACGTGTGGACAGAGGTTTGAAAGGATTTTTGTACGGTGAAAGAGGAGTGTGGAGACCAGGTGACTCTTTGTTCCTTACCTTCTTACTGGAAGACAAACTTAAACTTCTTCCAGCCCATCATCCGGTAGTTTTTGAAATGCAAAATCCACAAGGGCAAATCACCAATCGCCTGGTGCGGTCGAGTGCGGAAAATGGCTTTTATAAATTTGCCACAGCCACATCACCCGATGATCCAACAGGAAACTGGCTGGGAAGAGTGAAAGTAGGAGGCACTCAGTTTACCAAAACCCTGAAGATAGAAACAGTAAAACCCAATCGATTAAAAATCAATCTTGATTTTGGAGTAGATAAACTTACAGCAGCAAATAACAATGTAGCAGGTAACCTTCAGGTAAATTGGCTACATGGTGCGCCTGGTAAAAATCTAAAGGCGGAGTTTGAGGTAATTTTATCCAAAGCACAAACAAAGTTTGATCGCTACCCTGATTATGCATTTGATGATCCGACCATTGATTTTAACAGCGAGACCCAATCTGTTTTTGAAGGGTATACCAATGAAGAAGGTAAAGCAATAGTAAATGCATCTATAAACGTTTCGGAAGAAGCGCCAGGAAAATTGAATGCCATATTCCGAGGAAAGGTTTTTGAAGAAAGCGGGAATTTTAGCATCGACCGCATCAGTATTCCCTACTATCCTTATACCTCGTTTACAGGTTTACGTCTGCCAAAAGGAGACAAGCGAGGCATGTTGCTTACGGATTCTGTGCAACGGGCAGAAATTGTAACAATAGATGCTGATGGCAATCCTGTTTCTCATAATGGTATTGAGATGTCTCTTTATAAGGTGGAATGGAGATGGTGGTGGGATAATTCTGAGGACAATGCCAATTACATGTCGGGGAGATACTCGCGACCAGTAAAGACAGGAAAAATTAACACTGTCAATGGAAAGGGACATTGGGACTTTCAAATTGACTATCCCGAGTGGGGTAGATTTTTTGTAAAGGCTTATGATCCGGTATCGGGCCATAGCACGGGTAAGTTCGTCTACATCGATTGGCCGGGTTGGGCAGGTAGGTCGAGGGAAAATGCCTCAGGAGCTACGATGCTTTCGTTCTCATCGGATAAACCAATGTATAATATTGGAGAAAAAGCAAACCTGGTTATTCCTGGCAGCGGACAGGGAAGAGCGCTGGTGAGTGTGGAAAGTGGGAGTAAAGTGATACAGACCTATTGGGTGGAAACACAGAAGGGGGATAATCAATTTGCCATTGACATCACCCCCGAGATGACACCTAATGTGTTTATCCATACTACTTTGTTACAACCTCATTCGCAGACGGTCAATGATCTGCCTATTCGCTTATATGGTGTAATTCCAATCCAGGTAGAAGACCCAACAACTCATTTGGAACCTGTCATTGAAATGCCCGATGTACTGGAGCCAGGTAAAGAGGTGGTAATAAAAGTTTCTGAAAAGAGTAACCGCAATATGACCTATACTTTGGCCGTGGTCGATGAAGGGTTATTAGACCTTACCAAATTCACGACCCCTGATGCATGGCAGCGATTTTACGCAAGAGAAGCCCTGGGGGTAAAAACCTGGGATCTTTATGATCAGGTGATGGGTGCTTTTGGAGGAAGGATAGAAAGGTTGTTGGCGATTGGTGGTGATGGTGAATTGAGCAGCAAAGAAGATGATAGCAAAGCCAATCGATTCAAACCTGTGGTGAAATTTTTCGGTCCGGTTACCCTTACCGGAAAAAGCAATGAACATCGTTTTATTATGCCGCAATACATTGGGTCAGTGAAAACAATGTTAGTGGCAGGACACAATGGTGCTTATGGAAAAACGGATAAGGCCACGCCTGTAAGAAAGCCGTTGATGGTGTTGGCTACTCTGCCACGCGTATTGGGGCTGGAAGAAAAATTAAAACTTCCCATTACCCTCTTCTCTATGGAGAAAAGTATTCGTGATGTAAAGATCGAGGTGAAAGTCTCCGGTCCGATTACTTTGCCCAATGGTAGCAGCAAGACCGTCAACATGAATGGCAATACAGACTTTACTACTGATTTTGAGTTGGGGGTAAAAAGTGAAACGGGATTTGCAAAGGTGGAGGTTACTGTGTCATCTGGTAGTTATAAGGCAACCGATGTAATTGATATTGAAATACGAAACCCTAATCCGCCAGTGACCCGAGTACAGGATAATTTTGTGACAGCAGGAAAATCATGGAGCGCCACCTTGGCCCCTATTGGAGTGGTAGGAACTAATACTGCTACATTGGAAGTGTCCAGTTTGCCTCCTGTGAATTTAGGTCAGCGATTGAAATACTTGCTCAACTATCCGTACGGGTGTATAGAGCAAACCACATCGGCAGTATTTCCGCAGTTGTATCTGGATCAGATAATGGTGGTGTCCGATCAGCAAAAAGAGAAGACACAAGCCAATGTAAAAGCAGCAATAGATAGGTTTCGTCTTTTTGTTACCAGGGATGGTGGATTTGCCTATTGGCCGGGAGGTGACGACTCTGATAGTTGGGGATCGACTTATGCAGGTCATTTTTTGGTAGAGGCTTCCTCCAAAGGATATTTCGTGCCCAATGATATGCTGAAGCGTTGGAAGAAATACCAAAAGGATAAAGCACAATCGTGGCGACCCAGTAAGGAGTATGGAAGAAGTGAACTTATTCAGGCATATCGATTGTATTCATTGGCTTTGGCGGGCAGTCCTGAATTAAGTGCCATGAACAGATTAAGAGAAATGTCTGACTTGTCCGCATCATCCAAATGGATGTTGGCAGCCGCTTACGTAAAGGCCGGGCAACCAGAGGCCGGAAAAAGTTTAATTTCCAATGTTTCCACAAAAGTTTCGCCTTATAATGAAATGGCGTATACCTACGGATCAGATTTAAGAGACAAGGCAATTATTTTAGAAACACTACTGATGTTAGGGGAGAAGACCAAAGGATTTGAACTTCTTAAAGAAATATCAACGGAGTTGAGTAATTCCAACTCATGGATGAGTACTCAAACTTTGTCATGGTGTTTGAAAGCAGTGGGTTCGTTTGCGAGTTCAGAACAAAAAGGGAACATCAAGTTTACTTATACATTTAACGGTAAAGAGGTTTCGGCAAGCACTGAATTACCTATTGCTCAAATAGAATTACCCGTTGATCAAATAAAATCCGGTGCCTTACAACTCTCAAATACCAGTGCAGGATCATTGTATGTATGCGTGATACAAGGAGGAGTGCCAGCACGTGGTGCTGAAGAGGATGAAGAAAGTAATTTGAAAATGGCCATCTCGTACGCGGACACTAAAGGTAATCCCATTGATCCGGTACAACTGGAGCAAAGTCAGGAGTTTGTAGTAACTGTTACTGTTGCTAACCCTGGTTTAAGAGGGCCTTATAAAAACCTGGCGCTGAGTCAAATTTTCCCAAGTGGTTGGGAGATTAATAATTTGAGACTGGAGGAAGTGGAAGACAGATTGAGCGGAGACGTTCCCACCTATCAGGATATTCGTGACGATAGGGTATATACCCATTTTGACCTGGCGCCCAATCAACAGAAAACGTTTAAGGTATTGCTCACTGCAAGTTATGTAGGTTCTTACTATTTACCTGCAGTGAGTTGTGAGGGGATGTATGACCGCGCAGTGTATGCCCGTAAAAAAGGAAAAGTAGTAGAGGTAGTAAAAGCGAATGTGAATCAATAGATTATTAAATAGCGATCTCTTGCTGAGTGTTGCTTTACAAAGCAACACAAGGGAGTAAAATATTAATAAAAATGACTATTTTATATTTGGCGATTTTTGGTTCGCTATGTAGCGCCTGCCGTAGTTCTGATTATTTTTATTTCTAATCTCAGTTAGAAGAGATTAAATTCATAGCGACTATGAATAAAGTGTGGAGTTGGATCAAGAAGTATAAGAAGACTACAGGGATTGCCATTGTTTTGTTTATTGCGTTTCTTTTTTGCCTGCCTGACCCTCTTTTCGATAGTCCATATTCTACCGTATTGGAAGATAAGGAAGGTCGTTTACTCTCAGCCTCAATTGCAAATGATGGGCAGTGGCGATTTCCAGCGCAGACCTTTGTTCCAAAAAAATTTGAAGCGGCTATTCTTCTTTTTGAGGATAAAAGATTTTTCTCGCACCTGGGAGTTGATCCTCTGGCTACTTTTAGGGCCATTCAGCAAAATATAAAAGCTGGCACTATAGTGAGCGGTGGCAGTACACTCACGATGCAGGTAATTCGCCTTTCAAGACAGAATCATAGGCGTACGTATTTTGAAAAAATCATTGAGATGATTTTGGCCACGCGACTGGAGTTGTCTTATAGTAAGGAAGAGATTCTTTCCTTGTATGCATCACATGCACCTTTTGGAGGAAATGTGGTGGGCATTGAGGCTGCTTCGTGGCGCTACTTTGGAAGAGAATTGGATGATTTGAGTTGGGCAGAATCAGCCATGCTTGCAGTATTACCCAATAATCCATCACTGATTCATCCGGGCAAGAACAGAAATATTCTAAAAGAAAAGAGAGACCGGTTATTGAATCGCTTAAAAGAAGAGGGAAAATTGGATGAGATGACGCTTGAGCTGGCCAAGGCGGAAGCAATACCTCAAAAACCACTTGCATTGCCTCGGCAAGCAAAACATTTGTTAGCCAGAGCAGCTCAGGAAGGCCATCAACAAACACGAATTAAGTCTTCCATAGATAATGCTATTCAATTGCAGACAGA